>NZ_JBVHNK010000010.1:0-311132 GCF_055556615.1 Pseudomonas sp. PME37.24/025
TTACCAAGGAGTTTTCCGTTTCGACTGCGCCGGAAGTGGGGCGAATTATAGACTTCCAGAATCTGCCGTCAACCCCTAATTACGCCTTTCTGGCAGAAGGTGCCTTTTTGGCTGTTAAACGTGGAATCCGGCGGGTTACAGGCGGCAATCTCAACACCAACAACAACGCACCTATAGAAGCATAGATCGCCCACTCCTTCAGATCGGCACGCACGATCCACAACATATGCAGCAATCCAAGCCCGAGAACCACATAGACCAACCGATGCAACTTCTTCCAGCGAGAACCCAAACGCCGCTGACTGTAGCGATTGGAGGTAACCGCCAATGCCAACAAACAGAGAAATCCCAGGACCCCGACAATAATGTACGGCCGCTTGCGCAACTCGATACCCAGCTGCGACCAATCAAAGCCAAGGATGAACGCGGTGTAACCGCTCAAATGCAGAACCACATAAGCGAAGCACCACAACCCCAACTGCCGTCGAACAGCAATCCACCCCGCCCAACCAGTGAGCTTCTGCAAGGGCGTCATGCTTAATGTAATGAGTAGCAGGACAAGCGTCCCCAGCCCTAGGCGATCAACCAGTACCTTGCCCGGATCTGGCCCCAAGACATCTCCCAAGGCCTGATACAACCAAAGCAGCGGCCAAATCGCTGCAGCGATGAAGACGCCAATACGCCAGAACGGATATTGCATCAGTAATTCTTCCGCAGATCGAGCCCTGTATATAGAGAGGCGACTTCATCCGAGTAACCATTAAACATTTGCGTGTCCCGCACATTGGGCTTGAACAGTCCGCTCGGCAAACGCCTTTCCCGCGCCTGGGTCCAACGCGGGTGATCGACTGTCGGGTTCACGTTCGCATAAAAGCCATACTCATCCGAGGCGATACTCTGCCAGGTAGTTTTCGGCTGCTCGCTGACCAAACTGATCCGCACGATGGATTTAATGCTCTTGAAGCCGTACTTCCAAGGCACCACCAGTCGTAGCGGCGCACCGTTCTGATTGGGCAACTCACGCCCGTACATGCCCACAGCAAGAATCGCCAACGGATTCATCGCCTCATCCAGACGCAGCCCTTCTACATAAGGCCAGTCAATCAAGGCAAAACCGGAACGCTGTCCGGGCATACTCTTGGGATCCTGCAAGGTTTCGAAGCGAATGAACTTGGCTTTGGATGTCGGCTCGACTTCCTTGAGCAAAGCCGAAACAGGAAAACCGATCCACGGAATGACCATCGACCAGGCTTCCACACAGCGAAGACGATAGATGCGCTCTTCCAGTTGATAAGGCTTCATGAAGTCTTCCAGCGCATACCGCCCCGGCTTCTCCACCTCCCCGTCCACCACCACGCTCCAGGGTTCGGTTTTCAGCGCACCTGCGTTGGCCGCGGGATCACCTTTATCGGTACCGAACTCATAGAAGTTGTTGTAGTGGGTCGCATCCTTGAAAGGTGTGATCGCCTCGTCTTTGACGTTGACCGCCCCCCATTTGGTAGAAGGAAGCTTTTCGGCAAACCAGGAGGGCGCCTTGCCAGGCTCGACATCAGCATAACGCGCAACATCGTCGGCACTCGCCCAACGCGGCAGACTGCTCACCGCCAAACCGGCGGCGGCACCTAATACACTGCGACGAGAAAGGTAGAGGGATTCAGGCGTGACGTCCGACTCATGACAGTCAGACGCTTTGGGGACTTTGATCAGCATGACAACTCCGCAGCTTTGGAGGACAGATGCACCCATAGACTGCGGAGTATGAGGGAAATTACATCACTCGGCTTTTTTGTGCCGACGAAGGCGCAACAGGTACTGGACCGGCCCGGAAGCCGCATAGCCGAGGAAAACAAGCAGCAAGATACGCGGCGGATCACTGAACACAACGGCGAATACCAATACCACAGCGAGGATCGCGACAAAGGGAACGCGCCCCTTCAAGTCCAGCTCCTTGAAGCTGTTGTACTTGATATTACTGACCATCAGCATGCCAGCAGCGGCAACCATCAGTGCAACCAGGAACGACATCTTGGAACCCTGAATGCCGTAATCACTGAATGCCCAGACAATGCCCGCGACCACACCGGCCGCAGCCGGGCTGGCCAGACCGATGAAGTAACGTTTGTCTGCGGTGCCGACCTGAGTGTTGAAACGAGCCAGACGTAATGCCGCCCCCGCTACATAGATGAAGGCCACCATCCAGCCGACCTTGCCCATGTCACCCAGGGCCCAGCCGAATGCCAGCAATGCCGGCGCCACACCAAAGGCAACCATGTCCGACAGCGAGTCGTACTCGGCACCGAAAGCGCTTTGGGTATTGGTCATACGGGCAACGCGACCGTCGAGGCCGTCGAGTACCATGGCGACGAAAATCGCGATCGCGGCAAACGCAAAATATTTGCTCGCGCCGATCGCATCACCGGCACTCAAGGCACTCTGGGCGCTCATCGAGTTGATGATGGAATAGAACCCTGCGAAAAGGTTCGCAGTGGTGAACAGATTCGGCAGAAGATAGATACCACGATGCCGGACTTTACGGCCTTCAGCGTCATGCCCTTCTTCGATGTGTTCATCGATAGGCAGAAGGCTTTCGGCGTCAGAAGCCTGCTTTGGCTCTTCGGGACGTTCGCTCATGGACATTTACCTTGCAACGGGGTGGAAAGTTTCGACAGGTGTCTGGGACGACGGTTCGGCCACAAACAATGCAGCTTTATACCAGAACCGGCGGATCCAAACGAAAAAACGCGGCCTAGGCCGCGTTTTCCGTACAAGCTCGGGACTTAGTTCTTGGCTTTGTCGACGATCTTGTTGGCACCGATCCACGGCATCATGGAGCGCAGTTGCTCACCAATGATTTCGATACCGTGAGCGGCGTTGTTACGACGCTTGGCGGTCATCGAAGGATAGCCGGTGGCGCCTTCGCTGATGAACATCTTGGCGTATTCGCCGTCCTGAATACGTTTCAGGGCGTTGCGCATGGCCTGACGGGATTCGGCGTTGATCACTTCCGGACCGGTCACGTACTCGCCGTACTCGGCGTTGTTGGAGATCGAGTAGTTCATGTTGGCGATACCGCCTTCGTACATGAGGTCAACGATCAGCTTCAGTTCGTGCAGGCATTCGAAGTAGGCCATTTCCGGCGCGTAGCCAGCTTCAACCAGGGTTTCGAAACCGGCTTTTACCAGCTCAACAGTACCGCCGCACAGAACGGCTTGTTCGCCGAACAGGTCGGTTTCGGTCTCGTCCTTGAAGGTGGTTTCGATGATGCCGGTACGACCGCCACCAACGCCAGCAGCGTAGGACAGTGCAACGTTTTTGGCGTTGCCCGAAGCATCCTGGTAGATAGCGATCAGGTCAGGGATGCCGCCGCCTTTGACGAACTCGGAACGCACGGTGTGGCCCGGAGCTTTCGGCGCGATCATGATCACGTCGAGGTCAGCACGTGGCACAACCTGGTTGTAGTGAATCGCGAAACCGTGGGAGAAGGCCAGGGTGGCGCCTTTCTTGATGTTCGGCTCGATTTCGTTCTTGTACAGGGCAGACTGGAACTCGTCCGGGGTCAGGATCATGACCAGGTCGGCAGCCGCTACGGCGGAAGCAACGTCAGTCACTTTCAGGCCGTGAGCTTCAGCTTTGGCAACAGTAGCCGAACCTTTACGCAGACCAACAGTAACGTCAACGCCGGAGTCTTTCAGGTTGCACGCTTGAGCGTGGCCCTGGGAACCGTAACCGATGATGGCAACTTTCTTGCCCTGGATGATCGACAGGTCGCAGTCTTTTTCGTAATAAACTTTCATGAAATTCCCCTCTATATCCTGGCCGTTCAGGCCATTCGCTAATTTGGTTTAGATGCTCAGTACTTTGTCGCCGCGGGCAATCCCGGTGACGCCACTGCGTACGGTTTCCAGAATCGAGGCAGTCCCGATCGATTGAATGAAGCTGTCGAGCTTATCGCTGGTACCGGTCAATTGAACGGTATACACGCTAGCGCTGACATCAACGATCTGCCCACGATAAATATCGGTGGTGCGCTTGATCTCGGCGCGCTGGGCGCCGGTGGCCTTGACCTTGACCAGCATCAGTTCGCGCTCGATGTGAGCACTCTCCGACAGGTCGACCAGTTTTACCACTTCGATCAGCTTGTTCAGGTTCTTGGTGATCTGTTCGATGACTTCATCATGGCCGACAGTGGTCAGCGTCAGACGCGACAGGGTCGGGTCTTCGGTGGGTGCCACGGTCAGGCTTTCGATGTTGTAGTTGCGCTGCGAGAACAGGCCGACTACACGAGACAGAGCGCCCGGTTCGTTTTCCAGAAGCAAGGAAATAATGTGCCGCATGATTAAGTACGCTCCGTCTTGCTCAGCCACATATCGCGCATGGAGCCGTCTTTGATCTGCATCGGGTAGACGTGCTCGCTGGTGTCGACCGAAATATCGATAACCACCAGGCGATCTTTCATGGCGAACGCCTCTTCCATCTTCGACTTCAAATCTTTCGATTCGGTGATGCGCACGCCAACGTGACCATAGGCCTCGGCCAGCTTGACGAAGTCAGGCAATGATTCCATGTAGGAGTGCGAGTGGCGGCTGCCATAACTCATGTCCTGCCACTGGCGAACCATACCCAGTACACCGTTATTCAGAATGACGATCTTCACCGGCAAACCGTATTGCAGGCAGGTCGACAGTTCCTGAATGTTCATCTGGATGCTGCCCTCGCCCGTTACGCAGGCGACGTCATCATCCGGGAAGCTCAGCTTGATGCCCATGGCCGCCGGAAAACCGAAGCCCATGGTGCCCAGGCCACCGGAGTTGATCCAGCGGTTTGGCTTGTTGAACGTGTAGTACTGCGCAGCGAACATTTGGTGCTGACCCACGTCGGAGGTCACAAAGGCGTCGCCCTTGGTCACTTCGCACAGGGTTTCGATCACGGTCTGCGGCTTGATCACGCTGCCGTCGCCCTTGTCATAAGGGAACAGGCCGCGGTCACCGCGCCACTCATCGACTTGCTTCCACCAGCTGGCAACGGACTCCTTGTTCGGGGTCTCACCGATTTCCTTGAGGATCGCGACCATTTCGGTCAGGACACTCTCGACCGGACCGACGATAGGAACGTCTGCCTTGATGGTCTTGGAGATCGAAGCCGGGTCGATGTCGATGTGAATGATCTTGGCATTCGGACAGAACTTGGCCGGGCCGTTGATCACGCGGTCATCGAAACGCGCGCCGACTGCAAGGATGACATCGGCATGGTGCATCGCCAGGTTGGCGGTGTAGCTGCCGTGCATGCCGAGCATGCCAATGAACTGACGGTCGGTGCCAGGGTAGGCACCCAAACCCATCAGGGTATTGGTCACAGGCAGGTTGAGCATCTTCGCCAGTTCGGTCAGCGGCGCGGAGCCACCACCGAGAATCACGCCGCCGCCTGCATAAAGCACAGGACGCTTGGCCGCCAGGAGCATTTCGGCTGCCTTGCGGATTTGCCCGGAGTGACCGCGAACGGCCGGGCTGTAGGAACGCAGCTTGGCTTTTTTCGGGAAGATGTATTCGAACTTCTCGGCCGGGTTGGTCATGTCTTTCGGGATATCGACAACGACCGGACCAGGACGACCGGATTGCGCCAGGTAGAACGCTTTCTTCATGACTTCCGGGATTTCCGACGCATGCTTGATCATGAAGCTGTGCTTCACGATTGGCCGGGAGATACCGATCATGTCGGTTTCCTGGAATGCATCGGTGCCTACCATGGTGCTAGGCACCTGGCCGGAAATGATCACCATCGGAATGGAGTCCATGTAGGCCGTGGCAATACCGGTGATGGCGTTGGTTGCGCCCGGGCCGGAGGTTACCAGTACCACGCCGGCTTTACCGGTGGCACGGGCGTAGCCGTCAGCCATATGGGTCGCCGCTTGTTCGTGACGAACCAGGATGTGAGTCACTTCCGGTTCTTTGAACAGGGCATCGTAGACATGAAGAAGAGCACCACCCGGGTACCCGTAGATATATTTGACGCCTTCGTCACGCAAAAAGCGGACGAGCATCTCACCGCCAGATAAAAGCTCCACGTTGTTCACCTCTAAAACGCCAGAATACCGCCCACATACACAGAGGACGGGTCTTAATAGGTTTACTTCTCGGCAGAGCATGAGCGACGGTGGTCGCCGACTACGTCAGCACTGACTGAGCAAGTATTGGGATCGTCCCAAGTGTTGCGGGCCTTTCCCACCCAGCGCGAGGTAACGCGTTGCGGGTGTAACAGGTCGGCGCGGATGTGCGCCTCATGATCTACCGAGTGGGTCTGCTTCTGGCAGTCCCTCTACAGCGGACTTTGGATTCTTCTGTTTCGCCCATCGCAAGTCAAGCCGTCAATGTGCTTTATTCGAACTAAGCGCATGAGAACGCAAGAAAAAACCTTTAAACCGCAACTGTGTTAGCTTCGATTGCGCACCCATGACAAGGAAATGGCATGCGAACGTTCTTCTTTACCGCCGGCTTGCTGATCAGCCTGAGCCCTTTGTGCATGGCGGGTCAGATCTATAAATGGGTCGACGCCCAGGGCGTTACCCATTTTGATGCGCAACCGCCCCCAGGCCACGAGCCCACCCTCGTGGTGACGCCCGCCCCGCCCGTCGGCAAACCAAGTACACCAACGCGCAGCAACGTGATAGGCGATCAACAGGCCGTCGACAACAAAGTGAAAAAGCAGGTCGCCGAGCAGCAAGCCCAGCTAAAAGTATTCTGCGAACAGGCCCGAACGAACCTGGCTCAACTGCAGAATAATCCGCGACTACGGGAGGAGGTCGACGGCGAGACGCGCCGTCTGACCGACCAACAACGTCAGGAGCGCATGACCGAAGCACAGAAACAGATTACGAAAAACTGCCAGTAGGTACCTGTGGGAGCTGTCGAGTGAAACGAGGCTGCGATCTTTTGATTTTGCTTTTAAAAACAAAGTCAAAAAATCGCAACCTCACTCGACAGCTCCTACAACGGACCGGGGTCAGAGGGAGGCGGTGATCAACAGGTCGAACTCTTTGAGCAAGACCTGTAGCTGCCGATCCTTGCCCTGGACATTGCGAGCGGCGAAGACCATTTCGGCCATCTCCTGGATCCCCGATGCATTGGGCAGCGGTAGATCCTGTTCAAGGATGGTCTTCATCCGCGGCAGGAAAATCCATTGCAGCCATTGCTCGAAATCCAGCGTATCCACTGAAAACGGCTCGACACTGGATAGCGCTTCAGCGGACGGCGGAACTTCGTCCCACCAGCCCTGGACACGCAGTTCGCGTTCGATCAACAGCAACTGCTCGGCAATCTTCGGGAAGCGTGCATCCATCACAGCGAGACCTTGGCCTTCTGACGAGCCAACGCTGCACCAGCGGAGTCACCCTGTTTCTCACGAGCCTGGGCGATCAATTCCCACAGACTGGCCTGAAGGGCCGGACGACCACTGGCGAACGTCAGACCACGGCGAGCGAATTGCTCGGCCTGTGCCGCATCGCCTTGGGCCATACGCACTTGGGCCAGGCGATAAAGCACTTGCGGCTCACGCGGCGCGACACGCTGGGCGCGCTCGAGACTGGAGGACGCGCCATTAAGGTCGCCGCTGGCCTGTTGCTGCTGGGCAGTGGTCAACAACGCCAGGACAGGACCGTCCAGTTGCTCATCGGCAGACAGGCCACCGGCGTTCGCCGAAGGAATCCCGCTTGGCGTCGATGGCATGCTGTAGCTGCCCTGGTTGATCGGTGCCGACTGGACCGGCGAGGTATCAATCGGCCCCGGAGTGATCGGGCCCGGGGTAATCGGCGAAGTGCTGATCGGAGCAGAGGAAACAGCGCCACCACCCGGCACCATCACCACAACGCCAGTGTCACCTTGCGGGATTGCCTGAGTCTGGCCTTGCACAGGACGTTTTACTGTCGTCTGACGGTAACCGCCATTCGCCTGTATCCGCTCACTGTTCGAAACGGCGCTGCCGGAATCCACAACCGGAATCGAACCACGCTGTACGGTGGAGCAGCCGCTGAGCAAAGCCACGGCGGTCACTGCTGGAATCAACCACTTGTTCACTTGAAACCCTCTTTGCTTAATTCATCCAGCCCTTGACCCAATCCATCACCGACTCAGCAGGGTTTTCACCACCACAAGCGGCGCCAGGAGGCGGTTCGCTGCCGCGAATATACGGCATCTGCACCGCGCCTGGGCAACTGCCTTCGGAACCTTGCCCGGTGCGCGAATCGACCCAGGCCTGAACAATGTTGTCCGGCTGCGGCATGTCCAGCGGCAGCGGATCGGCCTTGCGCATGAAACTGGTCCAGACCTGCAACGCACCGGTGGCACCGGTGAACGGTGTCTTGCCATTATCATCGCGCCCCAGCCAGACCACGGCCAGCAGATCCTGACTGAAACCGGCGAACCAGCTGTCCCGCGAATCGTTACTGGTACCGGTCTTGCCGGCCAGGGTCAGGGTTTTCGGCAACACGTTGTAAACCGAACTGCCGGTGCCTTCACGCATGACGCGCTGCATGGCGTTCTGGATCAGGTAAATGGACGCCGGATCAAATTGCTGCTGAATCTGGAACGGATAACGCTTGAGCGGCTCGCCCTCGGCCGTCAGTACGCTGCGAATCCCGCGCATCGGTGTATTGAACCCGCCATTGGCCAGCGTCTGGTACATGGTCGCCACTTCGATCGGGGTCATACCGCCGGCACCGAGCAACATCGACGGGAACGCCGGGAATTCGCGACTCACCCCCAGACGTGCCAGGGTCTTCAAGACATTCGGCACGCCAACCGCCAAGCCGAGACGCGCGGTCGACAGGTTGTAGGAATGTGCCAACCCTTGATAAAGGAACACCGTACCGTGGGAGCGGCGATCATAGTTCTGTGGTTTCCAGACCTGACCGTCCGCACCTTTGACCGAGAAGTAGTCGTCCGACAGCCAACTGGTCAGCGTGTATTGGCTCGGCTTCTCAAGGGCTGTCAGATAAACCGCCGGTTTGATCAACGACCCGATCGGTCGTACCGCGTCCAGCGCCCGGTTGAAACCGGCAAAACTTGCCTGACGGCTGCCGATCATGGCCTGGACTTCTCCGGTTTCCGGGTTGGTCACGACCATGGCCGCCTCAACCTCATCGGCTCCTTTGCGCCCAGACAGACGCTTGAACGTGTCGTTGACCGACGCTTCGGCTTTCATCTGCAGGATCGGGTCGAAACTGGTGAAGATCCGCAGACCTTCTTCGGTCAAGTCTTCATCGCGATAGTCTTCGCGCAACTGACGTTTAACCAGGTCGAGGAAGCCCGGGAACGAGCTGTCGGCCAACTTGCCGCGAGTGGTTACACCCAGTGGCATTTTCTTCGCTGCCTCAACCTGTTCGGCGCTAGCAACGCCTTGCTCCCCCAGAACATCGAGCACCAGATTGCGCCGCTCCAGCGCCCGCTCAGGGTTGCGACGCGGGTTGTAATAGGACGGCCCCTTGACCATCCCCACCAACAAAGCGACTTGATGCAGTTTCAGTTCGGACAATGGCTGCCCGAAGAAGAATTGGCTGGCCAGACCGAAACCGTGCACCGCGCGCTGGCCATCCTGGCCGACGAACACTTCATTGAGGTAAGCCTCAAGAATTTCACGCTTGTCGTAATGCAGCTCAAGCAACATCGCCATCATGGCTTCGGTGAGCTTACGGGTCAGGCTGCGTTCGCTGGTGAGGTAGAAGTTCTTGACCAACTGTTGCGTCAGCGTACTGCCGCCCTGGGTCATCTTGCCGCCCGAGGTGTTGACGTAGATGGCTCGGGCGATCGACTTCGGCGACACGCCCCAGTGGCTGTAGAAATCCCGGTCTTCTACGGCAACCAGGGTTTCGAGCAAATACGGCGGCACCTGATCGATCTTGATCAGGATGCGGTCTTCAAGGTTTTTCGGGTAAATCCCGCCGATCAGCAGCGGCTCCAGCCGCACCACAGAAAGCTTCGAACCGTTGGTCGCCGAGAGCTCGGCCACGTAATCGCCGGAGAAGCGCACACGCACGGGCTGGGCCTGCTCCATGCCTTCATAGAACTGGAAGCCTCGGGTATTCAAGTCGACGGTATTGCCATTGACCGCCGCCGCGCCGGGGCCGTTGCTGACGGCTTCGCGTCGGTAGCCCAAGGCATCGAGCTCGGTGAGGAAATCTTCCTTGCTCAGTTTCTGGCCAGTGAACAGCTCGAGCGGGCGCGCGTACACCTTGGCCGGGATGGTCCAGCGCTTGCCGGAAAACTTCTCCTGGACCACAGCGTCGAGGTAAACCGCGAACCCGGCAAGCACCACAAGGCCGACCAGGCTGAGTTTAAGGGCCCAGCCCAGCCAGGGGCGCAAGCCCTTGGAAGGTGGTTTTTTGGGGGTGCGGGGGGATCGAGTACGAGTCATGGCGGCGGATTATACGCACTTTATTCATCCTCAACAGGAGCCCGCTGAGGTTTGCGTCGGGCGGACTTGCGGCCATAATGGCGGCCTTGAATTTTCCCCAGACTCTGAAGGATCGCCTGTGAGCCAGTCCCTGATCGCTGCCCTGCAAAACCCGGCCCTCTACCCCCATCCCGTAGAAGGGTTCCAGGTCATCGAGACCCATATTTCCTGGGTGCTGCTCACCGGGTCCTATGCTTATAAAGTGAAGAAGCCAGTGAATTTCGGCTTCCTCGATTTCACCAGCCTCGAGGCTCGCGAGCATTTCTGCGCTGAAGAACTGCGCCTGAACCAGCGCCTTACCCATGATTTGTATCTTGAAGTGTTGCCAATTACTGGCAGCGCCGAGGCGCCACAACTGGGCGGCGATGGCCCGGTTGTCGATTACGCCCTGAAAATGCGTCAGTTCCCACAAAGCCAATTGCTCAGCACCTTGCAAGCCAACGGCGAATTGACCACCACGCACATCGACGAGATGGCTGCGCAGATCGCTCAATTCCACCTCAGCGCGCCGAAAGTGCCTGCCGAACACGAAGCCGGCACGCCGGACAGCGTCATGGCGCCGGTACGGCAGAACTTCGAGCAGATCCGTCCGTTCCTCAGCGACAAGGCCGATCTGCTGCAACTCGAGGCGCTGCAAGCCTGGGCCGAAAGCAGCTTCGAACGCCTCAAGCCGTTGTTCGCCCAGCGCAAGGCCGACGGTTTCATTCGTGAATGCCACGGTGACATTCACTTGGGCAACGCCACCGTGATCGACGGCAACGTGGTGATCTTCGACTGCATCGAGTTCAACGAACCATTCCGCTTCACCGACGTTTACGCCGACACCGGTTTCCTGGCGATGGACCTGGAAGACCGTGGCCTGAAGAGTCTGGCGCGCCGTTTCATCAGCCAATACCTGGAGCTGACCGGCGACTATCAGGGCCTTGAGCTGCTGAACTTCTATAAAGCCTACCGCGCACTGGTTCGCGCCAAGGTCAGCCTGTTCAGCATGCCCGCCGAGGCCGATCCGGTGCAGCGCGCCACCACCCTGCGCCAGTACCGCAACTACGCCAACCTGGCGGAAAGCTACAGCACCATTCCTTCGCGCTTCCTGGCGATTACCCACGGTGTTTCCGCTGTCGGCAAGAGTCACGTGGCCATGCGCCTGGTGGAAGCGCTGGGCGCCATTCGCCTGCGTTCCGATGTCGAGCGCAAGCGTATGTTCGGCGAGCAAACCGTACCGAACGACCCGCAGGCCGGCATTTATAGTGCGGACGCCAGCGCTGCTACCTACAACCGTCTGCATGAAGTTGCCGGTGTAATTCTGCGAGCCGGTTTCCCGGTAGTGGTCGATGCCACGTACCTCAAGCGCGACCAACGCGACGGCGCGGCAAAAATCGCCGAAGCCACTGGTGCACCGTTCCTGATCCTCGACTGCGACGCACCACAAGCGGTGATCGAAAGCTGGTTGAAGCAACGTCAGGCAGACAATAACGATCCGTCCGACGCCAGCCTGACCGTTATCGCCGCCCAGCAAGCCAGCCGCGAGGCCCTGACGCCAGCAGAAATTCTGTGCAGCAAACGCGTCCAGACCAATGAAAGTGGCACGCTCGATACCGTCGTTGCGCAGATTCGCCAACGCCTGCCAGGCCTGTAAAAAACTATTTCAACCGTGAAGCCTTCACCGGCTTCACGGCCGCCAAATAGTGGCACTATACTGGCGTCATAAAACCATCAGGTGATGTGACATGAGCCAGCCGAAACTTCTCGACACCCCGCTTTATGCCTTGCTGCACAAAGACAACATCACAGGCTTTAACAATGAACGCCCGAAAGACGGACCTATCGACATGGTCGGTGGCGACTTCCGTGGTCTCGATCTGCGTGAATTGAACGCCGACGGCGTCGACTTCACAGATGCCTATTTCCGCTCTGCCGACTTGCGTGGCATCGATTTTCGCAACTCATCCCTGGAAGGTGCGAGCCTGGCTCACGCGCAGATCTCAGGTGCCTACTTCCCGCCCGAACTGAGTGCCGATGAGATTCTGATGTCGATGAATTTCGGGACGCGACTGCGTTATCGCACCCACTAAAAGCGACGTTCTATCAAGTCCGGCGCCCTTGCTTTGCGCTGGACTCTGTACTTTTTTTCCCCTAAAACTCAATTCTCCGCCCGTCTTCTGACTGCACTCGCAGCTTTTTCACGCCGCTTCTTGAGCCCGCCTCTTAGAAGCTTTTGCGTCGAAACCGACCAAACAATCACGCTTTTCCTACTGATGGCTACACTGCTGAGAGGCTCGCCCACGCACCGTTCGGCTGTCGCAAGGAGGCTTGATGAATGATGAACTGCAACACCTGAAAAATCTTGGCAAGACGTCGGCGCAATGGCTGCATGCCGTGGGCATCCACAGTGCCTCGGACTTGCGCCGGCTGGGAGCTGTGGATGCTTATCGGGCCGTGCGCACGCGCGGTTTTCGGGCTTCCAAGGTGTTGTTGTATGCGATTGAAGGCGCACTGATGGATGTTCACTGGAACGACATTCCCGCCGAACGCAAGGAAGCCTTGAACAAACAGCTGGATGCTATCTCGTCACGCCACAAGATTTGAACGGATGTAATTTCGCTTGAGCACATCCTGAAGACTAATGATTGCAGGGCCTTCACCAAGGGAACTGGTGAAATCCACAGAAATTAGAAATCAGCGGTTGACTTGATAATGAGAATCGCTATTATTATCACAACTGGTCGCGAGACTGGTCGATATTCTGAAAAGCCCTTGGTTCGGACTCTCAGATTATCTCCTCATCAGGCTAATCACGGTTATTTGACCCGGCTCTTGCCGGGTCTTTTTTTGCCTGTGGAAAACTCGCCAGGTTTACTGTCCTGACTGCTTGCCGAACTGTTTACGCATTTGCGCGCAATAATCCTGCGGTGGCGTGGCGGGCGTAAACCAGACGTAATCGGCCATGGCCGGCGTAATCTCAGCGCCCTCCTCTGCCAGCATCAATACCGTTGGTGCTTCAGGTTCACCCAGATCCAGCACATGGATCGGCACCCCGACATCCTTGCGTGCGTGGTACGCGCCGGCAAACAGCAGTGAAGGCGTCGGTGCGGCCAGGAATCGCCCGGCCATCCGCCTATCACGCTGTTGCTGGACGGCCAGCATCGCAGGCATTTGCGATGTGGGTAGCAAGCCGCAGTGGGAGTCGCTGATTTGTGCCAGCAACGTCTTCTTGACCATCGGGGCGTTGGAGCGCGAACCGCTCAATGTCGGCGGTTTGGCATAGACAGTACGGACTTCAAGCGCATCCAGATTGGCCGCCAGCAACGGGTACGGCTGAGTCAGGGCAATACCGACGATCGGCCCATACAGATTCCAGTCCCAACCCGGTTGCCAGGCCAATGCATTGGGCAAGTCAGCGGGTAGCGATGAAGAGTGCCTAACGTGATCGACGCGCACTTGTTGATCCGGCGTGAGCATTTCCAGCAGTAAACTGCCTTGAGGCCGCTGCTCATTCAGTGCCTGCAATAACCACAGTTGCAGTTGATGATGATCACGATTGTCATGCTGCTCGCCGACGATCAATCGCGAAGGCTTGGCTAACCGCGCAAGCAGTTCCTGCGCTGTCAGGGCTTGACCGCTACGCAGGTCCCGGATCTCGCCGCTGACGGGTGGCGGTACCACCGGCACATGCTGACAGGCACTCAGTAACAGCACAGCCAGGATCATCACATGCATGTTCTCACCTCGATGGAATGCTCAGCGGGCGATGATCAACGGATGCCCACGCTCCGGGTGCGGCTGCACCAATACTTCCAGCCCGAACACGGACTTGAGCGGTTCCGGGCGTAGCACCTGCTCCGGCGTATCCAGCGCCACGGGCCGCCCTTCTTCGAGCAGTAATAGACGATCACAATAACGTGCCGCCAGATTCAGGTCATGCAGGATCACCAGCACCGCGGCGCCACGATCAGCGAACTCGCGCACCGCTTGCAGAGTAGTGTGTTGATGCAGCGGGTCGAGCATCGATGTCGGTTCATCGAGCAACAACGTTTGCCCCGCCTCCCCCGGCCAGAGTTGCGCCAGCACCCGCGCCAGATGCACCCGCTGACGCTCGCCGCCAGAAAGTGCCAGATAGCTGCGTCCAAATAGGTGCCCCGCATCGGCCGCGTCCAGCGCGGCGGCGACGATTTCGTCATCCCGGACCCGCCCGCTTTGATAAGGCAAACGGCCCATGCCGACCACTTCTTCGACGCGAAAGGCAAAATCCAGGGTCGACACCTGCGGCAACACCGCCAAACGCCGGGCTCGCTGCGTCCCGGCCCAATGACTCAGCTCGCGCTCATCGAGCCAGACACTGCCGTGGTCCGCATGCAGTTCGCCGCACAGAGCGCCGAGCAATGTGCTTTTGCCGGCCCCGTTGGGGCCCAGCACGCCGAGGACTTCGCCCGGTTTGAGTTCAAGCGTGATGTCCGTGAGAACAATCTTTCGACCGCGCCGGATTTGCAGATTCTGCGTTCGCAACATCAGGCACGCCCTCTGAGCAGTAGATACAGAAAGAACGGTGCGCCGATGAAGGCCGTGACGATCCCAATGGGCAACTCGGCCGGTGCCAGGGCCAGCCGCGCCACCAGATCGGCAAACAACAAGAGACTGGCCCCCGCCAATATCGACGCAGGCAACAACACCCTATGATCGGGGCCGGCCAGCAACCGCACCAGATGCGGCACCACCAGGCCGACAAACCCGATCATCCCCGCTGCCGCGACTGCCGCGCCGACGCCCAGCGCCGTGCAGAACACCAGTTCGCGCTTGAGGCCATCGACGTCGATGCCCAGGTGACCGGCCTCCGACTCCCCCAGCAACAATGCATTCAAGGCCTTGGCCCGACGCGGCAACCACAGCGCCACACCGGCACTCACCAGCAACAACGGCCAAAGTCGCGAATAACTCGCGCCGTTGAGGCTGCCCAGGTTCCAGAAGGTCAGGGTTCGCAGGGTCGCGTCATCCGCCAAATAGGTGAATAACCCTACCGCCGAACCGGCCAGGGCAGTCAATGCAATACCGGCCAGCAGCATGGTGGCGACGTTGGTCTGGCCATTGCGTCGCCCCAATTGATAGACCAGCGCCGTCACACCCAGCCCACCGAGAAACGCGCACACCGACAACAGATAAGGACCGAAGGATTCAGGCAGACCGCCGAACACCGAGCCGCCGACAATCGCGATGGCGGCACCCAATGCTGCGCCACTGGAGACTCCTACCAATCCCGGATCGGCCAGAGGGTTGCGAAACAAGCCCTGCATCGCCACGCCGGACAGCGCCAGCACACCGCCCACTGCCAAGCCCAGCAAGGTGCGTGGCAAGCGAATCTGCCCCAGAATCAGCTCGGCCTGCTCCAGCCCGTCGGGCGCGATGGGTAAGCCAATCATCCGCAACGCCGCGCGCAAGGTATCGAACAACGGCAGACTCACCGGCCCCAACGCCAGCGACAGCCAGATCGCCAGCAAACACAGCAGGCTCAGGCCAATGAATAATGCACGGGGTTTAACCAGAAGGATCATTGGCCGGTCGTACCGGGATAGAACGCACAGCGCGCAGCAACGCGGGTACTCAGGCGCATAAACAGCTTCCTTTAAAGGTTTTCCCGGGCATCGAGAGGGCAGGCCAAGTATCCTCGGCATCCGGCGCTCGCCCTGTGGGTGAGCAGCCATTTGATAATTGCTTGCATTTGAACGTCAAGCTCGGACCTATCAGGTCACGAGCTGCGGGACTTTGAGGATAGACATGAAGTTTCTTTGCACAGGCGCCGAATTGGCTGACGCCAGCAGTCGCGGTTTCGACGTCGACGGTCAGAAGCTTCTGGCCGTGCGCCGGGGTGGTCGGGTGTATGTGTATGAAAATCGCTGCCCGCACCGGGGCGTCGGACTGGAATGGAAACCCGACCAGTTTCTCGACCCCAGCAACAGCCTGATCCAGTGCGCCACCCATGGCGCGCTGTTTCTGATCGAAGACGGCGAATGCGTCGCCGGCCCATGCGCCGGGCAATCCCTGACCACCATTCCCTGCCGCGAAGACGAGCAAGGGATCTGGGTCACGCTTTAACCGTTCAACAAAACATCCAGCCGCCGATCGACCACCATCTCTTCGTGGGTCAAGTGCACGCCATACGCCAGCACTTCGACCCCGCACGCCACCGCTTCGCGTAACGCCGCCGCGTAGGCCGAATCGATTTCTTCCGCAGGACGCACGGAGTCGATGCCCGTCAGGTTCACACAATACAGCTGCACGGCACGAATTCCGTCCCGGGCCAAATGCGCCAACTCCCGCAAATGCTTGGCCCCGCGCTGGGTCACCGCGTCGGGAAATGCCGCCACCAACGAGCCATCGAAGCCCAGGGTGACGCTTTTGACTTCCACATACGCAGGCCCGCTCGGGTAGTCGAGACGGAAATCTATGCGGCTGTTTTCCTGACCGTAGGCCACTTCGCGCTTCAGTTCGGTAAAGCCGTTCAGCTCGGTGATGACATTGGCCCGCAACGCCTCCTCGATCAAACCGTTGGCGCGCCCGGTGTTTACGCAGAATAGCCGCCCCTGCGGGGTTTCGCCGACTTCCCAAGTGCCGGGCAACTTGCGCTTGGGGTCGTTGGAACGGCTGAACCAGACCTGCCCGCCTTCGACTTGGCAATTAAGCATCGAACCGGTGTTCGGGCAGTGAATGGTCAGCAACTCGCCGCTAACGGTTTCGATATCAGCGAGAAAACGTTTGTAGCGACGAATCAAGCGACCTTCTTCGAGGGGAGGATGAAAACGCATCAGCCTTGCCAGCTCCGCAAACCACGAGCGATCCGCTCAACCGCTTCCTGCAGGCGTGGAAGACTTTGGGTGTAGGCAAATCGCACATGATGCCCCGCCTGATAGCGCCCGAAGTCCAGACCCGGGGTGATCGCAACGTGCTCGGTTTCGAGGAAGTGCCGGCAGAACGCGAAGGCATCGCCGCCGAACTTGCTGATATCGGCGTACAAGTAGAACGCGCCTTCCGGCTCCACTGCGATTCCGAAGCCCAATTCCCGCAGGGCGGGCAACAGGAAATCACGACGTCGACCGAACTCGGCTCGGCGCTCCTCGAAAATTTGGATAGTGGCGGGTTCGAAGCAAGCCAATGCGGCGTGCTGGGCCATGCTCGGTGCGCTGATATAGAGGTTCTGGGCAAGTTTCTCCAGCTCACCGACCGCCGCTTCAGGCGCTACCAGCCAACCGAGGCGCCAACCGGTCATGCCGAAATACTTGGAAAAGCTATTGAGGACGAAAGCGCCGTCATCGACTTCCAGCACGCTGGCCGCATCCGTGCCGTAAGTCAGGCCATGATAGATCTCGTCGACCACCAAATGGCCGTGACGGGCCTTGATCGCGGCAGAGAGCCCGGCCAATTCGTCGCGGGTCAGGATGGTCCCGGTCGGGTTGGCCGGCGATGCCACCAGGGCGCCGACGCTATCATGATCCCAATGACGCGCGATCAGGTCCGGGGTCAGCTGATAACGCACGTCCGGACCGACAGGAACTAGCTGTGCCGCGCCTTCCACCAACCGCAGGAAATGCCGGTTGCACGGGTAACCCGGGTCTGCCAGCAGCCAGTGCTTGCCTGGGTCCACCAGCAAAGCGCTGGCCAACAGCAACGCGCCTGAACCACCGGGCGTGATGAGAATTCGTTGCGGATCGATGTTCAGCCCGTAACGCTGCTGATAGAAGCCCGAAATGGCCTCGCGCAGCTCGGGAATGCCACGGGCAGCGGTGTAACGGGTCTTCCCCGCCGTCAGCGCGGCTTGGCCGGCCTGGATGATCGGCTCGGCGGTGGTGAAGTCCGGCTCGCCGATTTCCAGGTGAATCACGTCGTGGCCGGCTGCTTGCAGCTCGTTGGCCCGCGCCAGCAGGGCCATGACGTGAAACGGTTCGATAGCGCGACTGCGCGCACTGTAGGACAGAGCCATTAGCCTTCCTTACAACGGGGAAAAGATCGATTCTACCCAAGCGCAGGAACGAGCGAGAACCTAAAGCGGTCAGAGCCCATATAACGCTGGTCTCAAACGGTTCAAGCGTATGCTCCAGGTTTGACTAAAATCAATAATTGATCAGGTCTCCAGAGCCGCCAGGCAAGGCTTTGCAATCTTTTGCAAGCGCCACGGGCCGCGGGCTCGACATCCGGGAGTAGCGCGGTCCGATTTGATCTGGTAAGTTCGCCCGCTTGCAGCCGCAGGGCCGGCAGGTGTCGGTGATGGAGCAATCCTGCGCAATGGATTACAAGAGTAGAGGCGGTCCATTTCATGCCCACCCAAGCAAAGCAACAGCAGAACCAGTCGATCAGCGGCTTCGAACCCTACAAAGAAGTTAAGGGCGAAGAGTACATGGGCAAGCCCATGCGCGCTCACTTCACCAAGATCCTGAACAAGTGGAAACAGGACTTGATGCAGGAAGTCGACCGTACTGTTGATCACATGAAAGACGAAGCGGCCAACTTCCCGGATCCGGCAGATCGTGCCAGCCAGGAAGAAGAATTCAGCCTCGAATTGCGCGCCCGCGACCGCGAGCGCAAGTTGATCAAGAAAATCGACAAAACCCTGCAATTGATCGAAGACGAAGAATACGGCTGGTGTGAGTCCTGCGGCGTCGAAATCGGCGTCAAGCGACTGGAAGCCCGCCCTACCGCCGACATGTGCGTTGACTGCAAGACCCTGGCGGAAATCAAGGAAAAGCAAGTCGGCAAGTAATCTTTGCGACTTGAACGAAGAACGGAGCGTGCGAACGCTCCGTTTTTTGTTTCTGAATTTCGCCTCGGCAGAGAACCTGTGGGAGCGAGCTTTGTGGCGAGGGGGCTTGCCCCCGTCCGAGTGCGTAGCACTCGCAGATCCTGGGTCCGCTGCGCGGCCCAACGGGGGCAAGCCCCCTCGCCACACAGGCTCGCTCCCACAGGGACTTGCGCACGACCAGAGAAAGTAACATTCGTCCATGACTGCCACGACTTCCCCTCTCTACATCGGGCGTTTCGCTCCCACGCCCAGCGGGCATCTGCACTTTGGTTCGCTGGTCGCAGCACTGGCCTCCTACCTCGACGCCCGTTCGGTCGGCGGCCGCTGGCTGGTGCGCATGGAAGATCTCGATCCGCCACGGGAAGAGCCCGGCGCTCAGGCGGCGATTCTCAAGGCGCTGGAAAGCTACGGGTTCGAGTGGGATGGCGACATGGTCCGACAGAGTGACCGGCACGCGGCCTATGACGAAGTCATCAATCGCCTGTTCAATCAGGGCCTGGCCTACGCTTGCACCTGTTCGCGCAAGCAACTGGAGCCGTATCACGGCATCTATCCCGGACTCTGCCGCAACGCGGGGCACGGCACCGAGAACGCGGCCATCCGCCTGCGTGTACCTGAGCTGGAATATCACTTCATCGACCGGGTGCAGGGCGAATTCCGTCAACACCTGGGCCGGGAAGTCGGCGATTTCGTGATCCGCCGCCGCGACGGGCTCTACGCCTATCAATTGGCGGTGGTGCTGGACGATGCCTGGCAAGGCATCACCGATATCGTGCGCGGTGCCGATTTACTGGATTCCACGCCACGCCAACTCTATCTGCAAGAACTGCTCGGCCTGCCGCAACCGCGCTACCTGCACATCCCGCTGATTACCCAGCCGGACGGCCACAAACTCGGCAAATCCTACCGCTCGCCGCCGCTGACCGAAGATCAGGCCACGCCGCTGTTGCTGCGCGCATTGCGCGCGCTGGGGCACACACCTGTGACCGAACTGAATGACGCCGCGCCACGGGAAGTGCTGAACTGGGGAATTGCCCACTGGGATGCATCGCTGATCCCGCGCACACTGACGCTGCCTGAAGCGCAACTGCAGTGATGCCACTTGCAGTGGCGCGCCCATCCGTTACCATCGCCGCACGTTTTCGGGCACGCGCATAAAAAAAGAGGCCGGGATGTACATCTATCGCTTGGTCCTGCTCCTGGTAGTGGGGATTTATCTGTTTTCCCCGGCCATCATGGATTGGTGGATCGACGCCACGGGCGCCTGGTATCGCCCTTATTTGCTCTGGCTGATTCTGATTGTCGTGACCTTCATTCTGCAGAGCCAAAAAGATGCCGATGAGCTTTAGCCTGACCCAGATGATCCTGATCAGCGCCGCGTACCTGGCGGTGCTGTTCGGCGTGGCCTGGATCAGCGAACGGGGCATGATCCCCCGGGCGATCATTCGCCACCCGCTGACGTACACCCTGTCGCTGGGCGTTTACGCCAGTGCCTGGGCGTTTTACGGCACGGTGGGTCTGGCCTATCAGTACGGCTATGGTTTTCTGTCCAGCTACCTCGGGGTTTCCGGGGCCTTTCTGCTGGCGCCGGTGCTTTTGTACCCGATCCTGAAAATCACCCGCACTTATCAGCTCTCGTCCCTGGCCGACTTGTTTGCGTTTCGTTTCCGCAGCACCTGGGCCGGCGCATTGACGACGATTTTCATGCTGATCGGCGTGCTGCCGTTGCTGGCGTTGCAGATTCAGGCAGTGGCCGACTCCATCAGCATCCTGACCCGCGAGCCGGTGCAGCATCGCGTAGCCCTTAGTTTCTGCGCACTGATTACGCTGTTCACGATTTTCTTCGGCTCACGCCACATCGCTACCCGCGAGAAACATGAAGGCCTGGTGTTCGCGATTGCCTTCGAGTCGGTGATCAAACTGATCGCGATTGGCGGCGTCGGTCTGTATGCGCTGTATGGCGTGTTCGACGGCCCGCAGCAGCTGGAACTGTGGCTGCTGCAAAACCAGACCGCCCTCGCCGCCCTGCACACGCCATTGCAGGAAGGCCCGTGGCGCACACTGCTGCTGGTGTTCTTCGCCTCGGCGATTGTGATGCCGCACATGTACCACATGACCTTTACCGAAAACCTCAACCCGCGCTCGCTGGTCAGTGCGAGTTGGGGTTTACCGCTGTTTTTGCTGTTGATGAGCCTCGCGGTGCCGCTGATTCTCTGGGCCGGGCTGAAACTCGGCGCCACGACCAATCCGGAATACTTCACCTTGGGCATCGGCATCGCCGCCAACAGCAAAGCCCTGACGCTACTGGCGTATGTCGGCGGATTATCGGCGGCCAGTGGCCTGATCATCGTCACCACGCTGGCGCTGTCCGGCATGGCGCTGAATCATCTGGTGTTGCCGCTCTACCAGCCGCCGGCCGAAGGCAATATCTACCGTTGGCTGAAATGGACCCGCCGGGCGCTGATCGTCGCGATCATCATGGCCGGTTACGGTTTCTACCTGATGCTGGGTGCCGAGCAGGATCTGGCCAACCTCGGCATCGTCGCCTTCGTCGCCACGTTGCAGTTCCTGCCGGGGGTGTTATCGGTGCTGTACTGGCCGACCGCCAACCGTCGCGGCTTCATCGCCGGCCTACTGGCAGGGATTCTGGTATGGCTGGTAACCATGCTGCTGCCGCTGGTCGGCAATCTGCAAGGCTTCTACATTCCGCTGTTGAACATGATTTATGTGCTGGACGACACCAGTTGGCACATGGCAGCAATCGCCTCGCTGGCCGCCAACGTGCTGATGTTCACCCTGATCTCGTTGTTCACCAACGCCAGCCCCGAAGAGGCCAGCGCCGCCGAAGCCTGCGCGGTGGACAACGTTCGCCGCCCGCAACGCCGCGAACTGCATGCCGCCTCGCCTCAGGAATTTGCCACGCAACTGGCCAAGCCGCTGGGCGCCAAGGCCGCGCAGAAAGAAGTCGAACAGGCGCTGCGTGACCTCTATCTGCCGTTCGATGAACGCCGGCCATACGCCTTGCGCCGCCTGCGTGACCGTATCGAAGCCAACCTCTCCGGCCTGATGGGGCCGAGCGTGGCGCAGGACATGGTCGAAACCTTTCTGCCCTACAAGGCTGGTGGCGAAAACTACGTCACCGAAGACATCCACTTCATCGAAAGCCGCCTTGAGGACTACCACTCGCGCCTCACCGGCCTTGCCGCCGAACTCGATGCCCTGCGCCGCTACCACCGCCAGACCTTGCAGGAATTGCCGATGGGCGTGTGCTCGCTGGCCAAGGATCAGGAAATCCTCATGTGGAACAAAGCCATGGAGGAATTGACCGGGATTGCGGCGCAGCGTGTGGTCGGTTCGCGCCTGAGCACCATTGGCGATCCGTGGAAAGAACTGCTGCAAGGCTTCATCAATCTGCCGGACGAGCATTTGCACAAACAGCATCTGGCCCTCGACGGTCAGACGCGCTGGCTGAACCTGCACAAAGCGGCGATCGATGAACCGTTGGCGCCAGGTAACAGCGGCTTGGTGCTGCTGGTGGAAGATTTGACCGAAACCCAGATGCTCGAAGACAAACTGGTGCACTCCGAGCGCCTGGCCAGCATCGGTCGACTGGCAGCCGGCGTGGCTCATGAAATCGGCAACCCGATCACCGGCATTGCCTGCCTCGCGCAAAACTTGCGCGAAGAGCGTGAGGAAGATGCCGAACTCACGGAGATCAGTGGGCAGATTCTCGAGCAGACCAAACGCGTATCACGCATTGTTCAGTCGCTGATGAGCTTCGCCCACGCCGGCAGTCATCAGCACAGCGACGAGCCCGTCTGTCTGGCGGAAGTGGCCCAGGATGCCATCGGCCTGCTGGCCCTGAACCGGCGCAATTTCGAAGTACAGTTCTACAACCTGTGCGACCCTGATCACTGGGTCGAAGGCGACCCGCAGCGTCTGGCCCAGGTATTGATCAATCTGCTCTCAAACGCACGCGATGCCTCGCCTCCAGGTAGTGCGGTGCGAGTCAAGAGCGAAGCCGGCGAACACACGGTCGACCTGATCGTCGAAGACGAAGGCAGCGGTATTCCCTCGAGCATCATGGACCGATTGTTCGAACCTTTCTTCACCACCAAAGACCCTGGCGAAGGCACCGGTCTGGGCCTTGCACTGGTCTATTCCATCGTTGAAGAGCATTATGGACAAATCACCATCGACAGCCCGGCTGATGTTCAAAGCCAACGCGGCACCCGTATCCGGGTAACTTTGCCGCGTCATGTCGAAGCGACGTCCGCTGTGAACTGAGACCGTCGAGAGTATCGAATCAATGCCGCACATTTTGATCGTCGAAGACGAAACAATTATCCGCTCCGCCTTGCGCCGTCTGCTGGAACGTAACCAGTACCAGGTCAGCGAAGCCGGATCCGTGCAGGAAGCACAAGAGCGTTTCAGCATCCCCACATTTGACTTGATCGTCAGCGACCTGCGTTTGCCGGGCGCACCCGGTACCGAGTTGATCAAACTTGGCCAGGGCACTCCGGTGCTGATCATGACCAGCTACGCCAGTCTGCGTTCGGCCGTCGACTCAATGAAGATGGGCGCGGTGGATTACATCGCCAAGCCTTTCGATCACGACGAAATGCTCCAGGCCGTCGCGCGAATTCTGCGTGACCGTCAATCGGCGCAAGCCAGCGGTGAACCGGTCGTCGGCAAAACGACCAATGGCGCCGCGAAAAACGGTGTCGACAACAGCAACGGCGAAATCGGCATTATTGGCTCCTGCCCACCGATGCAGGACCTGTACAGCAAGATTCGTAAAGTCGCGCCGACCGATTCCAACGTCCTGATCCAGGGTGAATCCGGTACCGGTAAAGAACTGGTAGCACGCGCCCTGCATAACCTGTCCAAACGCGCCAAGGCGCCGATGATCTCGGTGAACTGCGCGGCCATTCCGGAGAGCCTGATCGAGTCCGAACTGTTCGGCCACGAAAAAGGCGCGTTTACCGGCGCCAGTGCCGGGCGTGCCGGGTTGGTGGAAGCGGCGGATGGCGGCACCTTGTTCCTCGATGAAATCGGCGAATTGCCACTGGAAGCCCAGGCCCGCCTGCTGCGTGTGTTGCAGGAAGGAGAAATCCGCCGGGTCGGTTCGGTACAGTCGCAGAAGGTTGATGTACGCCTGATTGCCGCGACCCACCGGGACCTCAAGAGCCTGGCGAAGATTGGCCAGTTCCGTGAAGACTTGTATTACCGTCTTCACGTGATCGCCTTGAAGCTGCCGGCCCTTCGCGAGCGCGGGGCGGACGTCAATGAAATTGCCACGGCATTCCTCGCGCGGCAGAGCGCACGGGTCAACCGTACCGATCTGAAATTCGCCCTGGATGCCGAACAGGCGATTCGGCATTACTCCTGGCCGGGTAACGTTCGCGAACTGGAAAACGCAGTCGAGCGCGCGGTGATCCTGTGCGAAAGCCCGGAGATTTCCGCAGAGCTGCTGGGCATCGACATCGAACTGAGCGATCTGGATGACGACGACTTCATTGGCCTGGCGCCCCAGCAGGGCAATGGCGCCGGTAACACCAGCCACGAACCGACCGAAGATTTGTCCCTGGAAGACTACTTCCAGCATTTCGTTCTCGAGCATCAGGACCACATGACCGAAACCGAACTGGCCCGCAAACTCGGGGTCAGTCGCAAATGTCTGTGGGAACGCCGTCAGCGCCTGGGCATTCCGCGGCGCAAGACCGGAGTGGCCAGCGAGAGCTGAACCGCACCTGTCGGATGTGCGGGTAACACATGACATTGTGAAAAAACTGTTACCTCAGCTTTTTCGCGTAACAGAAGCCGGGGCTTACGGTAACGAAGCCCCGGTTTTTTTGGGCTTCGAAAAACACCATCAGCCCGCCTAACCCCTTGTTTTACTGGCCTTCACAAAAGTTGGCACGCACCCTGCTATATGTTTAGTACAAGAACAATAACAAGCAAAGTACAAGACAATAAAAATAAGACGAATCGACTCACGCACAATAAAAACAAGACGGCGAGAGGCGTAGCTAACTGATTCTTTTGGAGAGGCGTTGCATTTGGGGCTTGCCCCACGACCAGGCCGAGAATAATAAAAAACTGTCTCAAGACAGTGCCTGAACTGGTTGGATCGAACGATCACAGCAACACAGCGACCAAAGCAATCCGTTTGCTCTTGGCTCCCGATTGGGAGGGTCATGAAGGAAAACTTCATGGCGAGGGCACTCAACAAAAACAAAAAGCCCGAAACCAATAATAAAAATAGAGCACGCAACTACTTCTTGGGGAGCTTCGGCTCCCCTTGTGGTTTCTTATGGCGAGGGGGCTTGTCGGAACGCCGCATCGCCCCGTTGGGTTGCGAAGCAGCCCCAAGCTCTTGAGCGTTTCCGAAATCATGCCAGTGCTGCGCACTGGAACGGGGGCAAGCCCCCTCGCCACACGGCAGTTGCTACAAAACCCCATGCCAGACATCTCCTTCAAGCACTTGCGCAGCTTCCTACACCATCCCCCGACTAAATGCTAGAATCCCCGCCCATCATGCGGTCATTCTTCGTTATGGCCGAACATTCCTTCAAACAGTGCATCCCATGCTGAAGAAGTTGTTCCAGTCATTCCGTTCTCCCAAGCGTCATACGCAACACATTCGCAGTACGCCTGAAGTGCTCAACAGCGGCCAACATTCGCTGCAAAAGGCACGGTTCAGCCGTTACGCGGTGAATATCGTCGAACGCCTGCAGAACGCCGGTTACCAGGCTTACCTGGTCGGCGGCTGTGTGCGTGACATGCTGCTCGGCATCACACCGAAAGATTTCGACGTCGCCACCAGCGCCACGCCTGAACAGGTACGCGCCGAATTCCGCAACGCGCGGATTATCGGTCGGCGTTTCAAACTGGTGCATATCCACTTTGGCCGCGAAATCATTGAAGTCGCGACCTTCCGCGCCAATCACCCGCAAAACGACGAGGACGAAGACAGCAACCAATCGTCTCGTAATGAAAGCGGGCGCATTCTGCGTGACAACGTCTACGGCACTCTGGAAGAAGACGCGCAACGTCGCGACTTCACCATCAACGCCTTGTATTACGATCCGGTCAGCGAACGCATTCTCGACTACGCCAACGGCGTACACGACATCCGCAATCATCTGATCCGCCTGATTGGCGATCCGAAGCAACGCTACCAGGAAGACCCGGTGCGGATGCTGCGGGCCGTGCGTTTCGCCGCCAAGCTGAATTTCGGCATCGAAAAACACAGCGCCACGCCGATCCGCGAGCTGGCGCCGTTGCTACGCGAGATCCCGTCGGCTCGTCTGTTCGAAGAAGTGCTCAAGTTGTTCCTCTCCGGCTATGCCGCGGACACCTTCGAAATGCTGGTCGACCTGCAGTTGTTCGATCCGCTGTTCCCGGCCAGTGCGGCAGCGTTGGAGTACAACCCGACCTACACGCACACGCTGATCAGTGAAGCGCTGATCAACACGGACCTGCGGATCAAGCAGAACAAACCGGTCACTCCGGCGTTCCTGTTTGCCGCCCTGCTCTGGCCAGCCCTGCCGGCCCGTGTGTTGCGCCTGCAAGAACGCGGCATGCCGCCGATTCCGGCGATGCAGGAAGCCGCTCACGAGTTGATCGCCGAACAGTGCCAGCGCATCGCCATTCCGAAACGCTTCACCATGCCGATCCGCGAGATCTGGGACATGCAGGAGCGTCTGCCACGGCGCAGCGGCAAACGCGCCGACCTGTTGCTGGACAACCCGCGGTTCCGCGCCGGTTACGACTTCCTGCTGCTGCGTGAAAGCGCCGGTGAGCAGACCGATGGCCTGGGCGAATGGTGGACCGACTATCAGGACGCCAACGACAGCGAACGCCGGGACATGATCCGCGACCTCAGCGGCAAGGACGACGGTACTGGCGCTCCACGCAAACGTCGCCGCAGCGGCGGCGCCAAGCGCAAGCGCGCGGCCGGCGCACCGAGCGCTACAGGCGAGTAAGCATGGAACGCATTTACATCGGCATGGGCAGCAATCTGGCTGACCCCGCCGAACAGTTGCGCAGCGCTGTCGAGGCGCTGGCGCAGTTGCCGCAGACCGAACTGATTGGGGTTTCCGGGTTTTATCAAAGCGACTCGCTGCTGCCCGGCCAACCGCGTTACACCAACGCGGTCGCCGCGCTCGACAGCAGCCTCGCGCCGCTGGAGCTGCTGGATGCGTTGCAAGCCATCGAGAACGACCAAGGCCGCGAGCGCCTTGAACGCTGGGGCCCGCGCACGCTGGATCTGGACATCGTGCTGTTTGGCGATCGACTGATCGACGAACCTCGCCTCAAAGTCCCCCACTATCACCTGCAGGAACGGGCCTTTGTGCTCTATCCGCTGGCCGAGCTGGCACCGGCTGATCTGCGTTTGGCTGATGGTCGCACCCTCACAGAATTGCTCGCGGCCTGCCCGTTCGTCGGGTTGGAACGCCTCTCCCAAAATTGACAAAAAACCCTGTGGGAGCGGGCTTGCCCGCGATAGCGACTTTACATTCAACATCAATGTTGACTGATAGCCCGCCATCGCGGGCAAGCCCGCTCCCACAATGATTTCTGTCGTATCAAAGATTTGCAGCAACAAAAACCTGCTGAATCGCATCAGTAACACCGGTAACACCCCACACGTAACAACGCGGTAACACACGCAATTGACTTCCCGGGTTCTCCTCACGACTATAGGCGTCCCGCTGCCGCCAACGCGGCGCCAAAGGGCGTAATCCAGGCCTTACAAGCACCACGAAAGAAGGTGCGCCTGTATAAATGACGAATCACGCGCGTTACTCGCAGTAGTTTCCATAGCGCCTGTAATGAGGATTTTTTCATGCCAGCCATCACCCTGACCACGCTCCAGAGCCTCAAGCAGAAAGGTGAAAAGATCACCATGCTGACCTGCTATGACGCGACCTTCGCCCATGCCTGTAATGAGGCCGGGGTTGAAGTGCTGCTGGTGGGCGACTCCCTCGGCATGGTCTTGCAAGGTCACGACAGCACCCTGCCGGTGACCACCGCTGAAATGGCCTACCACGTGGCAGCCGTCAAACGTGGCAACGCCGATGCCCTGATCCTCGCCGACCTGCCCTTCATGGCCTACGCCACCATCGAACAAACCATGACCAACAGCGCCCTGTTGATGCAGGCCGGTGCACACATGGTCAAGGTTGAAGGGGCATTGTGGCTCGCGGACTCGATCCGTCTGCTGGCCGAACGTGGCATCCCGGTGTGCGCGCACATGGGGCTGACACCGCAATCGGTCAACATCCTTGGCGGCTATAAAGTCCAGGGCCGCAACGAGAACCAGGCGCGGCAAATGCGTGCCGATGCCATCTCCCTCGAACAGGCCGGCGCGGCCATGCTGCTGCTCGAATGCGTGCCCAGCGAACTGGCCGAAGAAATCACCCAGGCGGTGAAGATCCCGGTGATCGGCATCGGCGCTGGTAGCGGCACCGACGGCCAGGTACTGGTCCTGCACGACATGCTTGGCTTGTCCATTACCGGCCGCGTGCCAAAATTCGTGAAGAACTTCATGACTGGCCAAACCAGCATTCAAGCTGCCTTGAGCGCTTACGTCACTGAAGTCAAAGCGGCGACTTTCCCTGGCATCGAACACGGATTCTCTGCATGAACACCGTAAAAACCGTACACGAATTGCGGGCCGCCGTGGCTCGTGCCCGCAGCGAAGGCAAACGCATCGGCTTCGTGCCGACCATGGGTAACCTGCACAGCGGACATATCGCGCTGATTACCAAAGCCACACAACGGGTGGATTTCGTGGTCGCGAGCATTTTCGTCAACCCGCTGCAGTTTGGCGCCGGCGAAGACCTCGACAAGTACCCGCGGACCCTGGCCGCCGATCAGGAGAAACTGCTCCAGGCCGGTTGCCATCTGCTGTTCGCCCCCACCGTCGAAGAAATGTACCCCGACGGCATGGCCGGCCAGACCCGCGTCAGCGTTCCACAACTGTCCGAAGGCCTGTGCGGCGCCAGCCGTCCGGGGCATTTCGAAGGGGTGGCGACCGTAGTCAGCAAGCTGTTCAACATGGTCCAGCCGGACTTGGCGATCTTCGGCCAGAAAGACTTCCAGCAACTGGCGGTGATTCGTGCCCTGGTGCATGACCTGAACATGCCGATCCAGATCATCGGTGAGCCTACCGTACGCGCCGCCGACGGTCTGGCCCTGTCGTCGCGCAATGGCTTTCTCAGCGAAGAACAGCGGGCCATCGCGCCAGCGGTCTATCGCACCCTGACCCGGATCAGCGACGCGATCAAACAGGGCGAGCGCGATTATCCGACGTTGATCAACGAGCAGACCAAACAGCTTGAAGCCGCTGGCCTGCGTGCGGACTATCTGGAAATTCGCCATGCGCTGACGTTGCGTCCGGCGACGGCGGAAGATCGGGATCTGGTGATTCTGGTGGCGGCGTTCCTGGGCACGACGCGGTTGATCGACAACTTGCATCTGAATCTCGACGCGCCCGCATAAACACCACCAAACCCTGTGGGAGCAGGCCTGTGGCGAGGGGGCTTGCCCCCGTTTGAGTGCATAGCACTCACAAGATCTTTGGTACATCAGAGATTTTGGGGCTGCTTCGCAGCCCAACGGGGGCAAGCCCCCTCGCCACAAGCCCGCTCCCACATTGGATCTGCGACAGTTCTTACATCGTATTGCTGCCACTAAAGCCTTCGGGCAAACTGCCCGCCGTTCGATTCCGACCTGGGGAAACACTCATGCACGCCATCATGCTCAAGGCCAAGCTGCATCGCGCCGAAGTCACCCACGCTGTACTCGATTACGAAGGCTCTTGCGCCATCGACGGCGAATGGCTGGACCTGTCCGGCATCCGTGAGTACGAACAGATCCAGATCTACAACGTCGACAACGGCGAACGCTTCACCACCTACGCGATTCGTGGTGAAGAAGGTTCGCGCATGATTTCGGTCAACGGTGCCGCAGCGCACAAGGCCAAGGTCGGCGATCGCGTGATCATCTGCGCTTACGCCCATTACAGCGAAGCCGAACTGCTCAACTTCAAGCCGCGCATGCTCTACATGGCGCCAGGTAACGAGCTGAGCCACACCAGTAATGCCATTCCGGTTCAGGTCGCCTGATCGAGCCGCCCCCTCTGCCAGCCTTCCGTTTGTCGGACCGCTCCCTGCTTAAATGTTAAAAAAGTACCGGGAGCAGGTCAGACAAAGTCAAGACAGATTGCAGCGCGAGGTTTACTGTATTCGCCCTGCGCCAGAAATCGTGTCGACGCAGTTGACCGGAAGCCCACCCGCGGCTCTCCGGGATTTTTAGTGTTCAAAAGGCTGTTCAAGTAAAAAGGAAAACCGCAGCGATGGCGTACTACCGCACTCCTCACGACGTTACCGCTCTGCCCGCCTGGCAAGCGTTGAATGACCACCGCCAAGCCATGCAGGATTTCAGCATGCGCGAAGCCTTTAATGCCGATCCGCAGCGCTTTACCCAATTCACCCTTAGCAGCTGCGGCCTGTTTCTCGACTACTCGAAAAACCTGATCAACGCCGAGACCCGCAACCTGCTGGTGGGCCTGGCCAACGAAGTCGACCTCAAAGGCGCGATCAAAGCGCTGTTCGATGGCGAAATCGTCAACTCCTCCGAAGGCCGTCCTGCCCTGCACACCGCACTACGCCGCCCGGTGGGCGACAAGTTGTCGGTCAACGGCGTCAACGTGATGCCCGATGTGCACAAGGTGTTGAACCAGATCACCGACCTCGTGGGCCGCATCCACGATGGTTTGTGGCGCGGTTACACCGAGAAGCCGATCACTGACGTGGTGAACATCGGCATTGGTGGCTCGTTCCTCGGCCCTGAGTTGGTATCCGAAGCGCTGCTGTCCTACGCCCAGAAAGGCGTGCGCTGCCATTACCTGGCGAACATCGACGGCAGTGAATTCCACGAACTGACCATGAAGCTGCGCGCCGAGACCACGCTGTTCATCGTCTCGTCGAAATCCTTCAACACCCTCGAAACCCTGAAAAACGCCCAGGCCGCACGCGCCTGGTACCTGGCTCAAGGTGGTTCGGAAGCCGAGCTGTACCGTCACTTCATCGCCGTTTCCAGTAACAACGCGGCGGCGGTAGCATTCGGTATTCGCGAAGAAAACATCTTCCCGATGTGGGACTGGGTCGGCGGGCGTTACTCGCTGTGGTCGGCCATCGGTCTGCCGATTGCACTGGCCATCGGCATGTCGAACTTCAAAGAGCTGCTGTCCGGTGCCTACACCATGGACCAGCACTTCCAGAGCGCGCCATTCGAACAGAACATGCCAGTGCTGCTGGCATTGCTCGGCGTCTGGTATGGCAACTTCTGGGGTGCGCAAAGCCACGCGATCCTGCCGTACGACCACTACCTGCGCAACATCACCAAACACTTGCAACAGCTGGACATGGAATCCAACGGCAAGAGCGTGCGTCAGGACGGCACGCCAGTGTCCACCGATACCGGCCCGGTGATCTGGGGCGGCGTCGGCTGCAACGGTCAGCACGCTTATCACCAGTTGCTGCACCAAGGCACCCAGCTGATTCCGGCCGACTTTATCGTGCCGATCGTCAGCTTCAACCCGGTGTCCGACCACCACCAGTGGCTGTACGCCAACTGCCTGTCGCAAAGCCAGGCGCTGATGCTGGGCAAGACCCGCGCCGAGGCCGAAGCCGAGCTGCGTGACAAAGGCATGAGCGAGGACGAAGTGCAGAAGCTGGCGGCACACAAGGTGATCCCGGGCAACCGTCCGAGTAACACCTTGGTGGTCGAACGCATCAGCCCGCGTCGTCTTGGCGCATTGGTTGCGCTGTATGAACACAAAGTCTTCGTACAAAGCGTGGTCTGGGGCATCAATGCCTTCGATCAGTGGGGCGTGGAACTGGGTAAAGAGCTGGGCAAAGGCGTCTACAACCGCTTGGTCGGCAGCGAAGAAACCCCGGCCGACGATGCCTCCACCCAAGGCTTGATCAACTACTTCCGCGGTCGTCACCGCGGTTGATCTGACGCCACCCGGTTGCCCTTGTGGGAGCGAGCCTGCTCGCGATAGCGGTCTGACATTCAAACTGATATTGAATGTCATGCCCCATCGCGAGCAGGCTCGCTCCCACATTGGTTTGTGTCGGTCACAAACTTTTCGGCAAGGCCCCTTCCACACCGATCGGCAGCTGACTTGAACCCTTTCCCCACTCGGCGCATCTTTATTACTTGTCGCAACAAGAATAAGGAACCGTCATGTTCGATATCAGCACGTTCCCCAAAGCCGATGCCGTCCGCCGGGCTGCACAGTTAAGTCAAGACGACTACCAACGCCTGTATCGCCAATCCATCGAACACCCCAGCACCTTCTGGGCCGAACAGGCCACACGCTTTCTCGACTGGAGCGCGCCGTGGCAAACCGTCCAGCGTTACGACCTGAAAACCGGTGAGGCGAGCTGGTTCGCTGGAGGGAAGTTAAACGTCAGTTACAACTGCATCGACCGTCACCTGGAAAAACGCGGCGATCAAATCGCGATTATCTGGGAAGGCGATGACCCCGCCGAATCCGCCCAGATCACTTACAAAAAACTTCATCACCACGTCTGTCGACTGGCCAACGTGCTCAAAAGCCGTGGCGTGAAGAAAGGCGACCGCGTATGCATCTACATGCCGATGATCCCCGAAGCCGCCTACGCCATGCTCGCCTGCGCGCGGATCGGCGCGATTCATTCGGTGGTGTTCGGCGGCTTCTCCCCGGACTCGCTGCGTGACCGGATCCTCGACGCCGATTGCCGCACCGTGATCACTGCCGACGAAGGCGTGCGCGGCGGTAAATTCGTGCCGCTCAAACAGAACGTCGACACTGCGCTGCAAAGCTGCCCCGACGTGAATACCGTAATCGTGGTCGAACGCACCCAAGGCAAAGTTAACTGGGTCGATGATCGGGACATCTGGTACCACCAGGCTTTGCGCGACGTCAGCGACGACTGCCCGCCAGAGCCGATGGACGCCGAAGACCCCCTGTTCATCCTCTACACCTCTGGCAGCACCGGTAAACCCAAAGGCGTGCTGCACACCACCGGCGGCTATCTGTTGCAGGCGGCCATGACCTTCAAGTACGTCCTCGACTATCGCGACGGTGAGGTTTTCTGGTGCACCGCCGATGTCGGCTGGGTCACCGGCCACAGCTACATCGTTTACGGGCCGCTGGCCAACGGGGCGACCACGCTGATCTTCGAAGGCGTGCCGAGCTATCCCAGCACCTCGCGCTTCTGGCAGGTGATCGACAAGCACCATGTGAACATCTTCTACACCGCTCCGACCGCGTTGCGTGCGCTGATGCGTGAAGGCCCCGAGCCGTTGAAGGAAACGTCCCGCGAGAGCCTGCGGTTACTCGGCACCGTCGGTGAGCCGATCAACCCGGAAGCCTGGGAGTGGTATTTCAATACGGTCGGCGAGCAGCGCTGCCCGATTGTCGATACCTGGTGGCAGACCGAAACCGGCGGCATCATGCTCAGCCCGCTGGTCAGCACCCAACGGATCAAACCCGGTTGCGCTACCCAACCGATGTTCGGCGTGCAGCCGGTGTTGCTCGACGAACATGGCAAGGAAATCAAAGGCGCCGGCAGCGGCATACTGGCCATCAAGTCCAGCTGGCCGGCGCAGATCCGTAGCGTCTACGGCGACCCGAAACGGATGATCGAAACCTACTTCAAGCCCTACCCCGGCTATTACTTCACCGGCGACGGCGCACGTCGCGACGAGGACGGCGACTACTGGATCACCGGGCGCATCGACGACGTGATCAACGTCTCCGGGCACCGCATCGGCACGGCCGAAGTCGAAAGCGCGCTGGTGCTGCACGACAGCATCGCCGAGGCCGCCGTGGTCGGTTACCCCCACGACGTCAAAGGCCAGGGCATCTATGCCTTCGTCACACCCATGAATGGCACCGAACCCAACGACGAACTGAAGAAACAATTGCTGGCGCATGTCAGCAAGGAAATCGGCAGCTTCGCCAAACCGGACTTGATCCAGTGGGCTCCGGCCCTGCCGAAAACCCGTTCGGGCAAGATCATGCGACGAATCCTGCGCAAGATCGCCTGCAACGAACTGGACAGTCTGGGTGACACCTCGACCCTCGCCGACCCGAGCGTGGTGCAGGGGCTGATCGATCGACGCCTGAACCAATGAGCCCATGTTGTGCATCGGCGGAGGCCAAGGCGTAGCACTGGCGAGCCAAAGAGCTTAAAAGCTTCGCGAGCAAGCCCGTTCCCACACTGGATTTATGAACGGCAAAAATCCAGTGTGGGAACGGGCTTGCTCGCGAAGGCGGCCTCACCGCCATCACATCCCTCAGATTTGCCCACAAAACTCAAAGCCCATAGCTGTTAAACTCCCGCGCCCCCAATTCCCTCCTGCAAGGCGCTCAGCATGTCTTCCTTGAATCAGGCGCTGCGCGCCGCCCTCGATCATCGTCAGGACCTGCTTGCCGAGCTGCATCAGCAGGGCACCGATTGCTATCGGCTGTTCCACGGCAGCCAGGAAGGTGCCGGCGGCCTGACCATCGACCGCTACGGCCCGCAACTGTTGGTGCAGAGTTTTCATCAGGCGCTGGAGCGTGACGCCCTGCTGCAACTGCACGAGATCGTCAATCAACAGCTGGGCCTCGACACCCTGCTGGTCTACAACGACCGTTCCCGTGGCAACTCGCGCATCGACCGCGAAGACACCGTCTACCGCGCCGACGAAGCCGCCCTGCAAGATTTGATCGGCCACGAATGGGGACTGAACTACCGGGTTCGCGGGCGCCATGCCGGCCAGGACCCATTGCTGTTTCTCGACCTGCGCAACGCTCGCGGCTGGGTCAAGGCGCACAGCAAAAACAAAAGTGTGCTGAACCTGTTTGCTTACACCTGTGGCGTTGGCCTCAGCGCTGCGGCTGGAGGTGCGAGCGAGGTGTGTAACCTGGACTTTGCCGAAGGTAATCTGGCGGTCGGTCGTGAGAACGGTCTGCTCAACCCGCAATTGCCGACGATGGAATTCATCCAGTCCGATTACTTCCCGGCGATTCGTCAACTGGCCGGACTGCCGATCAGCCAGCGTCGCGGCCAGAAACTGCCGAGCTATCAACGTCTGGACCCGCGTCAGTACGATTTGGTGCTGCTTGATCCTCCGGCCTGGGCCAAGAGTGCTTTCGGCACGGTCGACCTGTTGCGTGACTACCAGAGCCTGCTCAAACCGGCGCTGCTGACCACCGCCGACGACGGCGTGCTGATCTGCTGCAACAACTTGGCGAAGGTCAGCATGGACGATTGGCGTGAACAGGTTCTGCGCTGCGCAGAAAAGGCCGGGCGCCCGGTGCGAGAGTGGAGCGTGCTGACGCCGGGCAACGATTTCCCGTCGATGGATCAGCAGCCGCCGCTGAAAACGCTGATCCTGCAGCTCTGAAAATTCGCACCGATAATCAGATAAATCCTATAGAGCCTGGTTGCTTCGGAACCGTAAACGCATGCCATACTCCAAGGCACTCCGATTCCGACAGATGAAGCCGCACATGCCCAAAGGATTGATTCGCGCTATCGGCGCCTTGTTGACTGCCCTGGCTCTTTATAGCCTGTTGGGGTTTCTGATTTTGCCGGGCATCGCGTTGCGAATCGCCAACCAACAATTGGCCAACTACGCCACGACGCCCGCCACGATTTCGCGGATCGAACTCAACCCGTTCAGCCTTGAAGTCACCCTTTGGGGCCTGGTCATCGGCGAGCCGGGCAAGGAGCAAGTGGGCTTCGAACGTCTATACGCCAACCTGCAGATCGACAGCCTCTGGACCAAGGCCTTGCACCTGTCCGATATCGAACTGGACAAACCCAAGACCGAAATCCTCTTCGGCAAGGACGGCAAACTCAACCTGCTCGGCCTGTTCAAAATCCCCGCCAGCGAACCGACCCCGGTCGATCCGGACGCCAAACCATTCCCGCTGCGCGTGGAGCGGATCAAACTGGCCGGCGGCTCCGTACATTTCGAGGATGCACGGCCCAGCGAACCCATCGAATTCCTCTACGACAAACTCGATTTCGAACTGAAAAACCTCAGTACCCTGCCCGAAGACAGTGCCGACATGACGTTGGTGGCCATCGGCCCGGCAGGTGGACAGATCGACTGGACCGGTAACTTCAGCCTGATCCCGATCGCCTCCGAAGGTAAGCTGAAAATCACCGATGGCAAGATGAAATCCTTTTGGCCCTATGTGCGCGATGCTGTGCCACTTGCACTCGAAGATGGCGTGGTCAGCCTCAGCACCGACTACAAACTCAACCTGGCCAAGGAAACCGAACTGCTGCTGAGCAACGTTGCCGTCAGCGTTGCGCCTTTCGCCATCAAGACTCCAGATGGTCGACCGCTGGCGAAGCTCGAGCGGCTGGACATCAGCGAAACCACCGTAGACCTGGCCAAACAGCAAGTGGTGGTCGGCAAAATTCGCAGTCAGAAACTGGAAACCTGGGCCGCCCTCGAAGCCGACGGGCAACTCGATTGGCAAAAACTGTTCGCCAGTCAGCCATCCAAAGCGGCCGCCAAGGCCAGTGCCGAGCCGACCAGCACACCGGCAGCTGCCGATTCGCCGAAGCCTGAACCGACCACGCCGAGCAAGCCTTGGCAGGTGCTGCTCAAAGACGTGCAATTGCGCAATTATCAAGTGCACCTGGCCGACCGCAAGGCACAACCGGCGGTGGCCCTGGAGCTGGGTCCGCTGAACCTGGACCTGCAAAACTTCGACAGCCTCAATGGCTCACCTTTCAACCTCAAGCTCGACACCGGCGTGGGTAAGCAAGGCAAGATCACCGCGGATGGCGTGGTCAATCTGGCCCCGATCAGCGCCAAACTGAACGTGCAGACGAAGGACATCGACCTGCGGATTGCCCAGTCCTACATCAACCCGTTCATTCGTCTTGAACTGCGCAGCGGCATGTTGGGCAGTGATCTGGCGGTCGACCTGAAAAGCACCGAGCCGCTGGCGTTCAATGTCACAGGTCGCGCCCAGGTCGATCAACTGCATACCCTCGACACCCTGAAAACCCGCGACTTCCTCAAGTGGCAACAGTTGGTGCTCGAAGGCCTGAATTATCAACATGGCGACAGCCTGTCGATCGACAAGGTCAACTTGTTCCAGCCTTATGCACGCTTCATGATCAACGATGATCGCACTACCAACGTCGATGACCTGTTGATCCCGCAACCGGCCGACTCCGGCACCACAACCACCACTGCGGCCAAACCGGCAGCCGGAAAAGAAAAACCGCTGGGCATCCACATTGGCGGCATTGCCATCAATGACGGTTCGGCAAACTTCGCCGACTTCAGTCTGACCCCGAATTTCGCCACCGCCATTCAACAGCTCAACGGTAAGATCGGCACCATCGACAGCCGACAGGCAAAACCGGCCAGCGTTGACGTCAAAGGCAAGGTCGACCGCTATGCGCCAGTGACCATCAAGGGGTCGGTCAACCCGTTCGATCCGATGGCCAGCCTGGACATCGCCACCAGTTTCAAACGAGTGGAATTAACGACCTTGACGCCCTACTCCGGCAAGTTCGCCGGTTACCGTATCCGCAAGGGCCGGCTCAATCTCGACCTGCATTACAAGATCACCAACGGCCAGCTCCTGGCCGAAAACAAAGTGGTGGTCGAGCAGTTGCAACTGGGTGAAAAGGTCGACAGCCCAGACGCCGTGAGCCTGCCGCTGAAACTGGCGATTGCCTTGCTCAAGGATGTCGACGGCAAGATTTCCATCGAGCTGCCGGTGAGTGGCGACCTGAACAACCCGCAATTCAGTGTCATGCCGATTATCTGGCAGACCCTGCGTAATCTGATTGTGAAAGCGGCCGCAGCGCCATTCAAAATGATTGGCGGTCTGGTCAGCGGCGGCGGCGGTTCGGAAGATTTGGGCACGGTGGCGTTCGCACCGGGTTCCAGCGACCTGAGCAAAGACGCCGAAACGGCGCTGGTCAAACTGTCCCAAGCGCTCAAGGAGCGTCCAGCCCTGCGCCTGGAAATCGAAGGCACCGCCGCCAAGAGCAGCGATGGCCCGCTGATTGCCGAGCAGCGCCTGGAGCGGGAATACCAGTACAACTACTACAAAATGCTCCAGCGTCGCGGTGACAAAGTGCCGGCCCAGGCCTCGTTGCTGGACGTACCGGACAACGAAAAAGGCCCGCTGCTTGAAGGGATCTACCGCACACGCCTCAAGATCCAGCCGCCCGCCGAATGGAAGGACTTGGGCAAGGAAGAACGCAGTAAAAAAATGCGTGAAGGTGTGATCGCGTTCTGGAGCTCCAGCGAGGTGCTGTTGCGTCAACTGGGGCAAGAGCGGGCCAGCAGCATCAAGGATTATCTGGTGGACAAAGGTCAGTTGGCCGATGACCGTGTGTACTTCATCGACGCCAGCCTCGGTGAGGCAGAAAGCGATGGCCGGGTTATCACGCCTTTGCACCTGGATGCCGAGTGATGGGCGCACGCTGGCTTCTGAGCCTGACCCTGGCGCTGGCTGCCGGCCAGGCAGCGGCGGCCGATACCTTGCGCTGCGGCAGTCAATTGATCAGCGTCGGGGACAGGTCCGGCGAAGTGCTGCAGAAATGCGGAGAGCCCGTTGCTCGTGACGTGTTGGGCTACAAGCGCAGCGCCAATCGGAGGGAAGAGTTTCAGGTCGAGGAGTGGACCTACGGCCCCAACAGCGGGATGTACCAGTACCTGCGCTTTGAAGGAAACCGGTTGGTTCGAATCACCAGCAAGCGTGGGAATTGAAGCCACCACAAACCAATGTGGGAGCGAGCCTTTGTGGCGAGGGGGCTTGCCCCCGTTCGATTGCGAAGCAATCGTAAATCGGTCATCGCATTCCCATTCAAGATCGCGGTGCCTGGTTTCAGGGGCGCTCCGCACCCCCAACGGGGGCAAGCCCCCTCGCCACAAAGGCTCGCTCCCACAGTTGTTTTTGCATTGCTCCCAATAGAACAGGCCCCGACACGAATGCCGGGGCCTGTAATGGCCACGTCCTTGTGGCCTTTCGCATGAACTCTCAAGTCGCGGCAGACGTATGACTCGGCCCGTCTACCGCACCTTCTCCCGGTCCAGGCGAGAAGCCTTGCCTTACTCGGCTTTCAGGCCGTCAGCGGACACCGCTTGGACGCCTTTGATTTTCTTGGCGATGGCCACCGCGGTTGCTTTCTGAGCGTCAGTCACCGCAACGGTGGACGACAGCGACACTACGCCTTTGTTGGTTTCGACTTTGATGTCGGTGCCTGGAATGCCTTTTTCGGTCACCAGGTCTGCTTTGACTTTGGTAGTGATCCAGGTATCGGAAGTAGCTTCTTTGGCTTTGGTCACTTCACCGGCAGCCAGCGTCATGGGAGCCTGGGTGGTTTGGGTGGTCTGTGCAAATGCAGCGCTGGCCATTGTCAGGGTCAGCGCGGTAGCAGTAGCGGCAGCGATCGCGAACTTCTTCATACGAGTAACTCCTGTTCTTCTGGAAAGTCTGCTGCGTGTCGTCTTGTCAGCAGGGTTACCTGAGAGAGTGCGAACGCTGTGCCAACTGTTCGATAAAAAATAAATACATATAAATCAATAACTTAATAACAATGACAATTTTCGAAATCATGCAAAATGCATGAGTACAAAATTATCGACATGCAACTTGCGGGTTTTAGCGCAGGCCTAAAGCCATGAATTGTCGGAGTTTTCCTGATTATCCGACGCCCTCCAAAATGCCCCATAAAAAATGCCCCGCTTCGTGAGAGGCGGGGCACTGGGTATGCCTGGCAAAGTGAATCAGGTGCCGCTGGCGGTGCAGCCTTTTGGACTGTACTCCGGCGCAACCGTGGTGCCACATGTCCAGCCACCGGCGAGGGTACGCGAAAGCGTAATGGTTTTGCTGAGCACAGGCCCTGGAGCATTGAGGATCGTGCAGGCAATAGTGCCCACACCGCTAGAGGAGGTACCCGATGCCGTAATCGTGCAGTTACCTGTAGTCGCCGTACCGCCGATCGATGTGAGGGTAGGATCTGTGCCCTGATTCATAATGTCTTCGAAAGGCACCTTCAATGCCGAAATCTCTGCAAGAGCAGCGGTTACTTTCGCCCGCGATTGATACTTCGAATACTGCGGCAACGCAAACGTCGCCAGAATCCCGATGATCGCCACGACGATCAGCAGTTCGATCAAGGTAAAACCATTTTGATTTTTCATAGACAGGCTCCATGCATGAGTCGATATCTCATGATCTGAACAAGGCACAGCACAGGTCATGCCAAGCCGCGTGCGCCCCTGCCTGCGGGGCGCGAGATCGCGGTAAAGACCTTTCCTACTCCAAGGATCCGCACTATCTGACACTTTTTGTCACCTCACACCGGCTGGTTTGGTTCCACAGCTTGACTAGGCTATAAGTCATTAACTGCCTGCGTCCGGAATCCCAATGAATGACATTGCCCTTAGCGGTCTGGCCAAGCAATTGGTACTGGCCGAGCTGATCACTGACCAAAGTGCGCAACAGGCGTATCAACAAGCCCAACGCAATCGAATTTCTCTGGTCAGCTATCTGGTGCAAAACAAACTGCTGAAAAGCTGGCAGGTCGCCGAGGTGGCCTCGGAGCATTTCGGCATGGCCCTGTTGGACCTCAACTGCCTGGACAAGGACACCCAACCCCGAGGACTGGTCAGCGAGAAGCTGATCCGTCAGCACCATGCCCTGCCCCTCTGGCGGCGTGGTAACAAGCTGTTCGTGGGGATTTCCGACCCGACCAATCATCAAGCCATCAACGACATCCAGTTCAGCACCGGGCTGAGCACCGAAGCCATCCTGGTGGAGGAAGACAAGCTCAGCGATGCCATCGAAAAATTCTTCGACAACCACTCCACCGGCCTCGAAGACATGGCCGATGTCGACCTCGACGGGCTGGACATCGAGTCGGTCGATGAGCAGAAACAGGACCCCATTGCAGGGCAAGATACCGATGACGCGCCCGTGGTTCGCTTCGTCCACAAGATGCTACTCGATGCGATCAAGAGCGGCTCTTCCGACCTGCATTTCGAGCCCTATGAAAAAATCTACCGCGTGCGGATGCGCACCGACGGCATGCTGCGGGAGGTCGCCAGGCCGCCGACGCAACTGGCCAACCGCATTGCTTCGAGACTGAAGGTCATGGCCAGTCTCGACATCTCCGAGCGGCGCAAACCCCAGGACGGGCGAATCAAGATGCATCTGTCCAAAAGCAAATCCATCGACTTCCGGGTCAATACCCTGCCGACCCTGTGGGGCGAGAAGGTGGTAATCCGGATCCTCGACCCTTCCAGTGCACAAATGGGCATCGACGCCCTCGGCTACGAACCCGAGCAAAAAGACCTGTACATGGCCGCCCTCAAGCAGCCACAGGGGATGATTCTGGTAACCGGCCCCACCGGCTCGGGCAAGACCGTGTCGCTCTATACCGGGTTGAATATCCTCAACACCGTCGACATCAACATCTCCACTGCCGAAGACCCGGTAGAAATCAACATGGAAGGCATCAACCAGGTCAACGTCAATCCCAGGCAGGGACTGGATTTCGCCCAGGCGCTGCGCTCGTTTCTGCGCCAGGACCCGGACGTGATCATGGTCGGTGAAATCCGCGATCTCGAAACCGCCGAAATCGCCATCAAGGCTGCCCAGACCGGACACATGGTGCTTTCCACCCTGCACACCAACAGCGCCGCGCAAACCCTGACCCGCTTGCACAACATGGGGATTCAGGGATTCAACATCGCGACCTCGGTCAGCCTGATCATCGCCCAGCGCCTGGCGCGCAAACTGTGCAGTCATTGCAAAAAGCCCATCGACATTCCCCGCGAGGCGTTGCTCAAAGAAGGCTTTCCCGAGGAACGCATCGGCTCGTTCACGATCTATGAACCGGTCGGTTGCGATCAATGCAACAGCGGTTACAAAGGGCGAGTAGGGATTTATGAAGTGGTAAAGAACACCCCGGACCTGCAACGGCTGATCATGGCCGAAGGCAATTCACTGGAAATCGACATCCAGATGCGTAAGGACGGCTTCAACGACCTGCGTACTTCGGGCCTGCTCAAGGCCATGCAAGGCATCACCAGCCTTGAAGAAATCAACCGGGTCACCAAGGACTGAACATGGCGGTCAAAGCAGCGAAAATCAGCGTATATGCCTGGGAAGGCACAGACAAAAAAGGCACAAAAATGACCGGCGAATTGACCGGCCAAAATCCCGCGCTGATCAAGGCGCAGTTACGCAAGCAAGGCATCAACCCGGGCAAGGTGCGAAAAAAAACCGCATCCATTTTCAGTGCCGGCAAACGCATCAAGCCCTTGGACATTGCCCTGTTTACCCGGCAGATGGCGACCATGATGAAAGCCGGCGTACCGTTGCTGCAATCGTTCGACATTATCGGCGAGGGCTTCGATAACCCGAACATGCGCAAGCTGGTGGACGAGGTGAAACAGGAAGTCGCGGCCGGTAACAGCTTCGCCGCTGCCCTGCGCAAAAAACCCCAGTATTTCGATGAGCTGTACTGCAACCTTGTTGATGCCGGCGAACAGGCCGGCGCTCTGGATACCCTGCTGGAACGGGTGGCGACCTACAAGGAAAAGAGTGAAAGCCTCAAGGCCAAGATCAAGAAAGCCATGACCTATCCGCTGGCCGTGGTGTTCGTCGCGATCATCGTGACCGGGATTCTGCTGGTCAAGGTGGTGCCGCAATTCGAGTCGGTATTCTCCGGGTTTGGCGCCGAGCTGCCGGCATTCACCGTGATGGTCATCGGCTTGTCGGAGTTCATGCAGGCCTGGTGGTGGATGCTGCTCGGCGTGCTGGCTGGAGCATTCTTCGGCGTACGTCACGCGTTGAAAAAGTCCCCGGGTCTGCGGGACCGGATGGACACCTGGCTGCTGAAACTGCCGTTGGTTGGCGCGCTCATGTACAAGTCCGCCGTGGCCCGTTACGCCCGCACCTTGTCGACGACGTTTGCCGCCGGGGTGCCATTGGTCGAAGCCCTGGATTCAGTGGCGGGCGCGACCGGCAACATCGTGTTCAAGCGAGCGGTGTTACGTATCAAGCAGGACGTTTCCACCGGCATGCAGCTGAATTTTTCCATGCGCACCTCCGGTATCTTTCCGAACATGGCGATTCAGATGACGGCCATTGGCGAAGAGTCCGGCGCTCTGGACGACATGCTCGACAAGGTCGCGAGTTTCTACGAGGCTGAGGTGGACAACATGGTCGATAACCTGACCAGTCTGATGGAGCCGTTCATTATGGTGGTACTGGGGGTTGTCGTCGGCGGCCTGGTCGTTGCGATGTACCTGCCCATCTTCCAACTCGGCTCAGCGATCTGATATGTCCTTGAACGATTTTTTGAGTCTCAACCCACTGGCCTTCACGATCACCGCATTGGTGATCGGCTTGCTGATCGGCAGTTTTCTCAACGTGGTGGTCTGGCGCTTGCCGAAAATGCTTGAGCGTGAATGGCGCCTGCAGGCCCATGACGTACTGGATTTGCCACCCGAAGCCCCCGGCCCGGCTTACAACCTGATACTGCCTCACTCCGAGTGCCCAGACTGTGGCCATCGGATTCGAGCGTGGGAAAACATTCCCGTGCTCAGTTACCTGTTTTTACGTGGGCGATGCTCGAACTGCGCGACGCCGATCAGCAAACGTTACCCGCTGACCGAACTGGCCTGTGGCGCGCTGTCGGCGTTCGTCGCCTGGCATTTCGGTTTCGGTTGGCAGGCCTGCATGGTGCTGGTCCTGAGCTGGGGCCTTTTGGCGATGAGCCTGATCGACGCCGAACACCAGCTGTTGCCGGACGTGCTGGTGCTGCCGTTGATATGGCTGGGGTTGATCGTCAACAGTTTCGGGCTCTTCGTGTCACTGCATGACGCGCTCTGGGGCGCGGTGGCCGGCTACATGGCGCTGTGGACCGTGTTCTGGCTGTTCAAGCTGATCACCGGCAAGGACGGCATCGGCTATGGTGACTTCAAGCTATTGGCGATGCTCGGCGCCTGGGGCGGCTGGCAGATCCTGCCGCTGACCATCCTGCTGTCATCGCTGCTGGGCGCCATCATCGGGGTAATTTTGTTGCGCCTGCGGGACGCAAAAACCTCGACTCCGCTGCCCTTTGGCCCCTATCTGGCCATTGCCGGCTGGATTGCCTTGCTCTGGGGTGGTCAAATAACCGGCTTCTATTGGCAGTTTGTCGGTTTGAAATGAATACCCCTGTGGAAAAACCCTGGATTCTCGGCCTGACCGGCGGCATCGGCAGCGGCAAAAGCGCGGCAGCCCAGCACTTCATCGATCTGGGCGTGCATGTGGTGGACGCCGACCATGCGGCTCGCTGGGTGGTGGAACCCGGTCGCCCGGCACTGGCGAAGATCGCCGAGCACTTTGGCCCCGGCGTGCTGCAAGCAGACGGTCAACTGAATCGCGCGGCGCTGCGCAAGCTGATCTTCGAAGTGGCGGATGAACGCCGCTGGCTCGAAGCACTGCTGCATCCGCTGATCGCCGAAGAAATAGCCCACCATCTGGCCAAGGCACAATCGTCTTACGCGATTCTGGTTTCGCCGCTGCTGATCGAGTCCGGGCAGTACGCCATGACCCAACGGGTCCTGGTGATCGATGCCCCGGAACAGTTACAGATCGAACGCACCCTGCAACGTGACCAGACCAGCGAACAGCAGGTCCAGGCGATCCTCAAGGCCCAGTCCAGCCGACAGGACCGCGTGAACCACGCCGACGATGTGGTGGTCAACGACCGCGACCTCGCCTGGCTGCACAGCGAGGTCGAACGACTGCATCACTTTTACCTTACTTTGCGTGGAGGCCAGTCATGAGCCAAACCCCAACCGTCGAATGCCCAACCTGCGGCGCCCCTGTCGAATGGAGCCCGGAGAGCAAGTTCCGGCCGTTCTGTTCGGACCGGTGCAAACTGATCGACCTGGGCGCCTGGGCGTCGGAAGAGCACAAGATCCCGGTGAGCCCGGATGCCGAAGACGAAATGTTCAGCGAAGACTTCGACCCGCGCCACTGATCCCGACCCTCAGGGCCGCATAAAGCCATAATCCTGGCCCTCGTCGAGGTTCTCGGCGAGAAACCGCAACTCATCGGCCAGGTCTTCTATATTGCGTACCGCCTTGCTCTGCTGCACCACCGCACTGAGCAAGGCGCGCAGGCTCAACCCCGGATCGAAGCCCACCTCTTGCGCCACATCCAGACTCTGACGCATCTCCTGCCTGGCCCACTCATACACACTCATGCCATTGCTCCTGAAGGTTTTCCAGAGCATGGATTCGGCAACGTTTTTTGGATTTGATGTGGATCAAGATTTGGGATCGTCGTCTTTCCAGGGCGCCGAAAGGTAGCGCGTGCGATTGAATGTCTCCAGCCACTCAGGGCAGAACACCACCAATGCGCTGACCACCATGCCGTTGATAAACGCTTCGGGGAAAATGAGCAGCCACAGATAGCCGACAAAATCTTCCAGCCAATACGGCATGGCGAAACGTTCGTCGTACCACAGTAGCGTGAGCGCCAGAATCAAACACAACAGGGCCGACAACGCAGCGGCAAAAAAGCCGGAACAGAAGATGTACACAAAGGGATTACGCGGCTGCGCGCGCTCGACCAGGATGGCGCAGCACTCGGTAATCAGCACCGGCAGCAGAATCAGCAGCGCGCCGTTGACCCCCATGGCCGCCATGTCCTGCCGCCCGAGCAGCACCAATCCCGTTTGCGCGACCAACCCGCCGACAATCGCCAACGGCCAATCCAGCAGCAACGTCACCGCCGTCATGCCGATGAAGTGATAGGACACGCCGGTATCAAAGTCCCGTCGCACCAGCCAGAGCATGAACAGCGCGAATACCGTGCCGAACAGCAGATGCTGGCGGCGGCTATCGCTGAACAATTCAACCCAGGGCGCTCGACAGACAGCCCAGATCACCACCGGCACGTAAATCAGCCAGCCGACTGTGAGGCTTTGCGATGACAGCAGTTCGGCGCCAATCATGGGCGTGCCTTTGCCGGCGCCTGGGCCCACATAAGCGCAAGAGTGTGCAGCAACACCGTTCTATATTTCACGCGTTTCTCCCATCGTGATAGCGCTCAGTCTATACCGGCGTTTCTGACTGGCCGTGTCGTGCGTTTACCCCGAGTAGAGAATCCGAGGTCAAGGTAGAGGTTTATCCGAATTCTTCACTGTTCGGTGACGACAAGGAAATGGAGGTTGAACCATGGACTAGACTCACGCGGTTGGTATGGAGTTGAACGTCAAGAGCAGAGGGCCGTCCACGACTGACGCCAGTTTTGCTCGAAGCAATGCGACTGGCATTTGTGAGGCTTTGGTCATGGCAAAGGACAAGAAGAAAACCCCTGTTAAACGTAACACCGCTGAACCCTTGAAACTGAAGAACAAAGACTATCTTGAGCAGTTACGCCGGCTGCATGTCGAACTGGTCAAGTTGCAGGAATGGGTGAAACAAAAGGGCATCAAGATCTGTATCGTCTTCGAGGGACGCGACGGCGCCGGCAAGGGTGGGACGATCAAGGCACTCACCGAGAGGGTGAGCCCGCGTGTCTTTCGAGTGGTGGCGCTACCTGCACCGACCGATCGCGAGAAGAGCCAGATGTATATGCAGCGCTACCTGGCGCACATGCCAGCGGCTGGCGAAGTGGTGATCTTCGATCGCAGTTGGTACAACCGCGCAGGGGTCGAGCGTGTGATGGGATTTTGTACCGATGAGCAGGTGACCCGTTTCCTGAGCCTGGCCCCCCTCATGGAACGCATGATGGTCGACTCGGGCGTAATGCTGTTCAAGTACTGGCTGGAAGTCAGCGAAGAGGAGCAGACCCGTCGGCTCGAAGCACGGATCAAGGATGGCCGTAAAATCTGGAAACTGACGCCAATGGATCTCAAGTCATACAGCCGCTGGTATGACTACTCGCGCGCACGCGACGACATGTTCAAGGCGACCGACACCGATCATGCTCCGTGGCTTGTGGCCAACTCGAACGACAAAAAACGGGCCCGCCTCAACATCATCTCTGATTTGCTCAGCCGCATTCCGTACAAGAATGTACCGCGCGAGAAGGTGATTTTGCCCAAACGGCAGAAATCAGGCGGCTATCGTGAACCGAATCATCCGCTGCGGCGAATTCCAGAAAAATTCTGACCGGCACGTTCAAGCGGATCTGCGCTGTACACCAAAGGGCCACAGTCCTATGAGCCATTCGGATGCTTCGCCTCCCGTCCCGGAACCGGGCCGGATTGCCCATCGGGATACCGGCGGCGACAAGGCCGGTTGGGATCGCTGGCTGCCGGGACTGCGCACGCTACGCGGGTACAAAATAGCCTGGTTGAGGCACGACCTTGTGGCCGGTTTGGTACTGACCACGATGCTGGTGCCTGTCGGCATCGCCTACGCGGTGGCATCGGGCGTACCTGGCATCTATGGCCTTTACGCGACCATCGTTCCGCTGCTCGCTTATGCGCTGTTCGGCCCCAGCCGGATTCTGGTGCTGGGGCCGGATTCCTCGCTGGCTGCCGTCATTCTCGCCGTCGTGCTGCCACTGTCCGGCGGTGATCCGCATCGTGCCATCGCCCTTGCGAGCATGATGGCGATCGTATCGGGGGTGGTGTGCATCCTGGCCGGCATAGCGCGCCTGGGCTTTGTCACGGAGCTTCTTTCCAAACCGATCCGCTACGGGTACATGAATGGAATCGCGCTGACGGTATTGATCAGCCAACTGCCCAAGTTTTTCGGTTTTTCGATTGAATCCGACGGCCCGCTGAGAAACCTGTGGGCGATTGCTACAGCGGTAATGGAGGGGAAAACCAACTGGACCGCCTTCATGGTCGGCGCAGCTACTCTGGTGGTGATTATGCTGCTCAAGGGCAACAAGCGCGTGCCGGGCATTCTGATCGCCGTGGCAGGGGCGACCGTCGCCGTGGGTGTGCTGGACCTTGCAGCGCGCGCTGGAATATCGGTCCTCGGCTCTCTTCCACAAGGCTTGCCTGCGTTCGCCATCCCCTGGATCACTCGCGCCGATATCGTCCCCGTCCTGATCGGCGGTTGCGCCGTTGCCCTGGTTTCATTCGCCGATACCAGCGTGCTCTCGCGTGTCTATGCGGCGCGGACCCGCACCTATGTGGACCCGAACCAGGAAATGGTGGGCCTCGGCGTCGCCAACCTGGCCGCCGGATTTTTTCAGGGGTTTGCGATCAGCAGTAGTTCGTCACGTACGCCCGTGGCCGAGGCTGCAGGCGCCAAAACCCAGTTGACCGGAATCATCGGCGCGCTTGCCGTTGCCTTACTGCTGGTGGTGGCACCGGACCTGTTGAAGGATTTACCTACCAGCGCACTGGCTGCGGTGGTGATCGCCTCAGCCATCGGCCTGATCGAAGTCACCGACCTGCGACGAATTTATCGAATCCAGCGTTGGGAGTTCTGGCTGTCAATCGTCTGTACCGTCGGCGTGGCCGTGCTGGGCGCGATTGAAGGTATCGGCCTGGCCATCGTGATCGCCGTCATCGAATTTCTGTGGGATGGCTGGCGTCCTTACTCTGCCGTTCTGGGACGCGCGGAAGGCGTCAAAGGTTATCACGACATCAAGCGCTATCCCGACGCGCGCCTTGTACCCGGCCTAGTGCTGTTTCGCTGGGATGCGCCATTGTTTTTCGCCAACGCCGAGCTGTTCCATGACCGAGTGCTCGACGCAGTGGCTGCGTCGCCCACGCCAGTGCGCTGGTTGGTCGTCGCGGCGGAACCCGTCACCAGCGTGGACGTGACCTCTGCCGACATGCTGGTGGAACTGGACGAAACCTTGCACGCGGCGGGCATCAAGTTGTGCGTGGCCGAGATGAAGGACCCGGTCAAGGACAAGCTGAAGCGATTCGGGCTTTTCGCGCGGCTTGGCGAAACGGCGTTCTTTCCGACAATAGGCACTGCAGTCGACAGCTATCTGATGATTCATCCGGTGGATTGGGAGGACCAGGATCGCTGAGTGGCAGCGGAAACACTCAGCGACTGATCTTCATCAATGTTTACAGGCTCTCCTGCGGCCAGCACGTCGCCAGCCCGTCTATGCTGGACTTACCGAACGCAGCCTTTGCCACTCTCTACTGGAGGTAATCAATGGTTCCCACGCCCATGCTCGAAAAGATTTTTTCCCGAGACCTGCTCGACATACTGATTCGTGCCGGAGTGATTGCCGTTCTGGTGATGTTCTGCTTTCAGATATTCAGCCCGTTCCTCGATCTGATGCTATGGTCGGTGATCCTGGCAATCACCCTCTACCCCTTGCAAGTCAGGTTCAAAGGCAAGCTGGGAAACAAAGAAGGGATCACTGCGACGCTGATCGTATTGATCGCCATCAGTATTCTTATCGTGCCTGTTTATTTGTTGGGAGCCTCGCTTGCGGATTCCGTGGAGAGGGTCATGACCATGGTCAAAACCGACAATTTCCATATTCCGCCACCGTCCGATGCGGTAGCCAGCTGGCCACTGGTGGGAGAACCTCTTTATAACTTATGGTCCCAAGCCACCACTGACCTGCCCGATCTGGCACAGAAGTTCATACCGCAGATCAAAGGTGTCAGTCTCTCCCTGCTGAGCAAGCTTGCGGGTGTCGGCATGGGGCTCCTTTTATTCATCGTCGCCCTGATTATTGCCGGTATTTTCTTAGCGTATGGCGAAAGCGGCCACCGCAGCGCGGTGCGAATCGTTTCGCGCTTCAGCGGTCCGATCAACGGACCGAAAATCGCCGATCTGTGCACCGCCACCATCCGGGCAGTGGCGTTGGGGGTGGTTGGTATCGCCTTCATCCAGATGCTGTTGGTGGGCATCGGCTTTGTGTTCATGGGCGTCCCCGGTGCCGGCCTTCTCGCCTTGGCGGTGCTGCTTCTTGGCATCATGCAATTACCGGCGACCCTGATTACCCTTCCGGTCATTGTCTTTGTTTTCATGAGCGAAGGTGCCAGTACGGCGACTATTGTGTTTGCCGTCTATCTCTTCATCGCGGGATTGGTCGATAACGTCCTCAAACCGTTGCTGCTGGGTCGTGGCGTCGATGTACCGATGCCGGTGGTGCTGATCGGAGCCTTGGGCGGCATGGTCACGGGCGGTATCCTCGGCCTGTTTATCGGCCCAGTGATACTCGCGGTCGGCTATCAGCTGTTCTGGGAATGGGTGGATCAAGTGCAAGAACCCGGGCCAGACAACCAGGGACAGACCTGACGGCAGAGGATATTCCCATGCTGTTGAATCTATTGACCGGCCTTCCCGTGATGCTGTTCTGCCTGATACTGCAAGCCATTTTCGTGACGATATGCCTGCGCCAATACGTGCATTTCAGGCATGCCCAACCCGCTGAATCGCAATGGCTGAATATCCTGTTGTTATCGATGGTCATGCTGCTGATGTTGCTGAGTAATTTCGTGCAGATTGCCATCTGGGCCACGCTGTTCACGCTGCTTGATGAGTTCGACGAATTCGCCATCGCGCTGTATCACTCGGCGGTCAACTTCGCCACGCTGGGCTACGGCGACATCGTCATGTCCTCTCGCTGGCGTCTGCTTGGCCCATTGGAGGCAGCCAACGGAATCCTGATGTTTGGTGTCTCCACCTCAGTGATGACCGCTGCGGTGATGGATGTCATAAAACACAACATGGAAAGGCTACAGCAGCGTGAACGCCCATAGGCATACGCCGATCATGGCAGAGCCTTCTCCAGTGCCTCACGCAATTGTGCCGCCGAGGCGTATTCGTGCTGCCCCACCAATTGACCGTCCTTGAGCTGCAGCCACAGCACTTTATCCACGGCCCCGGGGTAGCGCGGCGCCACGCGACCATCACGGTCAAGCATCACTCGATAGGAATAATCGCGCATGGCCGGTACTGCGAACATCTTCGCGATCAGTCGAGGCATGCGCTGGATGTCTGCGACAAATACCGTGTGCCGAGCCTCCAGGTAGCCCTTGGGCTGGTCCTGCAGAGCGGCGCCGATTAGCTTGGCGGCGTCCATGCTGCGCGCCACCAGCAGCGTCTGAGTCTGGTTATCGAGCGTGAAGGCCTGATCGAACTGATCAAGTAAGGTCCACGGCGCCAGGCGCTCGCCAACCTCCAGTGCCTGGGCCCAAAGAGGCAGAAGACTGAGCAATAACACCGGCCAATATTTCACGTTCTACTCCTTGTTTGAGCGCATATGCGTAATGCCCGTCAGTCTACACCGTCCGTTCCGAGTGCCCAGCGCCCCGTTTACCGCTTCACGCTTTCTGCTTGTCGCAAATGAACGCTAAGCTTGGGCCTATGGATGACTCAGATTATTTACGCCTGCTGACCATTGCGGCCGAGCAAGCCAACACGTTCCTGTCCAATGCCCGCAAATGGGAGCGTGAGCGTTGGGTTTGCCAGCGCCTGCTGCAAGGCCTGAACATTCCCTATCGCGCCGATGAATTTGCCCCCGCCGGAGAGCCGCCGGACGTGTTGTTCCGCGATGCGAATTTCGAGGTATTTTTCGTGCTCGACGAAGGCCGGCGCCTCAACGACGAATGGCGCGATGAGCTGCAACGTCGGCGCAGCGCGTTTTCCCTGAGCCAACTGGTGCGCCGCGAGGCCAAGCCCCGGCGGATCCCGGCCAATGAATTTCTACTGAGGCTGGCGCCGACCTTGCGCAAAAAAGCCCACAACTACAAAGAGCGCGGCATGGACCTGGGGGAGCTGGACATCATCGCCTTCGCCAGCCTCAAGCGCGAAGTGCTGGACCTCAACAGCCACTTTCCGCCGCCCACCGAATACTTGCGTCAGGGCTGGCGCTCGTTGTCGCTGGTCGGCCCGACCTTCGCCCGAGTGCTATTCGCCCACCCGGATGCCCCGGATTTTCTGCGGAGCAACCTGGGTCGCAGCATCGTCTTCGACGTCGGAATCAGCCTGTGAGTCCGTTGCAGGAGTTGATCGCCGAGTGTTACAAAGTGGAATTATTCGCCTGCACGATACGGTAAATGTCGAGCCATTCCAGCCAGCGACTATGCTCCGCTCAACGCAGGATCCCCCCGCTGTAGCTTCTAAACATTCAGCAACGTCTACCTGACGAGGCCCAATATGACCAGCCGCCTGAACCCGGACGACCAAAAGCATGTCGAAGAGTACCTGCGCCTGTCCCAGCACCAAGTCGAGCGCCGGCCTTTCCGGCCGTGGATGCTCCTGGTGCTGGTGTTGGCAGTGACCATTGGTCTAGGCCTGTTGAGCCGACTTATCAGTTACCTGACGCTATGAGCTGCATCGCGCTCGCTCGGGTAATTGCACCGATTTCTTTTAGCCTTGCGAGATATCCCCATGACTCATCGTATTGTCATCGTTGGCGGCGGCGCCGGCGGTCTGGAGTTGGCTACCCGTCTGGGTAAGACTCTGGGCAAGCGCGGCACGGCCAGTGTGATGCTGGTCGACGCGAACCTGACCCATATCTGGAAACCGCTGTTGCATGAAGTGGCGGCAGGTTCCCTGAACTCTTCCGAGGACGAACTCAACTATGTTGCCCAGGCAAAATGGAACCACTTCGAGTTCCAGCTGGGGCGCATGAGCGGGCTCGATCGTGCGCAGAAGAAAATCCAGTTGGCCGCCACCTATGACGAGGCGGGCCTGGAACTGGTGCCGGCGCGCGAAGTGCCTTACGACTCGTTGGTGATTGCCGTCGGCAGTACCACCAACGATTTCGGCACGCAGGGCGCGGCGCAGCATTGCCTGTTCCTCGACACCCGCAAACAGGCCGAGCGCTTCCATCAGCAACTGCTCAATCACTATCTGCGCGCCCACGCCGGGCAAACTGACGCGGTGCAGCAGATCAGTGTGGCCATCGTCGGCGCCGGTGCCACCGGGGTCGAACTGGCAGCGGAACTGCACAACGCCGCCCATGAACTCGCGGCCTACGGCCTGGATCGGATCAAACCGGAAAACATGCATATCACCCTGATCGAGGCCGGTCCACGGGTGCTCCCTGCTCTGCCGGAGCGGATCGGCGGGCCTGTGCATAAAACCCTGGAGAAACTCGGGGTCAACGTGATGACCAACGCTGCAGTCAGCGAAGTGACGGCAGATAGCTTGATTACCGCCGATGGCAAAGTGATCAACGCCAGCCTGAAAGTCTGGGCCGCCGGGATTCGTGCGCCGGGTTTCCTCAAGGACATCGATGGCCTGGAAACCAACCGCATCAATCAGCTGCAAGTGCTGCCGACCCTGCAAACCACCCGCGACGAGAACATCTTCGCCTTCGGTGACTGCGCGGCCTGCCCACAACCGGGCACCGACCGTAATGTGCCGCCGCGCGCGCAGGCTGCGCACCAGCAGGCATCGTTGCTGGCCAAATCGCTGAAACTGCGGATCGAAGGCAAATCCCTGCCGGAGTACAAGTACACCGACTATGGTTCGCTGATTTCGCTGTCGCGTTTTTCGGCTGTGGGTAACTTGATGGGCAACCTCACCGGTAGCGTAATGCTTGAGGGCTGGCTGGCACGGATGTTTTACGTGTCGCTGTACCGCATGCACCAGATGGCGCTGTATGGCGCGTTCCGCACGGCGATGTTGATGCTGGGTAGCAAGATTGGGCGCGGGACTGAGCCGCGGCTGAAGCTGCATTAAGATCTTCGGCGTCAACTAGGGCCTCATCGCGGGCAAGCCACGCTCCCACAGGTTATGTGTCGTACCCAGATTCCATGGTCGACACATAACCTGTGGGAGCGTGGCTTGCCCGCGATGCAGGCGCCTCGGTCCAACCTGCGGACACTTGTGTGTCTCTCTGTATCTCCCCACCGATTCCATCCCTTCGCTTACAAAGCCCCCCCTTGCACGACACAGTAGCGATACACCACGCCCGCTAAATGGCCACACCCGAGCAAGGCACTGCCTGCTTCGGTCATCGCCGCACTCCCGTGGCGTCCTTTATCGAGCGGTTGTGTCGTGCAACCCAGGAGATTTGTAATGTCCCGTACCACTACTCTCAGCAAAAACACCGCCGGCCTGCTCGGCGCTGTCCTGGCCGGAGGCATGATGTTGTCCGGTTCTGTATTCGCTTCGCAACCGCTGACTCAAGGCTACCTGTTGGCCTCGGTCGAACAGGTCGTGAAGACGCCTGAAGGTAAATGTGGCGAAGGCAAGTGCGGCGATGCCTCTATGGCCAAAACCGATACCGATGATGACGGGAAGGTATCCCGCGCGGAATTCCTGAATGTGGCACCCAAGGCTGACTTCGACAAGATCGACACCAACCATGACGGCCAAATCGACGAACAAGAGGCTTTCGATAACGTGAAAGCCAACTACGAAGCCAATGGCAAAAAAATGCCGAAGGGCTTGTTCGAGCACCTGAAAGACAATAGCTAAGCCTCTGAAGGCCCAAGCCCTGCTTCTCCATCGAGAAGCGGGGCTTTTTTTGCATTTACCGCAGACAAAAAAAATCCCCGTATCTTTCGATACGAGGATTTTTAATATGGTCGGGGTAAGGGGATTCGAACTCCTGACATCCTGCTCCCAAAGCAGGCGCGCTACCGGACTGCGCTATACCCCGGTAAAAAAAGGCACCTTTGAAAGGCGCCTTCTTCGATCAGCGCTTTTGGCCTCTGATCTTAAGATTCGATTCCAGCGCTAACTGGTTTCAAAAATGGTGGGTCGTGTGGGATTCGAACCTACGACCAATTGGTTAAAAGCCAACTGCTCTACCAACTGAGCTAACGACCCAAAAATGGTCGGGGTAAGGGGATTCGAACTCCTGACATCCTGCTCCCAAAGCAGGCGCGCTACCGGACTGCGCTATACCCCGGCTTGAAATTGGCTCCGTGACCAGGACTCGAACCTGGGACCCAATGATTAACAGTCATTTGCTCTACCGACTGAGCTATCACGGAACTACATATTTCAATTTACAACTCTGAAGCTTGCTTCACCTCTTCGACTCGTTCGCATCGCTGCGTTCGTGTGTCTGAGGCGCGCTATTCTACAATCTTAAGCACCTCTGTCAACCCCCTAAATTGCTTTCAAGTTAATGATTTGCAACTTATTTCAGATTCCTGCTTGGGGAGCAGAAACCCTTCAGGGCGACTTACTGCGGGGCGCACTTTACAAGCCTTTTCCTTTGAGTTCAACAGCCTGGCGAAAAAAAGGCCTCGCAATGCGAGGCCTTCTTTTACTGCACTGCCGCCGAGCGTCAGACGAAAACGATTTCGTCGTTTTCCACAACACCCTTGGCGGTATCGCCGGGCATGAAACGACCTGACAGAATCAGCTGTGCCAACGGGTTCTCGATCCAGCGCTGGATCGCCCGTTTGAGCGGTCGTGCGCCGTACACCGGGTCGTAACCGACAGCGATCAGTTTATCCATCGCTTCCGGACTCAGCTCAAGCTTCAGCTCGCGCTCGGTCAGGCGACTACGCAGGCGACCCAACTGGATCTCGGTAATGCCGGCGATCTGATCCCGAGCCAGCGGTTCGAAAATCACCACTTCGTCGACTCGGTTGATGAACTCCGGCCGGAAGTGCGTGGAAATCGCATCCATCACCGCCGCGCGCTGCGCCTCGCGATCCCCTACCAGTTCCTGAATCTGCACCGATCCGAGGTTGGAGGTCATGACGATCACGGTATTTTTGAAATCCACCGTGCGGCCATGGCTGTCGGTCAAACGGCCATCTTCAAGCACTTGCAGCAAAATGTTGAACACGTCCGGGTGGGCCTTCTCGACCTCGTCCAGGAGGATCACCGAATAAGGCTTGCGACGCACCGCCTCGGTCAGGTAACCGCCCTCTTCATACCCCACATAGCCCGGTGGCGCGCCGATCAGTCGAGCCACGGAATGTTTCTCCATGAACTCGGACATGTCGATCCGCACCATCGCCTCTTCGGTATCGAACAGGAACTCGGCCAGCGCCTTGCACAGCTCGGTTTTGCCGACACCGGTCGGGCCGAGGAACATGAACGAGCCGCTCGGGCGATTCGGGTCGGACAACCCGGCGCGGGAACGCCGCACCGCGTTAGAGACCGCGATCACCGCTTCGTCCTGACCGATCACACGTTGGTGCAACAGGCTTTCCATCTTCATCAGTTTTTCGCGCTCGCCCTCGAGCATTTTCGACACAGGAATGCCGGTCCACTTCGACACGACTTCGGCGATCTCTTCTTCAGTCACCTTGCTGCGCAGCAACTGGTTTTCGCTTTTGCCGTGCTGGTCGACCATCTGCAGGCTGCGCTCCAGGTCCGGGATCACCCCGTATTGCAACTCGGCCATGCGATTCAAGTCGCCTTTACGGCGTGCGGCTTCCAGTTCCTGACGGGACTGTTCGATCTTCTGCTGGATCTGCGCCGAACCCTGGACTTCGGCTTTTTCCGAGTTCCAGATTTCTTCGAGGTCCGAGTACTCACGCTCGTGACGAACGATTTCTTCCTGCAGTTTTTCCAGACGTTTTATCGCCGCTTCGTCGCTTTCTTTCTTCAGCGCCTGGGACTCCACCTTCAACTGAATCAGACGACGCTCCAGACGATCCAGCACTTCCGGCTTGGAGTCGATTTCCATGCGGATGCGGCTGGCGGCTTCGTCGATCAGGTCGATGGCTTTGTCCGGCAACTGACGGTCGGTGATGTAGCGATGACTGAGCTTGGCCGCGGCGATGATTGCTCCGTCGGTGATCGCCACCTTGTGGTGAACCTCGTAACGCTCTTTCAGGCCACGCAGGATGGCGATGGTGTCTTCTTCACTCGGCTCATCCACCAGGACTTTCTGGAAGCGCCGCTCAAGGGCCGCGTCCTTCTCTATATATTGGCGGTACTCGTTGAGCGTGGTCGCGCCGACGCAGTGCAATTCACCACGAGCCAGCGCAGGCTTGAGCATGTTGCCGGCATCCATCGAGCCTTCGCCCTTGCCGGCGCCGACCATGGTGTGCAGTTCGTCGATGAACAGAATGATCTGCCCTTCCTGCTTTGACAGTTCATTGAGCAGGGATTTGAGGCGTTCTTCGAACTCGCCGCGGTATTTGGCACCGGCAATCAGCGCCCCCATGTCCAGAGACAACAGACGCTTGCCTCTCAGGCCATCCGGCACTTCGCCGTTGATGATGCGCTGGGCCAGGCCTTCGGCGATGGCGGTTTTACCCACGCCAGGCTCACCGATCAGCACCGGGTTGTTCTTGGTGCGGCGTTGCAGGACCTGAATGGTGCGACGAATTTCGTCGTCACGGCCGATTACCGGATCGAGCTTGCCCTCTTCGGCGCGTTTGGTGAGGTCGATGGTGTACTTGTCGAGCGCCTGACGCGATTCTTCGTGGTTGGCATCATTGACTGCCTCACCACCGCGCAGGTTATTGATCGCGTTTTCCAGGGCTTTCTTGCTCACACCCTGGCCCAGCAACAATTTGCCCAGCTTGCTGCTCTCGTCCATGGCGGCGAGCAGCACCAGTTCGCTGGAGATGAACTGGTCGCCCTTCTGCTGGGCCAGGCGGTCAGTCTGGTTGAGCAGGCGCGCCAGATCCTGCGACATGTTCACATCGCCGGTCGGGTTCTGGATTTTCGGCAGCTGATCGAGGGCTTTGGACAGCTCTTTACGCAAGCTGTTGACATCGAAACCCACCTGCATCAGGAGGGGTTTGATCGAACCACCCTGCTGTTCAAGCATAGCCTGCATCAAATGCGCCGGTTCGATGGCCGGATGGTCGAGGCCGACGGCCAGGGATTGGGCGTCGGACAAGGCTAACTGCAACTTGCTGGTTAAACGGTCTATACGCATGGGGTCACCTTCCTTTTGAGCAGGCCGGACCTATAAACATCCTGAATGAAGAAGCCTGCCAGATACCGTTATAGATGCGGTCGATTCTGGGAGTTTCAAGCGTCGCTCAGTTGATGCAGATCAGAGAAGTTTAGCGTTCGAGCCAAATGAGGGAAGCAAACCGACCGGTACGTGGACTGCGGCGGTAAGAAAAGAAGCGAGGGTCGGTCACGGTGCAGAAACCGCCGCCATAAACAGCGGTAACGCCGCGAGCGGCCAGACGCAAACGCGCCAGCTCATAGATGTCGGCCATGAACTTGCCGGCATTCTGGCTCGGCACAAAGGCTTTGGCGGCCTCAGGCAATTGCTGGACGAAGGTTTCGCGCACTTCCGGGCCGACTTCAAAGGCTTGAGGGCCAATGGCCGGACCGAGCCAGACCAGCACTTCTTCTGGCGGCACAGCCAGCGTGTCTAGAGTCGCTTCCAGCACACCCGCCGCCAACCCGCGCCAACCGGCATGGGCCGCCGCTACGCGAGTGCCGGCACGGTCGCAAAACAATGCCGGCAGGCAATCCGCGGTCATCGCCGTGCAGGCGATACCGGGCGTTGCCGTCCAGCTGGCATCGGCAGTGGCCGTAAGGCTTGGGTCTGCGTGGGCCACGACAATGCCGTGAACCTGCTTTAACCAGGCCGGTTGAATAGAGAAATGATCGGTGAGGCGACGGCGGTTTTCGGCGACAGCTTCGGGGCTGTCGTCGACATGATCGCCCAGATTGAGGCTGTCGAACGGCGCCAGACTGACGCCGCCCGCACGGGTGGTGACGCAGGCTTTCACCCCGGCAGGCGCAGGCCAGTCGGGAATCAGCCAGTCATTCATCCGATGAACGCCTCACGATCTTGCTTGAGCAGCGACAGCAACCAGACGAAGTCGTCCGGCAGTGGCGATTCCCAGCTCATGCGTTTACCAGTGGTCGGATGATCCAGCTCCAGGAAACGCGCATGCAGCGCCTGACGCGGGAAATTCTTCAGGGATTCGACCATGGTCACACTGGCGGCCGGCGGAATACGGAAGCGACCGCCATAGGCAGGGTCTCCGACCAACGGGTAGTTGATGTGCGCCATGTGCACGCGAATCTGATGCGTACGACCGGTTTCCAGCTTCACCCGCACGTGAGTGTGGGAGCGGAAACGCTCGAGCACGCGGTAATGGCTGACGGCTTGCTTGCCACCTTCCATCACAGCCATGCGCTGACGTTGCTGGCCATGGCGACCGATCGGCGCGTTGATCTTGCCGCCGGCAGTCACCACACCGATCACGATGCACTCGTAGATCCGGCTTACGCTGCGGCTCTGCAATTGCGTGACAAGCTGTGTCTGCGCCTGAATGGTCTTGGCCACCACCATCAGACCGGTGGTGTCCTTGTCCAGGCGATGCACGATACCGGCGCGGGGCACATTGATGATGTCCGGCACGTGGTGCAGCAAGGCGTTGAGCAAGGTGCCATCAGCGTGACCGGCGGCAGGATGCACCACCAGGCCCGCAGGCTTGTTGATCACCAGGATGTCGTCGTCTTCATAGACGATGTCCAGCTCGATGTCTTGAGCGATCCATTCGCCCTGAGCTTCCTGCTCGGCAGTCAGCTCAAGAATGGCGCCACCGTGAACGATGTCTCGCGGGCGGATAACCGCCCCATCCACAGTCAGGCGGCCGTCTTTGATCCAGGCGGAAAGGCGCGAGCGCGAGTGCTCAGCGAATAATTGTGCGGCGACTTGATCGAGGCGTTGGCCGCCCAATTCGGACGGCACCTCTGCGCGAAGTTCAATTTTATCGGACATGCTCAGACTAGGCGTCGGCACAGCCTTTGGTTTCGGCTGCGCGCTTGTGGTTAAATACGGCGTCTTTTGCCCCGAGGCTTTTAATCGGGGCGCTCATCATAACAGGACGGCCCCGCCCAAGACAGCGGCCGTCATAGGGACGCAAGCCGCCATGCAAGTGAAACACCTGCTGCTGATCGCCATCCTCGCATTGACCGCTGCTTGCTCATCGAAGGAAGTCGTAGACGAAAACCTGAGCGAAGTCGAGCTGTACCAGCAGGCGCAGGCCGACTTGGACAATAATAGCTACACCAGTGCCACAGCCAAGCTGAAGGCCCTGGAGTCGCGTTATCCGTTCGGTCGCTACGCCGATCAGGCTCAACTCGAGCTCATCTACGCCAACTACAAGAACACCGAGCCTGAGGCTGCCAAGTCCGCCGCCGAACGTTTCATTCGTCTGCACCCGCAGCACCCTAACGTCGATTACGCCTACTACCTCAAGGGTCTGACCTCTTTCGACCAGGACGTCGGCCTGCTGGCGCGCTTCCTGCCGCTGGACATGACCAAGCGTGACCCGGGCGCCGCTCGCGACTCCTACAACGAGTTCGCTCAGCTGACCAGCCGCTTCCCGAACAGCCGTTACTCGCCGGATGCCAAGCAGCGCATGATCTACCTGCGCAACCTGCTGGCTTCCTACGAGATTCACGTTGCCGACTATTACCTGACCCGTCAGGCTTATGTCGCCGCCGCGAATCGTGGTCGTTACGTGGTGGAAAACTTCCAGGAAACCCCGTCGGTCGGTGATGGCCTGGCGGTGATGACGGAAGCCTACCAGCGTCTGCACCTGGACGAACTGGCCGCAACCAGTCTCGAAACCCTGAAGCTCAACTACCCGAACCACCCAAGCCTGGTGGACGGTCAGTTCGTGCCATCGGTGGCCGAAGCCGACAACCGTTCGTGGCTGAGCAAGGCCACCCTGGGCCTGATCGAATCCCGTCCGCCGCTGCCGCCGGGTGAAACCCGCGCCAACCAGGACGTGCAAAAGCAGTTCCAGGATGCCAAGGACGCGATTCCGAACGAACTCAAGCCTAAAGATGAAAATGGCGATGTGATCGAAGAAGAGGAACACGATTCCGAAGCCAACAACGCCGACCGTTCGTGGTTCAGCCACATGACCTTTGGCGTGTTCGACTGACGCCTCGGGTTGTCCATAAAAAGGGAGACTTTCGAGTCTCCTTTTTTTATGGGTGGTGTCCCGTCCTGAATAAGGTTTACACCTTCTGATCTATTTTCAGGAGGGAGTAATGGAATCAGCAAAAAGGCGTAGTCAGCGAGACTACACGCTGACTTTTAAATTGTCGGTCGTCGACCAGGTCGAAAAAGGCGAGCTGAGTTATAAAGAGGCTCAGGAGCGCTACGGGATTCAAGGCAAAACGACCGTTCTGACGTGGTTACGCAAGCATGGTCGGCAAGATTGGAGCCCAGGCACATACATTGGCTCGCCGAGGATGGGGTCTATGCCCGACAAAAACCGACCATTGACGCCAGAGCAACGCATCAAAGAACTTGAAGAGCAATTGGCTCTGTCCAATCAGAAAGCGCAGTTTTTCGAAGCTGTCGTGGATGTCTTGAAGAATGACTACGGCCTCTCTGTCATAAAAAAGCGTCCCGGCAAGTCCTCGCGCAAAAGCGAGTCCAAAACCTGAGTATCAGCAGGGCTTGCCAGTTCATGGGGATAAGCCGACAGGCTTACTACAAACGCAATCGCGCCGATGCCGCTCGTCTCGTTCTGGATCAGAAAGTTGCCGATTACGTTCAGCAAAAGCGTCAGCGGCAGCCACGTCTGGGCACCCGAAAGCTGCATTACTTGCTGCATTGCCAGCCTCAACTTGAGCTGCAAGTGGGTCGAGATCGGCTGTTTTCGATTCTGCGCGAAAGGCGTTTATTGGTGACCCGCAGGCGGGCTTACCACAAGACGACCGACAGCCATCATCGCTTTCGACGCCATCCGAACCTGCTCAAGCCCGGTCCTGATCAGGTTGTTGCAAGCGGCCCGGAACAAGTCTGGGTGGCTGACATCACCTATTTGCCAACTCAGGAAGGTGTGGCCTATCTGAGCCTTGTGACGGATGCTTTTTCGCGAAAGATCGTGGGCTATCACGTCCATGAAAGCCTGCACGCCGAGTCGGTAGCGCATGCGTTGCGCCGGGCGGTGAAACACCGTCGAACGCAGCAGTCGCTGGTCCACCACTCGGATAGAGGCAGCCAGTATTGCTCGGGAATGTACCAGGAACTGCACGCGAAACACGGCATCCGGTGTTCTATGACGGACGGCTATGACTGCTACCAAAACGCATTGGCAGAGCGGGTCAACGGGATATTAAAGACAGAGCTTATGCTCCAGCGACCGCAGGATTTGACGCAGGCGAAGAAGATGGTGAGTGAGTCGGTATCGATCTATAACCGCGAGCGACCGCACCTGTCTTTGAAATACAAAACGCCCGATGCGGTGCATCGGGCGTTGAAGTGAAACAGGTGTAAACCTATTTCAGGACTAGACATGGTGTTTTTCATCGACCGCGAAAAATGCTTCTGCTAAGACCCTTCTGAAAGGCTTTTCCTGCAACAGCATGGGAAGAGTCTTTTTATGTAAAAGAACATCTTGCCTTTACTTTTAGCCCTCCGAAACTTCTCTCTTTTCTATATGTAATCCCTTACAACACTCTCAGACTCATACCTGCGACTTCTGCTGTAACGTTAAAGGGTGCGAAATAATCGCTCACTAAAATACTGCCCTGAATACAACGCACATTCAAAAGGATATGAATATGCAAAAGCCTCCACCATGGGAATTGGATCAACACATACGTATTACAGCAACGGCGCCTCCGGGCGTAACCTCCATACGCGCAACTTCATCTCATCATGAGAACGGCCTTTTCGCATACGGGCCGGTAGTCGAGAGTGTTCTGAACGTCTTAAAGACCACCATCAAAACTTCAGAACAGGAGTATCAAGTTAGATCCAGTCAATTACCGCAAACCATCGAGCAAGAACTGGCCGCCACCAGACTCGAAGGATCCACTCACCCGCTTCCCCCTTCGGAAGCAATCATTCGCGAACTGGGTGTGCGCAACACGCTTCTGGCACGCAAGACAGCGGAATTTCACCACCAAACGGCACTCGCCAATCGTTTTTATGGCGTTGACCCCATTGGTCGGCGTTGGCCGGCGTTCTACCCCAAAGCCGTGACCCTGGAAAATCCGGTCCGCCCGAATGGTATCGCGATGCAGGCCTGGCTCGCGTCGTACAAAGCGGCATACGAGGCCAGGCTGCTGTCACAAACCATCCAGATGCTCAACCAGCAGCAAGTTAACGTACTGAACTGGCTGGCTGCAGTGCAAGCCCAGGAACAGGTCCAGAGAGAAGCGCAATATCTGGCTGCTGAAGCGGCACGCAAAGCGCAAGAGGCGCAGAAAGAAGCACAGCGCCTGGCTGCTGAAACCGCACGCAAAGCCAAAGAAGCTAAAGAAGCTAAAACACAAGAGGAGGCGGCTGAGAAAAGGCGTGCAGAAACGGACGCCCAGCTCAAAGAACTATATGCCTTGATAGCTTCCATGGACGCAGCCAGCGCCAATCGGCCATTTTCCGTTTCGGGATCAGCTGTGGCAGTTGGCCCGGTGTTCTCCTTGGCAACAGGTCGTCTCGCCACTAATCCAGCCACCACCCAGGCAATCAGGGCGTCTCTGCAGACTGCAATAGCCGCAGTGATTGCCGCAGGCACCGCGTCAGCAAGCGCGGTGATGGTCGGGTTCGCGGCGTTGCTGTTTCCCTCGCCATTAGGTAACAGCGAAATGAGCATCCCGCCGCTTTCGGATCTGGTGCCGGATGATCTTCATAACTGGAGCCTCTCACTCTCGAAATACGAGCCTGACGATCTTCATGCCTTGAGCGTCCCGCTCTCGGATCTTCTGCCCGATGGCCTCCCTGAATTGCACGCTATTGCCGAGGCTAATGGAGACATCGAATTGCCGGTCGCGATGGGCTCAAGGACTGTGGGCAATACCACGGAGTTCTTTGTTGCGGCCACTCACGGAACGACAGTGCCCTCCAAAGTGCCGGTGCGACTCGCCACTCTCGACCCGGCACTGAACGTTTATAGGTCCTACAACCCGGATGTTCCGTCCATCGGCATGACCTGGACGCCGATAGTCCAGCCGAACAACGCATCAACCTCCCTCCCGGCGAGCGAGATGAACGTAGCCGTTTACGACGGCACTACCGTGACGGCTCTTGAAGGAAGGATCGATAGGTTCCCCGAGCTGGATCTCTACAGTTTTGGTGGCTTTATCACGGTGTTTCCGGCTGATTCGGGGATGCCACCTGTTTTCACGATGTTCAGGGATCGGCGTAATGAGCCGGGTGTGGCCAGTGGTTATGGGGAGGTGGTTTCAGGTGTCTGGCTGGGAGTTGCCTCACAAGGAGAAGGTGCAGCCATCCCGAAGCAGATTGCAGATAAGCTCAGAGGGAAGGAGTTTTCGAATTTCAGATTGTTTCGGGAAAACCTATGGAGAGCTATCACAGATGATATTGACTTGGCCAAACAGTTCAGACCTAACAATATAGAGGCAATGAAGAAAGGGCATGCACCGTCTTCACGCGAAGAAGACCATCTTGGCAGCAACATAAAATTTGAACTACACCATATAGAACCTGTTTCCGAAGGTGGTGCCATATATGACATCGACAACATCAGAGTTATCACCCCTAGAAGACATTCGGAAATACACAAAAAGGGCCGACTACAATGAACCAAACTAACATATCAGCCTATACAGAAGCAGAGTTTCTTGAACTAACAACAAAAATCTGCAGAGCAGACTACCCAACTGAAAAAGAGCATATAGATGCAATACTTCTATTTAAAAAATTGACAGAACATCCAGACGGATCCGACTTGATTTACTACACAGACTCTGACGAAGACGCAACACCTGAGGCCATCATCAAAAAAGTGAAAGACTGGCGAGCCGCCAACGGAAAACCCGGTTTCAAACCCGAGTAACCAAGAAAGGTTGATAAAGCGTCAAGTCACACCGAAAGCCTCGTGTAAGGCAGCTGCCTTTGCAGCTGCCTTTTTATTTCAACGTTTTATTAGGCTGTGCGCCTGCTCCGTCCTTGGCTAAACTGCCAATTCACTACTCAAAAAGCAGCTCACCATGCTTCGTTTATTGTTCTGGATCGCCCTGATTGCCGCTGCGGTATGGCTATGGCGCAAACTCAAGACGCCTGCCTCCACCACTCAAACACCGCGCGAACAGGATGCCCCGCCCATGGTGCGCTGTGCCCATTGCGGCGTACACCTGCCCCGCGACCGCGCACTGAAACTCGAACAACAGTGGTATTGCAGCCAGGCTCACCTTGAGCAAGGCCCGGGCTCCAGTGATCGCTGAGACCCCCAATCCCGGCCACAAACAGGCTCAGCGATTGCTGCGCCTCTATCACCTCTACCGTTTAAGCATCGGCATCACCTTGGTGCTGTTGATCTCCAGCAACATGGACAACCAGTTGCTGAAGTTCGCCAATGACGATTTGCTGCGCAATGGCAGCTGGTTGTACCTGGTGCTGAATATCCTGCTGGTGGTCTTTCTGGAGAACACCCGGCGCCCGGCGCAGTTGTTCAGCCTGGCGTTGGTCGATGTCCTGCTGCTATGCGGCCTGTTCTATGCCGCTGGCGGCATGCCCAGCGCCATCGGCAACCTTTTGATCGTGTCGGTGGTCATCAGCAACACCCTGCTGCGCGGGCGTATCGGCCTGCTTATTGCGGCAGTTGGCGCCCTCGGCATCGTGGGTCTGAGCTTCCTTCTGAGCTTCAGCCATCCCACCAGTCCCAACGATTACCTGCAAATAGGCACTCTCGGCGCCCTGTGTTTTGCCGCTGCATTGCTGGTGCAAGGCTTGATCCGAAGACTGGAAGTCAGCGAAACCCTGGCCGAGCAGCGGGCCAGCGAAGTGCTCGGCCTCGAAGCCCTCAACGCACTGATCCTGCAACGCATGCGCACGGGCATTCTGGTGCTCGACGACCAACGGCGCGTGCAACTGGCCAATCACAGTGCCTTGACCTTGCTGGGGCAGGAAAACCTGGACGGCCAGATGATCGACGATCATTCGATGCCGTTGGTCGAGCGGCTCCAACTATGGTTCAACAATCCGACTTTGCGCCCGCAAAGCCTGAAAATCGCCAGCAATGGCCTTGAGCTGCAACCGAGTTTCATTGCCCTGGACCAAAGCCCACACCACCAGACGCTGGTTTTTCTCGAAGACCTCGCCCAAATCGCCCAACAGGCGCAGCAACTTAAACTCGCAGCCTTGGGCCGCCTGACTGCCGGTATTGCCCATGAAATCCGCAATCCACTGGGCGCCATTAGTCATGCCGCGCAGTTACTGCAGGAATCCGAGGAACTGAACGGCGCGGATCGGCGTCTGACGCAGATTATTCAAGATCACTCTCAGCGAATGAATCGGGTAATCGAGAACGTCCTGCAACTGTCCCGTCGCCAGCAAACCGTGCCGCAACGGCTGGATCTGCGGCCGTGGCTGGAGCACTTCGTCGCTGAAACCCGCGAAGGGGCGACCGAACGTCAGCAAATTCACCTGCACATCAGTTCCGGAGACTTCAAAACCCTGATGGATCCGAATCAACTGACCCAGATTCTCGACAATCTATTACGCAATGCCTGGCGCCATAGCGCCCTGAACCATGATCGGGCGCAGGCCTGGCTCAAGTTGTTTATTGACCCGGACAGCCAGTTGCCGACCCTTGAAGTCCTGGACGATGGCCCCGGCGTAGCGCCGGAGCAGCGCTCGCACTTGTTCGAACCGTTCTTTACCACCAGCAGCCAGGGTACTGGCCTGGGGCTTTATCTGTCCCGTGAGCTGTGCGAAAGCAATCAGGCCCGCCTAGACTTCAAACCACGCCAAGGCGGCGGCTGCTTTCGCATCACTTTTGCTCACGGACGGAAACAAAGTTGAACATGAGCCCACGGCAAAAAATCCTGATCGTCGACGACGAACCGGATATCCGCGAACTCCTGGAAATTACCCTGGGACGGATGAAACTCGACACCTTCAGCGCCCGCAACCTCGCAGAAGCGCAAGCACTGCTGGCACGGGAGACGTTCGACCTGTGCCTGACCGACATGCGCCTGCCCGACGGCACCGGTCTTGCCCTGGTTCAGCACATCCAACAATGCTATGCGCAAGTGCCGGTAGCGATGATTACCGCCTACGGCAGCCTGGAGACGGCAATCAACGCGCTCAAGGCTGGCGCCTTCGACTTTCTGACTAAACCGGTCGACCTCACCCGCCTGCGCGAACTGGTGGTCAGCGCGCTGAGTTTGCCTGCGCCAGGCGGCGCCAGCAGCGCCATCGACCGTCGGCTACTGGGCGACTCACTGCCGATGCGCAGCCTGCGAAAACAAATCGACAAACTGGCCCGCAGCCAGGCCCCGGTGTACATCAGCGGCGAGTCCGGTAGCGGCAAGGAGCTGGTCGCCCGACTGATCCACGACCAAGGTCCACGCGCCAGCCGACCGTTCGTGCCGGTGAACTGTGGGGCTATTCCGTCGGAATTGATGGAAAGCGAATTCTTCGGCCATCGCAAAGGCAGTTTCAGCGGCGCGATAGAAGACAAACCCGGGCTGTTCCAGGCCGCTCAGGGCGGCACTTTGTTCCTTGATGAAGTCGCAGACTTGCCGCTGGCCATGCAGGTCAAACTGCTACGGGCGATTCAGGAGAAAGCTGTTCGCAGCATCGGTGGGCAGCAGGAAACCGTGGTTGATGTGCGCATCCTCTGCGCCACGCACAAGGATCTCAATGCCGAAGTCGCCGCCGAACGCTTTCGCCAGGATTTGTACTACCGCCTCAATGTGATCGAGTTGCGGGTGCCGCCCTTGCGCGAACGCCGCGACGACATTGAGCTTCTGGCCAACAATATGCTCAAGCGACTGGCGACTGGCACTGGCCAGCCCGCTGCAAAACTCCACCCGCAAGCCCTCGATGCACTGAAAAATTATCGGTTTCCAGGGAACGTGCGGGAATTGGAGAACATGCTCGAGCGAGCCCACACCTTGTGCGAGAACAAACAGATCGAAGCCTGCGACCTGCGCCTGGCTGAAGGTAACTGCAACCCGGACGGCGGTGTGCCGGACCTGACGCAAATCGACAATCTGGAAGCCTATCTGGAAAACGTCGAACGCAAACTCATCCTCCAGGCCCTGGAAGAAACCCGCTGGAACCGCACGGCGGCGGCTCAGCGGTTGAATCTGTCGTTTCGGTCGATGCGTTACAGGCTCAAGAAATTGGGGCTGGATTGAGGGCCCCTTCGCGAGCAAGCCGGATCGTCGCACTGCTCGCTCCTACAGGGTTTATGTGTGCCGCATGATTTGGGCACGACACATACTTGTAGGAGCGAGCAGTGCGACGATCCGACTTGCCCGCGAAGGTGATCTGACCAACAACAAAGATCGCTCGGTCAGATGCGCCCGGCTGGCGCATACGGTGCCGGATCAATGATCGGTGCCCGCCCCAGCATCACATCCGCAAACAACTGACACGACGCAGGAGCCAGCACCAACCCATTGCGGTAGTGCCCGCAATTGAGCCAGAGCCCGTCAAAACCCGGCACCCGACCGATATAGGGAATCCCTTCCGGCGACCCCGGCCGCAACCCGGCCCAATGCCCCACTACCTCGGCATCCGCCAGCGCCGGAATCAACTCCACCGCCGAGGCCTTCAGGCTTTCCAGTGCAGCGTCGGTCGGCGTCTTGTCGAAGCCTTCATGCTCCAGCGTACTGCCGATCAGAATGTGCCCGTCACGCCGAGGAATGGCATAACGCCCCTTAGCCAGAACCATGCTTGGAAGGAAGTCCGCCGCGCACTTGTAGAGAATCATTTGGCCTTTGACCGGCTCGACCGGCAGTACCAGGCCCAGGCTTTTCAGCAAGTCACCGCTCCAGGCCCCGGCCGTCAAAACCACCTGATCACCCGCAATGGCCCCCATCGAAGTCTGTACCCCGACCACCGCAGCGCCTTCACGGATAAACCCGCTGACCTCGCATTGCTCGTGAATCGTCACGTTTGGCAGCGCCAGTAACGCTGCCTTGAGGGACTTCACCAGTCGTGGATTACGCACATTGGCCACATCGGCCATGTAGATTGCCCGTGAAAAACCGCCGCCCAACACCGGCACCGCATCATGTGCCGCAGAGATATCCACAGCCCGCAGCGGACGGTTTTCCCGCTTGGCCCAGGCGAGCGCTTCGGCCTCGTCATCCAGGTCCAGCCAGTACAACCCGGTGGTGTGGACTTCAGGATCGACACCCGTGGCGGCGAACAAACGTTCCGCCAGCTGTGGATAAAAATCCTGGGACCAATGAGCCAGCGCAGTGACCGCCGGGCTGTAGCGCCACGGGTAGAGCGGCGAGACGATCCCGCCACCGGCCCAGGACGACTCCTGACCGACATTCGAGCGGTCCAGCAGCACCACGCTCTGCACTTCGGACGCGAGATTGAACGCCGTCAGCAGGCCAATCACCCCGCCGCCGATAATCACCACTTGCTGTTGCTTGCTCATGTTCTGATCCAACCGCTCAATAGGCAGAAGGCGCAAAGAGCGCCCGAATAAAGAAACTCAGCGACCCCAGCAATCCTTGGTGGTCAGGCCGGACGCTGCATTGACCATGCTTCTTACGCCGGTGTTGGTAAGGGTGAAGTCCCCGCACTTGTCGCTCGCCATACTCGATCCGGCCTTGCGTGTTGCTGTCAGCAGGAAGGTCTGATCGGTCAGGGTCGGGGTGATGGTATAGAAATCATTGCCGGCACTCAGGCCGATGGCATTGGTGTAGACATAATTATTCTTCGAATAGAAGCGCTCAAGGATCTGCGCCTGCTCGGAAAGCAGCCCAGCCACTTCAGTACGACGGCCCTTTTTTACATACTCGGTGAGGCTCGGATAGCCAATGGTGATGACGATCCCGATGATCGCTATCACGATCATGATTTCGATCAGGGTAAAACCTCGGTTGGATCTGCGCATGCCTCAACTCTCACTTACTGTATTTGTCGCCACATGATGCGACGGCCGCTGCCGCCACCGGACTTTTCCACCAGAGTGGTCACGCCACCACCGGAATCGTTCACCACTTTGCGGGTTGCGTCATTGACGACCGCGTTCAAGGTCGGAATACCGCCCGTGAAGATCACCCCGCTGGAAATCGTGTCAGTGCTGTCGACCGTCCCGTCGCCATTGGTATCGAGCACCGCGTAATTGAGCATCTTACCGCTGAACGCATCGAGCTCGACCAGTTTGCCAGTGCCGAAGCTGGTACAGGGGTCTATGGTATCCATACTGGCCGTGGTAAAGACGATTCGCCCTGACACCAGACTGGCCTGATTGAGTACCCGCTCCCCCGTCAGCACGTTGTTGTACACCAAGGGCAAGTACCAGCCTTTCTTTGCCGGGTAGGTCACTTCATTCTGGCTGGTGGTGATGAATTGTCCGGTGCTGCCCGAAAATACGCCAGTCACCGCCTGCGCCTGCAAGCTGGACGCGGTAATTTGGCCGGCGCCCCCCTCCGCATCCCATACCGCGTAGAACGCCTGCACGTCCTTGTTGGTCTTGTCGGCGGCCTCATTGAGTTTGCCGGTACCGAAAAACACTTCTTTGCCGCCCAATGCGTGATCAGCCAGCAATGGCTGCACAGTGATTGGCTGGGTCGCGCCGCCGGCCGTGGTAAACAACGGCTTGCCGGAAAACGCCACACCCCAGGTGTCGGGGCTGGTGCCGCTCAAATCGAACTTCCACAACTGTCCTTTCAGGTCGCCACCATAGGCGGCCTGGACCACATTCTGTGAGTTGACCCTGAGCTTTACCGACGACAGACCATTAGTGGTTTGCGTACCATCGACCACGATTTTCTTGATCAGCGAGCCGTCGCTAATATCCACCACATACAGCGCTGCCACCCCGGAGTTGCTGCCATAGCCGTTGGAGATGAACGCGGCCCAGCGACCATCGGCCAAGCGTGCCACTTCGGGGCGCGCATAGGCATAACCCAGATCATTGAAATCGTTCGCAGTACTGGCCGTGGCCGGCGCACTGATTTCCCACAACGCGTTAGTCACGTTACCGGCCGAGGCGTCGAACAGTTGCAGCGCATAGAAGGTTTTGCCGCCCGCCCCTGTTCCGCCAATCGCCAGGGTTTTCCAGGCGCCGTTGAGTTGGGCATCAAACACACCGACTTGGCCGTCGACCAGATATTTGTGGCTCACACCATTGATGTAAGTGGAGTCAGCAATGTAGCGCAATGACGGCAGCACACTGGCGGGCATATAGGCGTAGCGTCTGGCCCCGTTGGTGGAATTGATGATGTTTACAAAACCGTCGTTTGCATTCACCACCAGGCTGGAGTTCATATTGGCGGCTTTGGTGGTGAGATAAGTGCTGTAACTGGTGTCGCCCACCAGATCGGACGCGGTTTGGTCCGTGGGCGCGGCCAGCACAAGTGGCGAATTGATGATGTCGCCGAGCAATACGCTGCGCGCTTTCAACCCGGTTTTGTTGGTGCCCTTGCTCCACTCCACCAGATCGCTGCCGGTAATGCCGGTAGGCAGCCCCTGGCTGAGGGATGTCTGCTGGGCCGACGAGAAATTGCTGTAGGCCAAGGTGACAGCCGCGTTGGTCTGCGTGTTCCAGGACTGGTAGGTCGGCGCGGTGGCACCGGGCACGATGGTGGTATCGGTGGTCCACAGCACTGTGGCCGTATTGACTATTCCCGCCGATGTGAAACCAAAGGACTTTATGGTGCCCCGCCAGTCCTTGGGGTCATAGCTGGTCTGGAAGTAGCTCGAGTTGCTGGTCAGGGTCGTGCCACTGGTCACGCCGCTGCCACCGGAGCCTGCCTTGGAAGTGATATCGCTCAAGGCTGAAGACAATGCGCTGTTGAGCCCCGCGCTATCGGTCGCCTGATAGTACTTACCTTGCCCATAGCTGGCGGCATCCGACAACATCTGGTTTGCCACGGTGAAACCCACGGTATAGGTGTTGAGGTTCTGCTTGGGAAAATCCAGGGCGTTCCAGCTTTTGCCTGTCGTGTCAGTACCCGTGGAGCGCATGTCAATATCGAAGGCGAAATTGGCGATGTCATCCAGATAAAAGGTGTCGCCCTCTTTGTCGCCGACGGGGTTGGCGCCATCGTTACCGCTGATACCGTCCCAGTTCGGTAAGCGGCTGAGGCCCTGCGGATCGTCGGTGGGAAAGGTGCGATCGAAGGTCGGCAGACCACCGGTGATCACCACCCCGTAATTTCTCTGGCAGCGATACTGAATCGGACTGGTGTAGGTGTTGACTATCGAGTTGTTGTAGGGCGTCATGCCACGAAAATAACGGGTGATCTCGTAATAGGCTTCAGCCAACGGTGCATTGGCCTGTGCGCTCAGCTCGTCGATTCCGGCGATCAATGCGTTGTAGTTGGTATCGGCCTGAGCCTGGGTCACAGTGCCGCTGACTGCCGACAAATCACTGATCGAACGGACGATGTAACCGCCGTCATCCTTACGGTTGCCAACAGCCAGGTTGAACGTTGCCAAGCCGATGCGCAGCGAACGGTTGCTGGTCACTAACGTCTTGAAGACGTTGCGCGCCACATTCATCCGGTAATCATTGGGGATAGAACCATCAGTGAAATCCCGGTCAGCATTGTTCGCCAAGCTTATTAGATAGGACAGGTAATTCGCCGTATATAGGGTGTCCTCGCTCCCCACCGGATCAGGAAGCTTCAGGCAAAGCGAATCCAGACCGGAAACGCTGTTCATATAAAAACCGTACCATCCGGCCTTCGAACACGTCCCATGATTCAAACTCGACAAAGCAATATTGGTATCGGTCATGTCAAGGTCGCGGCCTTTGTTGCACGAACCATTGGAGAGGCAAATAGTCACCGGGGTACGTGCGACCGTCGGGTCGAAGCCTGCCGCCCAGATAATGCTGTTCATACCCTTCGAGTCATCGAGTAACAACATCACATTGGGCGCCACGGCAGCGGCGTTCAACAGCGGCGAATCCGAGGGCGTGAAGGCATAAGCCGGCGCTGTCAGATAAAGACTCAACGCCGCGCCGCAGAACACCTGCAACAACCAACGGTGCCAGCCTGTGGGGGTCTCAGTACTTCGCATAGATACTCTCCACCACACTACGTGAGTTGCCCGCGATGCCCACGGCGGTCACCCGGTACAGCGTTGCCGAGGTGTTGCTCGGCACGTTCACGGCCGTCAGGGTGGTGCCTATGTTCTGCACCCCGTAAAAACCACTGCCGGAGGCAATCCAGGTCACCCCCGAGGTGGAGTTGAACCCGGCGGCGGTAATGACCGACGCTTCGGCTGGCGGCGCGCATTGGCTGGTACCGCTGCAAACCGGTAATGAATAGCTATTCAGTTGCACCGCGCTTTCGCCGACGCGCAACACCGCTTCCGCCCCCTGAAACGACTGGTTGCGCAGAATCACGCTGCCGGCCATTTTTTCCTGCAACGTAGCGCTCTGCATCGACGAAAGACCGATCAATGTCAGTACCAGAAGAAATACCAGGCTGACCAACAGCGCCATGCCGCGCTGGGCGTGAGGGGGCATGGGAGAAATATTCATCGGCCCTCCCCTCATGGCAACCGGTTGCGCAAGGCGGCAACCACGTTGAAGGTTTGTTCGCGTACCCGGTTGTTCGGGTCGATCAGCGTCAGCGTCAGTCGCACGCTGCGGATTCGCGCCGGGTCGGACGGGTTGCTGCTGTAGCTGGAGGCGGCCGTATCCGTGGCCGAACTGGCAAGGCCGAAGCTCACATTGAACTCACTGACATTGTTCACCAGCACCTGCTGCGTCGGCGTACCAACACCGGAACCCATCAGCAGTTGGTTGTTGCTGAAGCTGTAGATCAATCGCCGAATCGGAAATGCCAACTGTCCCGACGGCGGCGCAGGTGCACCGGAGTAAGCCGTCGCGGTATTGCGGCAGTCGGAAAACACCGTCCAGGTTGGCACCCCGCCACTGCCGCCGACATCGGCGGTGACCAAAGTCAATTTGAGGTTGGCATTGTCCCAACTGATCGGCGTGATCTGACTGGCATTGAAATTCCCTGCCGAGCTGGCGTCGATAATCGTGCCCAGGCAACCGAACATGCCGACCATGCGGATTTCCTGAATCATCTTGCTCAGGACAAACCGTGCATCTTCCTGCATGCCGGCGGCGGTGTTCTGACTGACGTAGGTATTTTTAGCTGCGATGAAGATCTGCGCCACGCCAAGCACCACGACCAGACTCAACGCCAGGGCAATCAGTAACTCGATCAGGCCGAAACCTCTATTGGCTCTGATCATGGTGTCGTCGCCGGATCAACGGTGGCGCGGCTGACAACGACGAAACTACGGCGCGAGTCGGCGGTATTGGCGGCCCTTGAGTCGTCCCAGGTAATGGTGATGGTGTATACCCGCTGGTTACGGGTGATGCTGCCGGTCGCCGTGGCGCCGCCGAAACTGGCGATGTTGCGAGTGAAGTCGAAAAGGTCCTGATCCCGGGCCACGCTCAAATTGCCCGAGGTCGGTGGCGTGACGGTGTAATCGGCGCCGGAGTTGGCGCGAATGCGGTCCATCATGTCGTAGGCGATAAAACTCGCCTGACTGGTCATCCGCGAGCTGTCGGTGTACTTCAGCGCATTGAGCTGAATCGCCGCCGCGCCCAATAACCCCACGGCCAGAACCAACAACGCGACCAGTACCTCGATCAGCGTCATGCCCTCCTGTGCACGCTTGCTCCAACCCCTCATCCGCAACTTCCACCCAATAGAATTCGTCCGTTCAAACACACATTCAGCGTCCTGCTCTGTGCCCCCAGTACATAACTGATCACGACGGCCGTGGACGGCGCCGACAAACCGCCCAGATTGTTGAAATCAATTGCGGTCACTCCTGAGGTTAGCGTCAGAGTGGCGCCACTGCTCATCGCTGGAACAACCCGCAATACATTGGCCGGGTTGCCGGTACCGTCATAAACGGTCAGATCGCCGGTCCAGACACTTCCGCCTGCTGTCGGGCGAACCCGGGTGGTAATGCCCCGGTCGATCGCCTCGAGCCGCGCGTAATTGAGCGCGCGTTGCAGATCACCAATCTCGGTATCGGCCTTGGTGCTTTGCACCGAGCGGGTAAACGCCGGAACAGCCAGGCTGATCAGGATCAGAAACACGGCGAGCGTGATCAGCAGCTCGATCAGCGTGAAACCTTTTGTACGATGATCCATCGGTGCCCTCCGTTGCCGTCGGCTATACCTGCTTCTACACGCTAGAACATTCGACCGGCGGATGTACGGTTGTTTTGCCATTACTCGCGCAGGGATCGTGCGGGCTGCAGCACTCCAGGGAAGGAAATGACATGCATCAGCAAGGTTTCAGCCTGATCGAACTGCTCATGGGACTGACAATTGTCGGGATTGTTCTGCAACTGGTCAGCCCGGCGTTCGCTGCATTCACAGAATCGAACCATCGACAACAGGCGGCCGAGTCGCTGATCAGCGGGATCCGGCACGCCAGAACCCTGGCCATCACCCGCAACCAGAGCGTAGTCATTCATGGCATCAATGGCGATTGGAGCCAAGGCTGGCGAATCATTCTGGACATCAGTGGCAAAGGGCCGGAGGACAGCAGCAACCCGCTGTTGGTCGAGCGCGCGAGTGATGCACGGACGCCGATTGTCGGTAATTGGTGGGTAAGACGTTTTGTACGGTTCAGCAGTCTGGGGGAACCGCAGATGCCCGACGGGGCATTTCAGGCAGGGAGACTGCACATTTGCGCGACTCGCGAGCCGGTCAGCCTGCTCCAGGTAGTGCTGGCGGCGAGCGGTCGAGTGCGCCTGGCCAAGGATAAGGCTGAGCAGGCGCTGTGTCGAAAGGCGAAAGGTGTTACAGCAACGAACGCACGCGCAGCTCTTTAGGCATGGAGAACGTAATGTTCTCCTCGCGGCCGGCCAGTTCATCGGCCCCGGTGGCGCCCCAGGCCTGCAATTGCTGGATCACGCCACGCACCAGCACTTCCGGTGCGGAGGCTCCGGCAGTGATGCCAATCCGCTCGACACCGTCGAACCAGCTCTTTTGCAGGTCTTCAGCGCCGTCGATCAGATAGGCCGGGGTGGCCATGCGTTCAGCCAGTTCACGCAGACGATTGGAGTTAGAGCTGTTCGGGCTGCCGACCACCAGCACCACATCGCATTCGTCTGCCAGCTGCTTGACGGCGTCCTGACGGTTTTGCGTGGCGTAGCAGATATCGTCCTTGCGCGGACCGCCGATTGCCGGGAACCGAGTACGCAGGGCGTCGATCACGCGACTGGTATCGTCCATGGACAGGGTGGTCTGGGTGACGAAAGCCAGTTTTTCAGGGTTGTTCACCTGCAACGCGGCGACGTCTTTCTCGTCCTCGACCAGATAAATCGCGCCACCATTGCTGCCATCGTATTGGCCCATGGTGCCTTCGACTTCCGGGTGACCGGCGTGGCCGATGAGGATGCATTCACGACCATCGCGGCTGTAACGCGCAACTTCGATGTGCACCTTGGTCACCAGCGGGCAGGTAGCGTCGAACACCTTCAGGCCACGGCCTGCGGCTTCGGTGCGCACGGCCTGGGAAACGCCATGGGCACTGAAGATCACGATCACGTCGTCCGGCACCTGATCCAGCTCTTCGACGAAGATCGCCCCGCGGGCGCGCAGGTCTTCGACGACGAATTTGTTGTGGACCACTTCGTGGCGCACGTAGATCGGCGGCCCGAAGACTTCCAGGGCGCGGTTGACGATTTCGATCGCCCGGTCCACACCGGCGCAGAAGCCACGGGGGTTGGCGAGTTTGATTTGCATGCTGTGCCTCGTGTCTTGCGCGCAAGAAATAGCGAAAACAGTGAAAAAACTACTGTGGGAGCGAGCCTTTTGTGGCGAGGGGGCTTGCCCCCGTTCGATTGCGCAGCAATCGTAAACCGGTCACCACTTTCTCATTCAAGATCGCAGCGGTTGGTTTCAGGGGCGCTTCGCGCCCCAACGGGGCGATGCGGCGTTCCGACAAGCCCCCTCGCCACATAAGCCCGCTCCCACATTGGACCGGGTTCGGTCTGTTACAGCGCTTTGACGTTGAAGATCTCGACGTCAAAGGTCAAGGTTTTACCGGCCAGCGGGTGGTTGAAGTCGATGGTCACCTGGGCGTCATCGAATTCTTTCACCACACCGGGCAGCTCGGTATTGGCCGCATCGTTGAAGATCACCAGCAAGCCAGGCGACAGTTCCATATCCTTGAACTGCGAGCGCGGGATGATCTGCACGTTTTGCGGGTTCGGCTGACCAAAGGCGTTTTCCGGCTCGATGGTCAGGGTGCGTTTGTCGCCGGCCTTGAAGCCGAACAGCGCTGCTTCGAAACCTGGCAACAGGTTGCCGTCGCCAACCTTGAAGGTCGCCGGGGCTTTGTCGAAGGTGCTGTCGACGGTGTCACCGTTCTCCAGACGCAATGCAAAGTGCAAAGTGACTTCCGTATTCTGGCCGATGCGTTGTTCAGCCAATACCTGTTCAGTCATGAACGGTTTCTCCGGTCTTTTTACTTTTGAACATATCGAGTGCAAGCATCACGGCACCGACAGAAATTGCGCTGTCGGCAAAGTTGAACGCCGGGAAATACCAGCGGTTCTGCCAATGCACCAGAATGAAATCGATCACATGGCCCAACGCAATGCGGTCGTACAGGTTACCCAACGCGCCACCCAGCACCAGCGCCAAGGCGACTGCCAGCCAGGTTTCGTTGCGCCCCAGGCGCTTGAGCCAGATCACCAGCACCGCACTGACCACCACCGCGATCAGGGCGAACAGCCAGCGCTGCCAGCCCGAGCTGTCAGCCAGGAAACTGAACGCCGCGCCGGTGTTGTAGGCCAGGGTCCAGCTGAACAAATCGGGGATCACCACGATTTGCTGGTACATCTGGAGCTTGCCTTCGAAGTAGAACTTGCTGGCCTGGTCGATGACCAGGACCAGCAAACTCAACCAGAGCCAGCTCAGCCGTCCGAAACGGCCAACGGCATTAGGCATAGTGACGAACCTCGCCAGCGCCGCTGATGTTGTCTACGCAACGACCGCAGATTTCCGGATGCTCCGGGTTCACGCCGACGTCTTCACGGCAGTGCCAGCAACGGGCGCACTTGGCATGGCTCGACTTGACCACTTGCAGTTTCAAACCGCCGACTTCGGTGACCACGGCATCGCCCGGCGCCTGAACGAACGGCGCAACGGTAGCGGTCGAGGTGATCAGCACGAAGCGCAGTTCGTTGCTCAGCTTGGCCAGGTCGGCGCTCAGCGCGTCTTCGGCGAACAGCGTCACTTCGGCTTGCAGGTTGCCACCGACGGCCTTCGCCGCGCGCTGGATTTCCATTTCCTTGTTGACCGCCACCTTCACCGCCATGATCCGCTCCCAGTAGGCGCGGTCCAGTTCGAAGCCTTCCGGCAATTCACTCAGGCCTTCGTACCAGGTGTTGAGCATCACAGACTCGTTACGCTCGCCCGGCAGGTACTGCCACAGCTCGTCGGCGGTGAACGCCAGGATCGGCGCGATCCAGCGCACCAGCGCTTCGCTGATGTGGTACAGCGCGGTTTGCGCCGAACGACGGGCCTTGCTGTTGGCGCCAGTGGTGTACTGACGGTCCTTGATGATGTCGAGGTAGAAACCGCCCAGCTCCTGCACGCAGAAGTTGTGGATCTTGGAGTAGACGTTCCAGAAGCGGTATTCGCCGTAGTGCTCTTGCAGCTCGCGTTGCAGCAGCAGGGTGCGATCCACGGCCCAACGGTCCAGCGCCAGCATGTCTTCGGCCGGCAGGATGTCGGTGGCCGGGTTGAAACCGGTCAGGTTGGAAAGCAGGAAGCGCGCGGTGTTACGAATGCGCCGATAGGCGTCCGCACTGCGTTGCAGGATCTGCTCGGAAACCGCCATTTCACCCGAGTAATCGGTAGAAGCGACCCACAAACGCATGATATCGGCGCCCAAGGTGTCGTTGACCTTCTGCGGCGCGATGACGTTGCCCAAGGACTTCGACATTTTGCGGCCGGACTCGTCAACGGTGAAGCCGTGGGTCAGCAGCTCGCGGTACGGGGCGTGGTCGTCGATGGCGCAACCGGTCAGCAACGACGAGTGGAACCAGCCACGGTGTTGGTCCGAACCTTCCAGGTACAGGTCGGCACGTGGACCGGTCTCGTGGCCCATCGAGTGCGAACCGCGCAGGACGTGCCAGTGCGTGGTGCCCGAGTCGAACCAGACGTCCAGGGTGTCGCTGATCTTGTCGTACAGCGGTGCTTCTTCACCGAGCAACTCGGCGGCGTCCATCTTGAACCAGGCTTCGATGCCTTCGACTTCGACGCGTTGGGCGACGATTTCCATCAGCTCGACGGTGCGTGGGTGCAGCTCGCCGCTTTCCTTGTTCAGGAAGAACGGGATCGGCACACCCCAGTTACGCTGACGGGAGATGCACCAGTCAGGACGGTTGGCGATCATCGAGTGCAGGCGCGCCTGGCCCCAGGCCGGAACGAACCTGGTCTCTTCGATGGCTTTGATCGCCCGCTTGCGCAGGGTTTCGCCGGTCGCAGGCTCTTTGTCCATGCCGATGAACCACTGTGCGGTGGCACGGTAGATCAGCGGGGTCTTGTGACGCCAGCAGTGCATGTAGCTGTGTTCGATGATGCTGGTGTGCAGCAGCGCGCCGACTTCGGTCAGTTTGTCGACGATGGCCGGGTTGGCCTTCCAGATGAACTGGCCGCCGAAGAACTCCAGCGATGTCGCGTACACGCCGTTGCTTTGCACCGGATTGAGGATATCGTCGTTGACCATGCCATAGGCTTTGCAGGTCACGAAGTCGTCTACGCCGTAGGCTGGCGAGGAGTGAACCACGCCGGTGCCCGCACCCAGTTCGACGTATTCGGCCAGGTAAACCGGCGACAGACGGTCGTAGAACGGGTGACGGAAGTTGATCAGTTCCAGTTCTTTACCGGTGGTGGTCGCAACGACCGAACCTTCCAGGCTGTAACGGGCCAGGCACGACTCGACCAGCTCTTCAGCCAGCACCAGCAGTTTGTCGCCGACGTCGACCAGGGCGTAGTTGAATTCCGGGTGAACGTTCAGCGCCTGGTTGGCCGGGATGGTCCACGGGGTGGTGGTCCAGATCACGATCGAGGCGGGTTTGCCCAGCGACGGCAGACCGAACGCGGCAGCCAGTTTGGCTTCATCAGCGATCGGGAAAGCCACGTCGATGGTTGCGGATTTTTTGTTCTCGTACTCGACTTCCGCTTCAGCCAGGGCCGAACCGCAATCAAAGCACCAGTTCACAGGCTTCAGGCCCTTGAACACGAAGCCACCCTTGACGATTTCCGCCAGGGCGCGGATTTCACCGGCCTCGTTTTTGAAGTCCATGGTCTTGTACGGGTTGGCGAAGTCGCCCAACACGCCCAGACGAATGAATTCGGACTTCTGGCCTTCGATTTGCTCGGTGGCGTAGGCACGGCACAGTTCGCGAGTCTTGTCCGCGCCCAGGTTCTTGCCGTGGGTCACTTCGACTTTGTGCTCGATCGGCAGACCGTGGCAGTCCCAGCCCGGAACATAAGGCGCGTCGAAACCCGACAGGGTTTTCGAGCGGATGATCATGTCCTTGAGAATCTTGTTCAGCGCATGACCGATGTGAATCGTGCCGTTGGCGTACGGAGGACCGTCGTGAAGTACGAACTTCGGACGATCCTTGCCAATCTCGCGCAACTTACCGTACAGGCCAATGCTGTCCCAGCGCTGCAGAATCTGCGGTTCGCGCTGAGGCAGGCCGGCCTTCATTGGGAAGGCGGTGTCCGGAAGGTTTAGCGTGGCTTTATAGTCGGTCATTTAAGGCTCTTCATTAGCGATTGGCGCTAGGTGCGACAGGGCACGGGCGGCGGCGACATCCGCATTGATCGCCGTCTTAAGCGCCTCCAGAGAGGCGAAACGCTGCTCTTCACGCAGCTTGTGGTGGAAAACCACCGTCAAACGCCGGTCATACAGATCGCCGGCAAAATCTAAAAGGTGTACTTCGAGGTGGGCTTTGCCATCACCTTGGACCGTTGGCCGAACGCCGATATTGGCGACGCCTGGCCAGGTTTTACCGTCGATGTCGACGTTGACCAGATAAACCCCGGACAGCGGCACACGACGACGCTTGAGTTGTATGTTGGCGGTCGGCGTACCCAGTTGACGCGCCAGCTTCTGGCCGTGCAGGACCCGCCCGGCAATCCGGTACGGACGACCGAGCAGCCGCTCGGCCAAGGCAAAATCTGCAGCGGCCAGGGCGTTACGCACCTGAGTGCTGCTGACACGAATGCCGTCCAGTTCGACGGTCTGCGCCGCTTCGACGGTAAACCCCTGAAGGACGCCAGCCTGTTGCAGGAAATCGAAATCCCCTAGCCGGTCGCAGCCGAAACGGAAATCGTCGCCGACTTCCAGATGCTGTACGCCGAGGCCGTCCACCAGAATGGTATCGACGAATTCGCTGGCGCTGAGTTTGCTCAGGCGCTGATTGAACGCCAGGCACAGCACCCGGTCGACACCCTCTACGGCCAGCAGCTGCAATTTGTCCCGCAGGCGGGCCAGACGGGCCGGGGCGGTGTCCGGGGCGAAGAATTCTCGCGGCTGCGGCTCAAAAATCACCACGCAGCTGGGCACGCCCAACTCGAGCGCACGCTCACGCAGCCGGGCCAGGATAGCCTGGTGACCACGGTGAACACCGTCAAAGTTGCCAATAGTGGCGACACAGCCCCGATGCTGGGGGCGCAGGTTGTGGAGGCCTCGAACCAGCTGCATAACGCGCTTCTTGCTCATAAAGTGGTCGATTATAACCACACCCGGCGGCCGACGACAGGCAACACCGTAACCCAAAGTGATCGAGCCGACAAAACCGCCGGCCCGCCCGTGTTTATCGAGACAAAAGCCTCAGCTCAGCGCTTTGCGATTGAAGTCGCGCAAACGAAAGCCCATCAACAGCAACATGCCGAAATAGACCACCACGCCGGCGATCACCAATGCACCCAGACGCAGCAAACGCTCAAGCATATGCCCCTCCCCCCAAGCCGGCATAAAGTGCATTGCACCCAGCAATACCGCGGACATCACCGCCACCGCCACCAACAATTTGAGCCCGAACTTCGCCCAGCCCGGCTGCGGCTGATACATCTGCTGCTTGCGCAGTTGATAGAACAACAGCCCGGCATTGATGCAGGCGCCAGCGCTAATGGCCAAGGCCAGACCGGCGTGCGCCAGCGGACCGATCAATACCAGGTTGAACAACTGGGTAACGATCAGGGTGAAAATCGCGATTTTTACCGGGGTCCGGATGTTTTGTTGCGCATAAAACCCCGGTGCCAGCACTTTGATCACGATAATTCCCAGCAAGCCGACTGAATAAGCAATCAGCGCGCGCTGCGTCATAGCCGCATCAAAAGCGCTGAACTGGCCGTACTGGAACAGCGAAACAGTCAGTGGCTCAGCCAGAATCCCCAGCGCCAGGGCGCATGGCAACACCAGCATGAAGCACAGGCGCAGCCCCCAATCGAGAATCCGCGAGTACTCGTGACGATCCTGGCTGGCATAAGTCTTGGCCAGGGTCGGCAGCAGAATCGTGCCCAGCGCCACTCCCAGCACACCAGAGGGCAACTCCATCAAGCGGTCGGCGTAATACATCCAGGACACGGAACCGGCCACCAGAAATGAAGCAAATATGGTGTTGATGATCAGCGAAATCTGGCTGACCGAAACGCCGATAATCGCCGGCAACATCTGTTTCATGACTCGCCAGACACCGCTATCGCGCAGATTCAGACGCGGCAGCACTAGCATGCCGATCTTCTTCAGGTGCGGCAGCTGAAACAGCAATTGCGCCAGACCGCCCACTAGAACAGCCCAACCCAGCGCCATCACCGGCGGATCGAAATACGGCGTCAGGAACACCGCAAAAATAATCATGCTGACATTGAGCAGGGTCGGCACGAAGGCCGGCACCGAGAAGCGGTTCCAAGTGTTGAGGATCGCTCCGGCCAATGAAGACAGGGAGATCAGCAATATATAAGGAAAAGTGACCCGTAGCAGATCGGAAGTCAGCTCGAATTTTTCCGGGGTAGTGGCGAAACCCGGCGCCGTGGCCCAGATGACCCAAGGCGCGGCGAGCATGCCCAGCGCGGTGACCAGCGCCAGCACCAGCGTCAGCAGGCCCGAGACATAGGCAATGAACGTTCGCGTCGCCTCCTCGCCCTTCTGGCTTTTATATTCGGCGAGAATTGGCACGAAAGCCTGGGAAAAAGCCCCTTCCGCGAAGATCCGTCGCAGCAGATTGGGCAGTTTGAAGGCGATAAAGAAGGCGTCGGTCGCCATTCCGGCGCCAAATGCACGTGCGACAAGGGTGTCACGAACAAACCCCAACACCCGGGAAAGCATCGTGATAGAGCTGACAGCGGCCAACGATTTGAGCAGATTCATTGAAAGAGTTTTTGCCTGTCGATAAACAGCAGGCGAACAACGCGCCCACTTATGCGATACTCCGCGCCGCAACAGCACAGAGCCAAAGCTCGCGAGTTTACAGGTCGCACGCCGGAAAGAAATATCCAGCTCACCGCCCCCTTGAAAACGTAGCGAGCGAAGGCAAGACAAGGCGAAAGCAAGCGAGAAAGCGCAGTTGACGTTAGTCAATGAGCATTTCGAGTCTGTTTTCAACGCTGTATTGCCGAGCGCAGTAGTTTTCATGGGGGCCTGAACCGGCCACTTAGCGGAACGTTTCTCCCGCCCTTGACAAGACATCAACTCATCGGCATGATTCGCGGCCTATTTTGTTTGCTATTTCCTAAAAAGTCTTTCGAGGAGCTCGACGGTGGCCAACACACCTTCCGCCAAAAAACGTGCAAAACAGGCTGAGAAGCGTCGCAGCCACAACGCCAGCCTGCGTTCCATGGTTCGTACCTACATCAAGAATGTAGTTAAAGCCATCGACGCAAAAGACGCTGCTAAAGCTCAAGCTGCTTACGTTCTGGCTGTGCCAGTTATCGACCGTATGGCCGATAAAGGCATCATCCACAAGAACAAAGCTGCTCGTCATAAGAGCCGCCTGAATGGCCACGTAAAGGCCCTGAACGTTGCCGCTGCTGCCTAAGCGACACGCTCATTAAAAAACCGACCTCAGGGTCGGTTTTTTATTGCCTGCGATTTGGCAAACGCCACGCAAAAAAATGCGGGAGCGGGCTTGCTCGCGAAGGCGGCGTAACAGCCAGCATAGGTGCTGAATGTCAGTCAGTCTTCGCGAGCAAGCCCGCTCCCACATTTTGGATCTTCACTAGCTTATTGAGCGTGCGTCCACGGCAGAATCGGAATCGCCGTCACCGCATTTTGCGGGCTGCCCTCGATCAAACGATCGCTATAAACCAGGTACACCAGCGTATTGCGCTTCTTGTCGAGGAATCGCACCACCTGCATGGTCTTGAACACCAAGGACGTGCGCTCCTTGAACACTTCCTCACCATCCTTGAGCTCACCCTTGAAGTTGATCGGCCCGACCTGACGACACGCTATAGACGCTTCAGCGCGATCCTCAGCCAGACCCAACCCACCCTTTACGCCGCCGGTCTTGGCGCGCGACAGGTAGCAAGTCACGCCATCCACTTTCGGATCATCAAACGCTTCGACAACGATACGGTCGTTCGGGCCAACAAATTTGAACACCGTCGACACCTGGCCAATTTCATCAGCTGAGGCCAGTAGCGGCATCGCCAACAACAAGCCCAATAATCCTTTTGCCACACGCATTCAGGTATTCCTTCAGACCAGAATCAGGTTATCGCGGTGAACCAGTTCCGGCTCCGCCATGTACCCCAACAGACCGACAATCGCCTCAGACGACTGACCGATGATTTTTTGTGCTTCCAGAGCACTGTAGTTAGCCAGGCCACGGGCGATTTCACGACCGTCCGGCGCCACGCAAACCACCATTTCGCCACGACGGAAACTGCCCTGGACCAGTTTGACGCCCACCGGCAGCAAACTTTTGTTGCCCTGGGACAACGCCGTCACCGCCCCCGCATCCAGCACCAGCGTTCCGCGGGTTTGCAGATGCCCGGCCAGCCATTGCTTGCGCGCCGCCAGCATGCCGCGCTCAGGTGACAACAAGGTGCCGATGCGCTCGCCAGCCTTGAGACGATCCAGCACTCGCTCAATGCGCCCACCGACAATGATGGTGTGCGCACCGGAACGCGCCGCCAGACGCGCAGCGCGCAACTTGGTTTGCATACCGCCACGACCCAGCGCACCGCCCGTGCTGCCAGCCACCGCATCCAGCGCCGGATCATCGGCACGCGCTTCGTAAATCAGCTTGGCGTCAGGGTTGTTGCGCGGATCGGCATCGAACATACCGTCGCGATCGGTGAGGATCACCAGCAAATCGGCTTCGACCAGGTTCGCCACCAGCGCCGCCAACGTATCGTTATCGCCAAAACGGATTTCGTCAGTGACCACGGTGTCGTTCTCGTTGATCACCGGGATCACCTTGAGCTCGACCAGCGCGCGCAGCGTACTGCGAGCGTTCAGGTAACGCTTGCGATCGGACAAATCGTCATGGGTCAGGAGAATCTGCGCGGTATGCCGGCCATGCTCGGCAAAGCTCGACTCCCAGGCTTGTACCAACCCCATCTGACCGATGGCGGCAGCGGCCTGCAACTCGTGCATTGCACTGGGTCGTACGGTCCAGCCCAGACGGCTCATACCCGCCGCCACTGCCCCGGAGGACACCAGCACCAGCTCAACACCCGCCTCGTGCAGGGCAACCATCTGCTCGACCCAGACACCCATTGCCGCGCGATCCAGGCCTTTGCCGTCCGCCGTCAGCAAAGCGCTGCCGATCTTCACGACCCAACGCTGCGCACCTGTCACCTTGCTCCGCATCATCTTCAACCTTAGCTTGAGGACAGCACGACCCAGCGCTGCCCGTAACGTTATTCGTGACTACCGATTTCCAGATACCAAAACGCCGCTCGAATGAGCGGCGCTTAAGTTTACTGCAACGAATCAGTCACGCACGTAAATGATTTCCGGACCGTCTTCGTCATCCACATCTTCTTCGTCCCAATCATCGTCGCCGATGTCGTGGACGGACTTCACGCCGCTACGGCGCAGGGCTCGCTGGTCATCCAGGGCCTGCAACTGAGCACGGGCTTCGTCTTCGATGCGCTGATCGAGCTCGGCCAGCTCTTCCTTGTAGGCCGGGTCGTTAGCCAGACGATCGGCACGATCTTCCAGGTAACGCATGATGTCATGACAAAGACGCTCAGTACCTTGCTTGGCGATAGCGGAGATCACGTAGACCGGACCGGTCCACTCCAGACGATCAACGATTTCCTTGACGCGAGCGTCGTGCTCTTCTTCAAGGATCTGATCGCATTTGTTCAGCACCAGCCAGCGATCGCGCTCAGCCAGGGACGGGCTGAACTTGGTCAGCTCGCTGACGATTACCTCAGCGGCATCCGGAGCACTGGTGTCATCCAGCGGCGCCATATCGACGAGGTGCAGCAGCAGACGGGTACGCGACAAGTGCTTGAGGAAACGAATCCCCAGACCCGCACCGTCGGAAGCACCTTCGATCAGGCCCGGAATATCCGCCACCACGAAGCTCTTCCAGCGATCGACGCTGACCACACCCAGGTTCGGCACCAGAGTGGTGAACGGGTAGTCAGCGACTTTCGGCTTGGCGGCCGATACCGAGCGAATGAAGGTACTTTTGCCAGCGTTCGGCAAACCAAGCAGACCGACGTCTGCCAACACCTTCATTTCCAGCTTCAGGTCGCGCTGCTCACCCGGCTTGCCCGGCGTGGTCTGGCGCGGCGCCCGGTTGGTGCTGGATTTGAAACGAGTGTTACCCAGACCGTGCCAGCCGCCGTGAGCCACCAGCAGTTTCTGACCGGCCTTGGTCAGGTCACCGATCACTTCCTGAGTTGCGGAATCGATGACGGTAGTACCGACCGGAACGCGCAGCACCAGCTCCTCACCTTTCTTGCCGGTGCAGTCGGTGCTGCCACCGTTGGAACCACGCTCGGCATCGAAGTGCCGGGTGTAACGGTAGTCCACCAGGGTGTTGAGGTTTTCGTCGGCAACCATGTAGACCGAGCCGCCATCACCACCGTCACCGCCGTTCGGGCCGCCGTTTTCAATGAATTTTTCGCGACGGAAGCTCATGCAACCGTTGCCGCCGTCCCCGGCCTTTACTCGAATCGATACTTCATCAACAAACTTCATAACAAAACGCCTCTCGCCATACGGACGAGCCGAAAAAACCTAGACATAAGACTCTTGCAAAAATGAGCGCAGCGACCTCAATCAGACCGCCAATACAGCGCTGGAGCCCATCACAAACAGCTTTGCAAGAGACTCACCCCACAAACGAAAAAGCCCCGTCGCAAGACAGGGCTTTTCCAGCAACTACGTAATTATGCCGCGACGACGTCAGTCTTCGGGACAATGCTTACGTAACGACGACCGAAGGCGCCTTTTACTTCGAACTTGATCACGCCGTCGATTTTAGCGAACAGAGTGTGATCTTTGCCCATGCCAACGCCGTAGCCAGCGTGGAATTGGGTGCCGCGCTGACGCACGATGATGTTGCCCGGAATGATAACCTGGCCGCCATACATCTTCACGCCAAGGCGTTTGGCTTCTGAGTCGCGACCGTTACGGGTACTACCACCAGCTTTTTTGTGTGCCATGAGTTCAATTCTCCTAGTGAGGAATTAGGCTGAAATTAAGCCTGAATACCGGTGATTTTGATCTCGGTGTACCACTGGCGGTGGCCCATACGCTTCATGTGGTGCTTACGGCGACGGAACTTGATGATGCGGACTTTATCGTGACGACCTTGGGAGATCACTTCAGCCACAACGGTAGCGCCAGGAACAACTGGAGCGCCGATATTCACGTCGTCGCCATTGGCAACCAACAGAACGCGATCAAAAGTAACGGATTCGCCGGTAGCGATTTCCAGTTTTTCGATCTTCAGGTATTCACCTGGAGCAACTTTGTACTGCTTGCCACCAGTAACGATTACTGCATAAGACATGGTATTTCTCCGATAATCCTGCTCACCCAGCTCTTTATAAGAAGAGGTATTGGCTGGCATGGCTGCATAAGGCTGGAAGGCCTGTTTGCAATTGCGTAAGGCAGGTGCTGCCCAGGAAGTTCAGGGTGCGCGATTGTACGCAAGCTACCGGGGCGATGCAAGAGGCTGTCCATCGTGCCTTGACACCTGCCGACGTGGGTCCTAGCATGCCGCGCAACCCTTCTGGAGCAACTGTCGCTGATGCAACCCCAAGCTTTCTACCGCGCGGTGGCGGACGATTTTAGCGCCGTCGACGGCATCATCAAGAAACAGCTGACTTCCCGAGTGCCGCTGGTATCGAAAATCGGCGACTACATTACCTCGGCTGGCGGTAAACGCCTGCGCCCGTTGCTCGTACTGCTGTGCGGCAAGGCACTGGGCCGCGAAGGCGATGACCTGCGCCTGCTGGCGGCGACCATCGAGTTCCTGCACACCGCCACCCTGCTCCACGACGACGTCGTCGACATGTCTGGCATGCGCCGTGGCCGCTCGACCGCCAACGCCATGTGGGGCAACGCGCCGAGCGTGCTGGTGGGCGACTTCCTGTATTCGCGTTCTTTCGAAATGATGGTCGAACTGGGCTCCATGCCGGTGATGAAGATCCTTTCGCAAGCCACGCGCATCATCGCTGAAGGCGAAGTGTTGCAGCTGTCGAAGGTCCGCGACGCCAGCACCACCGAAGAAACCTACATGGAAGTCATCCGCGGCAAAACCGCGATGCTCTTCGAAGCCTCGACCCACAGTGCCGCGGCCCTGGCCGGTGCCTCACCGGAACAGAGCGAAGCACTGCGCACCTTCGGCGATCACCTGGGGGTGGCGTTCCAATTGGTCGACGACCTGCTGGATTATCGTGGCGACGCCGAAACCCTGGGCAAGAACGTCGGCGACGATCTGGCTGAAGGCAAACCGACTCTGCCGCTGATCTACACCATGCGCGAAGGCACTCCGGAGCAGGCCGCACTGGTTCGTCAGGCGATCCAGAAAGGTGGCATCGAAGATCTGGAAAGCATTCGCGAAGCCGTTGAGGCTTCCGGCTCGCTGGATTACACCGCGCAACTGGCCCGCGACTACGTGGCCCGCGCGATCAAGTGCCTCGACGCCCTGCCTGCCAGCGAATACCGCGATGCGTTGGTGGAATTGAGCGAGTTTGCGGTAGCCCGTACGCACTGACACCCTCTTGCAAGGACCGGCTCCTGTGGGAGCTGGCTTGCCTGCGATGGCATCACTGCGGTGCGTCTGAAACACCGGGGCGCCTGCATCGCGGGCAAGCCCGGCTCCCACAGGGTAGTGTTGTCCCCCTCCCCGCATAAAACCCTATATAATGTGCGCTTTTTAGCCATCCTGAATCCAAGGAGCTTTAGTGAGCACGTTGCCACCCTGCCCGAAATGCAATTCCGAATACACCTATGAAGACGGCGCACAGCTGATCTGCCCGGAGTGCGCCCACGAGTGGTCCGCCAGTGGTGAAGCCGAAATAGCCTCCGATGACACCGTGAAAAAGGATTCGGTCGGCAACGTCCTGCAGGACGGCGATACCATTACCGTGATCAAGGACCTCAAGGTCAAAGGCACGTCGCTGGTGGTCAAGGTCGGCACCAAGGTCAAGAACATCCGCCTGTGCGATGGCGACCACGACATCGACTGCAAGATCGATGGCATCGGCCCGATGAAACTCAAATCCGAGTTCGTCAGAAAAGTCTGAATCTGCTGTATTCCATCCCGCGCCTGGCGTGGGATGGTGCTTCGCCCTTCCCCGCATCAACCAGCATTCCCGCGCAGTAGCCAAACGCCAGTCGTTTTGACGCTCAGCAATTTCCCCGCAGAAAAGAACACAAACCGCCAATAGGCCCTTGCTATTTGATGAATAAGAATTATTCTCATTGAAACCCGTCAATGGAGATGAGCGTCATGACTTATTTGATCGATGCCTGGCTGGACCGCCCGCACCCCTACCTCAGAATCCTGCATCGGGAAACCGGGGAAGTCTGTGCAGTGCTTGAAGAAGAAGCCTTGAACGAGCTACAGGATCAGGGTGATCTGGACGTCAATGGCCTGAGTTCCAGCGAGCCGGTGGTGCTCAAGGAACTGGTGCGCAATCTGTTTCTGTTCTGCTATGCCCGGGCGTTGCGCCCGACCAGCGATCTGAACCATAAGATCGAAGTATGAGACAACGCAAAAAACTGCGGGAGCGAGCCTGCTCGCGATGGCATCACCTCGGTTTCACAGAAAACCGAGTTGACTGCATCGCGAGCAGGCTCGCTCCCACATTAGCCCGTCATAACGACAGGCCGGGCATTACAGAACGTCGAGCAGCTCGACGTCGAATACCAGTACGCTGTGTGGCGGAATGCTGCCAACGCCTTGAGCGCCGTAAGCCAGTTCGCTCGGCACGTACAGACGCCATTTGCTGCCGGCGTTCATCAGTTGCAGGGCTTCGGTCCAGCCAGCGATAACGCCGCCAACCGGGAATTCTGCAGGCTGACCACGATCGTAGGAGCTGTCGAACACAGTGCCGTCGATCAGGGTGCCGTGATAGTGAGTGCGCACTTGGTCTTCACGGGTTGGCTTGGCGCCTTCACCTTGAGTCAGCACTTCGAATTGCAGGCCGGAAGCCAGCGTGGTGATGCCTTCGCGCTTGGCGTTTTCAGCCAGGAAAGCCAGGCCTTCGCCAGCAGCGGCTTCAGCCTTGGCTGCGGCTTCGGCTTGCATGATTTCGCGGATCACCTTGAAGCTGGCGGACATTTCTTCCTGACCCACACGGCTTTCCTTGCCGGCGAAAGCGTCGGTAAGACCTGCCAGGATTGCGTCCAGGCTAACGCCCGGCGGCGGGTTGTCACGCAGCTGGTCGCCCAACTGACGGCCAATGCCGTAGCTGACGCGGGTTTCGTCGGTGGACAGATTTACTTCGGACATGACACTGCTCCGCTGTGCGGACGGCCCTGGAACTTGCCGTGCGTGCACAGCGCGTCCCGGAACGCGCCCGGAATCAAAAGGGCGAGCAGACTAGCACAGATGCCGTCACGTTTGAGCTGCGTCAGCGCTGTTACACAGAACGGAAAGTGCTCGGTACTTTCGGACTTTCCTCGGCGCTGGCACCGCACATTTCGTCATGAGCCGGGGTATGTACAACGTTGAATGACTTGGGACAGGCGTGAAGCACTTCACGCGCATGCTCGACCGAGCGCAGCTGCAATATCTCGCCATGGGCATCGAGCAATGGATACGCCGCGCCATGCATCCGAGCTTCCAGCACGTAGAACACGCCTTCCATCGAGATCAGGTTCAGCTCATCGATCTTTCCGGCGACGGCATACGCATTCAATTCTTGCAGAGTCATGAGCGCACCTCACGCGGTGGCGAGCCAGGATCTCTACATGGATATGCCTCGACGGGCCAAAGTACAAGCTACAAACAACACCGCCCGTCTGTTTTGGCAACTCTGTGGGAGCGGGCAAGCCACGCTCCCGCAAGGATCAGTCGATCAGTGCTTGGTCAGCTTGTCCAGATAGCCCATGGCAAACGCCGACACCACGAAGGTCATGTGAATGACCACGTACCACTTCAAATGCTCGGGATCGACGTTCTTGGCATCCATGAAAATCCGCAGCAGGTGGATGGACGAAATCGCCACGATGGACGCCGCGACCTTCATCTTCAACGAAGACGAATCCATGGTGCCCAACCAGTTGAGCTTTTCCTTGCTGTCGTCGATATCCAGTTGGGAAACGAAGTTCTCGTAACCGGAGATCATCACCATCACCAGCAAGCCGCCCACCAGCGCCATGTCGATCAGCGACAGCAGTACCAGAATCAGATCCGACTCGGCCATCGAGAACACGTTAGGGATGACGTGGAAGACTTCCTGGAAGAATTTCAGTGCCAACGCCAGCAAGCCCAGGGACAAACCGAAATAGATCGGCGCCAGTAACCAGCGGGAGGCGTACATTGCATTTTCGATAAAGCGTTCCATTGAATCTCACACAAGGGGCTGGAAATGGCGGCGAGTATAACAGCCACCTGTTACACCCAGAAACCGTCGGAAAATCCGCAACCTGCGTGTGTGTGACAAAGTTTTTCTGCTAGTGTCCAGATCACTGACAGGTCAGCGACGTTGGACAGGAAGACTGGAAATGGATGTGCGATTGCCTTTAACGAGTGCCGGACTTTGCCTCACGTTGTTACTGGGTGGTTGTTCACCCAGCGATGAGAAACGCCAGGCCAGCCTCGAAGAAAAGACCGCGCAATTCGAACAGTCCCTGGAAACGATCAAGGATCCAAAACTCAAAGATGCCGTGGCTGAGCTCGGCGGCTCACTGCTGCTGCTCGAGCGCGCGCAACTCAAGCTCGACACCAAACCAGTGGTCACCGAATACGGCGAAGACGCTCTCGCCGTGCTCAAGCACTACCCCACGCCCCAGGCGCTGGTCGACACTTACATCAACGGTCTGTTCGTGCTGCACAAGGAGTCCAGCTCGGATTACCTGACCGATCTGCAGCCGGTATTCCCCTTCAACTTCAACATTCCGGGCGCATTCCTTTTTCCTCATGGCCTGGAATGGCAATCGGTGACCCTGAGCAACAAGCGCGTCATCGCGTTCCAGCCGGAATGGTCGGAAACCGATCCCGGCATTCAGTTGAGCCCGTCGAGCGCCAACCTGACCAACCCCGATGATTTGACGGTGACCTACCCCTTCATCGAAGGCCTGGATGTGGATAAGAAGAGCCAGCCACAACCGGTGAGCCTGCAAGGCAAGGTGGAAGTCATCGCCCCACGCCGGCTCTACAGTTTCGACCTGACGAAAAAGGACGTTGGCCAGACTCGCACTAACGACAACCTCAGTGTCACCTTATTGAAACTGGCCAATAACTACGCCGAAATCGAATTCAGTAACAGCGCGCCGTTGGCCCCCGAGATACGTGACATATCACTCAACCCACTGATCGTTCAGGCCAGGGATGCCACCGGGCAATTCCTCTCTCGCGCAGGGGCGATCAACGAAACCGCCGCGCAAATTGCGTTTTATCAAAAACAACTGGCGCAGATGCAACAGCAGAAGGCCTGGAACGAAGCATTCGAAAAGCAGCTCGATGACGAGCAGCGTGCATTTGAAAAGCAACAAACCCGGCATTACACCAAGGTCTACTTCAACGGGCCCATCGATACCATCGAAGTCAGCTTGCTGGACTTCTCGGCGGTCACGGTGACCCACAAGGACCTGAACCTGCCGATACGCCGCTTCGACCCGCACACCACGGAAAAAGCCATCCAGCCACTGACCTTGCCGGTGGTGGTGTATGACGACCAGGCCGCGACCTGGCTCAAAGGCGCAACGCTGGGCGAGGAACAACTGAAAAAAAGCATCAGCATCAGTCAGTCGGTGGATGACCCGAGTGCCGCGCGCATCGAATTCGACCACCCCAGAAGCTTCAATGACGAACTGCTCGGCACCTCTTTCAATCCCGGCGAAAGCCCGGTGACGTTCTTTACCCAAGACCGCAATGGCCGGCGTGATGGGCCGATCGAGCTGCCGCCGGAGGCGTATCAGGTCGATCCGATACGCGGCGCCATCACCTATGATCTGAATCTGTTTCCGGAAAACCCGGCCTACGCCGTGGGCTCCATGCCGCAGTACCTGGCGACTGTCGACCAGCAAACGTACGATTCCCGCCAATTGCCCAAAGGCCTGGAGTTCAAAGGGAACGCGTTGGTCGTGGATTTGAAGCTGTTTCCAGCCCAGGACTGGCGTTTTTTCGCCAAGGACGACAGTGGCAACTATTTAAAGGAGATTCTTTCGGTCAGTCACGACGCGAGCGCGCAAGGCCCGGCGTTATTTGCAGTGCATTACTTCTATGGCCAGCCCACACGTCTGGAAACTTATCAGCGAACCAACCTCACCACTGTGCAGTATGGGTTCGAGGTCAAACTCGACAAGGCTGAGCCAGGCAACCTTGATCAATAGTCTGTTCAGTGCTCGGGACGAAATTCGGGACCGCTAAGGTTGCGATAACGACCGCCATTGATCTCTCGCAACTGGGCTTGCAGATGCAGACACCAGATTTGCGGGTCGTCGGCCAGCTCGTAACCATGCAAGGTCAGACTTTCAACAATAGTGTCGAGGATCGATTCAGCCACGACAGGCCCACGGAACGGGCCTTGGGCCTTGATGGCAGAAGGCTGCTCGCCAGCCATTCCGGCGGCGAAGAGCAAGGTCCACATGCCCGTATCTCCCGCCAGCGGGCGGATGGCACATTCGATACGGGTCACAAGACCCAGGCATTGACGGGTGAGGCAGAGGTTGCGCGACATGGCGGCGACCCTCGGTAGATCCGGTATTCAGCCTCCACGGGAAGGCTGTCTCGATCCAGTGATTACTGTCGATATCCTTGAGCAGATAATAGAAGAAAAGTCTGGTTCGCACGCGAACCAAGACCAGAAGGTGCCGAGTGGTCACCGTGTGAATATTGACGCCATATTTGTGGCGAGGGGGCTTGCCCCCGTTGGGCTGCGAAGCGGCCCCGAAAGCGGCTGACGCGGTTTATTAGAAAGACCGTATTAACCGATTTTACGACTGCTTCGCAGCCGAACGGGGCGGTGCGGCGTTCCGACAAGCCCCCTCGCCACAGGGAGCTTGTTTCTTTTTGCGGACAACTCAGGCCGGTTTGATTTCCAGCATGGCTTCCTGCGCCAACTCTTTTTCGGCTTCCTTGAGGTCTTCCTCGCTGATCATTTCCGCGATCACCCGCAAGCGTTCCACTACCCGCGCATTGATGCTGCCCTCAGGAAATTCGCCATTCTCATTCGGCGCACCGGCCGGCTCGCCAACCAACAGGCTCAGAGCCTCGTCGGCCTGGCGCACCGCGTAGACATGGAACTGCCCCGCGCGCACGGCCGCCAACACCTTCTCGTCGAGCATCAGCGTAGCAACGTTGGCCTGAGGAATGATCGCCCCTTGTTCCCCCGTCAGACCACGGGCTTCGCAGAGTCGGAAGAAACCTTCGATCTTCTCGTTGACCCCACCCACCGCCTGCACTTCACCGAACTGGTTGATCGAACCGGTAATCGCAAAGCACTGCTTGAGCGGGGTTTTCGACAAGGCCGAGATCAGCGTGCATGCTTCGCCAAGAGACGCGCTGTCACCGTCGACATAACCGTAGGACTGCTCCAGGGCGATGCTCGCGGAAATCGCCAGCGGGAATTCCTGGGCATAACGGCTACCCAGATACCCGGTGAGGATCATCACGCCTTTGGAGTGGATAGGCTGGCCGAGGTTGACCTCGCGTTCGATGTCGACGATGCCGCTGCCGCCGGGATAAACCGTGGCGGAAATTCGCGCCGGTATCCCGAAGGCCGAATCGCCGACTTCCAGCACCGTCAGCCCGTTGCACTTGCCGACAGCTGCGCCATCGGTGTCGATCAGAATGATCCCCGCCAACATGTCATCGAGAATCCGTGCCGAAACGCGCCCGGTGCGGGTCGCCTTGGCCTTGAGCGCACGCTCGATGTGTCCGGCGTCGGTCATGTCGTCACCCGCCAGGTCACGAATGAAATCCGCCTCGCTGACCAGTTGGAACAAATCGCCGATCCGCGCCGACAGACGCCCCTGATGTTCTGCCAGACGCGCGCTGTAAGTCGCCAGACGCGCCACCGCATCGGCGGTCAGCGGCGCCATGCCTTCCTCGGACGTACGGGTTTTGAGCAACTGGGCGAACTGCTCCAGACTCTCGTCGACCATCGGGATGTCTTCATCAAAATCCACCAGGACACGGAACATCTCCTGGAAGTCCGGATCGAGGTCTTGCAACGTGTAGTACAGCTGCCGGGCACCGATGATGACGACTTTGACCTGCAACGGAATGTGTTGCGGTGACAGCGTCACGGTGGCCAGACGGCCCAACTCACCCAGCGGCGATTCCATTTTCAGCTTGCGCGATTGCAAGGCGCGCTTGAGCGCATCCCACACGAACGGCTCACTGAGCATTTTTTCCGCTTCGAGGATCAGGAAACCGCCGTTGGCCCGGTGCAACGCACCCGGTCGCAGCTGTCGATAGGTGGTGTAGAGCGCGCCCTGATCGGTGCTGTATTCGATGCGGCCGAACAGGTTGTCGTAGGTCGGGTGCGGCTCGAACACCACGGGCGCGCCGCCGTTGGCCGGATGACCGACCACCAGACTCGGGGCGTATTGCTCTTCGAGCATTTTACGGGCGATGGCGTCGGTCTTGCCGTCGTCCACCAGTTGCTCGACCACCGTCTTGAGCAGGTAAACCTGCATCGCTTGCAGGTAACCGCAAACGCCTGCGTTTTCCGCGTACTTTTCCGACAGCGGAGCGAGCAATGGCTGCAAGGCCAGGGTGATGGTTTCTTCGTTGAGCTGACGCAGTTGATTGCTCGACTCGCGCTTCCATTGCGGCAGGCTGGCGAGTTCTTCGTTCAGCCGCTCTTCCAGCCCGGAAATGTCGTCATGAAAGCGTTCGCGTTCGGCTTCGGGCAACTGGGCGAACTCAGCCTCATCCAGTGCCTTGCCTTCGCTCATCGGCGTGAAAGCGATGTTGCTGCTGTCGCGGTAGAGCGCGACCTCTTTCTCCAGCGCCAGACGCTCGATCACATCCAGTGCACGGTCATAACGCTGGTTGAAAGCGCGGTCGATGGCGCTTTTCTTCTGCTGATAGGACGGGTGCTCGAACACGGCCGGAAAGGTCGCCAGCAGGTTGTCGATCAAGCCGTTGATGTCACCGATGAAGGCACCGGCGGTGCCCGACGGCAACTCCAACGCACGAGGCTCGCGCGGTTCATCGAAATTATTGACGTAAACCCAGTCCGCCGGGGTCTGCAGGCGTTTGCCTTCGGCCTTGAGGTAGCGTTTGACGAACGAAAACCGGCCGGTGCCGGGCTCACCCATGACAAATACGTTGTAACCGGGGCGTGGCATGGCCACACCGAACTGCAAGGCTTCGACCGCGCGTTCCTGGCCAAGCACACCGCGGAAGGGCTCCAGATCATTGGTGGTAGAGAAGCTGAACTGTTCAGCGGAAAACGGACGGGTCAGCGCTTCAGGCGCTAGACGCAAGCTGGCAGCAACAGGATCAGGCATCGGGCTTCCTTACATCAGGCGGGGCAGATAGCGGCATTCTGGCGCTGCCTGTACCTCACTGGCAAGGCGCGCCTCAAGCCAAAGTTTAGACAAAGCGTCAGCCCCGGGCCGAGCAGGTCAAAATCAGTGTTTTCAAGGAATGTTTCGCAAAAGATTACGGAACCCCCGGAACATGCCTAAACTCCATGCTGCGCGGCTGGAACTAATAACCGGCCCACTGGCACCATTAGGGGCCAGCACCCTGTCCATTGGAATGCACACAAAGAGAACATAGCTATGAAACGGATTCTTCTCGGTACTCTCTTCACCGCTGTATCCATCAACGCCATGGCACAGGCGCCTGGCGGTCCAGACTGCGGTTGGGGCAACATGCTGTTCGAAGGTCAGCGTGGCACCCCGGCACACTTCCTGGCATCCACCACCAACGGCACTTCCGGTAACGCAACGTTCGGTATGACCTCCGGTACCAACGGTTGCTCGACCAATGCGTCGCTGACCTATGGCGGCAAATCCTGGATCGCCATGAATGGCATGATGAACGAGCTGTCTGAAGACATGGCTAAAGGTCAGGGCGAAGCGCTGACCACTTACGCCGTGGTACTGGGCGTGGCGCCGGAAGACCGTGCGCACTTCGCCGCTGTGACTCATCAGCACTTCCAGCAGATCTTCAGCAAAGCTGACGTGACCGCCGATGACGTGCATACCAACACCCTGGCCGTGCTGAAAAGCGACCCTCGTCTGGCCAAGTACGCCACTCAAGCTTAAGCTCGACCGGCCCGCTCTCTTTGGGGAGCGGGTTTTATTTTTTGAGCCTGGCCCTTTTGGCCTGCCCCTTTGGGTCTTTTGTTTCTTTCTGCTTAAGTTGCTCACTATGCTCAAACGCCTTGCCTGGCTGGCGCTCTGTGTCTGCGCCCCGCTGTCCGCCGCGCCACACATCGACAATCAACGTTTGCAGCAACTGGCCAACGACCCCTTCTGGATTTCCCTGGGGCATTACGAAACCGCCAAGCTCGGTGGCTGGCGCAGCTATGTCAGCGACAAGAAATTCTTTCTCGCCCCCGATGGCAACGAACACCCCGACCGCGAACTGGCGGCGACCGTGCAGGCACTGTATGCCCCGGCCAGTGCCAGCGAGCAGCATGCCCAATGCGTCTATCCGGCCCGCACCCGCTGGCTCAAGGCGCAACTTGAGCTGAGCGATCTGCCGACGCCGGACTGTGCCGAGTTCAAGCAATGGTTCAAGGATGTTTCGCCCCACAGCGCGGTGATGATTTTCCCGGCGGCTTACCTGAACAGCCCATCGTCGATGTTTGGCCACACCTTGCTGCGCATCGATCAGGCCAATGTGCAGAGCGACAAGACCTCGCTGCTCAGTTACGCAATCAACTTCGGCGCCTACATCGAAGGTTCGGACAACAGCATTCTGTATGCCTGGAAAGGCTTGATGGGCGGCTATCCAGGGCTGTTCGCACTGGTGCCGTATCAGGAAAAACTCTCGGAATACCGCAGCCTCGAGAACCGCGACCTGTGGGAGTACCGCCTGAATCTGACCCAGCAGGAAACCGAGCGCATGGTCGAGCACGTCTGGGAACTCAAGCAGATCCAGTTCGACTACTTCTTCTTCGACGAAAACTGCTCCTACCGCCTGCTTGAACTGCTGCAAGTGGCGCGGCCGAGCCTGCATTTGACCGAGCAATTCCCGTTGACGGCCATCCCCACCGACACGGTCAAAGCGGTGAAAGAAGCCGGGCTGGTGGAGTCGATCGAGTATCGCCCGTCCCGTGAGCGCGAACTGCTAAGCCGTGCCGAGCCATTAACCTCCGAAGAGCAGGAGTGGGTGCTGAAAGTCAGCGCCGATCAGAAGCAATTGCAGGACCCGGCGTTCAAGGCTCAACCTCGCGACCGTCAGGCGTTGATCATCGATGCGGCTTATCGTCTGGAGCGTTATCGCGCCAATGGTCAGGAGCGTGACCCGCAACGGGCTCAACGCAGTTTCGAACTGCTACGCGCAATCAATCAAAACCCGCCCCCGGAGCTGGAAATTCCGCAACCTGGCTTGCCCGAGGACGGTCACGAATCCCGCACCTGGCAGGCCGGTGTCGGCACCCGGGGCGATCGTGCATTCGGCGAATATGGCCTGCGGATGGCCTATCACGACCTTAATGACAACATGGAAAGCTTCCCCCTCGGTGCGCAGATCGAAATTCTGCAGATGAAGCTGCGTCAATACGAAGGCAATGACTGGCAGTTACAGCAACTGGACCTGGCGACCATCCGCTCGCTGACGCCTCGCAATGATTTGTTGCAGCCGCTGTCATGGCAAGTCACCGGTGGCCTTGAGCGCGTACCGGGCAAGCATGATGACGAAACCCTGGTCAGCCATGTCAACGGTGGCGGCGGCGGGACCTGGCAACTGGGTGAGGACATGCTCGGTTTCGCCTTGGGCACCGTGCGTGTGGAGCATAACAACGACTTCGCGGGCTTCATCGCTCCGGCGGCGGGCTTCAACAGCGGCCTGCTGTGGAAAAACCCGCTGGGCAACTTCAGCCTGGAAGCCAAGGGTGATTACTTCACCAATGGCGAAGTGCGCCGAAGTGTGAGCCTGAATCAGCAGTGGGAACTGTCGCGCAATCTGGGTGTGCGCCTGAGTGCTCAACGCGAATTCAGCCACCTGGCTTCGCCCGAAAACGAAGTGATGCTTGAGGTGAAGTGGTATCACTATTGACCTGCCCCCTGTGGGAGCGAGCCTGCTCGCGATGAGGCCATCACATTCAACATCCATGCTGCCTGTTCCACCGCCATCGCGAGCAGGCTCGCTCCCACAAGGGATTTGCGCCCCACAGATTAATCACAAGCCTTTCACATACACCCGACAAATCCGCTTCTAGACTTCCCTTACAGGCCGTTGAACGGTCCAGGAGTCCGAGATGTGGCGTTGCGTGGGTGTGCTGGGGTTATTGGTAGTGATCTCGGGGTGCCAGTCGACCCACGAGGATCTGATCGCCAAGGGTTATCCGCCAGCATTCGCCGATGGCTTCGATGACGGTTGCAGCAGTGGCCGGCAAGCCGCCGGGGCGATCACCGGCGAGTTTCGCAAAAATGTCCCGCGTTACCTCAAGGACAAGCAATACGCCGAAGGCTGGACCGATGGCTTCCGTCAGTGCCAGGCCATGCGTGAAAACGAGGATCGTAACGAGTACAAGGACCGCCATTGGGACGAGCGCGAACGGGCCTGGCAACAAGAGAAAGACAGGGACGCCGCGCGAGCCTATCGCTCGCAATAAGTCGTTTACAGACATTCGTCGAAACTTAAAGCCTGCGACCATGGCCCAAACCCTATAACGGGAGAACAGCATGAGTCGCGCCTTCGTCAATGAAGATAACGCCGCCGCGCAAGCCGATCAGCCAGTCGAACGGCAGGTCAGCGCGCAGCCCAATTACGTCACGCCAGTGGGCCTGGCGCAGCTTCAGGCGAAAGTCGCCGAGCTGCAAAGCCTGCTTGATCAGGAAAGCGCCAAAGGCGAGCTGGCCGACAAGCAGCGCCAGGCCGACCTCGATCGCGACTGGCGCTACTTCAAGCAGCGCCTGCAAAGCGCCCAGGTGGTCGCGCAGGCCTCCTCGGCCGATAAAGTGCAGATCGGCAACTGGGTGACCTTTGCCGATGAACACGATCATCAGCAGCGTGTGCAATTGGTCGGAGAAGACCAGGCGGATGCTGCCCATGGCTTGATCAATTGGAGTTCGCCGCTGGGGCGGGCGTTGCTCGGGGCGCAGGTGGGCGATGAAGTGTTGTGGAAGCGACCGGCGGGGGATTTGGTGATTGAGGTGTTGGCCATCGAGGCCGGGGGAGTTCGATGACGCCTTCGCGGGCAAGCCCGTTCCCACAAGGGTTCTCAAGCGCTCTCAAAATCCGAGCCTGAAACAGATCCCTGTGGGAGCGGGCTTGCCCGCGATAGCCGCGCCTCGGTCTTACTGAACGCCCATAAAAAAACGGAGCCTCGAAGGCTCCGTTTTTTATTCAACCAACCTGAAATCAGGCCAGTTTCTTGTGCCGTACACGGTGCGGCTGGGAAGCCGCTTCGCCGAGGCGTTTCTTGCGATCGGCTTCGTACTCGGTGTAGTTGCCTTCGAAGAACACAGCTTGCGAGTCGTCTTCGTACGCCAGGATGTGAGTCGCGACACGGTCAAGGAACCACCGATCGTGGGAGATCACAATGGCGGCGCCCGGGAAGTCCAGCAGGGCTTCTTCCAGGGAACGCAGGGTTTCAACGTCGAGGTCGTTGGACGGTTCGTCGAGCAGCAGGACGTTGCCGCCCTCTTTCAGGGTCAGCGCCAGGTGCAAGCGACCACGCTCACCACCGGACAGGTCCTTGACGAACTTCTGCTGATCGCCGCCCTTGAAGTTGAAGCGACCCACGTAGGTACGCGACGGGATCTCGTAGTTGCCGATGCGAATCTGATCGGAACCCTCGGAGATCTGCTGGAACACAGTCTTGCTGCCGTCCAGGTCTTCACGGCTCTGATCGACGCACGCCAATTGCACGGTTTCGCCGACTTCGATGGAGCCCGAATCCGGTGTTTCCTTGCCCATCAGCATGCGGAACAGAGTCGATTTACCAGCACCGTTACCGCCGATCACGCCGACGATGGCGCCTTTAGGCATGGAGAACGACAGGTTGTCGATCAGCACGCGATCGCCGTAGCCCTTGCTGACGTTCTTGAACTCGATGACCTTGTCGCCCAGGCGCGGACCGGCCGGGATGTAGATCTCGTTGGTTTCGCTGCGCTTCTGGAATTCCTGCGATTGCATTTCTTCGAAGCGTTGCAGACGAGCCTTGGATTTGGACTGGCGGGCCTTGGCGCCTTTGCGCACCCACTCCAGTTCTTCCTTCATGGCTTTTTCGTGAGCCGACTGCTGCTTGGACTCGGCCGCCAGACGATCGGACTTGGCTTCAAGCCAACCCGAATAGTTGCCCTCGTACGGGATACCGGCGCCGCGGTCGAGCTCGAGGATCCAGCCGGCGACGTTGTCCAGGAAGTAACGGTCGTGCGTGATCGCAACCACGGTGCCCGGGAAATCGTGCAGGAAGTGCTCCAGCCAGGCGACGGAATCGGCGTCCAGGTGGTTGGTCGGTTCGTCGAGCAGCAACATGTCTGGTGCGGACAGCAGCAGGCGGCACAGGGCCACACGACGCTTTTCACCACCGGACAAGAATTCGACCTTGGCATCCCACGCAGGCAGACGCAGCGCATCGGCGGCGACTTCCAGTTGGCGATCCAGGTTGTGACCGTCGCTGGCTTGCAAGATGGATTCAAGCTTGGCCTGTTCAGCGGCCAGTTTGTCAAAGTCTGCATCCGGTTCAGCGTAGGCTGCGTAAACCTCGTCCAGGCGCGCCTGAGCGTCCTTGATCACGCTGACCGCTTCCTCGACCACTTCTCGAACGGTTTTGGTCGGGTCCAGGATCGGTTCTTGCGGCAGGTAGCCAATGTTCAGGTCCGGCATCGGACGGGCTTCACCGTCGAACTCGGTATCGACGCCAGCCATGATTTTCAGCAGCGTGGACTTACCCGAACCGTTGAGACCGAGTACGCCGATTTTGGCGCCCGGGAAGAACGACAGCGAAATGTTTTTCAGGATTTCCCGCTTCGGCGGAACAACTTTGCCCAGCCGATGCATGGTGAAGACGTATTGAGCCATGGAGAACCTTGGGTCAGTGACTGATGAATGATTGGAGCGCAGGCGATGCCCGGCCAGGCCATGCGCGTCGTTCGTTTGATGGGTATCAAAGCGTGCGCGCTGAAAAAAACCTTTCTAGGAGCTGGAACGCTCCCGCGTAACCGGCAAAGCTACCTTATTGATAGAAGGCAGTCCAGCCGAGCGGGACTGGCACTTCGCCACAACTCAAGGCATGCTAGCCGCCCTTCGGGCGTCCGGCTTATAGTGCACGTCGCGCCAGTCCAGCCAAACCGCAGGATTACAGTTTGTCCAATGTCTCTCCGCCATCGTCCGTGAGCGCACTCAATCCTGCGACCGGCTCGCCCCTGCGCGGAACCTTGAAGGGCGCGCTGGCGACCCTCGTGCTGTTGCTGCTCGCACTGCTGTTCTGGCAGCTGCTGGATCAGCTTGGCGAAACCCAGAAAAACCAGCGCCAATACACCATCGACTATTCCGCCGATCTGGCTGCGCAAGTCAGCCTCAACATGGCACTCAATGCCCAGATCGCTCTTAATCTGCTACCGATCATCGAACAACCGCAAAGCCCCGACGAACAGCAGGCATTGCTGCACAAGCTGCAACAATCGCTGCCGGACCTGCGCAGTCTGGCGCTGCTCAGTCCCACCGGAAAAATCCTCAGCGACAGTGCCACCGACAGCCCAGACGCCAATTACCTGAGCGAACTGGTTCAGCGCAGCCACGCCCAGGCCCACTACTTCAGCAATGCCGACGACGGTTCGGTGTTGCACCTGCTTCTGCATCAGGCCAGCGGCAGCAGCCGCGGCTATTGGGTCCTGCGCCTGACGCCGACGTTTTTCTCCTCACTGACCAAACAAGGCGACGGTGGCATCCGCCCCCAATGGCTGGTGGAAAACCGCATCAATCATCAGATCATCAGCCGCGATGACGCCCAGCCTTCGGCCAAACCGGCCGTGCTGACATCTGATGAGCTGGCCAACAGCGTCCTGACAATCCCTTTGAGCAGCAGCGATTGGCAGCTGCGCGGGGTGTTCGACCGGCAACGGGTGATCGAACAACTGCTGCCGACGTTCATTGGCAAATGCCTGCTGGGCCTGGCCCTCTCCTTGTTGCCATTCATCGCGCTGCTGAACATTCGTCGCCGTCAACGTCAATTGCACGAGGGTCGTCGACGCTATCAGGACATTTTCGAAGGCACCGGCGTTGCGCTGTGCGTGCTCGACCTGTCCGGGCTCAAAAGTGTCTTCGACAGGGCTCAACTCAACAGCAGTGAACAGTTGAAGGCCTGGCTCGAGACACCGGAGCAACGCCAGCAACTGCTGCAGGAACTGCGCATTACCGAGGTCAACCAAGTCGCCCTGCAACTGCTCAACGTCAATTCCTGCGATCAAGCCTGGAAACTGCTGATCGACGGCAGCCCATTGGACTGCACAGCCATCGGCAATCAAGTGCTCGATGCGGTGCTCCACCAGCAGAAACAGCTTGAGCTGGAAATCAAGCTTCAGGACGCCAATGGCCGCGACCAGCATTTTTGGCTGGTGCTGCGCCTGCCGGAAGATCAGACCGACTATAAAGCGGTGATTTTGAGCATCAGCGACATCACCAGCCGCAAGCTTGTCGAGCTGTCACTGCTGGAGCGTGAAGGGTTTTGGTCCGACGTGGTGCGCACCGTGCCGGATCATCTGTATGTGCAGGATGTGGTCAGCCAGCGGATGATCTTCAGCAACCATCACCTGGGGCAGACACTGGGTTACAACCGCACCGAACTGCACCAGATGGGCGAGTATTTCTGGGAAATCTTGTTGCACCCCGAGGATGCCGATTACTACCACCGATCACGTCAGGCCCAACGTCACGCGGGTTACACCCAATTGCTGCAATGCCAGCTGCGTTTTCGCCATCGCGATGGCAAATGGCGGCGTTTCGATATTCGCGAACAGGCTCTGGCGCGGGACAAGCACGATCAAGTCACCCGCATCATCGGCGTGGCCAAGGACATCACCGACCAGATCGAAGCCAGCGAGTCCCTGCGCGACAGCGAGCAGCGCTACCGGATGCTCGCCGAAAGCATCAGCGACGTGATTTTCTCCACCGACAGCAAGATGTCGCTCAATTACGTCAGCCCCTCGGTGCAGGCCGTGCTGGGCTTCGACGCCGACTGGATATTCCAGAACGGCTGGCAATCGACCATCGCCAACCCGCAACAACTGACCGGCATCTACAGCCTGATGGACCGGGTCAGCAAAGCGCTGAATAAACCCGAACAACTGGCGCTGCTGCGCAGTCAGGTGCAGACCCAGCTGTTTCTGTTCGACTGCCTGCGGGCCGACGGGCGCAAGATTCCCATCGAGTTGCGCCTGGTGCTGGTGTGGGACGAACACGGTGCCTTCGAAGGCGTGCTCGGGGTTGGTCGCGACATCAGCCAGCAACGCCGGGCCGAGAAAGACTTGCGCATGGCGGCCACGGTATTCGAGCACTCGACCTCGGCGATTCTGATCACTGACCCGGCGGGCTACATCGTCCAGGCCAACGAGGCTTTCAGTCGCGTCAGTGGCTATGCGGTGGCCCAGGTCCTCGACCAGTTACCGAACATGCTCACTGTCGATGAGCAGCAGGAAGCCCATCTGCGCTATGTGCTCAAGCAATTGCATCAGCACAGCACCTGGGAAGGCGAAGTCTGGCTCAAGCGACGCAATGGCGAGCACTACCCGGCCTGGGTCGGGATTACCGCGGTGCTCGACGATGAAGGCGATCTGGCCAGCTACGTGTGTTTCTTCAGCGATATCAGCGAACGCAAGGCCAGTGAGCAACGGATTCACCGTCTCGCCTATTACGACGCCCTGACTCACTTGCCTAACCGCACGCTGTTCCAGGATCGCCTGCACACCGCGCTGCAATCGGCTGAACGGCAGAAGTCCTGGGTGGTGCTGATGTTCCTCGACCTGGACCGTTTCAAGCCGATCAACGACTCCCTGGGCCACGCCGCCGGCGACCGTATGCTCAAGGAAATGGCCACGCGCCTGCTCGGTTGCGTCGACGATGACGACACCGTGGCGCGCATGGGCGGCGATGAGTTCACGTTGCTGCTGCAACCGCGGGCCAACCGGGTGATCGCGCTGAACCGGGCGATTCATGTGGCCGAACAGATCCTCGCCAGCCTGGTGAAACCGTTCGTGCTGGAAGGCCGCGAGTTCTTTGTCACCGCCAGTATCGGCATCGCCCTGAGCCCTCAGGACGGCAGCGAACTCAGTCAGCTGATGAAGAACGCCGACACCGCGATGTACCACGCCAAGGAGCGCGGCAAGAACAACTTCCAGTTCTATCAGGCCGACATGAACGCCAGTGCCCTGGAGCGTCTGGAGCTGGAAAGCGACTTGCGCCATGCCCTGGAACAAAACGAATTCGTGCTGTACTACCAGCCGCAATTCAGCGGCGACGGCAAACGCCTGACCGGCGCCGAAGCCCTGTTGCGCTGGCGCCACCCACGACGCGGCCTGGTGCCCCCGGGGGATTTCATTCCGGTGCTCGAGGAGCTCGGGTTGGTGGTCGATGTCGGCGACTGGGTCATCAGCGAAGCCTGCCGTCAGCTCAAGACCTGGCACCAGGCCAAGGTGCGAGTGCCGAAGGTTTCGGTGAACATTTCGGCCCGGCAGTTCTCCGACGGGCAGCTCGGCACGCGGATCGCCACCATCCTCAAGGAAACCGGCCTGCCGCCGGCGTGCCTGGAGCTGGAGTTGACCGAAAGTATCCTGATGCGCGAAGTCAGCGAGGCGATGCAGATCCTCGCCGGGTTGAAGAATCTGGGCCTGAGCATTGCTGTGGATGACTTCGGCACCGGCTATTCATCGCTCAATTACCTCAAGCAATTCCCGATCGACGTGCTGAAAATCGACCGCACCTTCGTCGATGGCCTGCCCTCGGGTGAACAGGATGCGCAAATTGCCCGGGCGATCATCGCCATGGCCCATAGCCTCAATCTGGCGGTGATCGCCGAAGGCGTGGAAACCCACGAGCAGCTCGACTTCCTGCGTGAGCATGGTTGCGATGAGGTTCAGGGGTATCTGTTCGGGCGTCCGATGCCGGCGAGTCGGTTTGAGGCGCAGTTCAGCAATGATGCGTTGTTCATGCTTGACTGAAGTCTTGCAGAGAGGCTGATCGCCTCATCGCGAGCAGGCTCGCTCCCACAGGGTTTTGGGGTGTACACAAAATTTGTAAGCACCGAAAATCCACTGTGGGAGCGAGCCTGCTCGCGATGGGGCCAGCACGATCACCGCTGATCCCCGCATGAACACCACTTGTCTGCGACATGATGTCCTTTCATATGCCATCTAAAACCCATTGGGTTAGAATGCCTCCCTTTTCTGCCCCGATCCTTGAGGACCGCCATGTTCAGCCGTGATTTGACTATTGCCAAGTACGACGCCGACCTTTTTGCCGCCATGGAGCAAGAAGCTCAGCGCCAGGAAGAACACATCGAGCTGATCGCTTCGGAAAACTACACCAGCCCTGCGGTGATGGAAGCTCAAGGCTCGGTACTGACCAACAAGTACGCCGAAGGCTACCCGGGCAAGCGCTACTACGGTGGTTGCGAGTTCGTCGACGTGGTTGAGCAACTGGCCATCGACCGCGCCAAAGAACTGTTCGGCGCCGATTACGCCAACGTTCAGCCACACGCCGGTTCGCAAGCCAACAGCGCCGTTTACCTGGCCCTGCTGCAAGCGGGCGACACCATCCTGGGCATGAGCCTGGCGCACGGCGGTCACCTGACCCACGGTGCCAGCGTTTCGTCCTCCGGCAAGTTGTACAACGCTGTTCAGTACGGCATCGACGCCAACGGCCTGATCGACTACGACGAAGTCGAGCGTCTGGCGGTTGAGCACAAGCCAAAAATGATCGTGGCCGGTTTCTCTGCCTACTCGCAGATCCTCGACTTCCCGCGTTTCCGCGAAATCGCTGACAAAGTCGGTGCTTACCTGTTCGTCGACATGGCTCACGTGGCCGGTCTGGTCGCCGCTGGCGTCTACCCGAACCCGGTTCCATTCGCTGACGTCGTGACCACCACCACGCACAAGACCCTGCGCGGTCCACGTGGCGGCCTGATCCTGGCTCGCGCCAACGCCGACATCGAGAAGAAGCTGAACTCCGCGGTATTCCCGGGCGCCCAGGGCGGCCCACTGGAGCACGTGATCGCTGCCAAGGCGATCTGCTTCAAGGAAGCGCTGCAGCCTGAGTTCAAGACCTACCAGCAACAAGTGGTGAAAAACGCCCAGGCCATGGCCGGCGTGTTCATCGAGCGCGGTTACGACGTGGTGTCGGGCGGTACTCAGAACCACCTGTTCCTGCTGTCGCTGATCAAGCAGGAAATCTCCGGTAAAGACGCTGACGCCGCTCTGGGCAAAGCGTTCATCACCGTGAACAAGAACTCCGTGCCAAACGATCCACGCTCCCCGTTCGTCACCTCCGGTCTGCGTTTCGGTACGCCGGCAGTGACCACTCGCGGCTTCAAGGAAGCAGAGTGCAAAGAGCTGGCCGGCTGGATCTGCGACATCCTGGCGGACCTGAACAACGAAGCGGTGATCGACGCCGTTCGTGAGAAGGTCAAGGCCATCTGCAAGAAGCTGCCGGTATACGGCGCTTAATCAGCCCGCTAAACCGCAGCAATGAAAAACCGGCCAGTGATGGCCGGTTTTTTTTCGTCCGCAATTTTTTTCAAAACGCGAAAAGGCTCAAGGTCGGGGCATTGCGCCCAACTGGTAAGACCGGTCATGCCAATTACTCAAAATTTGCTTGCGATCATCCAAAAGCAGCGCCTAGACTGCGCCTGCACTGGACATACCGGTAAGACCACAATAATTAAGTCCTGAATCTGATGCGCGAAGCGCACGGCAGCCAGGACACCGACCAGGATTCCTCCCATGCTCAGATGGTGCTCACGTTCAATCTTCCTTCAAGTGGTTCTCGGACTGGTGCTCGGCATCGTCTGTGGGCTGACCCTTCCCGAATACTCCGCCCAGCTCAAACCTCTCGGCGATGGTTTCATCAAACTGATCAAGATGCTCATCGGTCTGATCGTGTTCTGCGTGGTGGTCAGCGGCATCAGCGGTGCCGGCGACTTGAAGAAGGTCGGACGCATCGGCCTGAAATCGGTGATCTACTTCGAAGTGCTGACCACCATTGCCTTGGTGATCGGCCTGGTATTCGCCTTCACGACCGGCATCGGCAGCGGCGCGAACATTCATCTGGATCAACTCTCCGCCGCAGACATGGGCGACATCGCCCAACGCGGTCAGCACATGGCTACCACCACGCAGTTCCTGATGAACCTGATCCCCACTTCGGTGATCGGCGCCTTCGCGGAAAACAACATTCTGCAAGTCCTGCTGTTTTCGGTGCTGTTCGGCAGTGCGCTGAACCTGGTGGGCGAAGCGGCGTCGGGTATTTCCCGGTTGATCAATGAGCTGAGCCACGTGATCTTCCGCATCATGGGCATGATCGTGCGTCTGGCGCCGATCGGCGTGTTCGGGGCGATTGCCTTCACCACCAGCAAATATGGCCTGGATTCGCTGCAGCACTTGGGTAGCCTGGTCGGCCTGTTTTACCTGACCTGCACGGCATTCGTGGCGCTGATTCTCGGCCTGGTGATGCGCCTTTCGGGCCTGAAGATGTGGCCTCTGCTCAAGTACCTGCGCGAAGAACTGCTGATCGTCATGGGCACCGCCTCTTCCGACGCCGTGCTGCCACAAATCATGCGCAAGCTTGAGCACCTGGGCATTGGTAGCTCCACGGTCGGGCTGGTGATTCCGACCGGGTACTCGTTCAACCTTGATGGTTTTTCGATCTACCTGACCCTGGCCATCGTGTTCATCGCCAATGCCACCGGCACGCCGCTGGCCATGACTGACCTGCTGACAATTTTGCTGGTGTCGCTGATCACTTCCAAAGGTGCCCACGGGATTCCCGGCTCGGCACTGGTAATTCTCGCGGCAACACTGACGGCGATCCCGGCAATTCCGGTGGTCGGCCTGGTATTGGTGCTGGCGGTGGACTGGTTCATGGGCATTGGCCGGGCGTTGACCAACCTGATCGGCAACTGCGTCGCCACCGTGGCCATCGCCCGTTGGGAAAAAGACATCGATATCCAACGGGCAAACAAGGTGCTGTCCGGCCAGCAGGGTTATACCTTCCAGCCGAGAAAACCGGTTGCCCCGGCCCATCAGCAGGAATTCTGAATAATCGCCGTGCCTGCCCGAGGGCAGGCACGGCCACCAATCGTTATGGATGCTCATGGAGCGAACAGTGATTACCTCGTCAACCGTTGTAAATTCAGTCGTAGAAAAACTTCGGGCCGCTCTGGCCCGTGGTCAGTGGCGTTCCGGCGAAATGCTGCCGGGCCAGCGTGAGCTGGCCGAACAACTGGGCATCAGCCGCCCGAGCCTGCGCGAAGCGGTCATCGTGTTGGAAACCCTCGGGCTGGTGCGCTCCATGCCGGGCAAAGGCGTGGTAGTGCTGGAGGCCAACCTCAGCGACAGCCAAAGCCACGACAGCGCGGTAGCCGGGGCCAGCCTCGAAGACGTGCTGCAACTGCGCTACACCCTCGAACCCTTCATCGTAGGCCTGGTTGCACAGTCGATAAGCAGCAAGGAAGTCGGCCAACTGCGTCTGACCTTGATGGACATGCGCGAAGCCCTTGAGGCCAACGACAGCGAGGCCGGCGTGAATGCCTATATCGCGTTCCACGAGGAGCTGTTCGCCCTGACCTCGAACCCGATTTTCCAGAGCGTGGTGCAGCAGACCAGCAATGCCCTCAAGCAAAGCGCCGATGTGCTGCGCAATTCTCCAGAGCACCTGGCTGAACGCCTTGAAGAAAACGAAGCCGTGGTGCGTGCCATCCGCAGCAAGAACAGCGCCCAAGCCAGCGCCGAGATGCGTCGGCACATCCTTCGGGAAGGCCAACGGATGGGCATCGAATTGAATATTCCGGACGATCACCTCAACAGTTGATCCCCTCTTCGAACAGGAGACAGGCCATGAACAGCTTCGCCTCACCACAGATATTCACTGCCCTGCCCTTCTCCCGAACGGACACCGGGAAACCGCCAGCGGACGATCTCTATTCACGGATCTTCGACGCCATTCTCGAACAGCGCATCCATGCAGCCAGTCGTTTTACTGAAGACAGCCTGGCGCAGATGTTCAGCGCTCGACGCAGTGACATTCGTGGCGTGCTGACGCAGTTGTCTCATCAGCAGATCATTATCCTTCGCACCAACCATCGTCCCCGAGTCGCCGCGCCCGATGTCGAGCAGACTCGGCAGACGCTGCATGCCCGACGACTGACCGAAATCACGCTGGCTCGACTGGCCTGCCAGCAACCTCGCCCACAAGACCTGAAACGCCTGCGCGCCTTGATCGACAGCGAACGCCAATGCACGGCGCGTGGTCCGGCCATTCGATTGTCAGGGGAATTTCATCTGCAACTGGCCGAAATGGCGGGGAACGCACCGTTGGCGCATTTTCTTGGCAGTCTGGTGCCGCTGACTTCGCTGGCGATTGCGCAGTGTGATGCGCAGGTAGGCGGTGATTGCGCGTGGCAGAAGCACGCGGAGATTGTCGATGCAGTGGAGCATGGGGATGTTACGGCGGCCGAGAGGTTGATGACCCGGCATCTGGATCGCCTTGAGGAGGCGCTACTGCACTCTGGATCGGCAGTCAGCCAAAATCGTGTTGCCGGTTAGATCGCCATCGCGAGCAGGCTCGCTCCCACATTTGAAATGCATCCCCCTGTGGGAGCGGGCCTGCTCGCGATGGCGGCATCAGGCCCGCTGAAAATATCGGGGCTTACTCCGCTGCAACCCGCGCAAACCCCTCACGAATCTTCTCTTCCGGCAACTCATCGGCAATGAACACGATCACGCTTTCGCGTGTTTCATCATCGGCCCATTCGGTATCCCAGTCGAAACCATACAACTTCAGCACGCCCTGAAACACCATGCGCCGCGGCTCGCCAAGGATGTTCAAAACACCTTTGTAGCGCAGCAGTTGCTTGCCATGGTCTTCCAGCAGTTCGTTCATGAACTCGCTGAGCTTGTCGATATCCAGCGGCTTGTCGGTGCGCAATACCAGGCTGGAAATGCGATCGATGGAGGGCGCCTTGCTCACCGGGCGCAAACTCACGCCACCACCGAGGTCGGCATTGAGGTTGAAGCCGCGCACGTCGAGCAGTTCGGCCAGATCAATCTTGCCGTGATCAACCACGCGAATCGGCGCGCGACGGTTGATGCGGGTCAGACGCTCGCTAAGGGTGGTGAAGGTCGGTTCGTCCACCAGATCCCGCTTGCTCACCAGCAAACGGTCGGCGAAACCGATCTGCGCCTGGGCGATGGTCTGGGTCAGGTGATGTTCAGCATGTTTGGCGTCGACCAGAGTGATGATGCCGTCGAGGATGTAGCGCTCGCGCAGTTCTTCGTCGATGAAAAAGGTTTGCGCCACTGGGGCCGGATCGGCCAGACCGGTGCATTCGATGACCAGACGATCGAAGGCGATTTCGCCACTGTCCAGGCGTTCGAGCAGCAGGTACAGCGCCTTGGTCAAATCGGTGTGGATGGTGCAGCAGACGCAGCCGTTGGACAGCGTCATCACTTGCACCGGATCAAAGCCCAACAGTTGGGTGTCGATACCGGCGTCACTGAATTCGTTTTCGATCACGGCGATTTTCAGGCCGTGCTCGGCTTTGAGCAGATGGCGCAGCAATGTGGTCTTGCCGGCGCCTAGAAAGCCGCTGAGGATCGTGACAGGGATGGGAGAGGACAAAGACAAGTCTCCTGTTTTCAAAAAAATTAAAGGAACACGAAACAAATGTGGGAGCGGGCTTGCCCGCGATAGCGATTTACCATTCAACATCAATGTTGACTGATAGTCCGCCATCGCGGGCAAGCCCGCTCCCACAGGGATTGCATCAACTTCTCTGTCGGGTCAACAGCACTTCGGCCCACCCTTGCCACCGTAACGGGCTTCCTGACGTTCGCGAAAAAACATCTCGTAGCTCATCACCGGTTTGTCCGGGTGTTTGGTTTGCATGTGCTCGACGTAGTTGTCGTAGTCGGGCATGCCGACCATCAGGCGCGCGGCCTGACCGAGGTATTTACCGAGGCGACTCAGGTCATTGAACATGGTGCAATCCTCGATTACGCATCCGGCTGAGCCTGGAACGGCGATTCTTTATCCGTACGTTCTTTGGTACCCCAGGCGGCAATGCCGACCTTGAGCGCATAGAACAGGATGCTGAACACCACGAACAGGAACAATGCGGTCAGCGTTGCGTTGGTGTAGGCGTTATAGATTACATGCTGCATCTGCTCGATGCTCTTGGCCGGAGCCAGGATTTGCCCGTTGGCCAACGCATCGCTGTATTTCTTCGCCAGCGACAGGAAACCGATTGCCGGGTTGGCGTCGAACAGCTTGATGAAGCCTGCGGTGGTGGTGCAGATCAGCAACCAAACGGCTGGCAGCATGGTCACCCAGATGTAGCGTTGGCGTTTCATTTTGATCAGCACGACGGTCGCCAACATCAGCGCGATACCCGCCAGCATCTGGTTGGAGATGCCGAACAGCGGCCACAAGGTGTTGATGCCGCCCAGTGGGTCGATCACGCCTTGATACAGCAGATAACCCCACATCGCCACGCAACCGGCGGTTGCGATCAGGTTGGCGGTCCAGGATTCGGTGCGTTTGAGCGCCGGCACGAACGAGCCGAGCAAATCCTGCAGCATGAAACGTCCGGCACGGGTACCGGCATCCACCGCCGTCAGAATGAACAGCGCTTCGAACAGGATCGCGAAGTGGTACCAGAACGCCATGGTGTTTTCACCGGGCAGCACACTGTGCAGGATCTGCGCGATACCGACCGCCAGGGTCGGCGCACCGCCGGCACGGGCCAGGATGGTGGTTTCACCAATGTCCTTGGCCACCGCTTGCAGCGCTTCCGGGGTAATCGCAAAACCCCAGCCGCTGACAGCTTGTGCCACAGCCACCACGTCACCGCCGACGACCGCCGCCGGGCTGTTCATGGCGAAGTACACGCCTGGCTCGATCACCGAAGCGGCAACCATTGCCATGATCGCCACGAAGGATTCCATCAGCATGCCGCCGTAACCGATGTAACGGGCGTTGACCTCGTTATCCAGCAGTTTCGGTGTGGTGCCGGAGGAGATTAGTGCGTGGAAACCCGACACCGCGCCACAGGCAATGGTGATGAACAGGAACGGAAACAGACCGCCCTTCCACACCGGTCCGGTGCCGTCGATGAACTGGGTCAATGCCGGCATTTTCAGCTCAGGCATGGTGATCAGAATGCCGATCGCCAGCGCAACGATGGTGCCGATTTTGAGGAAGGTCGACAGGTAATCGCGAGGGGCGAGAATCAGCCACACCGGCAACACTGCCGCCACAAAACCGTAGCCAATCAGCATCCAGGTGATCTGGATCCCGGTGAAGCTGAACGCCTTGGCCCAGACCGGGTCAGCGGCAATCTGCCCGCCCAGCCAGATCGAACCCAGCAGCAACGCCACGCCGATCACCGAGATTTCACCGATGCGACCCGGGCGGATGTAGCGCATGTAAATGCCCATGAACATCGCGATCGGGATGGTCGCCATCACCGTGAAAATCCCCCACGGACTTTCGGCCAGGGCCTTGACCACGATCAGCGCCAGCACCGCGAGGATGATGATCATGATCAGGAAACAGCCAAACAGCGCGATGGTCCCGGGGATGCGGCCCATTTCTTCACGGACCATATCGCCCAGGGAACGACCGTTGCGGCGGGTGGACATGAACAGGACCATGAAGTCCTGAACCGCACCGGCCAGCACCACCCCGGCAATCAGCCACAGCGTACCGGGCAGGTAGCCCATCTGCGCCGCCAAAACCGGGCCTACAAGCGGCCCCGCGCCAGCGATGGCTGCGAAGTGGTGACCGAAGAGGATGTGTTTGTTGGTCGGCACATAGTCCAGACCGTCATTGTTGAGCACGGCGGGTGTAGCCCGACGCGGATCGAGTTGCATCACATTGTTAGCGATGAACAGGCTGTAGTAGCGGTAAGCGACCAGATAAATGGCCACGGCGGCGACCACTATCCACAAGGCGTTGATCGCCTCGCCTCGGCGCAATGCCACTACGCCCAGGGCGCACGCTCCCAGGATTGCCAGCAGCAGCCAGGGTAGGTGGCGTAGCAGGCTATTATTATTTTTCATTTTATGATTCCAGCCAGAGTGGACAAGAAAGACAGCCATCCCGAGTTTAGCGCTACTGGCCTCAAAGACCACCCCCAACATTGGTCTGGACCCTGTCTTGCTGGCAGGCTTTAACAATGCGGGTCTATAGTCAGCGGACATTCAGAGGATTGCGCCATGAGTGACCACCCTGCTGATCGCCGCCGCTTCAAACGTATTGCGTTCGATGCCCGAACCGAGCTGAGCCAGGGGGAATTCATCTGGCCGGTGAAGTTGATCGACCTGTCGCTCAAGGGGCTGCTTATCGAGAGGCCCGAGCCGTGGCTGGGTAATCCAGACTGGCATTTCCTGGTTGATATTCATCTTAACGAAGACGTAGAGATCAAGATGGATGTGATGTTGACCCACGATGACCATGGTCAACTCGGGTTTGTCTGCAAACACATCAGCCTGGAATCGATTGAACGGCTGCGGCGATTGATCGAGTTCAACCTGGGCGACCCCGAGGAACTGGAGCGCGAATTGGGCGCCCTGATCGAAATCTGAAGACACGACGCAATACCTGTGGGAGCCGGGCTTGCCCGCGATGGCGATTTTAATCCCACCACAAATGTCGACTGACTAACCGCTATCGCGGGCAAGCCCCGCTCCCACAGGATTGTGTGTTGTTTGCAGCTATTCGAACAACGCGTCCAGCGCCTGTTCGAGACGGGTCACGGCAATAATCTGCAACCCCGGCGGCGCCTCTTTCGGCGCGTTGCCCTTAGGCACGATGGCGCGTTTGAAGCCGTGCTTGGCCGCCTCTTTCAAGCGCTCCTGGCCACTGGGCACCGGGCGCACTTCACCCGACAAGCCGACTTCGCCGAACACCAGCAGATCATGGGGCAGCGGCCGGTTGCGCAAACTGGACATGACCGCCGCCATCAGCGCCAGGTCGGACGCTGTTTCCAGCACCTTCACTCCACCGACCACGTTGAGGAACACGTCCTGATCGTGAGTCGGTATGCCGCCGTGGCGATGCAAAACCGCCAACAACATGGCCAAGCGATTCTGATCCAGACCGAGCGTTACCCGGCGTGGGTTGGCCAGATGACTGTCGTCCACCAATGCCTGAACTTCCACCAGCATCGGCCGGGTGCCTTCCCACGTGGCCATGACCACACTGCCCGGGACTTCTTCCTGAGCGCGAGTCAGAAAAATTGCCGAGGGGTTGGAGACCTCTTTCAAGCCCTTGTCGGTCATACCGAACACGCCCAATTCATTCACCGCGCCGAAACGGTTTTTCACCGCCCGCAGCAGACGCAGGCGCCCATCGGATTCACCTTCGAAATACAGAACGGTGTCGACCATATGTTCCAGTACTCGAGGGCCGGCCAGCGCGCCTTCTTTGGTGACATGGCCCACGAGGAAAATCGCCGTGCCGCTTTGTTTGGCGTAACGCACCAGCAACGCTGCACTTTCGCGCACCTGGGAGACGCCACCCGGTGCCGATTGCAGTTGCTCGGTGAAGATCGTCTGAATCGAGTCGATCACCATCACCTTGGGCTTTTCCTGCCGGGCCGTGGCGATGATGGTTTCGATGCAGGTTTCGGTCATCACCCGCAACTGATCCTGAGGCAAGCCCAGGCGCCGGGCGCGCATGGCCACTTGTTGCTGGGATTCTTCGCCGGTGACATACAGCGCCGGCATGCTCTTGGCGAGGTTGCACAAGGTTTGCAACAAAATGGTCGACTTGCCGATGCCGGGATCACCACCGATCAACACCACCGAGCCATCCACCAGGCCGCCGCCCAGAACGCGATCCAGCTCGCTGGACGCTGTGGAGAAACGCGGAATCTCTTCAACGCTGACTTCGGCCAGGGTCTTGATCTGCGCCTGCTGGCCGGTCCAACCGGTGCGACCGCTGGGGGCTGCGGCGGCGCCGCTCTCCACCATGGTTTCGGTCAGCGTGTTCCAGGCCCCGCATTCGCCGCACTGGCCGGCCCACTTGGGGAAGGTTGAGCCACACTCGGTGCAGCCGTACATGCGCTTGGCCTTGGCCATCTGAACTCCCGGCAAAAACCGCGATGATAGCTCAGCTGGCGCGGATCAGCGCGGCGCCGCCGTGTGGATTTCACCGCTGGCCAGACGCGCGGCACTGTTGCCCAGCGGATCTTCGGCGTTCATGTCCGCGCCTTTGGCCTTGAGTTCGTCGAGCAACTCGACGCGCTTGAACAGGCCGGCGTACATCGCGGCAGTCTGCCCCGCGCCATTGCGTTGGTCAGGACTGCAATTGGCCGCCAGCAGGGTTCGAGCGATCTGCATTTCGCCTTTGAAAATCGCGCCCATCAACGCCGTGTTGCCGCGTTGATCCTGCGCACAGGCGTCCGCCCCGGCAGCGAGCAAACGCCCCACTGCGGCGCCCTGGCCGTGATAGGCGGCCAGAATCAGTGCGGTGTACCCCTTGCTGTCACGGGTATCGAGGGAATAGCCAGCCTCGATGAAGGTCTCGAGCATCGGCACATCACCGCGTCGAGCGGCATCGAAATAGTAATCCTCTAATTGGGCTTTCAGCGCCGCAGGGTCTTTCGAGGCTTGCACGTCAGGCCCGGCGAACACACTGACTGACCAGCACACCAGAAACACAGACAGATAAAAACGCATGGCGGAACTCCTTGATCAGACGGGACCTCGCATGAGATCCCGCTTCAGGCAGATGGATCAGTCGACCAGTTTGGCCGCCAGCGCCTTGACCCGAGCCAGATCACCCTTGGCTACTTTGGCCACCCCGGTCCCGTATTCCGGGTCGGCCTTGTATAGGAAGGACAGGATGATGTGCTTGCTCTCGTCATCGGTGGTGGCCAGCGAGCCACCGAAGCTGTCGATCAGGTCCTGACGTTCCTTCGGGTTGAACGAGCGATACAGATCGCCGGCCTGCTTGAAGTTCTGCTCACGTTGAATCTTCGCCTGCTGCGTGCTGCCCGACAGGGTCGACTGGCTGTAACGCGCGGCTTGCGGCTCTTCACGGGCCAGCAGGCGACTTGGCTGGTAATTCACACCTGTGCTGCTGGCGCCGATGTTCATTGCGCCATCCTGATTACCGTTATTCACGGCGACTTTGGGTGCGTTGATCGGCAACTGCAGAGCGTTGGCTCCCAGACGATACAGTTGGGTATCGGCATACGAGAACACTCGTCCTTGCAATAAGCGATCTTCCGAAGGTTCGATACCCGGAACTAAATTAGCCGGGGCCATGGCCACTTGTTCGGTTTCCTGGAACACATTCGCCGGATTACGGTTCAACACCATTTGTCCAACTTTTCGCTCAACAATACCAGGCCAAATCTTGGTGGCGTCCAATGGATCGAAATCAAACTTGGACAAGTCTTGTGGATTTACAACCTGGATGTACAAGTCCCATTTCGGAAAGTCACCCTTGTTAATATGTGAAACCAAGTCGTTAGTAATATGACTGTAGTCTTTACCTTGAACACCCGTCACTTCTTTAGGGTCAAGATTTTTTATCCCCTGCAAACTTTTCCAGTGAAATTTTACATAGTGCACATCACCTTTGGCGTTAATTAACTTGTAGGCATGTACACCGTTACCGTCCATTTCCCGATAACTGGCCGGTGTGCCGGAGTTGGAATACAACTCGGTCAAGGTACGCGTGGCTTCCGGAACATGGGAGAAAAAGTCGAAACGACGGGAATCGTCGTCAAGGTTGGTGCGCGGGTCTGGCTTGAAGGCGTGGACCATGTCTGGAAACTTGATCGCGTCACGGATGAAGAAGGTCGGAAAATTGTTGCCTACCAGGTCCCAGTTGCCGTCTGCGGTATAGAACTTGGTCGCGAACCCCCGCGGATCACGCAAGGTTTCCGGCGAATGGTTGCCATGGACCACAGCGGAGAAACGCACAAATACCGGCGTGCTCTGGCCGCTGGCAAATACCTTGGCCTTGGTCAGGTCGCTGAGGTCGTCGGTCACGGTGAACGTGCCATGAGCGCCAGTGCCACGGGCATGCACCACGCGTTCGGGAATGCGTTCACGGTCAAAGCGCTGGAGTTTCTGGATCAGTTGTATGTCTTGCAACAGCACCGGCCCGGTCGCGCCAGCGGTTTGCGAGTTCTGGTTGTCGCCGACGGCGGCGCCGTTATCGCGGGTCAACGTCGCCGCGCTGACGGAGAAGGACAGCAGGCTGGCGGTCAGAACGCCAAACGTACGACGGAGGGGCAAAGCCCCGAAGCCGAGGGGAGTTGTCATGGAAGTTTCCTCTGATTTTATAAGGCGCATCCAGGTGCGCCCCACAGAGGCTAGTGACCCAAAGGCCAAAACATAAATAGAAATCCCGTACCGAGCCGATAGCGAAAAGGTTCTGGAAAGCCCGGTCTAGAGCGGGTAATCGCGCGCGACTGGTGGCACTTTGTAAACTAATTGCCGGAAGATGTGTCGATAGGAGCGGGCATTGTAAGACGGTGTTTCGAGCAGGAGTCGTTTTGCTGATTTACACTGCGTTCACCAACCTCATCTGTAACAAGGAAATAACCTATGGGCGTGATAAGTGAGTTCAAGGCCTTCGCGGTCAAAGGTAACGTGGTCGACATGGCCGTCGGTATCATCATCGGCGCGGCCTTCGGCAAAATCGTTTCGTCGTTTGTCGGCGACGTGGTGATGCCGCCAATCGGCCTGCTGATCGGTGGGGTGGACTTCAGTGACCTGGCCATTACGCTCAAGGCTGCCAACGGTGATGTCCCCGCGGTGATGCTGGCCTACGGTAAGTTCATCCAGAGCTTGATCGACTTCATCATCGTCGCCTTCGCGATCTTCATGGGCGTCAAGGCCATCAACCGTCTGAAGCGCGAAGAGGCCGTTGCGCCCACCCTGCCGCCGGTTCCGACCAAGGAAGAAGAGCTGCTGGAAGAGATTCGTGATCTGCTCAAGGCTCAGAATAATCGGCCCTGATAACTGATTGCCCCAAGAAACGGCGCCCTCGGGGCGCCGTTTGTTTACCAGTAGTTTTCCACTGCCACCTGGCCGGGTCGTCGACTGAGGCTCAAGTGCATGTCCCGTTGTTTGAGCAACTTGCGCGTGTCATCGATCATCTGTGGATTACCGCAGAGCATCACCCGCGAATGCTCGGCTGTCAGCGCTGCACCGGCCGTTCGCTCCAGTTCGCCACTTTCCATGAGCGTCGTGATCCGCCCATTCAAGGCACCCGGATGCTGCTCGCGGGTGACGGTGGCGATGAACTGCAGCTTGTGCGCGTACTCGGCCAGATAATCGCGCTGTGCCAGCCCTGCAATCAGCTCCTGGTACGCCAATTCCCGCGCTTCGCGCACGCTGTAGACCAGGATGATGCGCTCGAATTTTTCCCAAACCTCGAAGTCCTGCAAGATCGACAAAAACGGCGCCAGCCCCGTGCCTGTGGATAACAACCAGAGATCACGACCATCGACGAAGCGATCCAGCGTCAGATAACCAAAGGCCTGCCGGTCGACCAGCAGTGTATCGCCGACTTGCAGCCGACTCAGTTCACGGGTGAACTCCCCTCCCGGTACGACAATGGAAAAGAACTCCAGGAACTCGTCGTAGGGTGATGAAACCATTGAATAAGCCCGCCACACCGTACTGCCGTCCGCCTTGGTCACACCCAGCCGGGCGAATTGCCCTGCGCGAAAACGAAATCCCGGATCCCTGGTAGTCCGCAGAGTGAACAGGTTTGGCGTCAATGGCTGGACATCAAGCAATGTCTGGCGCGTGAATTTTTCTGCACTGACAGTCATGGGTTGCTCCATTCAACAGATGGGGTCAGTGTCCCGCAAAGCAGGCGGCTTAAACACTGGTGATTTGTAATGGCTTTCGTCCCCCCCACTAATAGTTCGAATACAAATATTACAATGCCGTCGTTTATCCTGTTTTTCTTGGTAAAACGCTTAAGAACCGGTTATGCAGTTAGAGGATTTTTCAAGAGCGAAAAAATCCAGCATGTATGTAGGAATTCTCCTACACTCCTTGGCGTGCTGGATCCTGGATCCAATAAGCCCCCCATTCAAGTAAGTCCGCCAGGAGTTACCCAATGAAAGTGTGGAAGGAATCACAGTTAACGCAGCTTTCTTATGCAAAAAAAATGGAGACCGCTTACGAGATTTCTCTCAATCTCGTTAAGAACCTGGGCTTCAGTTTCTGCGCATTTTCAATAACATCCAACACAAGGGAGATGCACCGCCATACGATCAATCTGAATAACTACCCCACCGAATGGAACACGAAATATGAACAAGAGCACTTCAGTGAAGTCGACCCGATACTAGCCCATTGCATTCATTCCGAAATGCCGATTCTTTGGCAGGAAGAGGTCTTCTCAAAAACACCGACGCTGCGGCAAGCACAAAAACAGCAAGGCTTGCACTATGGCTGGTCTCAATCCGTTCATGATCAGAACGGGCTTTGCAGCATGCTGAGCCTGGCCAGAAGCCACTGCCCGATTACTACGCATGATCTGTATAAGAATCTGGGCTATGCGATGTTCATCAGCCGCCACCTGCATCAGCTTGTCGCGAAAGAACTGCCTGCGTCCTCTAAACCGGGCACAGTGCATTTATCATCCCGAGAAATCGAGGTGTTGAAATATTCAGCCGACGGCAAGACGGCAGGCGAGATCGCGATCATCCTCAGCCTGAGTGAAAGCACGGTGCAGTTCCATATCCGCGGTGCCATCCGAAAATTCGGCGTAAACAACAAGATTGCGGCGGTGATCAGAGCCGCGAGAGTGGGCGTCATCTGAATCTGTTTGAATCCGCTAATCCGCGCGAGTAATCCAGACGAAAAAACCGTACCATCTGCGACCCATCCTGAGTGATGCCGTTTGAAACTCCATGACGCCGTCCACTCGGATGGTTCGCCCGCTACAAGCCCTTGATGATTTTCCTCCGTTGACTACCCAGAGCCCCGCCTCATGCCTCTGCTCGAAACCCCCTTCGCTCAACTCGATCTGATCCGCCAGCCAGAACAGCAGAATGAACCGTTGCAAGCATTTGATGCCGCAGACGAATACCTGCTTACTCATCTGGCCGAGCAACAACCGGCAGCCGATACCCGAGTGCTGGTGCTCAACGACAGCTTCGGTGCTTTGGCCGCCAGCCTGGTGGGCAAGGTTCGGGTGACCAGCAGCGGCGATTCGTTTCTGGCTTTTCAGGGGCTGGAAAAAAACCTGATACGCAACGGCCTGGCGTTTGATGCAGTGCCGAAGGTGCCTGCCAGCGAAGCGTTCATCGGGCCGTTTGACCGGGTATTGATCCGGGTACCGAAAACCCTGGCCTTGCTGGAAGAGCAACTGATCCGGCTACAGGGCCAACTGGCTCCCGGCGCTCAAGTGATTGCGGCCGCAATGGTGAAGCATTTGCCACGCGCTGCGGGCGATCTGCTGGATCGTTACATCGGCCCGGTGCAAGCCTCACTGGCCGTGAAGAAGGCTCGGCTGCTGATCGCCACTGCCGAAGCCAAAGCCCCTGCGAACTCCCCCTACCCGACCCGCTATCGACTCGACGCCCCTGAAATCGAACTGCTCAATCACGCCAATGTGTTCTGCCGCGAAGGGCTGGATATCGGTACGCGGGCGTTTTTGCCGCACTTGCCGAAGAACCTCGGCGCAGCGCGAGTTGCCGACCTCGGATGTGGCAACGGCGTGTTGGCGATTGCCAGTGCCCTGCAAAACCCTGAGGCCCACTACACCTTGGTGGATGAGTCGTTCATGGCGGTGCAATCGGCCGCTGAAAACTGGCGTGCGGCGCTGGGTGATCGTGACGTGATCGTTCGGGCCGGCGATGGTTTGGCTGAGCAGGAACCTCAATCCCTGGACGTAGTGCTGTGCAATCCGCCATTTCACCAACAGCAAGTGGTCGGCGATTTCCTGGCTTGGCGCATGTTCCAGCAGGCGCGCGAATCGTTGGTGGTGGGCGGCGCGCTGTACATCGTCGGCAATCGTCATTTGGGTTATCACAGCAAACTGGCGCGGTTGTTCCGCGGCGTCGAGCAAGTCGCGGCCACCCCCAAGTTCGTCATTCTCAAAGCACGTAAATAAAAGCGAAAAAAAACCCTCCATCGGGAGGGTTATAAATCCGCGCCGCAAGGCAACGGGATGGGAATTTCAGTGGGTGCTCAAACCGGCGGCATTCATGAACATGCGCATCAGCGTGGCGACGATGAACAGTGCCACGACGCTGCCGGTCCAGATCATCGCCAGCCAGCCGAGTCGCTGCCAGAGCGGCTTTTTCTCGGCCGCTTCGATTTCCTGCAACGTAGGTTTGCCAGCCATCATCGCTTTCTCCTCTGCAACGGCGCAGGTATCAATCCTGCGCCGTAGTCGTGTGGGCTAGTGGTAACCATCTTCGTGGGTGACCTTGCCGCGGAACACGTAGTAGCTCCAGAAGGTGTAACCCAGGATGAACGGGATGATGAACAGCGTGCCTACCAGCATAAAGCCCTGGCTTTGCGGCGGTGCCGCGGCGTCCCAGATCGAGATCGACGGCGGCACGATGTTCGGCCACAGGCTGATACCCAAGCCGCTGTAGCCGAGGAAGATCAGCACCAGGGTCAGCAGGAACGGCGTGTAATGCGCATTGCGGGCCACCGCGCGAATCAGACCGTACAGGGTCACCAGCACCAGAATCGGCACTGGCAGGAACCAGAACAGGTTCGGCAAGGTGAACCAGCGTGCAGCGATTTCAGCGTGAGCCAACGGCGTCCAGATGCTGACGATGCCAATCACCGCTAGCAACACGAAGGCCAATGGCCGCGCCAGGTCATGCATCTGCTCCTGCAATTTGCCTTCGGTTTTCATGATCAGCCAGGTGCAACCGAGCAGCGCATAAGCCACCACCAGCGCCGCACCGCAGAACATCGTGAACGGTGTCAGCCAGTCGAGTGAACCACCGGCGAACTGACGATTGACTACCGGTAGCCCATCGATGAAGGCACCCAATGCCACGCCCTGGAAGAAGGTAGCGGCGATCGAGCCACCGATGAATGCCTTGTCCCAGAGGTGACGCTTGTCGTCCCTGGCCTTGAAGCGGAACTCGAAGGCCACACCGCGGAAAATCAGCCCGATCAGCATAAAAATCAGCGGCAGGTACAGCGCCGAGAGCACCACCGAATAGGCCAGCGGGAAGGCGCCGAACAAGGCTGCGCCGCCCAATACCAACCAGGTTTCGTTGCCGTCCCAGACCGGGGCGACGGTGTTCATCATGACGTCACGGTCGGTCTTGCCCTTGATGAACGGGAAGAGAATCCCGATTCCCAGATCGAAGCCGTCCATGACCACATACATCATGATGCCGAAGATGATGATCACGGCCCAGATCAGCGGAAGATCAATACCCATGATTCAAATCTCCTTGTTCAGGCTGTGGTTGTGATCAGCGTCACCATTGTCATCAGCGGCAGACAACGGACGGGCCGGTGTGCGTTGCTGGCCAGGACCACCTTCGTTGGTTTCCTTGCCTTCGTCGATCTTCGGCCCTTTGCGCACCAGACGCATCATGTAGCCAAGACCGGCACCGAACAGCGCGAAATACACCACAACGAACATGATCAAGGTGATGCTCATCTGCACGAAGCTGTGCCCGGAGGACGCGTCTGCCGTGCGCATCAAGCCGTAGACCACCCATGGCTGACGGCCGATTTCAGTGGTGAACCAGCCGGCGAGAATCGCGATCAGGCCGGACGGGCCCATCCACAGCGCCAGGTACAGAAACGGCCGCGAGGTATACAGCCTGTCGCGCTTGCGCAGCCACAGGCTCCACAATCCAGTGAAAATCATCAGCACGCCCAGGCCGACCATGACCCGGAACGACCAGAAGACGATGGTCGAGTTCGGCCGGTCTTCAGGCGCGAACTCCTTGAGCGCCGGCACTTGCTTGTCCAGGGTATGGGTCAGGATCAGGCTGCCGAGGTACGGAATTTCTACCGCGAATTTGGTCTTCTCGGCTTTCATGTCCGGCCAGCCGAACAGGATCAGCGGGGTCGGCTCATCGCCGACGTTTTCCCAGTGGCCTTCGATCGCGGCGATTTTCGCCGGTTGATGCTTGAGCGTATTAACGCCGTGGAAGTCGCCGATAACCGCCTGAATCGGAGCAACGATCAGCGCCATCCACATCGCCATCGAAAGCATGGTGCGGATTGCCGGGTTGTCCTTGCCGCGCAGCAAGTGCCAGGCTGCCGATGAACCGACGAAGAAGGCGGTCGCAACGAACGCCGCCGTGGCCATGTGCATCAGGCGGTAGGGGAACGACGGGTTGAAGATAATCGCCAGCCAGTCCACCGGAATGACCTGGCCGTTGACGATCTCGTAGCCTTGCGGGGTCTGCATCCAGCTGTTGGAGGCCAGAATCCAGAAGGTCGAAATAAGGGTGCCGATGGCCACCATGACGGTAGCGAAGAAGTGCAGCTTGCGCCCGACCTTGTTCCAGCCGAATAGCATGACGCCGAGGAAACCGGCTTCGAGGAAGAAAGCGGTGAGCACTTCATAGGTCAGCAACGGCCCGGTCACTGAACCTGCGAAGTCCGAAAAACGGCTCCAGTTGGTGCCGAACTGATAGGCCATGACCAAGCCGGAAACCACGCCCATGCCGAAGTTGACGGCAAAGATCTTCGACCAGAAATGGTACAGATCGCGGTAAGTGTCGTTGTGCGTCTTCAGCCACAGGCCTTCGAGCACCGCCAGGTAACTCGCCAGGCCAATGGTGATGGCCGGGAACAGGATGTGGAACGAAATGGTGAATGCGAACTGAATCCGGGCGAGATCAAGTGCCTCCAAACCGAACATAAGTCTTCCTCTGTCAGGTAATACCGGCTGAAGGCTTGCGGCCTACACCCACTGCCCCCACGGATATGGAGTGTGGCGAATTCGAATTCGTTCTTTTTGTACCATCATCACAAACGTAGGGAGTCTGGCCATCTGGCCGCCGGATCATTTCCACGAAGGGTCTTGATCTGGATCAAGCAACGTTGAAAGAGTAGTCGCATTTTTGCCGATGGACGGTGTGGTCTTTTGCCGCGTGACAGGTTGCCTCATGGGTTTTGTCATGAGCTGCAATACATTCCCGTGGCGAGGGAGCTTGCTCCCGCTCGGCTGCGCAGCAGTCGTAAAACCGGGTGATGCGATATGCCTGTGGGAATGGGGTAGCAGGTTCGGGACTGCTTCGCAGCCCAGCGGGAGCAAGCTCCCTCGCCACAGGAGATTTAGGGCTGCGTAGATCGGTGTTTAGCTAACTAAATTTGTCGCGCTCGCAACTTCTGGTTACAGGTCGGTGATAATCTCGCCCTTCCCTCTCCCCAGACCGGCCTTCAGATGCCCAGCCAAGCGCCCTTGCTGTTACGTCATCACCGCCCGTTTATCGCGTTCTGGCTGGCTCGGGTGTTCACCGCCAGCGGTTTTCAGATGTTGACCGTGGCCATCGGCTGGAATCTGTATCAACTGACCGGCAATGTGCTCGATCTGGGCTTGGTAGGTTTGGTGGAATTTGTTCCCCGTGTGTTGTTCATGCTGCACACCGGGCATGTCGCGGACCGCTATGACCGGCGCAAGGTCGCGGCGATCTGTCAGTTCCTGCAAGCGCTGATCGCCCTGTCGCTGGCCATCGGTAGCGCGACCGATCATGTCACCCGGGAGATGATCTTCATCCTCGCGTTCCTGCTCGGCGCCGCCCGCTCCTTCGAAATGCCGACCACTCAGGCACTGCTGCCGAGCATCGTGCCCGGCGCGTTATTTCCCCGTGCCGTTGCCGCCGCGCAATCTGCCCAACAATCAGCGACCATCGTCGCTCCGGCGCTGGGCGGTTTGCTCTACGCCTTCGGCAGCGTCTGGGTGTATGGCCCGACGGTGATCCTTTACCTTATCGCTTGTGCGCTGATGCTCAACCTCCCAGCCCGGCAGACACCGCTGAACAAGGGCAAGGCCACCCTGGATTCACTGCTGGCGGGCATCCGCTTCATTCGCAGTCGCCCGGACATTCTCGGGGCGATTTCCCTGGATCTGTTTGCTGTCCTGCTGGGTGGCGCAACCGCGCTGCTGCCGGTGTTCGCCAAAGATATTCTGTTGACCGGCCCATGGGGTCTGGGCCTGCTGCGTTCGGCCCCTGCAGTCGGTGCGCTGCTGATGTCGCTGTTTCTGGCGCGATTTGCCGTGGAGCGAAACGTCGGGCGGGTCATGTTCACGGCCGTGGGTCTATTCGGCGTGGCGACCATCGCTTTCGGCCTGTCGACTTCGTTCTGGTTCTCTCTCGCCGTGCTGGTGGTGTTGGGCGCAGCGGACATGATCAGCATGGTGATCCGCGCCTCATTCGTGCAGCTGGAAACCCCCGACGAAATGCGCGGCCGGGTCAGCGCTGTGAATGGCTTGTTCATCGGCGCTTCGAATCAGCTCGGCGAGTTCGAGTCCGGCCTGACGGCCCACTGGTTCGGCACCGTGCCGGCAGTGGTCATGGGCGGCATCGGCACACTGATGGTTACCGGGGCCTGGATCAAGCTGTTCCCGACCCTGGCCAACCGCGACCGCATGCATGTGCCGGTGGAAGAAGTGAAGGTCTGAAGCAGTTTGTCTGGGGAACGTTCTAAACCACCAACTCCCCCGCCACCGCCGCTCGCTTAGCCTTACCGCAGAGTTGCTCCACCAGCGTCAGGGCGAATTGCAACGCCGCCCCTGAACCCTGAGCAGTAATGCAGTTGCCATCGACCACCACCGGTTGATCGATGAAGTTGCAGCCTGACAGTTGATTGCTGACCGTGGGCAGGCAAGTCATGCGCCGCTGACGCAAAACGCCAAAGGTTTGCAGCGCGAGTGCCGGAGATTCGGCAATACCGGCGAACAGACGCCCGGCGGCGGCCTGGTCCTTGATCAATTGCTGCAGGGGTTGGTGGGCCGCCAAATGCTGCGCCCCCACAGCACCGCCAGGCAGAGCGATCAGGTCGAAGGGTTGGGCGAGCAAATCCACCAACATCGCATCAGCGGTCAAGCGGGTGCCGCGCGCGCAGGTGAGCATGCGCCGTGCCTCGATGCTGGCCACCACCACTTCAACCTTGGCGCGGCGCAGCACATCGATCAGAGTCACGGTTTGCAGATCGTCGATGCCCTCGGCGAGGGTAATCAGAGCTCTAAAGGTCATGGGCGCGGTCCACAGGATGATCCTTAAAGCGTAGTCAGCTTTCCTGACCCTTGTTCGAGCCCAGCCGCTACTTGATGTAAAGCTGCGTCGACAGCGTATTGCCGGGGGCGTTGATCGAGGTGTCGCTGAACGTGAAGATGCCGTCCTGCTTGCCTGCCAGGTTGAAGATGTACAAATAGCCGACGGTTTTTTTCCCGGCGGAGCACTCGGTCAGGTTGCCGGTATCAAAAGCACAGACAGGGGTTCGGGTGCCGTCCACTTTGAATCCGTCCAGCGCAACATGAGGTTCGCGACCGTAGCCGACCTCCAGCACGTAGACCTTGATGTTCGGGCCACTGTGGTTGCAGCGTGTCTGGTCCTGACCGTCCGCAATACTTTCAAATCCACAGGATGGCGATTCGACTTTGAGCACCTTCACCTGGCTCAACGGTGGCGCCGTGGCTGCAATGGCTGTTTGCGCTCCCATGAAACAGGTGAACAGCAATCCAAATGCCGCAATCACACGCTTATTAATGCAATACATATCTACCCCCTCCCTCCCCCAAAAAAACAGCGCGCAGTATGGCGCAGTTCCCTTTTGTGCAAAACATCGACGACGATCGCTGCCATAAGCAGCCATAGCCCCACGCTGCTGGTATGATGCGCGGCTTTTTCCGACCCACAGAAAATACCCAGGCGCCTGCAGCGGTCTGTGCTTTGCTGTTGAGGTCGATACATTCACGGCGCCGGGCGCGCCACGGGGAGCAGACATGCTGGAAAGGCTGTTTCAACTCAAGGCACACAACACCAACGTGCGGACCGAGATTCTGGCGGGCGTCACGACCTTTTTGGCCATGGCCTACATTCTGTTCGTCAACCCGAGCATCCTCGGCGAGACAGGCATGGACAAGGGCGCGGTGTTTGTCGCGACCTGTCTGGCAGCCGCCATTGGCTCGACGACCATGGGCCTGATCGCCAACTACCCGATCGCCCTCGCGCCGGGCATGGGCCTGAACGCCTTCTTCACTTACACCGTGGTCCTGCACATGGGCCACACCTGGCAAGTGGCGCTGGGCGCGGTGTTCATCTCGGCGGTGTGCTTTTTCCTGCTGTCGATCTTCCGCATCCGTGAATGGATCATCAACAGCATCCCGTTACCACTGCGTTCGGCGATTGCTGCCGGTATCGGCCTGTTCCTGGCGCTGATCGCCCTGCACAACGCCGGCATCGTCGTCAGCAACCCGGCGACCATGGTCGGCCTCGGCGACTTGAAGCAACCGGCGCCGATTCTCGCGACCCTCGGCTTTGCCCTGATCGTTGCTCTCGAAGCCCTGAAAGTACGCGGTGCAGTCCTGATCGGCATTCTGTCGGTGACCATCGTCTCCATCCTGTTGGGCTTCACCCCGTTCGGTGGCGTGATGTCGATGCCGCCGTCGCTGGCACCGACCTTCCTGCAACTGGACATCAAAGGCGCACTGGACATCGGTCTGGTCAGCGTGATCTTCGCCTTCCTGTTCGTCGATCTGTTCGACAACTCCGGCACGCTGATCGGCGTTGCCAAGCGTGCCGGCCTGATGGGCAAGGACGGCCACATGCCGAAAATGGGCCGCGCCCTGATCGCCGACAGCACCGCGGCCATGGCCGGTTCTTTGTTGGGCACGTCGACCACCACCAGCTACATCGAATCCGCAGCTGGCGTGAGTGCCGGTGGCCGCACCGGCCTGACCGCCGTCGTGGTCGCGATCCTGTTCTTGCTTGCGCTGTTCTTCTCGCCATTGGCGGCCAGCGTTCCAGCGTTCGCCACCGCGCCTGCATTGCTGTTCGTCGCCGTACTGATGACATCCGGCCTGGCGGAAATAGACTGGGACGACATCACCGTCGCCGCGCCGGTCGTGGTCACCGCCCTGGCCATGCCATTCACTTATTCCATCGCCAACGGCATCGCCTTCGGTTTCATCTCCTGGACTGCCATCAAGTTGTTGTCCGGTCGCGGCCGTGAGTTGAATTCGGCGCTGGTGATTCTGTCGATTCTGTTCGTGATCAAGTTGGGTTGGTTCAACGCATGACTTTTGATTCCCAGGCTTACGCCGTTCAGCTCGAAGAAAAGGTCACGCGCCTGCGTGACCTGCTGGCCCCGTTCGGTGCGCCCGAACCTGCGGTGTTCGATTCGCCGCTGAAAAACTTCCGTCTGCGTGCCGAATTCCGCCTGTGGCGTGAAGCCGGCGAGCGCCACTACGCAATGTTTTCCCTGGAAGACAAACGTACGCCGATCCTGATCGAAGAGTTCCCGATCGCAAGCCTGCGCATCAACCAGTTGATGCCGCAGCTCAAGGCGGCCTGGCAAGCGAGTGCAGCCCTGAGCCACAAGCTGTTTCAGGTGGAGTTCCTCACCACCCTGGCTGGCGATGCGATGATCACCCTGTGCTATCACCGCCCGCTGGACGAGCACTGGCACGCAGCGGCGTCGAAACTGGCAGCCGACCTGAACGTCAGCATCATCGGTCGCTCGAAGGGCAAACGCGAAGTGATCGGTCACGATTACGTGGTCGAGAAACTCGAAGTTGGCGGCCGCACCTTCAGCTATCGCCAGCCGGAAGGCGCGTTCACCCAACCCAACGGCACGGTGAACCAGAAAATGCTCAACTGGGCGTACGACGCCCTCGGCGATCGTTCCGACGATTTGCTGGAGCTGTATTGCGGCAACGGCAACTTCACCCTGCCGCTCGCGACCCGCGTGCGCAAAGTGCTGGCCACTGAAATCAGCAAGACCTCGGTCAACGCAGCGCTAAGCAACCTGAGTGAAAACGCAGTGGATAACGTCACGCTGGTGCGTTTGTCTGCCGAAGAACTGACCGAAGCCCTGAACGAAGTTCGCCCGTTCCGTCGCCTGCACGGCATCGACCTCAAGAGCTACGAGTTCGGTAGCGTGTTCGTCGATCCGCCCCGCGCCGGCATGGACCCGGACACTTGCGAACTGACCCGGCGCTTCGACAACATCCTCTACATTTCCTGCAACCCGGAAACCCTCGCGGCCAACATCGCCCAACTGCACGACACTCACCGCATTACCCAATGCGCGATGTTCGACCAGTTTCCGTGGACCCATCACATGGAGTCCGGGGTGTTGTTGACCCGTCGTTGATTGCAGCCTCCACCTACAAATCAGCCGTCCACTGGACGGCTTTTTTGTGGGCGGTCAACGAGTCGCATCGACCTTGCGCGGGCGACCACCCTTCTTGCCGTTGGCCCGCGCAGCCTCGGCCTTGGCGGCGCTGCTCTGACGACCATTGCGCGAAGCGATCACCGAGGCCGCCATATCCATCAGCGGTTTGCTCGCCGAAATCAGACCGGCGATAGACACCTGCAGATCCTTGTCTTCATGACAAAGCGCGGCTCCGGCGAAACCGACTTTCAGCCCGGCGAAATCCTCGGTCTCAAAACCATCGAACTCCGGATAGTTTTTTACTGGCAACAACACACCGCTGCCATCCTCGAATCCGACGGCGAGACATGGATCAAGAAAGATCACCGTCGTCGCATTCAATCCGGCACGACGGCGTGCCTCACCACGCTCGATCGCTTCGTCCAGAGCGCCTTCGGTTACGGGGTGATCGACCTGCATTTTTGCGCTTATCGTTTTCATAATTCGATCTCCACCCCCTCCGGTGCTCCCATCAGGGTCAGCAGGGTCTTGTTGCTCTCAGGCTCATAGCGAGCCGAACCAATCATGTAAGTCGTGCTGGCAATCCTCTTCATCACGACCACTTCATTGCCCTGCCAATCCCATAACTGATTGTCGAGGCAAGCCGTCTGCAATTTGCTCCACCAGATGCCACGGGCTCGCCGTAAATGGGCAGGTTGCCTGAGCGCCTGACGCAATCCCTCCAACACAGCCAGAGGAGGTCGATGCGAATGAGGGACGACATCCCACAGCTCGACGCCGTTGTGCCAGAAGCTGAACGTGAAGCGTGCGCTCCATGTGCCTGCATCGACGTGAACGTGCGGTGGACAATGCTCATCACGCAACATGACCACCAACGAAAACCCTTTGTAGCGGCATACATTCATGCTAACCCATCCGTTAGGTTGTAGAATCCGAAGATTCACCATTCCTTGAAGAATCCGATAACTGGCACTGATCGCTTGATCAACCGGCCACGTTTGAGCCTAGCGTTCCAGGTCGATAGGGGTCTGCCGATCAAGGCAAAAAAGAGTAAGCAATCCTTTCATTACCAACATTGGCCGGTGCTGAACCCGGCCCTGTATTTATGCGCTCTTATTTGATAAATACAGACTCAGACACTTCATTTGATTCCCGGTGTAATCAATCATGCAGCGACATTTCGACGATCTTCAGCTGGGCAGCATCGAACTGTTTTGCCTGGCCGCCGAAGCCGGCAGCTTTACTGCTGCGGCTCTGGTGGCGGGGGTGACCCCGGCCGCCGTCAGCCGCTCGGTGTCGCGTATGGAAGAACGTTTGGGTGTGCGGTTGTTTGCGCGTACCACCCGTAGCGTCAAGCTGACTGACAGTGGCCGGCGTTTTTTCGAAGAGTGTCGCGAGGCTCTCGCACAACTGGTCGAGGCCCAGCGCGAGGTGATGGGGCAGCAGCAAGAACCTTCCGGCACTTTGCGCATCAGCATTCCCACGACCTATGCCCATCATCGAATCCTGCCCTTGCTGCCTGCGTTTCGGGCGCGCTTCCCTGCCGTGAAGGTCGAGGCGCATATCAGCAATCGCAACATCGATTTCGTCGGCGAAGGCTATGACATGGCAATCCGTGTGCGGGCCATTCCCGACTCCGGGCTGATTGCCCGGCCGTTGGAGGATGCCGCGCTGGTGATGATTGCCAGCCCTGATTACCTGAAGCGCGCCGGCACCCCGCAGACCCTGGATGACCTGGCTCAGCACGAATGCATTCAGTACGAACTGCCCAGCAGCGGCCGGCGAATTGCCTGGCTGTTCAACGACAACGGCGTGCCACTGGAGATTCTGGCCGAGGGCAACTACTGCTGCTCCGATGATGTATTGGGTGGCGTGACTCTGGCGAAACACGGCGCCGGGTTATTTCAAACCTATCGCTTCATCGTCGAAAACGAACTGGCGGACGGTTCGCTGGTGGAAGTGCTCAAACCCTATGGCGGACGCTCCCGCCCCTTCACTCTGCTGTACCCGCAAAGCCGTCATGTGCCGTTGCGACTCAGGGCGTTTATCGATTTTCTGCTAGAACATCTGCCGCGCTGAATGTCCGATCACCGCACAAATAATCCTGGCCAGACGCCCTCTTCAATTGACCTTATTAACCAGTTGGTACAATTTCTCCCCACAGGCTGAAACCCTCGGCCAATGCCAAAAATAATATGTGGAGAGACCCGATGTCCCCTATCGTTCTGGTGCTCAACGGCCCGAACCTGAACCTGCTGGGCACCCGTGAACCGGCGACTTACGGCCACGAAACCCTGGCGGACATTTCAGCGCTGTGCGGTCGTGCTGCCGAAGAGTTCGGCCTGGCAGTGGAGTTTCGCCAGACCAACCATGAAGGCGAACTGCTCGACTGGATTCACGCCGCCCGTGGCCGCTGCGCCGGGATCGTCATCAACCCGGCCGCCTGGACTCACACCTCGGTCGCCATTCGCGATGCCTTGGTCGCCAGTGAACTGCCGGTGATTGAAGTACACCTGTCCAACGTCCATGCCCGCGAACCCTTCCGGCATCACTCCTTTGTTTCGTCCATCGCCATCGCGGTCATGTGCGGTTTCGGCAGCCACGGCTATCGTTTGGCGCTGGAGCATTTCAGCCAACGTTTGGAAGGTTTAGCGTCATGACACAGAACACCGTGGTATTGGCCGGGCTGATCGGTGCCGGCATTCAAGCTTCCCGGACCCCCGCGCTGCACGAGCATGAAGGCGATGCGCAGGGTTTGCGTTACCTGTATCGGTTGATCGATCTGGATCAATTGAAACTCGACAGCAACGCCCTGCCCGACTTGCTGATGGCCGCCGAACGGATGAATTTCACCGGGCTGAACATCACCTTCCCGTGCAAGCAGACGATCATCCCGTTACTTGACGAATTGTCGCCAGAGGCCAGTGGCATTGGCGCGGTGAATACGGTGGTGCTGAAGGACGGTAAACGCATCGGCCACAACACTGATTGCCTGGGTTTTGCCGAAGGGTTTCGCCGTGGCTTGCAGGGCGTTGCCCTTGAACGCGTCGTACAAATGGGTGCCGGTGGCGCAGGCGCGGCAGTGGCCCACGCGCTATTGAGCGAAGGCGTACAGCTGCTGAGCATTTTCGATGTGGATCAAAGTCGCGCTCAGTCGCTGGCGAACAATCTCAATCAGCATTTTGGTTTCGGTCGCGCTGTGGCTGGGCATGATTTGCCAGGTACGTTGGGCCAGGCTGACGGGCTGGTGAATACCACGCCAATGGGCATGAAAAAACTGCCGGGTATGCCGGTGCCGGTGGAGTTGCTTCGGGCGCAGTTGTGGGTTGCGGAGATCGTTTACTTCCCGCTGGAAACCGAACTGCTGCGCAACGCTCGCGCGCTGGGTTGCCGAACCCTGGATGGCGGCAACATGGCGGTATTCCAGGCGGCGAAGGCGTTTGAACTGTTCAGCGGCGTGGCGCCGGATGCTCAGCGAATGCTGGCGCATTTTCAAAGCATGAATGCTTGAAGATCAAAAGATCGCAGCCTTCGGCAGCTCCTACAGAGGCCGGTGTGTAGCCGGACATTCCGGGATACACCGAACTTGTAGGTGCGGCCGAAGGCTGCGATCTTTTAAAAATGAATCAGGCCTGCAGATACCGCAAAACCGACTCGCAAATCATCTCCCGATGACGCTGCTTGATGCTTTCGTCCGGCAAGTCGATCTGAAAGATCTCACCGAAGGTATGACGGTTCGACACGCGATAGAAGCAAAACGAGCTGATCAACAGATGCACATCCAGCGGATCGAGGTCGCTGCGGAATACACCCTCTGCCGCCCCGCGCCGCAAGATCTCGCCCAGTGAATCGAGGATAGTGTTGTTCATCGCCTTGATCGCATCGGAGCGCTTCACATACTCGGCGTTGTGAATGTTCTCGATGCTGACGATACGCACGAAATCGACATTGCGATCATGGTGATCGAAGGTGAATTCCACCAGGCGCCGAATCGCTTCCACCGGCGCCAGTTCGGCCAGGTGCAAACGGTTTTCGGTGCTGCGGATATCTCCATAGAGTTTCTCCAGCACCTCGACGTAGAGCTGTTCCTTACTGCCGAAGTAGTAATAGATCATGCGTTTGGAGGTGTGGATGCGCTCGGCGATCGCATCGACGCGCGCACCGGAAAGCCCCTGCTGAACGAACTCGACAATGGCCTCTTGAAGGATGTTCTCGCGGGTTTTTTCCGGGTTGTTCTTGCGACTCTTGCGAGGCTCGGCAATTGGCTTTTCGGGCGCTACGGAGAGTTCTGAAATTATTGTCATTGCGGGCTCACGGCCATCACTGCACACGCTGGTGATTATGGGCTGCCGCGCACAGTGAAGGAAGTCGCGAGGCAGCGGTTTTGTACCCGTGTTTACGATTTTCCTACAACTTTGCCTGACGTACGCCACCAGTTCGCGATTTAGCCATGGCCGCCAGTCGCACTGCCACGTTGGCCGCGCCATAACCCGCGTAGCCATTTTTGCGCTGGATGATTTCAAAGAAGAACCGTCCTTCGAACGGCTCTGTGTACACATGAAACAGCTCGCCGCCCTGAGCATCGCGGTCGTAGAGCACGTTGAAATAGGCCAGTTCGCTGAGGAACTCATCGTCGAAATCGAACCGCGCGGCGAGGTCATCGTAGTAGTTGAGCGGGATATCCAGCAGCGGTACGCCCGCTTCCTTGGCGCGGCTGACTTCGGCAAAGATGTCGTCGCAATCGAAAGCGATGTGATGCACGCCGGAACCGCGATAACTCGACAGCGCGTGTGAGATGGCGGTGTTGCGGTTCTCGGAAATGTTCAGCGGCAGGCGGATCGAACTGCAACGGCTGCGCAATGCACGGCTCTTCACCAAACCATACGGATCAGGCAGCACCACCTCATCGTCGGCTTCGAAATCCAGCAGGCTTTTATAGAACAGCACCCAACTGTCGAGGCTGTCGGCGGGTAACGCCATTGCCATGTGGTCGATGCGTTTGAGACCACCGCTGGCCACGGCCGTCGGTTGCAGATTGAAGTCGGTGCCGTAGACGTCGGCGTCCTGGTCCACCAGGTAAATCAGGCTGCCGTCCGGCGCGCGCACCGCTGCCAGCTCCAGCTCATTGGGGCCTACGAGTCCTCGATAGGGCTGGCCTTTGTACGCAATGGCACGGGCCAGCGCACTGCCGCTGTCCTTGACCCGCACGGCAGTGGCGCACAGTGATGGGCCGTGAGCCTCGAAAAAACTGTGGGCGAAGGAGTAAGGCTCGGAGTTGAGGATCAGGTTGATATCGCCCTGACGCAACAGACTGACGCTCTTGGAACGGTGCTGCCCGGCCTTGACGAAACCCAGTCGCTCCAGCCAATGGGACAGCTTGGCACCAAGGCTTTCGTCCACTGCGAATTCAAGAAACTCGATGCCGTTGTATTCGCTGGCGCTGGGGGTGTCGAACAGAATGTCGCAATTGGCTACGGGCGTGGTTTCCTGTTCCAGGCGCTCACGGGTTTTCTCCTCCAGGTACAGCAACGAACGCAAACCGTCGGCGGCGTTGGCCCGTGGCGGTGCAGCGCGGAAGCCGTCATTGAAGATCTCCAGCGACAGCGGCCCGGTGTAGCCACTTTTGATGATCGGCGCGAGGAATCCCGGCAGATCGAATTCGCCCTGGCCCGGGAAGCAGCGGAAGTGTCGGCTCCACTCCAGCACATCCATGGCCAGGATCGGCGCATCGGCCATTTGCACGAAGAAAATCTTGTCGCCGGGAATCTCGGCGATGGCGCTCGGGTCGCCCTTGAGCGACAGCGTATGAAAACTGTCCAGCAGTACGCCGAGGCTTGGATGATCGGCCTGGCGAACGATGTTCCACACCTGTTGGTACGTGTTCACATGCCGGCCCCAGGCCAGCGCTTCATAGCCGATCCGCAGGCCACGAATGCTGGCCCGCTCTGCGAGCTGGTGCAAATCATCAATCAGGATCTGCTCATCACCGATCGAATCGGCCGAGGCGTTACTGCACACCAGCACCAGGTCGGTGCCCAGTTCCTGCATCAAATCGAACTTGCGCTCGGCCCGCTCCAGATTGCGTGGCAAGCGATCGCGGCGGCAACCTTCGAAATCCCGAAAGGGTTGAAACAGCGTAATCGCGATCCCGAGATCGGCGCACATCTGTCTGATTTCCCGCGGGCTGCCGTCGTAGTAGAGAAGATCGTTTTCGAAAATCTCCACCCCGTCAAAACCGGCGGCGGCGATGGCTTCGAGTTTTTCCGGCAGGGTGCCGCTCAAGGAAACGGTGGCAATGGAACGCTGCATGTGTCGACTCCCGGTGGTGGGGACATTCTTGTTGGGCAAATTATTGGCTTGACGAATCCACACAGCAATTCAAAGTGTACTACCCAGTTAGTTTTGCGGGCGATTATCGAACACAATGGCGGTTGGCGAATTGACGATTTTTCGTCCACTGCGCAACATCGACACCACATTGAGTCCGGCCACGCCCCCATGGACTCGGTTACCGAAGACCCTGAACACCACATAAAAATTTCAAAAAACGGGTACACGCTCATGCGCTCATTCAACGCCTTGTTTGCTTGCTCCACCGTCCTCCCGCCGTACCTGGCATCCATCCGAACCTTGCGCCCTCTCGGCCGAACCGTGCCGCTCGCTGAATAACGCGTTGTCGTCAGTCCGACGAAAACACCTCAGCCGATCAATCACACCCGCGCCTGGCGCCGTCGATTGATCACGCGCCCTTGAAGTCCCGACAAGCCTCGCTTGTCAGTCATTGAACGGATGGCACCTACATGTTTCCTTCTCAAAGCTCTCGCGTGGCTCCGGCCATGGGCGTCGCCACCGGCGGTATCGGCGACAAAATCCGCGGCGCCATGGCGGTCGGCAAAACCCGTTGGGGGATGCTGGCGCTGGTGTTTTTCGCCACCACTCTGAACTACATCGACCGTGCCGCCCTGGGCGTCATGCAGCCGATTCTGGCCAAGGAAATGAGCTGGACGGCGATGGACTACGCCAACATCAACTTCTGGTTTCAGGTCGGCTACGCCATCGGCTTTGTGCTGCAGGGCCGATTGATCGATCGGGTCGGCGTTAAACGCGTGTTCTTCTGCGCGGTGCTGCTCTGGAGCCTGGCCACCGGCGCTCATGGCCTGGCCACTTCGGCAGTGGGCTTCATGGTCTGCCGGTTCATTCTCGGTTTGACCGAAGCGGCGAATTACCCAGCCTGTGTGAAAACCACCCGGTTGTGGTTCCCCGCTGGCGAGCGCGCCGTAGCGACTGGCATCTTCAACGCCGGGACCAACGTCGGGGCGATGTTCACGCCGATGCTGTTGCCGCTGATCCTCCACGTCTGGGGCTGGCAAGCCGCGTTCCTGTGCATGTCGGCACTGGGTGGCATCTGGTTGCTGTTCTGGGGTCTGAAGTACTTCAACCCGGAAGATCACCCGAGCGTCAAACAATCGGAACTGGACTACATCCAGAAGGAAGTCGAGCCGGAACAGTCCCGCGTACCGTTCTCGCGAATCCTGCGCATGCGTGGCACCTGGGCCTTCGCCCTCGCCTACTCGATCACCGCGCCGGTGTTCTGGTTCTACCTGTACTGGCTGCCGCCGTTCCTCAATCAGCAATACAACCTGGGAATCAACGTGACCCAGATGGGTATCCCGCTGATCATCATCTACCTCACCGCTGACTTCGGCAGTGTCGGTGGCGGGATTCTGTCCTCGTTCCTGATCGGTCGCGGGGTCAATCCGATCAAGGCACGACTGATGTCCATGTTCCTGTTCGCCTGCTGCATCATCGGCGTGGTCATGGCCGCCGGCTCAAGCAGCCTGTGGCTCGCGGTGTTTGCCATCTCCCTGGCCATCGGCGCTCACCAGGCCTGGACCGCGAACATCTGGAGCCTGGTGATGGACTACACGCCCAAGCACATGATGAGTACGGTGTTCGGCTTCGGCGGGATGTGCGCGGCAATCGGCGGGATGTTCATGACCCAGTTGGTCGGCCACATTCTGACGATCACCAACAACAACTACACCGTGCTGTTCACCATGATCCCCGCGATGTACTTCATCGCGCTGACCTGGATGTACTTCATGGCACCGCGCAAGATTCCTACCGTCACCGACTGAAATCCCTTCCTTCGGCAGGCCTGATTCCAGGCCTGCCTCCCTCCTCCTGTCGACGCCGTTGTTGCCACGCCGCTGCCAACCCGCTGCAACAAATCACCGCGATCCCGATCACCGTGGTCAGGGTCGGCGTGTGAGAAAACAGCAACCAGCCCAGCAAACCGGCAAAGACGATCTGGCAATAGCCGAACGGCGCCAACAACGCGGGCGCGGCGTGCCGGAAGGCCTGGGTCAGAAACAGATGCGCCGTCATCCCGCACGCCCCCAGCGCCACCATCAAAACCCCATGACCAAGGCTTGGAACTTGCCAGAAGAACGGCACCAGCGCGCTCATCACCAACGTATTGCAGAGCCCGGCGAAAAAATTGCTGGTGGTCGGGCTGTCGATTTCACTGAGTTTGCGGGTGAGCAATTGATAGAAACAGAAAAACAGCGCCGAGCAGAATGGCAGCAACACCGCAGGCGTGAACAGTTCGCCGCCGGGATGGACGATGATCAACACCCCGATAAATCCACACATCACCGCCAGCCATTGGCCGCGCGTCACCTGTTCACCGAGCAGCGGCACCGACAGCGCCGTCACCAATACCGGTGCGAGAAAATTGACCGCCGTGGCTTCCGCCAACGGGATGAACAGCAAACCGGTCGTGAACAGCAAACTGGTCCCCAGCAGGCACAACGCCCGCAACAGTTGCAGCAATGGCCGTTTGGTCCGTAGGACACGCAACCCGGACTGCGGCAGAAAAATCCCCGCCATCAGTAACGTGTGAACCACATAGCGGGCCCAAACCACCATGATCACCGGATAGAACCCCGAGAGGTATTTCGACAAAGCGTCGTGACTGGAAAACAAGAAGGTGGCAACGACGATCAGCAGAATCCCTTTGAAGGGCTGATTGACACCGGAAAGCGGAGTGCTGAGGGTCATGGGGTATCCCTTGGTGTCTTGAGATCAAAAGCGGCGATAACTCCAGCACCGTCGGCCACGGATTGCAGATGCAGGTAATGCTGTTGGCCCATTGTTGTCAGCACCGATCAGGGCAATACGAAGGGGCTGAAGTCAAGGCGAGGTCTCTTGTGATTATTGTTGCCGGGATGGGTTCCAATAATTTAGAACCTGGTTCCAGATTCTCACAGGAGTAACGGCAAATTGTGTTCGATCAGCGCACGGATTCGCATAGTTCACACCTATAAAATGTGGGAGCGAGCCTGCTCGCGATAACGGACTGACATTCAACATCTGTACTGGCTGAAAGTTCGCTATCGCGAGCAGGCTCGCTCCCACACTGTTTTTCTGTGCAGGCTGAATTAAACGAACAATTCCGACGCCAGACTCGCCGCCGACAATTCCTCTGCAAACTTCAGCAACAGCGGCGCCAGTTCATGCAACCGCGCCCCCGGCATCCGCGCACTCGGCCCGGCGATGCTGAGTACGCCGATCACCCGGCCATCACCCGGATGCCGCACCACCGCTGCAATTGCCGACGTCCCTACCGCCGAACTTTCCTCGACCCAGGCATAGCCCTGCTCCCTGGCCAGACGCAGGCGTTCGAGCAATTCGATGTTGGAGCGCGGTGCATTCGGCCCGAGGTCCTTGGGCCGCTCAATGCCCTGGCGTTCCACCAGCGACAACGCCTCGGCATCGCTCATGCACGCCAGCCACGCATGCCCCGACGCGGTGTAAAACAACGGTGCATCGCGGCCCATGTCCGGGTCGTAGCGCAAGCCGGATCGGGCGCCCTGGGACTTGGCGATCCAGATCTGCCGCTCCCCTTCAATCACTCCAAGGCGCACCAGCTCACCGGTTTCATGGGCGAGGCGATCAAGCACCGGTTGAACGATATCCGCGCCGCTACTCGACAGGTAGCGGAAACCCAGGGCCACCAACTTGGTCGACAAGTGGTAACGCAGGTTCTCTGGATTCTGCCGCACGTAGCCCAGCCGAATCAGCTCGGCGAGCAAGCGATGGGTCGCGCTCTTGGGGATATCCAGTTGCTCTGCCAACGTCTGCATCGGCAAGCCACGAGGGTCACTGGAGAGGCTTTCCAATACGCTGAAAACACGTTCGATCTGACTGCCGGCCATGGGAAGTTCCACATGAAATTTGCCCGATTCTAGAAGACAACTCGCTGAATGCGAAATCTGGAACCCATGCCCGATAACCGCCCCCTTTGCACGCCAAAAGCATGTGGTTTCACGACCCCTTACACATTTCATCCACGCCTCTTTGCCAGTGCGGTTATTCATAGACGCGGCGATACACGCCCAATCAATCTATGAGAGAGCGCAAACATGTTATGGAACAGAGCAAGACGCAGCGACAACGTAAATGACACTCGGGAGGGCAAGGATGCCCGCAAAACCACAGGAAAAATAATTGGCGCCACGGTGGCCGTCGTCACCCTCCTGGCAGGCGCCGGACTTTATTCAACGGAGAGTACGACGCCGGATGACGCTCCCACCCTGTCAGACATACCGCCTCATCAATCCGCTGCCAGGGTTGCTGAAGATCCCCAGCTGATGTTCATTCAGTCCGTACTGGGCGATACCGAAGACACCTGGAAACAACTTTTTGCACAAACCGGCCGCCATTACCCGGAACCCACGCTGACCCTGTTCAGTGAACGAGTGACCTCGGCGTGTGGCTTCGCAAACTCAGCCAGCGGCCCGTTCTATTGCCCGACCAATCGCCAGGTGTATCTGGACCTGGAATTCTTTCGCGTCATGGCCCGGCAGTTTTCGGTGACCGGCGATTTCGCACAGTCCTACATCATCGCTCACGAAATCGGACATCACGTGCAACTGGAACTGGGACTCTCCGATCCTTTCGAGAAAGCCTTGACCGACAATCAGCCCGTCATTGGAGATGGAGGCCTGGAGGTTAGAGTCGAGCTGCAAGCCGACTGTCTGGCCGGGGTCTGGGCGCACCATGCACAGAAACGCCATGACTGGCTGGAACCCGGCGATGTCGACACGGCCCTGCATGCCGCAGCCGTGTTCGGTGACGATTACCTGCAACGATCCCGTAACGCTGCGATACAGCCAGAAACATTCAGCCACGGCACTTCCACGCAGCGTGCGAACTGGTTCAAATCCGGTTTCGTCGCCGGTCGCATCGACGCCTGCGATACCTTTGTTGCGGTGGACCTGTAATTACCTCGCGTCGACGAAACAGCCAAGGTCACCGAACCCTCGTCGCTCAGGGCTGTCAGACGACCGGACTGGCGCCGCTCTCACTCACCAGCAACACTCATCACCATGTTCAACGAGGATTCCCCCCATGCTTTGGAAAAAAGGCCGACGCAGCGACAACGTGGTTGATGCCCGTGGCGATGATGTCGGTGGTGGGGGCGGTGGGATGCGCTTCGGTGGAGGCAAGGGCCTGAGCCTGACGGCAATCCTGTTGATCGTCGGGATCGGCTGGATCACCGGCCAGGACCCGCTGCAGATCCTCGGCCAACTGACCGGGCAGATGAGCGAGCAATCGGCTCCGGCCACCACCCAAACCCGCAAGGCGCCACCGGCCAATGATGAAGGGGCCGAATTCGTGCGCTCGATCCTTGGCGATACCGAAGACACCTGGCGCCAGATTTTCCAGCAGGCCGATCGGCAATACAAAGATCCGACCCTGGTGCTGTTCAGCAATCGCGTCAACTCGGCCTGCGGCCTGGCGACTTCGGCGACCGGCCCCTTCTATTGCCCCGCTGACCAGAAGGTCTACCTCGACATGAGTTTTTTCCAAGAGATGTCCCAACGTTTTTCCGCCGCGGGCGACTTCGCCCAAGCCTACGTGATCGCTCACGAAATCGGACACCATGTACAGACCTTGCTCGGTGTTTCAGCGAAGATTCAGACCGCTCGCCAACAGGGCCGGCAGATGGAGGGCGACAATGGTTTGCTGGTGCGCCAGGAACTGCAGGCCGATTGCCTGGCCGGTGTCTGGGCCAACAATGCGCAAAAACGTCTGAACTGGCTGGAACCCGGTGACATCGAAGAAGCCTTGAACGCCGCCAACGCCATCGGCGACGATCGCTTGCAACAACAAGGTCAGGGCCGCGTGGTGCCCGACTCCTTCACCCACGGCACTTCGGCCCAGCGGGTGCGCTGGTTCAAGGCCGGGTTCGCACAAGGCCAGGTTGGCCAGTGCGACACCTTTGCCGCGAAGAATCTGTGATGCGTAAGTGGCTGCTGGTTCTATTAATCACCTGCGCAAGCACCCAGGCTGCCGAGCAGGGCGTCAAGGCGATCAGTTCCGGGCGCTTGCTGTTGAGCGCCGGGGAAATCGCGGTGAGCATTGGCCCGACACCGGAGAAAATCGAACGCGTGCTGATCATCGTCCATGGTCGATTACGCAATGCTGAAACCTACCGCCAAAGCGCCGAACACGCAGCCGAGCAGGCCGGGCAAAGCGCAAACACGTTGGTACTCGCCCCGCAGTTTCTCAACGAAACCGACATTGCGAGCCATACGGTGCCTGACAGCGTTTTACGCTGGCAAGGCAATGACTGGATGGCCGGCGGCTTATCCACCGCCCCGTTTACGCTGAGCTCCTATGCGGCGCTCGACGAAATCATCGCGCGACTGGGCGATCGGCGACAGTTTCCGGATGTGAAGCAAATCATCATCGCCGGTCACTCCGGCGGCGCTCAGGTGGTTCAGCGTTATGCCTTGCTGGGTCACCCTCAGCCAGCCCTCGATACCGAGGGCGTGAAAGTGCGCTATGTGATCGCCAACCCTTCGTCGTATGCCTACTTCAATGAGCAACGGCCAGTGGCGTTCAGTCACGCGGGGTGTCCGAATTTCAATCGCTGGAAGTACGGGCTGGCGGATCTGCCCGCCTATGCCAATGGGCAAACACCTGCGCAACTTGAAGAAAACTACGTCAAACGTGACATCGTTTATTTACTCGGGCAGCAGGACACCGACCCGAATCATCCGGCGCTGGATAAAGGTTGTGAAGCCAAAGCCCAGGGTGCTTCTCGATTGATTCGTGGGCGCAACTATTTCAATTATCTGAAGCGACGCCATTCTCAAGGGTTGAGTCAGCAGCTGATCGAGGTGCCCGGGGTCGGGCATGATGGTGATGGGATGTTTACGTCGCCTGAGGGGCAGAAGGTGTTGTTTGGTCAGTGAGTTTTGTGGTGCCTGATCTGACGCCTTCGCGAGCAGGCTCGCTCCCACAGGGTTATGCACCATCCTTGTGGGAGCGGGCTTGCCCGCGATAGCGGTTAATCAGACGACAATCCCTCAAGCCAAAAGCATCTGCCGCAACGCCACGCAATCGGCAGCATGCCAATCAGTCAATTCCGGCCACGGATTATCCGGCAAATTCACCAGCACCGTCCGTGTCCCCGCCGCCCGGCCGCAATCCAGATCAAAGCGGTAATCACCAACCATCACCATTTCGCTCGCCGGCACTTTCCAGGCTTCGGCCAGTTTCAGCAATCCACCAGGATGTGGCTTGGGCGGTGCTTCATCGCGGCCCAATACATCCTCTGCCGCAAAGCAGTCGGCCAGGCCGATGGCCTCCAGCGTGACATGCGCCAGCTCGCGAGCATTGCGCGTGAGGATGCCCAGACGATAACCGCGCCCGGCCAACTCACGCACCAGTTCCACCGCGCCCGGCGCCGGCTTCGAACCCAACGCCAGATCCCGCTCGTGCTCCAGCAGCCACGCGTGTTTGGCCGCGGCTTCATCGACCGGCAGCGCAGCGAGGTGGGTGAGGATGTCGTCTTCGGCGGGAATCGCCAAGGCCACGCGAATCGCCGCGAAGTCATGCACGGCCACCGTCAGGGTGCCGTCCATGTCGAACACCCAGTGCCGCACCTCGGCCAGGCTCATGCCCAATCCTTGCGATGACGAATCAGGCCTTCCTGAGTGACCGAAGCCACCAGTTGCCCGGCACGGTTGAACACGCTGCCACGGGAGAATCCGCGCGAATTGCCAGCCCATGGGCTGTCCATCGCATACAGCAACCAGTCATCGGCGCGCAGGTCGGCGTGGAACCACAATGCGTGATCAAGGCTGGCGACCTGCATGTCTTTCTGCCAGACCGATTTGCCGTGGGGCAGCATCGAGGTGGTCAGCAGACCGAAGTCCGACGCGTAGGCCAGCAGGTATTTGTGCAGCGCCGGGGTATCGGCCAAGGCACCATCGGCACGGAACCAGACATATTTGACTGGGTCGGCAGGCTGCGGGTTGTAGGGGTCTTTTTCAGTCACCGGCCGGAATTCGATCGGTTTCGGGCACAGCAGTTTTTCGCGCATGTGCTCAGGGATCAGGTGCGCGCGCTGCTGGGTGAGTTCCAGCTCAGACGGCAGGTTTTCCGGGCCGACCACTTGCGGCATTTCGCTCTGGTGCTGGAAGCCTTCTTCGTCGTACTGGAACGAGGCACTGCAAGTGAAAATCGGGTTGCCCTTCTGAATAGCCGTCACACGGCGCGTGCTGAAACTGCCGCCATCGCGCACCCGATCGACCTGATACACCACCGGTAATTTGGCATCGCCCGGGCGCAGGAAATATCCGTGCATCGAATGCACATGGCGCGCCGCCTCGACGGTCTGACTGGCCGCCGACAGGGACTGGCCGAGTACCTGGCCGCCGAACAACTGACGAAACCCCAGGTCCTGGCTGCGGCCACGGAACAGGTTTTCTTCAATCGGTTCCAGGGTCAGCAGGTCTACCAGATCTTCCAACACTTGGCTCATTCAGACTCTCCTCACACAACGCAATGCCGCGCAGTCTGGGCTGCGGCGGTCGATTCAGTTTATGGCCCGGTTCAACATGAGGGCCATTGTAAACGTCCGCGCCTGCTTATCCATGCAAGGTTTGCAGCCATTGCTCACGGGTGATGCGGTACAACACGTGCCGACGCAACGGGTGATCGGCGTCGAGTCGTGGGTGGTCGAAGTCATTTGCCGGATCATGGTGCATGCCAATGGCCTGCATGACTTTCTGCGACGGCAAGTTGGTTTCGGCGGTAAAGGACACCACTTCTTTCAGCGGCAATCGATCAAACCCGCAACGCAGAGCGGTCCACGCCGCTTCACTGGCATAACCCAGCCCCCAGTGCTCGCGTGCCAAGCGCCAGCCGATTTCAGTGGCCGGTGTAAACGGGGCGTCGAAGCCGACCACACCCAGCCCGGTAAACCCGATGAACGCCCCGGTGTCCTTGCGCTCCAGTGCCCAGAGCCCGAAACCATGCTCGGCAAAATGCCCGCGAACCCGTCCGATCAACGCGGCACTTTCCAGTCGACTCAAGGGTGCCGGAAAATAACGCATCACTTGTGGATCGGCGCACATCGCCGCAAACGCCGGCAAATCCTCATCACGCCACTGCCGTAACAACAGCCGTGCGCTTTCGAGTTCCAGTATTGGCTCCATCGTGCCCCCGCCCCTCCGTTTTCATGCCGCCAAGTCTACATCGCTGGTAGGATCCTTCACTCATTCCTACAGGCCTTTCTGTATAAATCAGCCATGCCCCTGCCATTGATCTACCACGAAGACTACAGCCCCGAGTTCCCGGCGGATCACCGCTTCCCCATGGACAAGTTTCGCCTGTTGCGCGATCACTTGGTGGACAGTGGCCTGGCCCGCGACACCGACTTGCTGCGCCCGGACCTCTGCCCACCAGAGATTCTCGCCCTCGCCCATGACCCTGCGTATATCGAACGCTATATGGGCGGCGAGTTGTCCCGCGAAGATCAGCGACGCCTCGGCCTGCCCTGGAGCGAAGCGCTGGCCCGGCGCACGGTGCGAGCGGTCGGTGGCTCGCTGCTGGCGGCGGAACAGGCACTGGAGCATGGTTTGGCCTGTCACTTGGCCGGCGGTACTCATCACGCGCATTACGATCATCCCGCCGGATTCTGCATCTTCAATGACCTGGCGGTGATCAGCCATTACCTGCTGGAAAGTGGCCGGGTGAATCGGGTGCTGATCTTCGACTGCGATGTACATCAGGGTGACGGGACTGCACGGATTCTGCACAACACTCCGGAAGCAGTGACCGTTTCCCTGCACTGCGAAAAGAATTTTCCTGCACGCAAAGCCGAAAGTGATTGGGACATTCCGTTGCCGATGGGCATGGGCGATGCCGATTACCTGAAAGTGGTGGACGACGCGCTCAACTATTTGCTGCCGCTCTACCAACCGGATCTGGTGCTGTACGACGCCGGTGTCGATGTGCATAAGGATGACGCCCTGGGTTATCTGAAGCTGACAGACGAAGGCGTCGCCGCTCGTGATGAAAGCGTGATGCGCCATTGCCTGGGCCGCGATATTCCGGTGGTCGGGGTGATTGGCGGCGGCTACAGCAAGGACCGCAAGGCTTTGGCGCGCCGTCATGGCATCCTCCATCACAGCGCCCAACGGGTCTGGCAGTCATCAGGTTGTCATTGATCTATGGGTCTTTACCCACAATGCCTGTGGAACCGCCTGTGGATAACCTGAGTGAAAGGGGCTGCAGGCCATGCGGGATATAGGCTACAGAGCGGTGGTTGTTTTTTAACCACCTTTGAAAACACCAATGCCCCCTGTGGGAGCGGGCTTGCCCGCGATGAGGTCGGCACATTCAATATCTTTGTTGCCTGATAGTCCGCTATCGCGGGCAAGTCGGATCGCCGCACCGCCGCTCCCACAGTTATCGTGCACTGCTAGAATGCGCGGCTTATTCCGCCACGCCGCAGCTCTCGCCATGACCCAGCCCTCCACTTCCCTCCCCCCTCACGTCGCCATCATCGGCGGCGGCCCCGCCGGTTTGATGGCGGCTGAAGTGCTGAGCCAGGCCGGGATCAAGGTCGACCTGTACGACGGCATGCCTTCAGTGGGGCGAAAATTCCTCCTCGCCGGGGTCGGCGGCATGAACATCACCCATTCCGAGGCCTATCCGGCGTTTCTCTCACGCTATGCCGAACGGGCGCCGCAGATTGCACCGTTGTTACGGTCCTTCGGTGCCGACGCTTTATGCCAATGGATTCATGACCTCGGTATCGAAACCTTTGTCGGCAGTTCCGGCCGGGTGTTTCCTACCGACATGAAAGCCGCGCCCCTGCTGCGTGCCTGGCTCAAGCGCCTGCGCGATGCCGGCGTCGTTATCCACACCCGCCATCGCTGGCTCGGTTGGGATGGCAACGGTGACTTGCGCATCGACAGTCCAGAGGGTGAAAAAACCATTCAACCCGACGCCATCCTGTTGGCCCTCGGCGGCGGCAGTTGGTCGCGCCTCGGTTCGGACGGTGCCTGGATGCTGCCGCTGGAACAACGCGGTGTAGGACTGGCGCCGCTGCAACCGAGCAATTGCGGTTTCGAGGTGCAGGCCTGGAGCGAATTGATGGTCAGCAAATTCGCAGGCGCCCCGCTGAAAAACATCGCCATTGGCCTCAATGACGATGTGCCGCGACTCGGGGAGTGTGTGATCACTGCCACGGGGATTGAAGGCAGTTTGATCTACGCCCTGTCGGCACCGATCCGCGAAACGATCAATCAACACGGCTCGGCAACTGTTCACCTCGATCTGTTGCCGGGCAAGCCTGTGGATAAAATCCAGTCTGCGCTGAGCAAACCGCGCGGCTCACGCTCCATGGCCAAGCACCTGCATAGTCAGCTTGGGCTTGATGGCGTGAAAGCGGCGTTGTTACGGGAACTGACACCCGCCGGCTACTTTACCGATCCGGCATTGCTGGCCAAGGCGATCAAGGCATTGCCGCTGACGCTGGTGAAAACCCGGCCATTGGACGAGGCCATCAGCAGCGCGGGGGGCGTGATGTTCGAGTCAATGGATGAACGTTTGATGCTCAAGCAACTGCCCGGCGTGTTCTGCGCGGGTGAAATGCTCGATTGGGAAGCGCCGACCGGCGGCTATCTGCTGACCGCGTGTTTCGCCAGTGGGCGAGCGGCTGGGCTGGGGATGGTGGAGTGGTTGCGGCGCAAGGATTGAAGACCGAGGCGCGTCCATCGCGAGCAGGCTCGCTCCCACATTTGATCTCCGTTTTACACAAATTCTGTGTTCACTGAAGATCCCTGTGGGAGCGGCGGTGCGACGATTCGACTTGCCCGCGATGGCGGCCTAAGAGGCGCCGCAGCTAATCAAGGCTTACGCTTACGCGGCCCGGTATTAAACACCGGCACTTTACGCACAGGCTTGATCGAAGGCTCCGGCGCCGAAGCATCACCGCTCTCGACCCACTTGCCCAGGTTGCGCTTGCCGCCACTCGAAGTTTTTGGCTTCTTCGGTTTTTTCGGCTTCTTGACAACCTGACCGCTGGCGTCGGTATCCGGCACGCGGTGTTCAGGCTCGAAGTCCTGCTCCATCTGGCGAGTCAACGTCTGACGAGTCAACATCTCAATAGCTGACAGCTGATTCACCTCATCGGCGCACACCAGCGAAATAGCCTGCCCGGTTGCGCCCGCACGGCCGGTACGACCGATACGGTGGATGTAGTCCTCCGCCACGATCGGCAGGTCGAAGTTGACCACCAATGGCAAATCTTCGATATCCAGACCACGCGCTGCCACGTCGGTGGCTACAAGGATTTGCACTTCGCTGGCCTTGAAACGATCCAGTGCCCGCTGACGGGTCGCCTGAGGTTTGTCGCCGTGGATGCCGTCGGCATTGATGCCCAGGCCCTGGAGTTTTTCCACCAGCGCGTCTACGCCGTTACGGGTCTTGGCGAACACCAGCACCTGCTTCCACTTGCCTTTGCGCATCAAATGAACGAACAGCTCCGACTTGCGCTTCTTGTCCACCGTCACCACCCATTGCTTGACGGTGTTGGCAGCGACGTTGCGCGGGCTGACTTCAATGCTCAGCGGGTCGTTGAGCATTTGCCCGGCCAGGGTGCGGATAGCGTCGGAGAAGGTCGCGGAGAACAACAGCGTCTGACGTTTCTTCGGCAAGGCTTTATAGATGTTGCCCAGCTCTTCAGAAAAGCCCAGATCGAGCATGCGATCGGCTTCGTCCAGCACCAGCGTTTGCAACTGGTTGAACTTGAGCGCGTTCTGACGGAACAGGTCGAGCAAGCGGCCCGGAGTCGCCACCAACAGGTCGACGCCTTTGCGCAGCTTCATCATTTGCGGGTTGATGCTGACACCGCCATACACCGCATAAGTGCTCAACGGCAGGTTCTCGGCGTACTGACGCACGCTTTCGTGAACCTGTTCAGCCAGTTCGCGAGTCGGCACCAGGATCAGTGCGCGCACGGAGTTGGCGCTGACTTTCGGCCCTTCCATGGCCAGCAATTGCAGCAGCGGCAAGGCGAAACCGGCGGTCTTGCCGGTGCCGGTCTGGGCTGCTGCCATCAGGTCACGACCGGCCAGCACCGCCGGAATCGCTTGTGTCTGCACCGGCGTAGGGGTCTGGTAGCCGAGCGTCTCGAGAGCGCGCAGCAAGGGTTCGATCAGGCCAAGGGTGGCGAAAGTCATGGGAGTACCGTAGGAAAATTCAGCGCGGTTGTGCAAAACGAGTGTGCAATGGCGCGCAGTTTACCCTAATTCGCTCGGGATTCTGTTGGCACAACTACCGCAGGCCGATCCGCACCTCGGCGCCACTGCGGTAACCCGATCAACACCACGGCACTGATGATCACTGTCATGGCCAGCGCTTCTTCAATACCAATGGTCTCGCCAACAAATACGATACCCAGCAACACCGCCACCGCCGGGTTGACGTAGGCATAACTGGTGGCCGCCGCCGGACGCACATGTTTCAACAGGTACATGTAGGCGTTGAAGGCGATGATCGAGCCGAAGACGGTCAGGTACGCCAGCGCCGCCCAGCCTTCGATCGGAGGCATGCTTTCCAGATGCTCGCCGCTCACCGCGCTGCCGATCAACAACACCACGCCGCCCACCAGCATTTCCACGGCACTGGCCATCGCGCCCTGCGGTAACGGCAAGTGTTTGCTCCACACCGAACCGAAAGCCCAGGACGCTGCCGCGAACACCAGCAATGCCGCACCCAACGGGCTCGACTGCAGATTGGAACCGAGGTTGAGCATGGCGATACCGATCAGCCCGAGCACAATCCCGGCCCATTCGAGACGGGTATTACGCGCACCCCAGAAATATCCGCAGAGCAAAGTAAACAGTGGCACCGTCGCGACTGCCAACGCGGCAACGCCGGAGGCGACACCGGTGTGTTCAGCCACGCTCACTGCACCGTTACCGCACGTCAGCAGCAAAATCCCGATGATCCCCGCCGCTTTCCATTGCGCCCACGTCGGTGCCGGTGCCCCGCGCCAGCGCAGGAACGCGTACATCAACGTCCCGGCGATTACGAAACGAATACCGGCGAGCAATAACGGCGGCCAGTACTGCACGCCGATTCGAATCACCAGGTAGGTCGATCCCCAAATCACGTACAGCGCGAAAAAAGCAGCGATCAGCGGTAAGGAAAAACGGCGTATGCCAGGCATGGGCAGCTCGTGAACAAGACAAAGAGAGCAGCTATTCTAGAAAGGCCAGCGGCGGAAAATAAGTTACAAAACCTGTTTATAGCGCCGGTACACTTTTCAAAACACGGAGTTCAGCGCTATAAACCGTGTTTTCGAAAGTCAGTCTTTTTTCAGGAATGCCACGATGGACAAATACGACCGCATGCTCCTCAGCGCCCTGTTGGAAAACGGTCGTGCGTCTTACGCCGAACTGGCGCGCAAGGTGAACCTGTCCGCTCCGGCGGTGGCCGAGCGCGTGGCCAAACTTGAGGCCTGCGGGGTGATCACCGGCTACCAGGCGAAAGTCGACATGGCCAAGCTCGGCCTGCCAATCCAGTGCGTCATCGAACTGCGCTTGAACCAGCATGGCAACCAGAAAGCCTACGACGAACTGATCAAAATCCCACAGCTCACCGAATGCCATCGCGTCACCGGCGACCCGTGCGTGATCATGCAAGCGGCGGTGGGCTCGATGCCGGAGCTGGAAGAGTTGATCAACCGGATCGCCACGTTCGGATTCAGCAAGACCTCGATCGTGTTGTCCAGCGCTATCGAGAAGCGGGTGCCGTTGGGGCAGTTGGAAGGGAATGGCAAATCGTGATGTTGCACGGCCCCTGTGGGAGCGGGCTTGCCCGCGATAGCGGACTGTCAGTCAACAAAGATGTTGAATGTGATGGCCTCATCGCGGGCAAGCCCGCTCCCACAGGATTTGTGGTTGGTCTTAAAACCCACGATTTATCATTCAACATTAATGTCGACTGACACACCGCTTTCGCGAGCAGGCTCGCTCCCACAGGAGATCGGCGGTGTTTCTGTCAGAACCCACGATGCCGCTTCAAATGCTCATTGATCTTCGCCGCCGGCACTTTCTGCAAACTGACGAGCAGATCATGGGACAACTCCCGCAACCCATGCTTGCGCCGCAATTCTTCAGCCAAGTGCGCCGTCAGGTTGGCGGCCATTTCCGCATCGGCCATGGCCCGGTGAGCCTTGCCGGTATTGGGCAGGCTGGCGAACGTGGTGAGGGTGCCGAGTTTGTGGTCCGGCGCGGCGGGCATCAGGCGGCGGGCGAGTAACAGCGAGCAGGCAAAGTTCTGCAAGCGTGTGCGTTTGATTCGCCCGAGCTCGTAGTCCCAGAACTTCTGGTCGAACGCAGCGTTGTGCGCCAGCAGCGGTGTGATGCCGACGAATTCATTGACCTCGTTCATCACCTGCTCGGCCGAGGGCGCGGTGCGCAGCATGGCGTTGCTGATGCCGGTGAGTTGCTCGATAAAGGCCGGCACCCGCACGCCGGCGTTCATCAGGCTTTGATAACGCTCGACAATGCGCCCCTGTTCAAGAATCACCACGGCAATTTCCGTGGCCCGGCAGCTGCTGCTCGGGGAGAGTCCGGTGGTTTCAAAGTCGATGACTGCTATGCGTTCCAAACCTGTTTCAACTCCGTAAAAATCAATTCTTGAGCAGCAACGCGCCTTCGATCGGCACATAACGGCTGGCGGCGCGGATCAGCGAATTGGCGGTGAGACCGGGTACGCCATAGGCCACCGCTTGCACGCCGTGCTTGCTGATGATGCGTTCCAGCAGCATGTCGAAATCACCATCGCCGGAGGCCAGCACCACTTCGTCGACATGGTCGGCGGCGTCCATGATGTCGAGAGTGATGCCCACGTCCCAGTCACCTTTGGCCGAACCGTCGCTGCGCTGGATGTAGGGCTTGAGCTTCACGATGAAACCGAGATTGCGCAGGATCTGCTGAAACTGCTGCTGCTTGCTGTCGCCACGATCGATCGCATAGGCATAGGCCTCGACGATCTGCCCTTCTTTACTGACGTCAGCCCACAGCGCGGCGTAGTTGAAGTGGCAACCATAAGCCTGACGCACGGTGTAATAGAGGTTCTGGACATCGGCGAACACTGCGATTTTTTTCACCGTACATCCTCATTAGCGTGCCGAAGCGCGGGGCAGGATCAGGCACCAGGCCCGAAAAGTTGCCCAGTATGCCAGCCCGAAGGATTGTTCCGCGAATAATCGGCCATATGGCGAGGGAGCTTGCTCCCGCTGGGGAGCGCAGCGGTCCCCTTGCTTTAAAACCCAAGGGGCCTGCTACGCAGTCCAGCGGGAGCAAGCTCCCTCGCCACAGATGTGTCAGACGAAGGAATCGTCGTCGCCACCGAAGAACGATGAGCTTTCATCGCTATAGTCGGCGTCGGCGAATCCGCCTTGATCGCTGGAATTGTCAGCCACACGCTGATCCTCGCCCCAGCCATTGCCGCTGTCGCTCTGATCGTTGACCTGAGCCGGTTCTTCCTTGATGACTTCAACCACTTCCGGCTGCTGATGGTGCTGGAACAGGCTGCTGATGCCCTGCGCCAACATCACGCCACCGGCCACACCCGCTGCAGTTTTCAACGCGCCGCCGAGGAAACCACTGCCGACCGGTTGTTGCGGGGCGTAGTTCTGCTGAGGCGGCGCTCCGAAGTTCTGCTGAGCAGCCGGCGCACCGAAGTTTTGCTGTGGCGGCTGCGAGTTGAACGACGGCCGCCCCGGTTCACGCCAGCCGCCATTCGACGGGGCTGCGCTTTGAGTCGGCGCAGGCTGCGGATCACGGGAGCCACCACCGAAGATGCTCGACAAAAAGCCACCGCCGCTCGGCGCCGGAGCCGCCGTCTGAGCCTTGGCCGATTGCAATTCGGCCTGCAATTGCTGGACTTGCTGAGTGAGTTGCTTGTTCTGTTCGTCGAGGCTCTTGATGGCTGCCTCTTGCACCAGAATCGCCTGGGTCATGAAATAGCCCGCCGCTGGCTGGCGAGTCAGGTGTTCCTTGATCCGCGCTTCGGCCTGGGCGTCGCGGGGGGCTGAATCCGTTTCGGCCTGTTGCAGCCGGGAAAACAGTCCATCGATCAGGGTTTGTTCTTCGCTGTTCATGGCGACCTCATAGATTGCCGGGAATATCGTCGCCCTCATCCACGGTGGATAAGGTGCTCACCAGTAATGGGGCTGATACAGGATGTTTCAATGACCTTTACCGAACGTTTACGTTTGCGCCCCAACGGGTTTCATCGGTTAAAGTGAGGCACTGCTTTCAACCTGCGATACCGACTGATGAATCCGTTCGATGTACTGCGTGACTCTCTGTATTTCTTCAAGCGCAATCTGCGCCAGATCGTGCAGCTGTGCCTGCCGCTGGTGATTTTCGAGGCATTGCTGCAACAAGTGGTCGATCACTCCACGGAGCCGGACAGCTTCCCCGGCATCAGTGTGATTGTCGGCTTGCTGGTGTATCCGCTGTACACCGCCGCGCTGATCCTGTTTCTCGATGCCCGCAGCCGTGGCGAATCACCGCGCACCCGCGACTTGCTGGCGACCTCCGCAACCTTGTGGCCGCGTTTCGCCGTGCTGACCGCCCTCAATACACTGCTGATCCTGATCGGCCTGTCGCTGTATTTCCTGCCGGGGATCTGGTTGATGGTGACGCTGGCGTTCGGCGAGTACCTGCTGGTGCTGCGCGGCCTGGCACCGCTGGCGGCGATGAAGGAAAGCCTGCGCCTGACCCGCGGGAATTTCCTGCGCATTCTGGTGTGCATTCTGTGCGTGATGGGCCCGCTGTGGGTGCTCAAGGGGGCGACGCTGGCGGTTTACCCCGATCCGCAGAACCCGGTGATCTCGCTACTGATCGACAGCGCCCACAGCTTTCTGCAACTGTTCACCAGCGTGGTGCTGTTTCGCTTGTTCATGCTGATCGCCGATGCGCCCGAGAAATCTGATGAGCGGCTCTGAGCGCTCTACCCTTGGGCTTGGGCGCTGCTCTCGGTTATGCTCGGGGTCAATTTTGTAACGCTATAAGCCGAGCCATGACCCGTCTACTGCGCTACACCCTGCTGTGCGTGCTGATTGCCATTGGCCTGATTGCATTGCTGATCTACAGCCTGACCTGGCGCCCCCAGGCCAAGGAAGTGCTGCCAGTCAGTTGCAACGCCCAGGCGCCGACGCTGGTGCCCGGCCAGGCGCTGAAGGTGATGACCTGGAACGTCCAGTACCTGGCAGGCAAGCGCTACGTGTTCTGGAACGACCTGGCCGCAGGAAACGACGAGAGCCCTACACCTGAAGACATGGCCTTCAGCCTCGACGAAGTGGCGCGGGTGATTCGCGACGAGCAACCGGACATCGTGCTGTTGCAGGAACTCGATGACGGCGCCAAGGCCAGTGACTACCAGAACCAGTTCAAATTGCTTCAGGATCGAGTCACCGACCTGTATCCGTGCAGCGCGCAGGCCTTTGACTGGAAAGCCGACTTCGTGCCTGAACCGCACATCTACGGCAGCGTTGGCCGGCAATTGGCAACCCTGAGCCGCTACCAGATCGAACACGCCGAACGCCTGCAATTACCGGTCGCACCGGCCAACGTCATCAGCCGTCAGTTCAAGCCGAAAAACGCCTTGCTGGTCACTCACCTGCCATTGAGCAACGGCGGCCAAATAGCCGTGTTCAACACCCATCTGGACCGTGCCACCACCCCGCTCGACGAAACCTTGCAAAGCCAGGTGACAGCCGTGGCCAAGGTCCTCGACAAGTATGAAAGCCGCGGCATGCCGTGGTTGATCGGTGGAGACTTCAACCTGTTGCCGTTGGGCCAATATCGACGCCTGCCCGCCGAGCAACGCACGCCCTACTCCGCCGACAGCGCGCTGCATGTGCTGTGGGACAAATACCCGATGATCCCCACCAACAACGAAGCCAGCGGTATCGACCGCGCGCAATGGCTGACCCATTACCCGAATGACCCAGGCTTGAACGGCCCGGACCGGACCGTCGACTACCTGTTTTACAGCCCGCACCTCAAACGGGTCGAAGCGCGGGTGCGGCAGGACGATACGCTACGGATTTCCGATCACTTGCCGGTGATTGCGCGGTTTCTGTTGCCGGCCGCGCTATAGGTCAACTGTGGCGAGGGAGCTTGCTCCCGCTCGGCTGCGCAGCAGTCGTAAACCAGCTGACCAGGTACATCTGAAGAAAAGAGGTGACAGGATTTTGGGCCGCTTCGCAGCCCAACGGGAGCAAGCTCCCTCGCCACAGAAAGTGAACTCACCACATTGGTACTATTTACGCGGCTTGATCCGCGCGGTTGCCTCGGCCACCAGCGGATCGTCCGGCCAGTAGTGTTTCGGATAACGCCCCTTCAAATCTTTCTTCACCTCGGCGTAGGTGCTGCGCCAGAAGTTCGCAAGATCCTGCGTCACCTGCACCGGTCGCCGCGCCGGTGACAACAGATGCAGTTTCACCACTTGCCGGCCCCCAGCAATGCGCGGTGTCTCGGCCAGGCCGAACAACTCCTGCAAACGCACCGCCAGAATCGGCGGCTGTTCGCTGTAATCCAGACGAATCGATGAGCCCGACGGCACGCTCAAATGATGTGGCGCCAGCTCATCCAGCCGTTGCGGCAGTGGCCACGGCAACAAGTTATGGACGATGCTCGACAAGTCCAGATTGGCGAAATGACTGAGTCGCGAGACTTTGCCCAGATACGGCATCAACCAGTGTTCGAGGCTTTTGAGCAATGCAGCGTCGCTGACATCCGGCCATTCGTTCACGCCTTTACCAGCGAGATCCAACTGATGCAACAACGCCACCCGCGCCTGCCACTGACGCAGCTCTGGCGTCCAGGGCAACAGCTCCAGACCTTTGCGCCGCACCAGGTTCACCAGCGCCTGACTGCGAGCGTTTTCATCGAGCCCGGTCAGCGGCTCACGGCTAAGAATCAATTCGCCGACCTTGCGCTGACGCTCGGCCCGCAGCACGCCTTCGCGCTCATCCCAATCCAGTTGATCGACGCAACGCACTTGCTCGGCCAGCACTGAATCGAACAACGCGGGATCGAAATCCGTCGCCAGATAAATCCGCTCTTCACGCTGCCCCTGACGACTGCCCAGATCGGCGATCACCAGCCACGTTTGCTTCATCAAGCTGTCCGCTTCGGCAAACAGCGCCGCACGACCATTCGCCAATCGATATTCAGCGCCACCGGCCCGCCGCTGTTGGGCGACGCGATCGGGATAAGCCAACGCCAGCAACGCACCAAGCCAGCGCGGATGATCCGGATCGCTGACCGGCTCCGACGCTTTGCCCCGCAGATAACCGCGATACTGCCGCGCCAGTTGCCGGGCACGCTGAACACCGCCCTGCGCACCGCGTGCGGCCCGCTCTTCGCCGGACAACAGCACCAATCGGCTATGCAGATCCGCCCCGGCGCCACGCAAAATATCTCGCTCGCCGAGCAAGGCCGCGACATCACAGGCCATGTCCGCCAAGCCGAGCGCCTGACCGCGTAACAGCAAATGCGCGATGCGAGGGTGAGCCGGCAGTTCAGCCATCGCCTGACCATGACGGGTCAGCGCTTCGCCCTCCAGCGCGCCCAAACGTTCAAGCAAATCCTGAGCCTGTGCATAAGCCGCTGCCGGAGGGACATCCAGCCAAACCAACTGCCCCGGCGTCACGCCCCAACGCCCCAGTTGCAAGGCCAGCCCGGCCAGATCCGCCGAGAGAATTTCCGCACTGGCGTAAGCCGCCAGTTGCTCATGCTGATCCTGCGACCACAGGCGATAACACACGCCGGGCTCCAGGCGCCCCGCCCGGCCCGCGCGCTGCGTGGCACTCGCTTTGGAAATGCGTTGGGTGTCGAGGCGGGTCATGCCACTGCCGGGATCGAAACGCGGCACACGCGCCAACCCCGCATCGATCACCACGCGCACACCGTTGATGGTCAGGCTGGTCTCGGCGATGTTGGTCGCCAGCACCACTTTGCGTTTGCCGGCGGGCGCCGGATCAATCGCCGCACGCTGTGCCGCCAGATCCAGTTCGCCGTGCAATGGGCAAAGCAACACAGACGTGCCCTCGCCCAGCGCATCGACCAATTGCTGATGCACCCGACGAATCTCCGCCTGCCCCGGCAGAAACACCAACAGGCTACCGGTCTCATCGTTCAGCGCGTCGAGAATAGTCTGCACCACCCTCGGCTCGATAAATTCACCGGACTGAAACGGTCGGCTCCAACGCATTGCCACCGGGTACATGCGACCTTCGCTGCGCAGAATCGGCGCATCGTCCAGCAACCCGGCCAGACGTTCGCCTTCCAGGGTTGCCGACATCAACAGAATTTTCAGCGGTTGATCGTCACGAAACAGCTCCCGGCCATTGAGGCTCAGGGCCAACGCCAGATCGGCGTCGAGGCTGCGTTCGTGGAACTCATCGAAAATCAGCAAGCCCACGCCCTCCAGCGCAGGGTCATCCTGCAAGCGCCGGGTGAGGATGCCTTCGGTGACCACTTCGATGCGGGTGTCGGGGCCGACTTTGCTGTCGAGACGAATGCGGTAGCCAACGGTTTCGCCGACCTTCTCACCCAGTTCACTGGCCAAGCGCTCCGCTGCCGCCCGCGCTGCCAAGCGGCGCGGTTCGAGCATCAGAATGGTCTGCCCGGCCAACCACGGCTCATCGAGCAAGGCCAAGGGCACGCGGGTAGTTTTACCGGCGCCGGGCGGTGCTTCGAGCACGGCTTCGTGGCGTGTAGCGAGGGCCTCACGCAGGGCGGGTAAAACTTCATCAATCGGCAAAGAAATCATGCTGGCTCCCCAGGGCGTGCCCACAGTAAATTGCGAGTCGCGTTGAAGCTGTGGGCGTGCCAGGCAAGGCGCGGGACGCCGGTAAGGGTCGTTTCCTTACCAAGTCCCACAACGCAGCATGGCGCGCCCACAGCTTCAGCCCGGAGGGCCGACCCCCTATAAAATTTATTAGCCGTTACGCGTGGTCGATCTGGAAAAAACAACTTCAATACTCAACTATCCCGGTGGGGGTGAGACGCGGCCGCAATTTACTGTGGGCACGTCCTGCCGCGGCGAGTATAACGGCGAACTGCTCGGCGTTTGTCGCGGTCCTAATTCATACAGACGTCCCTTCGTTTCCAGATGACCCAGGAGATTTCACATGCGTGCTCCCTTTCGCTTGATCGGCGGTGTATTGGTCGCGACCTTGCTGACCCAGGTAACGGCCTGCGGCTCGATTTTCTACCCGGATCGTCGCGGTCAGATCGATGGCAAGATCGACCCGGCCATCGCCGCACTGGATGCCGTGGGTCTGCTGTTCTATATCATCCCCGGCCTGATCGCCTTTGCGGTGGACTTCGCCACGGGCGCCATATACTTCGAGCCAGGCCGGACTGCTCAGGTGGCTCCGGAAAAACTCAAGGAAGCCATCGGCGCTGACGGCAAGGTCGATAACCACAAGTTGCAGACTATTCTCGAAACTGAGTTGGGCCGCAGCTTCCCGCTGGACGATCCGCGCTTGATCCAGCACAAGGGCAGCGCCCAGCAACTGGCCATGTTCGGCCTGCAACCGGCCGCATAATTCATGCGTTCGAAGGGACACTTAAAGGAAAAGCCGCACCTATGACCACCAGTACCGAACACGCCCGCCTGCTGCGGCTGGCGACGCGCGCCTCGGTGGCGGTGGCGTGCACGTTGATGGTCGCCAAAGCCATCGCCTGGTGGCTGAGCGGTTCGGTGAGCATGCTCGCCGGGCTGACCGACTCGGCACTCGATGGCGTCAGCTCGCTGCTCAATCTTTTGGCCGTGCATTACGCCTTGCGCCCGGCCGACGACGATCATCGTTACGGGCATGGCAAGGCCGAATCATTGGCGGGCATGGCTCAGGCGCTGTTCATTGGCGGCAGTGCGGTGCTGATTGCCTTGCAGGCGATCGAACGGTTGAAACATCCGGAGCCGATAGGCGCAGCGTGGCTCAGCATCGGGGTGATTGTGTTCTCCCTCGCCCTGACCGTGGCCCTGCTGATGTTGCAGCATCGGGTAATCAAGGCAACCGGTTCCAACGCCGTGAGTGCCGACTCCTTGCATTACCGCTCAGACCTGCTGCTCAACGGCAGCATTCTGGTGGCGCTGGTGCTGGCCGGGTTTGGCTGGCATCAAGTCGACCCTTGGTTCGGTTTGGGGATCGCCGCCTACATCCTCTGGAGCGCCATTCATATCGCCCGGGAAAGTTTTGCGGTGCTGATGGATGAAGAACTGCCGCCGGATGTCAGCCAGCACATGCTTGAACTGGCTTGCAGCGTACCGGGGGTTTTGGGCGCACACGACCTGCGCACGCGGATTTCCGGTAACCAGTGGTTCGTGCAGTTGCATCTGGAACTGCCGGGGGAGCTGACGCTGTCAGTCGCCCACGGCATCAGCGATCAAGCCGCCGATGCAATTCACACCGCCTATCCGCGAGCCGAAGTGCTGGTGCACGCCGACCCGCAGGAAGTGGTGAACGCCGCCAGGGCTCAGTAACTCACCTGATAACCGCGACTGCTCAGGCAGTTGCCTTGGGCCTGTCGGTAGGCTTGCACCACCGACGGATCCGGTTGATAGGTGACGGCGCGGGGATCGAAACCGCTCTGCTCCACGGCCCAGCGATAGCACTCGTAACCGTCCCGACTGACCTCCTCTGGCGACTGGCCGTTGGCCGGATACGCCACCACGTCATAACCACTGCCCACCGGTTGCGGCTGCACCGGTGGTTCGACCACGACGTAATCCCGAGTGCTCTCCTGATAGGCGTAATACGCGCCGGCCGCCAGGAACAACAGCGCGCCGCCGATCCATACTTCACGCGCGTAATCGGGCAAGTAGCTGACACGAATCCCGCGAGGCGGCTGAACCACCACATAACGCGGGCCTTGCGGGCGATACCAGTAACCGCCGGAATAAAAAAAATCCTGCCCACGATACGGCACGCGGAAGTTGCGGTCCGGGAAGCGATCGATCACATGCCCTGGGCGATATTGCGGGCCCGAACCCCAGCCATTGCCGTGCCCATCCGGGCGACCGGGCCAGCGACGGTCATCATGACGTGAGCCCTGACCGCCAGTCTGCCAATTGCGGTTGTCATTGTTGCGCCGTGGTTCGTCCTGATAGTAGCCACGCCGGGGTTCCTGGGTCTGGCGCACGGTGTCGGGCCGGCCCTGGATCGGCAGATTGTTACTGGGTTGTTGCGGCGCTCGCTCCTGAACATTGGCGTCGTGCTGTACACGGTTCTGCCACTGGCCACCCTGATTGTTGGATTCGTGCGGCGCACGGTTCTGCCACTGGCCACCCTGAGTATTGGGATCGTGCGAGGGACGGTTCTGACGCTCGCCGCCCTGATTCTGGTCGTGGAGCTCGAACTTGCGGCTGTTGTCGCCACGAATGATTTCGTTGTTCTGCTGGCGAGGCTGATTGTTACCGTCATGACCCTGACCTTTGCCCTGATGATCCGCCCCGCGCTCCCCGCTATCGGGACCACGATATTGCGGCTCATCGGCCAGCGATTGCGCAGTGACACTCACACACAGCAAACCAACACCGGTCAAACGCCAGATGCGCGACTTCATGCTTTTCCTCACTGCGGGTTAGGGCCTGTACGTAAGACTGGGAAAGTGCAAGCCGGGTTCTGTGACAGGTTATCAGTCACGCAACTTATTTATTGAAGGTCGCTGCCAAATTCCGGGCAATAAAAAAGGGAGACCCGTCGGCCTCCCTTTGAGAACTTCGTCCGTGCTCGACGCTTATGACGTCGGCTCACCTCACGCCGTCTTCTGGACAGTGTGTAGCTCGGGGGCCGACACATCCCCGGTGGGGGTGGCGACCGCAGCTGGCCTGATTGGGCGAGCCGCATTGGACTGTTTGTCCGAGCAGTGATTCTGGTGATAAGAATAGGCCCGGAGCGACGACAGAGGATTGCGAAGATTGCTCAAATAAACATCACTTGCGCAATTTTTAACTCAGGATAGATAATCCGCCGCAATAGTTATGACAAAGGCCTGATTGATGAGCAAACTCGACCGATACGACTTGAGCATTTTGGCGGAATTACAGCGCGACGCGCGCATCTCCAATCAGGAGTTGGCTGAACGCATCGGCCTGTCGCCTTCGCCTTGCTCGCGGCGGGTCAAGCAACTGGAAGACGACGGTTACATCACCCGTCAGGTCGCCCTGCTGGACCGCAAGATGCTCGGCCTGAGCCTGACCGCCTACGTGCTGATCGGCATGGACCGCCACACTCCCGAGCGTTTCGAGAACTTCGAAGCCGCCATTCGCACCTTGCCGCAGGTACTGGAATGCAGCCTGGTGACGGGGATGGATGCAGACTATCAGCTCAAAGTGGTAGTGCCGGACATGGACCACTATCAGAAACTGCTGCTGGGGCATCTGACCCGGATTGAAGGGGTGACGAGTGTGCGGTCGAGTTTTGTGTTGAATCAGGTGCTCAACAGCACTGAACTGCCGTTGACTCATCTTCGTAGCTGATGACGCCATCGCGGGCAAGCCCGCTCCCACAAGGTTTTGTATTGACCGCAATATTGTGACCGACACAAAACCTGTGGGAGCGGGCTTGCCCGCGAAGGGGCCACCACAGGCGACGAATAGCTGCGGCACACTGCCGCAGGTCAATGCCCCGCCAATCCCCCATGGCGTATACTCCAGCGCCTTTTAGCCCCACCCACGCTGGAGATGTTCAATGGATCCTGCAGTACTCGAAGAGTGGATGATGACTGGACTGGTCAGCATCCTGATCATTTTCATGGGTTTCATCGTCTGGGATCTGGCGAAAAAATCCAAGGCCGGGCGCTTCGGCTCGTTCATTCTGTTCTTCGTACTGGGGCTGGGCGTGGCCGCGTTCGTGATCAAAAGCGTCGTCATCGGCCTGATCGAATCCGGCACTCTATAAGCGCGCCGGCACTTCCTTCCACTGGCCCTGATCGAGCCCTTCGATCGACCAGTCGCCGATTCTGACCCGCACCAGACGCAACGTCGGCAAGCCGACCGCCGCGGTCATGCGCCGTACCTGACGGTTGCGGCCTTCGCGAATCACCAGTTCCAGCCAACTGGTCGGTACGCTTTTACGAAAGCGCACTGGCGGGTTACGTGGCCACAGCTCAGGCTCATCCAGCTGTCGCGCTTCGGCCGGCAACGTCATGCCGTCGTTCAACTCGACGCCATCGCGCAAGCGCTGCAACTGCTCAGCGGTTGGCTCACCTTCCACTTGCACCCAGTAAGTCTTGGCCAGTTTGTGTTTCGGGTCGGCAATTCGCGCCTGAAGCTGGCCGTCGTTGGTCAGCAACAGCAAGCCTTCGCTGTCGCGGTCCAGCCGCCCTGCCGGGTAAATCCCCGGAATCTCGATGAAGTCCTTGAGCGTCGCCCGCCCTTCGCCGTCGCTGAATTGCGTCAGTACATCGAAAGGTTTGTTGAACAGAATCAGCTTCGGCTCGGCCGGTGGCGCTTTGGCGACACGACGCGGGGCTGAAGAGGATGGCGCAGGCTTCACGCCAGGGCGGCGGGAAACGGGACGTGGAGGACGAGACATGGCGAGAAGAACATCTAACGGTCAGGGCTCACCATGCTAGTGCCCTGACCGCTAAATGACCATGAGAACAATCAGCGGAACGGCGGCTCGTCGAAGCTGCGCAGTTTGCGCGAGTGCAGCGAGTTAAGCTCGGTGCGCAACAGATCCACCGCTTCGATGCCGATCTTCAAGTGCTGGCTGACCGCGCGTTCATAGAAGGCGTTGGCCGAACCCGGCAGTTTGATTTCGCTGTGCAACGGTTTATCCGATACGCAGAGCAACGTGCCATATGGCACCCGCAAGCGGTAACCCTGCGCGGCGATGGTGCCGCTCTCCATGTCCACCGCCACGGCGCGGGACAGGTTGATCAGCGGACGCTCCTGCGCCCAGCGCAGTTCCCAGTTACGGTCGTCGTAGGTCAACACGGTGCCGGTACGCAGGCGCTTCTTCAGCTCGTCGCCCTTCTCACCGGTGATGTTGGCCGCCGCTTGCTGCAACGCCATCTGCACTTCAGCCAGGGCTGGAATAGGAATGTTCGGCGGCACGACGCGGTCGAGAATCCCGTCGCGGCGCATGTAAGCGTGGGCCAGCACGTAATCGCCAATGGTCTGCGACTGACGCAAGCCGCCACAGTGACCAATCATCAGCCAGCAATGCGGACGCAGCACGGCCAGGTGGTCGGTGATGTTCTTGGCGTTGGACGGGCCGACGCCAATGTTCACAAGAGTCACGCCATGGCCGTCGCTGGCGATCAGGTGATAGGCCGGCATCTGGTAACGATGCCAGACCACGCCCGCGGCAATCGCCGACGCTTCGCCGTGGTCCATGCCCTTTTCGATGATCACGTTGCCCGGCAACACCATGCGCACAAAACGCGGATCGTTGCGCAGTTGCTCCAGGCCATGAACGATGAACTGGTCGACGTAGCGGTGGTAGTTGGTCAGCAGAATCCACGGCTGCACATGGCGCCAGTCGCTGCCGGTGTAATGCACCAGCCGGCGCAGGGAGAAGTCCACCCGCGCGGCGTCGAACAGGGCCAGTGGCAGCGGGTCGGTGTTTTCCCAATCGTACAAGCCATCGGCAATGCCATCGGTGGCGGCCGACAAATCCGTACTCGGGAACACTCGCGCCAGCACCGCCGCCGTGACGCCGGAGCCGGCCAGTTCATCGCCCTGCTCGACCACGTACGGATAAGGAATGTTCTGCTGACTGACGCCGACTTCAACGGTCACGGTGAAGTCGTGCATTAACGGGACGAGTTGTTCCAGCAGGTATTTGCGGAAGGCTGCCGGATGAGTGACGGTGACGCTGTAGGTTCCCGGCAGTTGAACCTTGGCATAGGCGCGAGTGGTCTGTGGGACTTCGCCCTGGCAAAGGTAGGTCAGACGCAACTCGGGATAACGAAACAGAGCACGCTGTTCAGCGTCCGGCTCGACGCGATCCTTGAGATAACGCTTGAGCGCTTGATTCAGCGCTGTGGTTGCACGCTCGTGCAAGGCAGCAAGCCGATCCACGGCTTGCTCGGCGGTTTGAACGACAATAAACGCTTCGGTCACGATCAGCTTCCTGTGTTCTGACTTGCAGACCTTCATCTTGCCTGCATCGTCGCTTCACGGGAACAGTGGCGTGTTGGCTGCACATCAATTCTGAGACACAGATAAACCCTGTGGGAGCGGGCTCGCCCGCGATAGCGGTCTATCAGCCAACATCTCTGTTGAATGTGTAACCGCTATCGCGGGCAAGCCCGCTCCCACAGGTTTCAGTGCTGTTGATCAAATTGTGGTCAGAAACCTTGCGGGGTCGACCGGGCCACAATCGCTTCCACATCCAGCCCGCGAGGCAATGTTCCATACACCCGACCGGCCGAACCGAGACGACTGGCGATGAAAGCATCACTGACCGCCGCATTCCCCGCCTCCAGCAACAACTTGGCCTGAAGCCCCAAGGCAATGTCTTCGGTGAGCTGGCGGGCGCGGTATTGAATGTCGTCGGGATCCTTGAACGCGGCCTGCAATTGGCTGATGTGCGCGGCCAGACGTTTGTCGCCATGACCGTCGCCCAACTCGCCGAACAGCACATCAAGTACACCCGGCTCTTTCGACAATGCGCGCAACACGTCAAGGCATTGCACGTTGCCGGAACCTTCCCAGGTCGAGTTGACGGGTGCCTCACGGTACAGCCGCGGCAGGATGCTTTCTTCGACATAACCGGCGCCGCCCATGCATTCGGCAGCCTCATTGATCATCGCGGGCGCGCGTTTGCAGATCCAGTACTTGCCCACCGCCGTCACCAGTCGGGCGAATTTCGCTTCGTGCTCGTCATCCAGATGATCCAGCGCCCGACCCATGCGCAAACTCAAGGCCAACGCCGCTTCGCTTTCCAGGGCCAGGTCGGCCAGCACGTTTTGCATCAAGGGTTGCTCGCTGAGCAATTTGCCACCGACCTTGCGGTGGGCGCAGTGATGGCTGGCCTGGGTCAACGCCTGACGCATCAGCGCACTGGAGCCGACCATGCAATCGAAACGGGTCATGGCGACCATTTCGATGATGGTCGGAACGCCCCGGCCCTCTTCGCCGACCATCCAGGCCAGGGCGCCACGCAATTCCACCTCGCTGGAGGCATTGGACCAGTTGCCGAGTTTGTTCTTCAGCCTCTGGATGTAGAACTGATTGCGCGTGTCGTCCGGGCGATGACGCGGCAGCAGGAAACAGGTCAAGCCTTTGTCGGTCTGGGCCAGGGTCAGGAAGGCATCGCACATCGGCGCCGAGCAGAACCACTTGTGGCCCACCAGTTCATACGCCTGACCGGGCCCACTGGCGCCGACCGGATAAGCCTTGGTGGTGTTGGCCCGTACATCGGTGCCGCCCTGTTTCTCGGTCATGGCCATGCCGATGGTGACCCCGGCCTTGTGGGCCATGCCGACGTTGCGCGGGTCGTATTCGGTGGCGAGGATTTTCGGCAGCCATTGCTCGGCCAGATCCGGTTGCAGGCGCATCGCCGGGACGCTGGCGAAGGTCATGGTCAGCGGGCAACCGCTGCCGGCTTCAGCCTGACTGTGCAAATAGGTCATGGACGCGCGGGCAACGTGGCCGCCGGGTTGCGGGTCGGTCCAGGGCAAGCCTGTCAGGCCATGCTCCACCGCCGTGCGCATCAACTCGTGGTAGGCCGGGTGAAACTCCACCAGGTCGATGCGATGGCCGTAGCGGTCATGGCTGACGAACACCGGTTTGTTCTGATTGGCCACAAACCCCGCCGCCATCAGCGGCCCGCCGGCCAATGCGCCGTAAGCGTCGATCCGCGACTCGGCCCAACCGGCATCGAAACGCCGCGACCACTCCTGCAAAGGCAGGTCGATGCGATAGAGATTGGTACCGTCCAGCGACGGTGGCTGGTTGGTGACTTCGTGGGTTTCGGCGAACTGATGCAGGTTCATGACAGGGCTCCTTTGGTCAGCCAAGGGATTTTCAGTTAAGCACCGCCCCGAGGCTGAACAAAGTGGCATATCTGCCTAACTGTCGGCGCTTTCGCCTTGCCCTGGACAGAGCACCCGCCCATAGAGCGCCGCCTGCAAGTCCTCGAATTTCACCGGCTTGCTCAGGTAGTCGACCAAGGTGTCGCTCGGGCAATAGGCCCGGTCCGCGCTCAGGGCAATCATGAACACGGGTAATTCGGCGCAACCCGGCAAGGCGCGGATTCGGCGGCAGATCGAGGACCCGCCCAGTGGCGGCAGCTGACCGTCGAGCAGCACGGCATCAACGGCCTCGCGCTGCAAGTGATCGAGCGCAGCGACGCCGCTGTCAGCGGTGCGCACGCGGAACCCAAGCTTGAGCAACATGCCACGCATCACCAATTGATTGATGCTGTTGTCATCGACCAGCAACACCGTGCAGTCCTGAGGCAAACGCAGGTGGGAGGTTTGCCGGATAATCGAGGGCGCAGATTCCACCACCGGCAGTTCGAATTCGACGTCCAGTTGAAAGCGACTGCCGCGTCCCGGTTCCGAGCGGTGACTCAGGCGCCCGTCGAGCAATTCGACCAGCTGTCGGCAAATAGCCAGGCCAACGCCCAAACCACCGTATTCACGGGTCATCGAGCCGTCGAGCTGGAAGAAGCGTTGATACAGCGTTGCCTCGTCCAAATCGGTAAAGCCAATGCCGGTGTCGATCACCGCAAAGGACAGTGCCAGCCGATCGGGCGCTACCGGTTTACCCGTCACCCTCAGCGCCAATCCGCCGATCCGGGTGAATTTGATAGCGTTATCCAGCAGGCATTCCAGACATTGCGTCAGCTTGTCACTGTCGCCATGCAAGCGATCCGGTAACCCCGGTGCAACCTCGACCTTGAAGTCCAGCGACTTGCTCGACGCATTGCCATCGAACTGCAGGCGCAAGGCCTCGACCACACTGCGCAAACTGAACGTGTCCGGATACACCTTGAGCTTGCCGGCCTGCAATTCGGTCAGGGTGAGGATGCCGTTGACCATTCGCATCATGTCCCGCGCCGAACCGGCGGCCGTTTGTTGATATTGCTCCAGCTCAGGGTTCATCTCGACGGTCTGCATCAACTCCAGCGAGCCGATCACACCGTTCATGGGCGTGCGCAGTTCGTGGGTCAGGGTGGCGAGAAATTCATCCTTGAGCTTGTTACTGTGAGCCAATTGCTGGTTCAGCACTTCGAGCTTCTGGCCGGCATCGAACAGCGTCTGAGCCTGTTGCTCGCGCATGGCATTGATGCGATCGGCCAGGGCCAGAGACAGCAGCGCCACTTCGATCGCCGAGCCGATCTGGCTGGCGTACATGGTGAGGAATACGTTGGGCAAGTAACCCAACACCATCAGGGTGTTGACGATGCCACCGAGCAGGAACGCCGACCAGGCAATGATGAAATACCGAGCGACCCGCAGGCCACGCCACCAGGCGAAAATCCCGGCGGCGAAAATTACCACGGTAAAGACCAACGCCAGCAACGTCGCCAGACGCAGGGCCAGGGCGTAACTGGTCATCAATGACAACCCGACCACCAGCGCACTGAACACAATCAACGCCTGCAGCAAACGGTCGAGCCAGCGACTGAGGGTCGCCGTCCGCAAAAAGCTTCGGGCGAACTGGCTGCCGAACAACCCTGAACAACCGATGAAGAACGGCGTCGCGGCGTTGGCCCACCACGGATTGTTCGGCCAGAAATACTCCACCGCCGCGCCATTCACCGACAGCTGATACAAGCCGAACGAGGCGATATAGACGATGTAATAGAGATAGCTGGTGTCGCGCACGCTGAGGAAGATGAACAGGTTGTAGACCAGCATCCCCAGCAACACACCGTAAATCAGCCCCAGCACATAGAGCCGCACCGGCTGCTCTTCGAGGTAAGCGGTGCTTGACCACAAGGTGAGGGGCGCCTGAACCGACCCTTCGCTTTGCAGGCGCAGGTACACGGTTTGCGCCTGCCCAGGCGCAAAGTTCAGATCGAACAGATAGTTGTTCTGGCGGATCTCGCGAGTGGCGAACGGCAACGCATCGCCAGTCTGTCGGACCAATTGATAGTCACCGCCAGCATCGGCCAAGTACAGATCAAGGTGATCGAGGGGCGGATAGGCCAGCTCCAGCAACCAGGCCCGTTGTGCCGCCGGGTTGGTCGGATGGTACTGCAAGTCGATCTTCAGCCAGAACGCCGAACGCGAATAACCGGCGTTGAGGGTGGCTTTATCGTGGGGCTTGAACTGCCCGGCCGCCGCTTGCGCACGGACATCGGCGATGGTCGCCTGACCGCCCGCGTCTTCATAAACCTGCATCGTTCGGCCCAGGGGAAGGCTCTGGGTGAACTCGTCGAATTCGACGGCGCTCGCCAGGAGGGGCAAGCACAACAGCAACATCAGCAAATAGCGCATTTAAGCCCCAGCGTGGCCTGTCCGGTTCTGTCAGGAAGCCCCCCATTCCTTTTGAGTAGACGTAAAACCGGTATTACCTGTTATTGGTTTGGATCCACTCTAGCATAGCCGTTGATGGCCATTGAGCACCATTGAAATTTTTCCTACAAAGGCTCTAGAACAAGCGTTCCAGCTCTATACATTGAGTTAGAGCTGTTGGCTTGGTCAGAAAGATCTTTTGCTCGTTGCGCAATCGGCTCCGATGCGCGCGCGCACCGATAAAACATGTTTGGTGGTAAGCTCGCGCACCATGAATATCTACAGCTCTCGCCCCGTTGTCCTCTGTCTCTCCGGCCACGACCCTAGTGGTGGCGCCGGCTTGCAGGCAGATATCGAAGCCCTGCTCGCTCAGGGTTGTCATGCGGCTCCGGCCGTCACCGCCCTGACTGTGCAAGACACCGTCAACGTCACTGACTTCCGCGTTCTCGATCGCGAGTGGGTGCTGGCCCAGGCCAACGCCGTGCTCAACGACTCCGAAGTCGCCGCCGTCAAACTGGGCATGCTCGGTTCCCTGGAAATGGTCGACACCGTGGTCGAACTGCTTTCAGCACACCCGCATTTGCCGGTGGTCTGCGACCCGGTGCTGCGCGCCGGCGGCGGCGGACGACTGGGCAAGGACGAAGTCGGCTACGCCATGCGCGAACGCCTGCTGCCGCTGTCGATCATTGCCACTCCCAACCTTCCCGAAGCCCGGATCCTCGCCGAACTGCCCGAAGGCACTGCGGACGAGTGCGCTGAAAAACTCCTGCCGTTCGTCAAACACCTGCTGATCACCGGCGGTCATGGCGACGAACACGAAATACACAATCGCCTGTACAGCCGCGACGGTCGCCGCGAAACCTTTACCTGCCAGCGCTTGCCCGGCAGCTATCACGGTTCCGGTTGCACGCTGGCCAGCGCCCTCGCCGGTCGCCTGGCCCAGGGTGAACACCTCGTCAGTGCCGTACAGAGCGCGCTTGACTACACTTGGCGCACCTTGCGTGATGCGGAGCAGCTGGGCAAAGGCCAGTTCGTGCCGCGCCGCTTGCCACTGGACTTCTGTTCGTAATTTTCTATGCGTGAAGCGCAGAGGCTTGCCCGATGAAACTACGTGGCCTGTACGCCATTACCGACAGCCAGTTACTGGCCGGTAAATTTCTTTCGTACGTGGAGGCGGCGCTCGAAGGCGGCGTCACCCTGCTGCAATACCGCGACAAGAGCAGCGACGAGGCCCGCCGCCTGCGTGAGGCCGAAGCTCTGCGCGACCTGTGCGAACGCTACAAGACTCAGCTGATCATCAACGATGACGCCGAACTGGCCGCGCGCCTGAATGTCGGCGTGCACCTGGGCCAGACCGATGGCCCGCTGATGCCGGTTCGCGCACTGCTCGGTCGTCAGGCAATCATCGGCTCGACCTGCCACGCGCAACTCGAACTCGCCGAACAAGCCGCCAAAGAAGGCGCCAGCTACGTCGCCTTCGGCCGCTTCTTCAACTCCAACACCAAGCCCGGCGCACCGGCCTGCAGCCTTGAACTGCTTGATCAGGCCCGCGGCAAACTACACCTGCCGATCTGCGCGATCGGCGGCATCACGCTGGACAACGCTGCGCCGCTGGTGGCCCACGGCGTCGATCTGCTGGCGGTGGTGCATGGTCTGTTTGGCGCCGAGAGCACGGCTGAAGTAACGCGCCGTGCCCGCGCCTTTAATGAATTATTCAAATCCTGATTTTCTGAGAGCCCGATCATGTCTCGTTCCGAAACCCTGTTTGCCAATGCCCAGAAACACATTCCCGGAGGCGTGAACTCGCCTGTTCGTGCGTTCAAGAGCGTTGGCGGCACGCCGCTGTTCTTCAAACACGCCGAAGGCGCCTACGTCACCGACGAAGACGACAAGCGTTATGTGGATTACGTCGGTTCCTGGGGGCCGATGATTCTCGGCCACAGCCATCCGGACGTGCTGGACGCGGTGCGCAAACAGCTGGAACACGGCCTGTCCTACGGCGCCCCGACCGCGATGGAAACCGAGATGGCCGATCTGGTCTGCTCGATCGTGCCGTCGATGGAAATGGTGCGCATGGTCAGCTCCGGTACCGAAGCGACCATGAGTGCCATCCGTCTGGCCCGTGGTTTCACCGGCCGTGACAGCATCATCAAATTCGAAGGCTGCTACCACGGCCACTCCGACAGCCTGCTGGTCAAGGCCGGTTCCGGCGCCCTGACCCAAGGCGTGCCGAGCTCGGCCGGTGTACCGGCGGCGTTCGCCAAACACACCCTGACGCTGCCGTTCAACGACATCGACGCGGTAGAAACCATGCTCGCCGAAGTCGGCCAGGAAGTGGCCTGCATCATTGTCGAGCCAGTGGCCGGCAACATGAACTGCGTACCACCGGCACCGGGCTTCCTCGAAGGCCTGCGGACCCTGTGCGACAAACACGGCGTGGTGCTGATTTTTGACGAAGTGATGACCGGTTTCCGCGTAGCCCTCGGTGGTGCCCAAGCCCACTACGGCGTCACCCCGGACCTGAGCACCTTCGGCAAGATCATCGGTGGCGGCATGCCGGTTGGCTGCTTCGGTGGCAAACGCAAGATCATGGAGCAAATCGCGCCACTGGGGCCGGTCTACCAGGCGGGTACTTTGTCGGGTAACCCGTTGGCGATGGCGGCTGGCCTGACCACCCTGCGCCTGATCAGTCGTCCTGGCTTCCATGCCGAGCTGAGCGACTACACCAGCCGTCTGCTCGATGGCCTGCAGCAGCGCGCCGATGCCGCCGGTATTCCGTTCGTGACCACTCAGGCCGGCGGCATGTTCGGCCTGTACTTCAGCGGTGCCGACGACATCGTGACCTTCGATGACGTGATGGCCAGTGATGCCGGCCTGTTTGGTCGCTTCTTCCACCTGATGCTGGAAGGTGGCGTGTACCTGGCGCCAAGCGCCTTCGAAGCCGGTTTCACCTCGATCGCACACGGCGAAACCGAGTTGAAACTGACGCTGGACGCCGCCGAGCGTGCATTCGCCGCGCTGAAATAAAACTGTCACGCTGACGTTGGCGATTGCCAGCGTCAGTTTTCATCTGCATTCCCGCCCTCTTTCCTACTCATCTGCTAATAATCTGCGCAAAGTGGCCGATATATTCCCCGCACAGCAGAAAAACGAGTAAAGACTTTGTAAGGTTGGTCCTGCTTATTTCATAATGCGCGCTTATTGGATCCCTCGATGGGTCCACGCGCCCCTCAGAGGTAAGTCGATTCCCATGAACCGCACCGGCCGCACCCTTGCACTGGGCTGCCTGTTGCTCCTTCAGCCCCTGCTCGCGCTCGCACAAGCAGGCGGCAACTCGTTGTTGATCCCGGCGATGGGTCGCTGCACCCTCAATACTCAGCCGCAAGACCTGACGCAAGCGCTCGCCGCCTGTCAGAAAGCGTCGGATGAAGGGGATGCGCAAGCGCAATACGAGTTGGGTGAGTTCTACTACGACGGCAAAAACGCGCCGCGCGACCTCAATCAAGCCCTGAGCTACTTCGAAAAGGCCTCACTGCAAGGCCACGCTCAGGCGCAATTCAAACTCGGCACCATGTTCTTCCACGGCGAAGGCGTACCGGCCAATAACGTTCAGGCGTATATCGTGCTGAAAATGGCCGCGGTCAACGGTGCCGAAGAGGCGCTGGACACCGCCGACGAAGTCGCCGAAAAAATGCCCCGCGAAGATCTGGAAGTCGCTACCCAGGTGCTGGGGCAAATTTTCCGTAAATACCTGATGGAATTGCAGAGCGCCGATGGGCGTACGCCGTTTTCGCCACTGCCTTGAATTGACACGGCCCCCTGTGGCGAGGGAGCTTGCTCCCGTTCGGCTGCGTAGCAGTCGTAAAATCAGCACACGCGGTCTGTCTGGAAGGTAGCGGTGGCTGATTTCAGGGCCGCTTCGCAGCCCAACGGGGGCAAGCCCCCTCGCCACAACAAGCCCCACTAGTCACTCAATCCGTGGCTTACTTCTCAGGCATCGGCATCGGAAACGGCATGACATTGCCGACCGCGCCACGGGCTTCGCTGATTTTCGGGGTGCCGAGGCGCTCGACCTCGTCGATGCGCACGATCGAATGCATCGGCACAAAACTGCGCACAACGCCTTCGAACTGAGCCTTGAGCTTCTCTTCGCTCGGATCGACGACCACTTGCGTGCGCTCGCCAAAGACGAACTCTTCCACTTCCAGGAAGCCCCACAGATCACTTTGATAGATCTGCTTGGCATACATTTCGTACACCTGGCCCTGATTGAGGAAAATCACCTTGTAGATTGGAGCTTCACGTTTGGTCATGGTGGGCGAGCAACACATCGGGGGATAAAAATGAGGGCGCGAACTATAGCATAGCCGCCGGACGCGCAACGGTAGGAACCTTGGTGCATGTTCCCTATAATGCGCGGTTCTTTGAATCACGTGATGACTCTGTCCATGGCCAAGAAGCTTTACATCGAAACCCACGGTTGCCAGATGAACGAGTACGACAGCTCGCGCATGGTCGATCTGCTGGGTGAACATCAGGCCCTGGAAGTCACCGCTCGCGCTGAAGACGCCGACGTGATCCTGCTCAATACCTGCTCGATCCGCGAACGCGCCCAGGACCGGGTGTATTCCCAGCTGGGCCGCTGGCGCGAATTGAAGCTGGCTAACCCGGACATGGTCATCGCCGTCGGCGGTTGCGTGGCCAGCCAGGAAGGCGCGGCCATCCGTGATCGCGCTCCGTACGTGGACGTGGTATTCGGCCCGCAGACCCTGCACCGCCTGCCAGAAATGATCGACGCCGCGCGCCTGACCAAACTGCCGCAAGTCGACGTCTCATTCCCGGAAATCGAAAAATTCGACCACTTGCCCGAGCCACGCATCGATGGACCGAGCGCTTACGTGTCGGTCATGGAAGGCTGCAGCAAGTACTGCACCTTCTGCGTAGTGCCTTATACGCGCGGTGAAGAAGTCAGCCGACCGTTCGACGACGTGATTGCCGAGATCATTCACTTGGCTGAAAACGGCGTGCGCGAAGTGACCTTGCTGGGGCAGAACGTCAACGGTTATCGCGGCACCACTCACGATGGTCGCCTGGCTGATCTGGCGGAACTGATCCGGGTGGTTGCGGCGGTCGATGGCATCGACCGGATCCGCTACACCACCTCGCACCCGCTGGAATTCTCCGACAGCCTGATCCAGGCCCACGCTGACGTACCAGAACTTGTGAAACACCTGCATTTGCCGGTGCAATCGGGTTCCGACCGGATCCTCGCGGCGATGAAGCGCAACCACACCGCACTGGAGTACAAATCCAAACTGCGCAAGTTGCGGGCCGCCGTGCCGGGAATCTGCATCAGTTCAGACTTCATCGTGGGCTTCCCGGGCGAGACCGAGAAAGACTTCGAGCAGACCATGAAGCTGATCGAAGACGTCGGTTTCGACTTCTCCTACTCGTTCGTTTATAGCCAGCGCCCGGGCACTCCGGCCGCCGATCTGGCTGACGAAACGCCGGAAGAACTGAAAAAAGAACGCCTGAACGCCTTGCAACATCGCCTGAACCAGCAAGGCTTCGAGATCAGCCGACAAATGGTGGGCTCCATTCAGCGGATTCTGGTAACCGATTATTCGAAAAAAGACCCCGGCGAACTGCAAGGCCGGACCGAGAATAACCGTATCGTCAACTTCCGCTGCGACAATCCGACCCTGATCGGCCAGTTCGCCGACGTGCACATCGATGCCGCGCAACCGCACTCGCTGCGGGGCTCGCTGATCCAATAACACCGTATTTCCCTGTGGGAGCGGGCTTGTGTGGCGAGGGAGCTTGCTCCCGCTCGGCTGCGAAGCAGTCGTAAATCAAGCGACTCGATGCAACCTTGTAAACTGCAGTGACCGGGAAGGGAGTGCTTCGCACTCCAACGGGAGCAAGCTCCCTCGCCACAGACATGAAGTGACCGTTAGTGATTGGGCTGTTTAAGAGCTTTCGCACCCCGGCGACTGGCGCTATCCTTGATTCATCATAATTGCCCCTGGGCGGCTAAATACGACCTTGAACGCACCCATAGAACCACATCGTTTCATCCTCGAGCCTTTTGAAGCTCGCCGCTTCGCCAATTTGTGCGGGCAATTCGACGAGCATCTGCGCTTGATCGAACAGCGCCTCGCTATCGAGATCCGCAACCGTGGAAACCAGTTCGAACTGATCGGCGAGCCCAAGCACACCACCTCCGCGGAAAACCTGCTGCGCCGCTTGTACCGGGAAACCAAAGGTACCGAGCTGTCGCCGGACACGGTTCACCTGTTCCTGCAGGAATCGGCCGTCGAGGAACTGGACAACCACTCCCCCGCCGAACCGTCCGTCGCCTTGCGCACCAAGAAAGGCATGATTCGCCCTCGCGGCTTGAATCAGCTGCGCTACGTGAAGGAAATCCTCGGTAACGACATCAACTTCGGCATCGGTCCGGCCGGTACCGGCAAGACTTATCTGGCCGTTGCCTGCGCGGTAGACGCACTGGAGCGCGAGCAGATTCGCCGCATTCTGCTGGTCCGTCCGGCGGTTGAAGCGGGCGAAAAGCTCGGCTTCCTGCCCGGCGACCTGTCCCAGAAAATCGACCCGTACCTGCGCCCGCTCTACGACGCACTCTACGAAATGCTCGGTTTCGAATACGTCGCCAAGTTGATCGAGCGTCAAGTGATCGAAGTCGCGCCGCTGGCCTACATGCGTGGTCGTACGCTGAATAACAGCTTCATCATCCTCGACGAGAGCCAGAACACCACCGTCGAGCAGATGAAAATGTTCCTGACCCGGATTGGCTTTGGTTCCACCGCCGTCATCACGGGTGACATCACCCAGGTCGACCTGCCGAAAGGCACCAAGTCCGGGCTGCATCACGTGATCGAGGTGCTGAAAGACGTGCCGGGTATCAGCTTCACCCACTTCATGCCCAAGGACGTAGTGCGCCATCCGCTGGTGCAGCGCATTGTCGAGGCCTACGAGCGCTTCGAAAATCGCACAGCCGACGAACCGGCGAAGTTCTCTCCCAAGGACACTCGCCCCGATGCTTGAGCTTGATCTGCAACTGGCTACCGAAGCGTCTGCCCCAAGCGAAGCCGAGTTCCGTCAATGGTGCGAACTGGCCCTGCGCCAGCGTACTGCCGACTCCGAAATGACCATCCGTTTGGTCGACGAAGAGGAAGCCCGCGAACTGAACTTCACCTGGCGGCAGAAAGACTACGCCACCAACGTTTTGTCGTTTCCGGCCGATGTTCCCGATGAGTTTCTCGACATTCCCTTGCTCGGCGATCTGGTGATCTGCGTAGCAGTGGTCGAGCGCGAAGCGGCGGAACAAGGCAAGGAATTAAAGGCCCACTGGGCGCATCTGGTCATTCACGGCTGCTTGCATCTGCTTGGTTACGACCATATAGATGACGATGAAGCCGAAGAAATGGAAGCACTGGAACGAACGTTGCTTGCAGAGTTGGGTCATCCGGACCCTTATGCGGACGACGAAACAGACACATCCCCAATCGTAACAACAAAGGATTCAGAGTAATCGCTATGAGCGAAGATCGATCGAGCAACGGGCAGAAGTCTTGGCTGGGTAAGCTCACCCAGGCTTTTGCCCACGAGCCGAAGAACCGCCAGGAGCTGCTGGAGCTGCTGCGCGATGCACATCAAAACAAGTTGCTGGACAGCGAAGCGCTGGCCATCGTCGAAGGCGCCATCCAGGTTGCTGACCTGCAAGTGCGGGACATCATGGTCCCGCGCTCACAGATGATCAGCATCAAGGCGACCCAGACACCCCGCGAGTTCCTGCCGGCCGTGGTCGACTCGGCCCACTCCCGCTACCCGGTGATCGGTGAAAGCCACGATGACGTGATGGGCGTGTTGCTGGCCAAGGACTTGCTGCCGTTGATCCTCAAGGAAAACGGCGACAGCTTCAACATCAAGGATCTGCTGCGCCCGGCCACGTTCGTGCCCGAGTCCAAGCGCCTGAATGTACTGCTGCGTGAGTTCCGCGCCAACCATAATCACATGGCCATCGTCATTGACGAATACGGCGGCGTGGCCGGCCTGGTGACCATCGAAGACGTGCTGGAACAGATCGTCGGCGACATCGAAGACGAGCACGACGTCGAAGAAGACAGCTACATCAAGCCGCTGCCCAGCGGTGACTTCCTGATCAAGGCCCTGACGCCGATCGATAACTTCAACGAGTTCTTCGACAGCGAATTCTCCGACGATGAATTCGACACCGTCGGCGGTTTGGTGATGAGCGCGTTCGGGCACTTGCCAAAACGTAACGAAATCACTGAAATCGGCGCCTATCGCTTCCGCATCCTGAACGCCGACAGCCGTCGGATTCACTTGCTGCGTTTGACACCTATCGCCCGGTAATTCTAAGGACTGAAATGCTCCGTATCACCCGCCCCGGCTGGCCCGGTAACCTGCTGGCCGTGGCGGCCGGTGCACTCACCACCCTGGCCCTGGCGCCGTTCGATATCTGGCCGCTGGCATTGCTGGCGGTCGGTTTCTTTTACGCCGGTTTGCGTGAACTGAGCCCCCGCCAAGCCTTGGGGCGTGGCTGGTGTTTCGGTTTCGGCCTGTTTGCCGCGGGCACTAGCTGGATCTATTACAGCATCCACAACTTTGGCGGCGCCTCGGTGCTGCTGGCCGGATTCTTGATGCTGCTCTTCACCGCGGCAATCGCCTGGTTCTTCGCCCTGCCCGCCTGGATTTGGGCACGCTGGCTGCGCCGTAACGAAGCGCCGCTGGCCGATGCCTTGGCATTTGCGGCGCTGTGGGTGGGTCAGGAGGCCTTTCGCGGCTGGTTCCTTACCGGTTTCCCATGGCTCTATTCCGGTTACAGCCAGCTTGATGGCCCCCTGGCCGGACTCGCGCCGGTCGGCGGAATGTGGCTGATTTCCTTCACCCTGGCCCTGACGGCTGCACTGCTCTACAACGCTATGCGACTGGTGCGTACTGGCCGTAAAGGCTTCATCGCTGTCGGCGTGTTACTGCTGGCTGGCCCATGGGTGGCCGGCACGGCGCTCAAGGAACATGCCTGGACCAGCCCGGCGGGCGCACCACTGAGCGTCGCGGCGCTTCAGGGCAACATTGAACAAAGCATGAAATGGGACCCGTCGCAGCTCAATGCGCAGTTGGCGCTGTACCGCGACATGAGCTTCAGCTCCAAACGCGTCGACCTGCTGATCTGGCCGGAAACAGCGGTCCCTGTGCTCAAGGAGTCCGCCGAGGGCTACCTGAACATGATGGGAAGCTTCGCCGCTGAGCGTAAATCCGCGCTGATCACCGGCGTGCCGATTCGCCAGGTAGTCCATCACGAGAAGCGCTTTTTCAACGGCATTACCGTTGTCGGTGAAGGCGATGGCACTTACCTGAAGCAGAAACTGGTGCCATTCGGCGAATACGTTCCATTGCAAGAAGTCTTGCGCGGCCTGATCGCTTTCTTTGACCTGCCGATGTCCGACTTTGCCCGTGGGCCGGCCGATCAAGCACTGCTGCAAGCCAAGGGCTATCAGATTGCGCCGTTCATCTGCTACGAAGTGGTCTACCCGGAATTCGCCGCCAGCCTCGCCGCCCGCAGCGATTTGCTGCTGACCATCAGCAACGACACCTGGTTCGGCACCTCGATCGGCCCTCTGCAACATTTGCAGATGGCGCAGATGCGTGCACTTGAAGCCGGCCGCTGGATGATCCGCGCCACCAACAACGGCGTGACCGGTTTGATCAACCCGTTTGGCCAGATCACTGTGCAGATTCCGCAGTTCGAACGCGGCATTCTATACGGCGAAGTGGTGCCGATGCATAACCTGACGCCCTACCTGGAATGGCGTTCGTGGCCGTTGATCATCAGTTGCATGTTGTTGTTTGGTTGGGCGTTAGTGGCCAACCGGATGGCGAAAACCGTTTAAGTTCTGTGGCGAGGGAGCTTGCTCCCGCTGGGCTGCGCAGCAGCCCCAAACCCTGCAATCCAATTCTGGCTGATACACACCGCATTAACCCATATTGCGGCGGCTGCGCAGCCGAACGGGAGCAAGCTCCCTCGCCACAGGTTCTTTATTCAGCACTTCTATCGGTAAAACAACGAATACCCGATCTGCCCCACCGCCTCATTCATCAACTGCCCGCTCTGCCAGATCGATTTGAATTCCGGCATCCAGCCGCCCAGTGGCCGGGCATTGTCCACGCCTAAAAACCCCACTGGCGCTGGCACCACTTCAAATCCGGCCTGCTGAAAACTCCAGACCGCTCGCGGCATGTGCCAGGCCTGAGTCACGACCACCACCCGCTTGATTCCCTCCGGCAACAACACCTGGGCGCTGAGTTGCGCGTTTTCCCAGGTCGTGCGGCTGCGCCCTTCCTGCCAGCGCACCGTCACGCCAAAATCATCGAGCAATGAGTCCGCCATCAGCTTCGCTTCGGTCGGTGGCGTGCCGTAATGCAGACCGCCACTGGTCAGAATCGGCAAGCCGGACGCCTTGGCCAGGCGCGCGGCATAGCGCTCGCGCCCCAAGCCTACGCCGGTCGGCTGGTCAACACCCCAGGCCGGGTCGCCACGCTCACGCCCTGAACCCAGCACCACGATCGCATCGGCCCGTCGGCCCAAGGTTGCCCATTCCTCGCGCGCCAGCGGCGGCTCGCGCTCCAGGGCCTTGGCACTCCACTCCACCATCACTGGCAGGCTCATCAACCAGAAGCCGCCTACGCCCAAGACGAAACACAACCCCGCCAGCTTCGGCCTTGAGCGGCGCCACCACCAGGCAAGCACCAGCAACAGCAATAAAATGCCGGGTGGCAGCAGAAGTTGTTTAATGAAATAACGAAAAGGCATCGGGCATCTCCATAGATGCCCGAAGCCTAGGTGGATTGACACAATGCGACAACAAATGTGGAAGGACTTTGCTTCAAAAAAGCATATCCCACGGCTTCAAGTGCCCTTACTTGAATTGCAAAGACCGGACCTTTACCGAGCCTTTGCCGGGTGCCTTGTCCTTGAGCCAGATGATCTTGGCCGAACGTGGTGCTTCGAGTTGCTTCACTGCTGCTGACAAGCATCCGTGCGTCTCACGCTCACTTCGGTCCAGGTACGCCTTGACCAGTTCAAACTCTGCGGGGCTCAAGCCACGCAGCTCCAGCTCCAGGGGGCGCTCATCGCGAAGCCGACCGGCGGTTTTGGCCACATCCAAGGCCATTGCGAGACGGTCTATCAGTTTTTCGTACAGCTCCGGTTTTGTAGCTTTTTGCTGTGACTCAACCATCCATCACCTCATTGAAGATAAGACTCACTCCCCTTTTAGAGCTTAGCTTCACTGAAAAAACCGGCTGAGTGCCGCGACCAACGGCCCTCGGGACGGGTATTCGCTGCGTCCTTGCGTGTAATCAGGGTTTCCCTCGGTAGAGCGCGGTCATGTATGCTACGGCGCTTCCTGTAACTCCACTTCCAGCTCGCCTGGACACCGAAACGTCGATTTGGCGTTATCACCGTCCAGCGTTGCATTGAAGAGGATTAGGCCACCCCTATTCAGTTCAAAAGTAGCCATGCACGAACAATATCAGCCCCGTGAAATCGAAGCCGCCGCCCAGTCGTTCTGGGACGAGCAAAAGTCCTTTGAAGTCAGTGAACAGCCAGGCAAGGAGACGTTCTACTGCCTGTCGATGTTCCCTTACCCCAGCGGCAAGCTACACATGGGGCACGTGCGCAACTACACCATCGGCGACGTGATCTCCCGCTACCAGCGCATGCAAGGCAAGAACGTCCTGCAACCCATGGGTTGGGACGCCTTCGGCATGCCGGCGGAAAACGCCGCGATGAAGAACAACGTAGCGCCAGCCAAGTGGACCTACGAAAACATCGCCTACATGAAAACCCAGCTGCGCAGCCTGGGCTTGGCGGTGGACTGGTCCCGTGAAGTGACCACCTGCAAGCCCGATTACTACCGCTGGGAACAATGGCTGTTCACTCGCCTGTTCGAAAAAGGCGTGATTTACAAAAAAAGCGGCACCGTGAACTGGGACCCGGTCGACCAGACCGTTCTGGCCAACGAACAGGTGATCGACGGTCGCGGCTGGCGTTCCGGCGCGCTGATCGAAAAGCGCGAAATCCCGATGTACTACTTCAAGATCACCGCTTACGCGGATGAGCTGCTGGAAAGCCTCGACGAACTGACGGGCTGGCCTGAACAGGTCAAGACCATGCAGCGCAACTGGATCGGCAAATCCCGCGGCATGGAAGTGCAGTTCCCGTACGACGTCGCCTCCATCGGCGAAACCGGCGCGCTGAAAGTATTCACCACCCGTCCGGACACCCTGATGGGCGCGACCTACGTTGCCGTGGCCGCCGAACACCATCTGGCTGCCCTGGCCGCGCAAAACAACCCTGAGCTGCAAGCGTTCATCGCTGAATGCAAAGGCGGCAGCGTCGCCGAAGCCGACGTCGCCACTCAAGAGAAAAAAGGCCTGCCGACCTCGCTGTTCGTCGAGCATCCGCTGACCGGTGAGAAACTCCCGGTGTGGGTCGCCAACTACGTGCTGATGCATTACGGCGATGGCGCGGTGATGGCCGTTCCGGCTCACGATGAACGTGATTTCGAGTTCGCCACCAAGTACAACCTGCCGATCAAGTCCGTGGTGCGCACCAGTGCAGGTGACACCAACCCGGCCCCTTGGCAGGATGCGTACGGTGAGCACGGCACGCTGATCAACTCCGGCGAATTCGACGGCCTCGATTTCGCCGGCGCCTTCGACGCCATCGAAGTGGCGCTGATCAAGAAAAACCTCGGTGCCTCGCGCACTCAGTTCCGCCTGCGTGACTGGGGCATCAGCCGCCAACGCTACTGGGGCTGCCCGATCCCGATCATCCACTGCGACACCTGCGGTGATGTGCCGGTCCCGGAAGATCAATTGCCCGTGGTGCTGCCGGAAGACGTCGTACCGGACGGCGCCGGTTCGCCGCTGGCGCGCATGCCCGAGTTCTACGAGTGCACCTGCCCGAAATGCGGCGCTGCGGCCAAGCGTGAAACCGACACCATGGACACCTTTGTCGAGTCCTCGTGGTACTACGCCCGCTACGCCTCGCCGCACTATGAAGGTGGCCTGGTAGACAAAGCGGCTGCCGACCATTGGCTGCCAGTGGATCAGTACATCGGCGGTATCGAACACGCCATTCTCCACCTGCTCTACGCGCGCTTCTTCCACAAGCTGATGCGCGACGAAGGCCTGGTGAGCTCCAACGAGCCGTTCAAGAACCTGCTGACCCAGGGCATGGTAATCGCCGAAACGTACTATCGTCGCGAAGCCAATGGTGCCTACACGTGGTTCAACCCGGCCGACGTAGAACTCGAACGCGACAGCAAGGCCAAGGTCATTAGCGCCAAGCTGATCGCAGACGGCCTGCCGGTGGAAATCGGTGGCACCGAGAAGATGGCCAAGTCAAAGAACAACGGCGTTGACCCACAGTCGATGATTGACCAGTTCGGCGCAGACACCTGCCGACTGTTCATGATGTTTGCCTCCCCGCCCGACATGAGCGCGGAATGGTCCGACTCCGGCGTAGAAGGTTCGCACCGCTTCCTCAAGCGTGTCTGGCGTCTGGCTCAAGCCCACGTCACTCAGGGCCTGCCGGGCAAACTGGACGTCGCCGGCCTGAATGACGAGCAGAAAGCCATTCGCCGTTCGATCCACCAGGCCATCAAGCAGGCCAGCCACGACGTCGGCCAGAACCACAAATTCAACACCGCCATCGCCCAAGTGATGACGTTGATGAACGTGCTGGAAAAAGCCGCACAAGGCACCGAACAGGATCGCGCACTGATTCACGAAGGTCTGGAAACCGTAGTCCTGCTGCTGGCACCGATCACCCCGCACATCAGCCACGAACTGTGGCATCGACTGGGCCATGCTGACCCGGTAATCGATGCCGGTTGGCCGGTACTGGACGAAAACGCCCTGGTGCAGGACAGCCTGCAGCTTGTCATTCAAGTGAATGGCAAACTGCGCGGCCACATCGAAATGCCGGCCAGCGCCAGTCGCGAAGAAGTCGAAGCTGCCGCACGGGCCAACGAAAACGTCCTGCGCTTCGTTGATGGCCTGACTATTCGCAAAGTGATCGTAGTGCCCGGGAAACTGGTCAATATCGTCGCCAGCTAAATTGGATCGGGCGCCAGGTCATGCCAGGCGCCGAGTAAAACCTTTCGGGCCGCTTGAACGGCCCACATGGTTTCAAGGGGAGCAACAAGATGATCAAACGCAATTTGCTGGTAATGGGCCTTGCAGTCCTGCTGAGCGCCTGCGGTTTCCAGCTGCGCGGCACCGGCACCACCGAACTGGCGATCAAGGAACTCGATCTGAGCGCCCGCAATGCCTATGGCGAAACCGTGACGCAAATGCGTCAGGTGCTGGAAAGCAGCGGCGTCAAGGTCTATAGCGGCGCGCCTTACAAGCTGTATCTGGCTGACGAGCAGGAAACCCAGCGCATCCTCAGTTATGCCGGTGCCGGCCGTACTGGCGAGTATCAGATGACCATGGTGCTGAACTACGACATCCGCGGTCAGGGCAACCTGCCACTGCTCAGCGACAAGCTGCAAGTGCAGAAAGTCTTCATCCATGACGGCAACAACCTGGTGGGTTCCGACCAGGAAGCCAACGATGCCCGCAAGGAAATGCGTCGTGAACTGGTTCAACGCATGATGCTGCGCCTGCAACAACTGACCCCGACTCAGTTGGAACAGTTACAACAGACCGCTGACGCCAGGGCCAAGGCTGAAGCCGACGCACTGGAAGCGGCGCAGAAAGCTGAAGCGCAGACGCCGCGTCAGTCGCCTGTCGAACTGCCGCAGCAATAAGCCTTACGGGGCGCTCAGGCGCCCCGTTCGCCTCTTCTTATGAAACTCGCCCCCGCCCAACTCGGTAAACACCTGCAAGGCGCCCTCGCGCCGGTCTACATCATCAGTGGCGATGACCCACTGTTGTGTCAGGAAGCCGCCGACGCCATTCGCGCGGCTGCCCGCCTGCAAGGTTTCGATGAACGCCAGGTCTTTGCCGCCGACGCCAGTTTCGACTGGGGCACGCTGCTGCAGGCTGGCGCCAGTATGTCGCTGTTCGCCGAAAAACGTCTTCTGGAACTGCGTCTGCCCTCCGGCAAGCCCGGTGACAAAGGCGCGGCGGCACTCATCGAATATTGCTCGCGCCCGGCTGAAGACACGGTGTTGCTGATCAGCCTGCCCAAGCTTGATGGCAGTGCGCAGAAAACCAAGTGGGGCAAGGCACTGGTCGAAGGTCCGCAGACCCAGTTCGTGCAGATCTGGCCCGTGGACACCAACCAGTTGCCGAGCTGGATCCGTCAACGCCTGTCCCAGGCCGGGCTTTCAGCCAGTCAGGACGCCGTCGAACTGATCGCCGCTCGAGTCGAAGGCAACCTGCTGGCTGCCGCCCAGGAGATCGAAAAGCTCAAGCTGATGGCCGAGGGTGGCCAGATCACCGTCGAAACCGTGCAAGCGGCGGTGGCCGACAGCGCGCGTTTCGACGTCTTCGGCCTGACCGATGCGATTCTTAATGGCGAGGCTGCTCACGCCTTGCGCATGCTCGAAGGGTTGCGCGGCGAAGGTGTCGAACCGCCGGTGATTCTCTGGGCGCTGGCCCGGGAGCTGCGCCTGCTGGCCAACCTGTCGCTGCAATACAGCCAGGGCGTGCCGCTGGACAAAGCCTTCAGCCAGGCCAGACCGCCGATCTGGGACAAACGCAAACCGCTGATGAGCAAGGCGCTACAACGTTACTCGGCGCAACGCTGGGCGCAGTTGCTGCTCGAAGCGCAGCGCATCGACGCGCAGATCAAGGGCCAGGCAGCGGGTTCTCCATGGATGAGCCTGAGTCGGTTGACGCTGTTGATGGCTGGTCAGAGATTGTCGTTGCCTGCCGAGTAAGGCTGTTGTGGCGAGGGGGCTTGCCCCCGTTGGGCTGTGCAGCAGCCCCAAAACCGGCTGTGGAGGTACAACAGGTAAAACGCGCTGATCGGATTTACGACTGCTGCGCAGCCGAACGGGGACAAGCCCCCTCGCCACAAAAACCAACCTCACTACAAAGAATGTCGAAAGGTCCTACACAATGTAGGGACTAGACAGAACCCCTACTTCGGCAGATTATTCCCCCCGCAAAACCCACTCACTTGCGAGAGACCATCATGAGCAAAAAGCCATCTAAAAATGGCCCCAACAAGGCCAAATCCATCATCGCCCAGCCACTGTTCCGCAGCCGTCAGGAACGAGCCGGCAAGGGCAAAGGCAGCTACCGCCGCGAAGCCTTCCAGTCTAATAGCTGGGAGGCTTCTTACTTTCTGGCGGCCTGAAAGGCAAGCCATCGCTCAACATGTTAAGGTCTGCACCTGATTCGTATCCTCTGGACCTGTGCATGCCCCTTTGTCTTTCCCGTCGTTGGCACCTTCGCCAACTGATAGCTGCCTCCAGCCTCGTTCTGCTTGTCGCCTGCGCGGAAAAACCCACCGCCGCCGACGCCCAACCGCTTCAGACCCGCACCGTTGCGACGGCCCCTGCGATCATTCCGCCGGTGGTTCCAAACGGTGAGAATCTTGACATCCAGCCAACCCAGACCTTTGCCGAATGGCAAGCGGGTTTCCGTAACGACGCCCTCGCCGCCGGTATTCGCGCCGACCTGTTCGACCGTGCTTTTGCCAATGTCAGCATGGACGACAGCGTGATCCGTGCCGATCGCAGCCAACCGGAATTTACTCGCCCGGTGTGGGAATACCTCGATGGCGCGCTGTCGCCGTTGCGGGTGCGCAAAGGTCAGGCGCTGGTCAGCCAGTACGCCGACATCCTGCAAAGCATCGAACAGCGCTATGGCGTCGACCGCCAGGCTCTGGTTGCGGTGTGGGGCATGGAAAGTAACTTTGGTCAGTTCCAGGGCAACAAGTCGGTGATCAACTCCCTGGCGACCCTGGCTTATGAAGGTCGACGTCCGGGCTTTGCTCATGCACAGCTGATCGCTGCCCTGCAAATCCTGCAACAGGGCGATATCGAACCTGAGAACATGCTCGGTTCCTGGGCCGGCGCCATGGGCCAGACCCAGTTCATTCCGACCACCTACAACACCCACGCCGTGGACTTCGACGGTGATGGCCGCCGCGACATCTGGAACAGCTCCGCAGATGCACTGGCCTCGACCGCGCACTACCTGCAAAGCTCCGGCTGGCAGAAAGGCCAGCCCTGGGGTTTCGAAGCACAGCTGCCGAGCGACTTCAATTACGCCCTGGCCGATGGCACGATTCGCAAGAGCGTTGCCGAATGGCGACAATTGGGGGTAACCCTGCCCAATGGCGCTCAGGTTCCGGCAGGCTCCGAACACCTGTCGGCCGCCCTGCTGCTGCCGGCAGGCTATCGCGGCCCGGCGTTCCTGGTCTTCGATAACTTTCGCGCGATCCTCAAGTACAACAACTCTTCGTCCTACGCCTTGGCCGTGAGTCTGTTGTCCGAGCGTTTCAATGGCGGTGGACTGATCAGCGGTCTATGGCCAAAAGATGACTTGCCGCTAAGCCGTACCGAGCGAATCGAGCTGCAAAACCTGCTGAGTGCCCAGAACTACGACGCAGGGACCGCCGACGGGATTATCGGCGCCAATACCCGCAAAGCAATCCGCAGCGCCCAGCAGTCGTTTGGCTGGCCGGCGGATGGTTATCCGACGCACAAGTTGCTGGAAGGGTTGCGTAACCGCTAAAAGCATCGCGGGCAAGCCCGCTCCCACAAGTTCAAAGGTGAATGTGACATTTGCGTACACCTTGATCCTGTGGGAGCGGGCTTGCCCGCGAAGACTGACTAACAGACGCTAACGAACTACCGCGTGATCACCACATCCTGCTCCAACACCAACGTCTTGTCCCCCGCATCCAGCCTGACCAGCGCGCCCATCGGCAGCGTCAAATTCGGATCACAATGCCCGCTACGCCATCCGGATAGCACCGGTATCCGCAAAGGAGCAAAGGTCTGCTTGAGCAACCTCTCCAGCGCAATCGCATCAACCCCTGCCACATCCCCCACCAGAACCCCACGCAGCTTGTGCAGCGTGCCGGCCAGACGCAAATGAGTCAGCAGCCGGTCGATGCGATACAGCGGCTCGTTAATGTCCTCGATGAACAGGATGATGCCCTCGGCATCGATCTCGTAAGGCGTGCCCATGGTCGCGGCAATCATCGACAGATTGCCCCCCAGCAAACGCCCGTGAGCAATGCCGGGCTCGATTGTGGTCAACGGCCAGGCCACCGGATGAGAAAGCACACTGCCCGCCTTTACCTGCCCACACAGCATGTTGAAAAACGAGAACTCGGTGGGTTGCTGCTTGTCACCCAGCAGGTCAGCGTTGAGCATCGGGCCATGGAAAGTCACGAACCCGGCATAACGACTGATGGCCGAGTGCAGTGCAGTGACGTCGCTGTAGCCGATAAACGGCTTGGCGTTGTTGCGTAGTAATTCGAAATCGATGCGATCGAGCAAACGCGGCGTACCGTAACCGCCACGCAGGCAAATGATGGCATCGACCTCGCTGTCGGCGAATGCGCCATGCAAGTCATTGAGCCGCACATTATCGCTGCCGGCCAGGTAGCCATCTTTCTCATAAACACCGGGATACACCCGCAGCGAATAGCCGCGAGCGCGCATCCAGGCAATGGCTTTATCGGTGTCCAGCGCTGCGGGGCCGGCGGGCGCGATCACGCCGATCAGCCCTGCAGGCGGCAAGGCCGGAACGGGGGCGTGAGGACAAAGAGTGTGGGTCGGTCGAGCAGTCATCCATGATTCTCCCTGCGTGAATACTTCAGCACACAGTAGTCAGGAACGGGAATAAACAGAAGAGGGTCAGTCGTACCACGGCTTGCAGAAAAGACGGTAATGGCCGTAGGCAACGCCAATGAAAACGCCCGCAAGGGTAAAAATCCTTGCGGGCGTTTTCTCACAGCGGGATCAGGACGACATTAGCTCGGCCTTGACCAGTTTTGCCTGCTCATCGGCATGGTACGAGGAGCGTACCAGCGGACCGGAAGCAACGTTCTTGAAGCCCATCTTGTAGCCTTCCTCGGCGAACCAGGCGAAGGTGTCCGGGTGCACGAAGCGCTGGACCGGCAAGTGGCTGCGGGACGGTTGCAGGTACTGGCCCAGGGTCAGCATGTCGATGTCGTGTTCGCGCATGCGCTTCATGACTTCGATGACTTCTTCGTCGGTCTCGCCCAAACCCAGCATCAGGCCGGACTTGGTCGGAATGTGCGGCATCATCTGCTTGAAGCGTTGCAGCAGGGTCAGCGACCACTGGTAGTCCGAACCCGGACGCGCAGCCTTGTACAGGCGCGGCACGGTTTCCAGGTTGTGGTTGAACACATCCGGCGGCTCGGCGGCGGTGATTTCCAGCGCAACGTCCATGCGGCCACGGTAGTCCGGGACCAGAGTCTCGAGCTGCACGTTCGGCGACAGTTTGCGGATCTCGCGGATGCAGTCGGCAAAGTGCTGTGCACCGCCGTCACGCAGGTCGTCGCGGTCAACCGAGGTGATCACGACGTACTTGAGTTTCAGGTCGGCGATGGCGATGGCCAGGCTTTCCGGCTCGTTGACGTCCAATGGCTTCGGACGACCATGGCCGACGTCGCAGAACGGGCAGCGACGGGTGCAGATGTCACCCATGATCATGAAGGTTGCGGTGCCGCCGGAGAAGCACTCGCCCAGGTTCGGGCAGGACGCTTCTTCGCACACGCTGTGCAGCTTGTGTTTACGCAGCAGGGCCTTGATGCGGTCGACTTCCGGGGAAACCGGGATGCGCACGCGAATCCAGTCGGGTTTCTTCGGCAGTTCAGTGGTCGGGATGATCTTCACCGGGATGCGTGCAACCTTCTCGGCGCCGCGCAGCTTGACGCCGGCTTCAACCTTGGCACGCGGGGCCGGACGCTCGGTGACATCGAGCGTCGGGATCATGGTTTGCACTGCATCAGTAGTCATATCAGTCGATTCCGCCCGTTAGGGTCGTCTGCTCAGCATAGTCGAGGTGTTTGACGAGCTGCGCGCGCAGCCGGGCACTTACCTCGGCAAATTCAATCGATCCTGCGTGATCGCTCAGCTGGGTCATCGCCAGCCCGGCGTAGCCGCAGGGATTAATCCGTCGAAACGGTTCCAGGTTCATATCCACGTTCAAGGCCAGGCCATGAAAGGAGCAACCGTGGCGGATCCGCAGACCCAGAGAAGCGATTTTCGCACCATCGACATAGACACCCGGCGCATCCGGCTTGGCCACCGCGGTCACGCCGTAGCTGGCCAGCAGCTCGATCAGGCATTGCTCCATGCGGCTGACCAGGTCACGCACGCCGAACCCCAGCTTGCGCACGTCCAGCAACAGGTAGGCCACCAATTGGCCGGGACCGTGATAAGTCACCTGACCACCGCGGTCGACCTTCACCACCGGAATATCCCCGGGCAACAGCAGATGCTCAGCCTTGCCGGCCTGGCCCTGGGTGAACACCGGCGGATGTTCCACCAGCCAGACTTCGTCGGCGGCATCGCTACCGCGTTCGTTGGTGAAACGCTGCATGGCATGCCAGACCGGCTCGTAAGCCATCTGGCCGAGCTCGCGAAAGCCCAGCGTGCCAGACATCACAGCACCATGTGCACGAAACCGGTAGCTCGCAACTCGCTGTTGATGTCGTACAGCTGTTCCTGGCCGGTGGCGATGATGTGCAACTGGATAGTCGTGTACTTGCCGTTGGTACTCTGCCGTTCGGCAAAGGTCTTGTGGTCAACGGTCGCGTGTTTCTCAAGGATCGCGATGATCTTGTCCCTGAAACCCACGCCGGTGTCGCCGATTACCTTGATCGGGTAATCCGCGCAGGGGAATTCGATTTTTGGCGCCTTTACTTCAGTGTCTGTCATGGCGTAACGGCCTCGTAAGCCGTGGCAACGGACATGGCCCCGCTCCGGATTGGAACAGGGCCATGCAGGTCCACACTAATTCAGTTGAACAAGCCGTAGAAGAATAGACGGATGCTATCCCACATGCGGCGGAAGATACCACCCTCGTCGACCGCGTCCAGAGCGATCAGGTCGGCGCTGTGCACCACCTTGTCGTCCAGTTTCACTTCGACTTTACCGATCACATCGCCCTTGGCGATAGGCGCAACCAGTTGCGGGTTCATGGTCATGCTGGCGGCGAGCTTTTTCAGCTGGCCTTTTGGCAGGGTCATGGTCAGGTCTTGGGCCAGGCCGGCCTTGACTTGATTGGTAGCACCCTTCCAGACAGGGGCCTGAGCCAGCTCGGCGCCTTTCTGATAGAAGGTCTGGGTTTCGAAGAAGCGGAAACCGTAAGTCAGCAGCTTCTGGGTTTCGGCAGCGCGAGCCACTTCGCTGTTGGTGCCGAACACCACGGCGATCAGGCGCATGCCATCACGTACAGCCGAAGACACCATGCAATAGCCGGCTTCGTCGGTGTGGCCGGTTTTCAGACCGTCGACGGTCTTGTCGCGCCACAGCAGCAGGTTGCGGTTAGGTTGCTTGATGCCGTTCCAGAAGAACTCTTTCTGCGAGTAGATCGCGTAGTGAGCCGGGTCTTCGTGGATGATCGCGCGGGCCAGCACAGCCATGTCGTGAGCCGACGAGTAGTGCTCCGGGTTCGGCAGACCGGTCGGGTTCATGAAGTGGGTGTTGGTCATGCCCAGGTCAGCCACGGTTTTGTTCATCACGTCAGCGAATGCATCTTCGCTGCCGGCGATGTGCTCGGAGAGCGCAACACTGGCGTCGTTACCCGACTGAATGATGATGCCGTGCAGCAGGTCGCTGACGGTGACCTGCGAGCCGACCTTGATGAACATCCGCGAACCGCCGGTACGCCAGGCGTTTTCGCTGACGGTCACCGGATCGTTCTCGCCGATCTGGCCGCGACGGATTTCCAGGGTCGCGATGTACGCGGTCATCAGCTTGGTCAGGCTGGCCGGCGGCAGACGCTGGTCACCGTTGTTCTCCACCAGCACGTTGCCGCTGCTGGCGTCCATGAGTACATAGGCTTTGGCGGCCAACTGCGGCGGCGACGGCATCATCTCGACCGCGAAAGCGGCAGGCGAGAGGAGCAGCGGGACTAGCAGGCACAGGCGTTTGGCAAAGGTGGTGATATTCATCCGTCTCTCGAAATCGCTAATGGAAACTGCCCTAAGGCAAAACTAATCAGACAACTTTCTAAAAAGCTGTCGCGTGTTCAGTTGCTCACTCTGCAACCCTTGCCGGGCTTTTGTTCTTCAACGAGCCAACAACCCGGTTCGCCCCCCAAATCGCAAGCGAACCGTCAATCAAGTACTGCGTACTACTCGGCGCTGACCAGGCTCGGCGAACCGAGGTTGGCCAGCCGCACGCTGTTCTGCACCTGCTGGATTTCACCCGGCGAGCCGATCGGCCCCAGCCGCACCCGATGCAGTGTCTGCTGGTTACGCACGATCGAGCTGATGAACACCGGAGCGCTCACCATCCCGCTGAGCTTCGATCTCAGGAGTTCTGCAGCGTCCGGGTTGGCGAACGCGCCCACCTGCAGATACTGGCCAGAGGCTGGTACAGAAGCGTTTTTTTTTGCATCGATCTGCACGGGCACAACGGCCGCGGCGTGTTGCTGCGGCGGTGGCGTCCATTGCTCGACGGTGCCGGTGGAGGCCGTCACGGTCGGCGCGGCATTTTGCGCCACTTGCGGCTCGTTGAGCATCAACGGCGCCGGACGACCTTTCTGTGCCCACCATTGCTGCGGGTCGATGCCTTCGACCTTGACCCGCGCGGTACCGGTTTCGGCATAGCCGAGCTTCTTGGCCGCTGCATAGGACAAGTCGATGATCCGGTCCGAGTAGAACGGCCCACGGTCATTGACCCGCAGGATCACGCTCTTGTTATTGTCCAGGTTGGTCACCCGAACGTAACTTGGCAGTGGCAATGTCTTGTGCGCGGCGCTCATGCCATACAAGTCATACACCTCGCCGTTGGCGGTGTTCTGGCCATGGAACTTGGTGCCGTACCACGACGCAGTACCCGAGGCCACGTAGGTCCTGGATTCTTGCAGCGGGAAATAAGTCTTGCCCAGCACAGTGTACGGGTTGGCCTTATAAGGACCACTGTGCAGGGTCGGCGTGGCATCCGGGATGCGTGAAACGTCGACGTCCCACCAGGGTGCGCCATCCTTGTGAGCCCGGTTGATATCCAGGCCTGGCGCCGAACGAACGGCGGTCGGAGACTTCTGAGTCGGCGAACGGCTGGTCGAACAACTGGCGACCAGCACCGCCAACGCGGCAAATGCCATGAGCTTCAGGGGTTTATTCATAGGCAATGCCCGCATTACTTGACGCCCCGTGCTTGGACCAGCTGTTCAGACAGTTGATGTACCGCCATGGCGTACATCACGCTGCGGTTATAACGCGTGATTGCGTAAAAATTCGTCAGGCCCATCCAGTATTCGGGGCCATTGTCACCTTCCAGGCGGAAAGCCGTGACCGGCATATCATCGCGCAGCGCATCATGACTTGACCAGCCCAGCGCCCGCAACTCCCCGACGGTTTTCGTCGGCTCGATGCCGGCGGTCAACCCCTCGTCTACCTGATCGCCACGCACATCGGCGCGGCTGACCACAGGTTCGCCGGCGACCCAGCCGTGACGCTTGAAATAACTGGCGACGCTGCCGATGGCATCGTCCGGGTTGTTCCAGATATTAATGTGGCCGTCACCGTCGAAATCCACCGCATAGGCGCGAAAACTGCTCGGCATGAACTGCGGCAAGCCCATGGCCCCGGCGTAAGAGCCTTTGAGGGTCAACGGGTCGACCTGCTCTTCACGAGCCAGCAGCAGGAACTCACGCAATTCCTTGCGGAAGAATTCGGCACGGGGAGGATAGTCGAAACCCAGGGTAGACAAGGCATCGATCACCCGGAAATTGCCGGTATTGCGACCAAAAAAGGTCTCGACGCCGATGATCGAGACGATCACCTGCGCCGGCACGCCGTATTCCTGTTCGGCACGAGCCAGGACCGCTTCGTGCTGACGCCAGAAGTCCACACCACGGGCGATGCGCGCGTCGGTGATGAACATCGGGCGATATTCTTTCCACTGTTTAACCCGTTCGGCGGGCTTGGAGATCGCGTCCAGAATCGACTGTTTGCGCTCGGCTTCGCGGAACACGCCCATCAGCTGTTCACCGGCAAAGCCATAGTCGCGGGTCATTTCACCGACGAACTCGGCCACCTGGGGTGAGCCTTCGTAATCGCCGGCCAACGCTTGCTGCGCGGTACCAAGGATGCTTACCAGGCCGACCCATGGCGCGTATCGAGCCGCCCAGCCACGCACTACTTGCATTGAAATCTTCACCTTATTCAAACCTGTGCGATCCACTTGCGATGGGTATGGATCGACATCAAAACCCCAAACGCTGACAGTAGCGTCACCAGCGAAGTGCCTCCGTAGCTAATGAACGGCAACGGCACCCCCACAACCGGCAACAGGCCACTGACCATACCGATGTTGACGAAAACGTAAACAAAAAACGTCATGGTCAGGCTGCCCGCGAGCAATTTGCCGAACAATGTCTGCGCCTGGGCGGTAATCACCAGTCCGCGACCGATCAACAACAGATAAATCAGCAACAGTGCGCAGATGCCTACCAGGCCAAACTCTTCGCCCATTACCGCAATAATGAAGTCGGTGTGGCTTTCCGGAAGGAAGTCCAGGTGCGACTGAGTGCCGAGCAACCAGCCTTTGCCGAACACGCCGCCGGAACCGATGGCCGCTTTCGACTGAATGATGTTCCAGCCCGTGCCCAGCGGATCACTCTCGGGGTCGAGGAAGGTGAGGATTCGCTGCTTCTGGTAGTCGTGCATGATGAAGTACCACATGCCGACCGCCACCGGCACAGCCGCGGCAATCACGCTGAGAATCCAGCGCCAGCGCAGGCCGCCCATGAACAGCACGAACGCGCCACCGGCGAGAATCAGCAGCGAAGTGCCAAGGTCGGGCTGGCGTACGATCAGGATGAATGGCAACCCAATCAGAAACAGACTGACGCCCACATGCTTGAGCTGCGGCGGCAAGGTGCGCTTGGACAGGTACCAGGCGATGGTCGCCGGCATCAGGATCTTCATGAATTCCGAGGGCTGGAAGCGAATCACCCCGGGGATATTGATCCAGCGCGTGGCACCCATGGCGTTGTGGCCCATGACATCCACCACCACCAGCAACAGCACGCCAATCACATAACCGATCGGCACCCAACGGGCCATGAAGCGCGGCTCGAACTGGGCGATGACGATCATCGATACCAGGCCAATGCCGAAGGAAGTGGCTTGCTTGGCCAACAGATCCCAGCTTTTGCCGCTGGCCGAATACAGCACAAACAGGCTGCCGGCAGCCAGGGTCAACAGCAGGATCAGCAACGGGCCGTCGATGTGCATGCGTTGTAGCAACGTCGCACGGCGACGCATCACATCCTCGCTGGAGAGGATGCGATCGAAATTACTCTTCACGGGCCGTAGCCTCCGCACTGATAGGGCTGGCGTATTCGGCTTTCAGTCGACCGTCCTGGTCCAGGAGCCAGGCGTCCATGACTTGACGCACCACCGGCGCGGCTACGCCGGAACCGGACTCGCCGTTCTCGACCATCACCGACACCACGATTTGCGGGTTGTCGGCCGGTGCGAAACCGACGAACAAGGCGTGGTCGCGGTGACGCTCCTGAACCTTGGAGCGGTCGTACTTCTCGCCCTGCTTGATGGCGACCACCTGAGCCGTACCACTCTTGCCGGCAATCCGGTATTGAGCACCGATGGAGGCCTTGCGCGCCGTACCGCGGGCACCGTGCATCACCTGCTGCATGCCGTGGTTGACCTTGGTCCAGTCCGACGGGTCACGCAGGACAATGTCCGGCATCGGATTTTCATCCTTCGGCCGCTCGCCTTCGACGGTCTTGGCCAGGTGTGGACGGTTCCAGACACCCTTGTTCGCCACCAGCGCCGTAGCCTGGGCCAGTTGCAAGGGTGTTGATTGCATGTAGCCCTGTCCAATCCCGAGAATCAGCGTTTCGCCCGGGAACCAGGCCTGACGACGGGTCGCGCGCTTCCATTCCCGGGACGGCATCAGCCCCGGCGATTCTTCGAACATGTCCAGGGAAACCTTCTGGCCGATGCCGAACTTGCCCATGTACGCCGACAGCCGATCGATCCCCAGCTTGTGGGCCAGGTCATAGAAGTAGGTGTCGTTGGATCGCATGATCGCCGTGTCCAGATCAACGTAGCCGTCGCCGGTGCGGTTCCAGTTGCGGTATTTGTGATCGTAGTTGGGCAGTTGGTAGTAACCCGGGTCGTAGACCCGGGTCGATGCGGTGACCACGCCCGAATCCAGGCCGGCAATCGCCACCGCCGGCTTGATGGTCGAGCCCGGCGGGTACAGACCGCGCAACACGCGGTTGAACAGTGGCCGGTCGATGGAATCGCGCAACTCGGAATAGGCTTTGAAACTGATGCCGGTGACGAACAGGTTCGGGTCGAAACTCGGCTGACTGACCATCGCCAGCACTTCGCCGGTTTTCGGGTCCAGCGCCACCACCGCGCCACGGCGACCGCCGAGTGCAGCTTCGGCGGCCTCCTGCAATTTGATGTCCAGGCTCAGGACGATGTCCTTGCCGGAAATCGGTTCGGTACGTTTGAGTACCCGCAGCACGCGGCCCCGGGCATTGGTCTCGACTTCTTCGTAACCGACCTGACCGTGCAATTCGGGCTCGTAGAAACGCTCGATGCCAGTCTTGCCAATTTGATGGGTGCCGCTGTAACTCACCGGATCGAGCGACTTCAGCTCTTTCTCGTTGATCCGCCCCATATATCCCACCGAGTGCGCAAAGTGCGCGCCCTGCGGATAGTGACGAACCAGCTGCGCGACCACTTCCACGCCCGGCAGACGGAACTGGTTCACCGCGATGCGGGCGATCTGTTCTTCGGTCAGCTCGAACAGGATTGGCACCGGCTCAAACGGTCGGCGCCCCTGACGCATGCGCTTCTCGAAGATCACCCGATCCTCGGGCGTCAGCTCCAACACCTCGACGATCACATCGAGCACTTGTTGCCAGTCGCCGGAGCGTTCGCGGGTCATGCTCAAGCTGAAGCTGGGCCGGTTGTCGGCCACCACCACGCCATTGCGGTCAAAGATCAACCCGCGAGTCGGCGGAATCGGCTGCACATGGACGCGGTTGTTTTCCGACAGGGTCGAGTGGTACTCGTACTGGATCACCTGAAGGAAATACAACCGCGCGATCAGCACGCCAATCAGCGTTACCACCGCAATGGCCCCGAACACGACGCGGCCACGCACCAGACGGGCGTCTTTTTCGTGGTCCTTGATGCGGATCGGCTGGGACATGAGGGCAGAATTACTTGTGGTAAGGGTGGCCGGACAACACTGTCCAGGCACGATACAGCTGTTCACCGATCAGAATCCGCACCAGTGGGTGCGGCAACGTCAACGGTGATAACGACCAGCGTTGATCCGCCCGGGCACAGACTTCCGGCGCCAGCCCCTCGGGGCCGCCGACCATGAAATTCACCGTGCGCGAGTCCAGCCGCCAGCGATCGAGTTCGACCGCCAGTTGCTCGGTACTCCAGGGCTTGCCGTGGACTTCGAGGGTGACAATGCGCTCATTCGGCCCGACCTTGGCCAGCATGGCTTCGCCTTCCTGACGGATGAAGCGCGCCACGTCGGCGTTCTTGCCGCGGGTGTTGAGCGGAATTTCCACCAGTTCCAGCGCCAGCTCGGATGGAAGACGCTTGGCATATTCATGCCAGCCTTCTTCCACCCATTTGGGCATGCGTGAACCGACGGCGATCAGTCGCAGTCGCACAGCGGTCCCTTATTGCTGGTCTTTGTTGAGCTTGATGAAATGCTCATGGGTGTTTTCCGGGCTGTGATGCGCGGCGCTGCCGGCACGGCTCTGCTCGGCACCCTGCCACAAACGCTCCAGGTCATAGAACTGGCGAGCGCTGGCAGTCATCATGTGCACGATGACATCGTCCATGTCCAGCAACACCCAGTCGCTGTCGCCCTTGCCTTCTTCACCCAACGGCTTGACGCCTTGGGCCTTGACCGCCTCGCGGACCTTATCCAGCATCGCGCCGATCTGGCGGTTGGAAGTACCGGTAGCGATGATCATGAAGTCAGTGATGCTCTGCTTTTCACGAACGTCGATCACCAGAACATCCTGGGCCTTGACGTCTTCCAGGGCTGCTACGGCAACCTTGACCAGTTCTTCGCCACGCAGCTCCGGCCCGGTTGGGGCCTCTACCGGCAGCGGGGCGCTCTTGAACGTGCCCTTGCGCTTTACTTTGCTTACGTCTTTGTCAGTCATATAAAACTCGTTTTGCTCGTATGTTCGGGCGCTTCGCTACACGCATTCACGTGCCTTGAAGCGCACCCTTTTTCAGTTCGACGCACGGTAAAGCCCGTGCGCATCGATGTAGGCCAGGACCGCGTCGGGCACCAGGAAACGTACCGACTTACCGCTGGCCAGCAGTTGACGGATCTGGGTGGCGGATACCGCGAGCGGCGTCTGCCAGACGAATGCAATCTGTCCGCTCGGCCCTTTGAGGGCCAGCGGGTCGCTCACCGAGCGCGCTGCCAGCAGGTTGCGCAAGGCATCCGGCGGTTCGCTGTCGGCATCCGGGCGTTGCAGCACCAGGATGTGGCAATGCTGGAGCAACTCTTCCCAGCGGTGCCAAGTGGGCAGGCCGCAAAATGCGTCCCAGCCCAAAAGTAGAAAAACCTGGTCTGGGGCGGCCAATTCGGCGCGCATCAGTTCCAGGGTGTCGATGGTGTAGGACGGTTTGTCCCGCTGCAACTCGCGGGCGTCCACCACCAACGGTGGCACACCGGCCACCGCGCACTTGACCATCGCCAGACGGTCCTTCGCCGACACCTGCGGCGTGCCCCGATGAGGCGGCCTGGCACTGGGTGTCAGACGCAACTCATCGAGTGCCAGCGATTCGGCGACTTCCAGCGCACCGCGCAAATGGCCGATGTGCACCGGGTCGAAGGTCCCGCCCAGTACGCCAATGCGTCGAGGCTGGGACTCGCTGGCGGTCACTTGGGCTGACGGGTCGAAGTCGCCCAAGTCAGACCGACTCCTGGCCGCGCAACTGCCCGTCACCGACCACGATGTACTTCTCGCAGGTCAGCCCTTCGAGGCCCACCGGGCCGCGGGCGTGCAGCTTATCAGTAGAAATGCCAATCTCGGCACCCAATCCGTATTCGAAGCCATCGGCGAAGCACGTCGGGGTGTTGATCATCACCGAAGACGAATCGACTTCGGCCACGAAACGCCGGGTGTCGGCCAGGTTTTCGCTGACGATCGAATCGGTGTGATGGGAGCCGTACTTATTAATATGTTCGATGGCCTGATCCAGCCCGTCGACCACCCGGATCGAGAGGATCGGCGCCAGGTATTCGGTGTGCCAGTCCTCGATGGTGGCCGCTACGGCCTCGATGATCGCCCGGGTACGCTCGCAACCGCGCAGTTCGACGCCTTTTTCGCGGAACTGGGCAGCCATCGACGGCAGGAACTCCTTGGCGACTGCCTGATCGACCAGCAAGGTTTCCATGGCGCCACAGATACCGTAACGGTAAGTCTTGGCGTTGAACGCAATGCGCTGGGCCTTCGGTAGATCGGCGTGGGCACTGACGTAGACGTGACAGATGCCGTCCAGGTGCTTGATGACGGGCACGCGAGCATCGCGACTGACCCGTTCGATCAGGCCACGGCCACCACGAGGCACGATAACGTCGACGTATTCCGGCATGGTGATCAGCGCGCCAACCGCGGCACGGTCGGTGGTTTCAACCACTTGCACCACGGCGGCCGGCAGACCGGCCTCGGCCAGGCCGCGCTGGATGCAGGCGGCAATCGCACGGTTGGAATGAATCGCCTCGGAGCCGCCACGCAGGATGGTGGCGTTGCCGGACTTCAGGCACAGGCTGGCGGCATCGATGGTCACATTCGGCCGAGATTCGTAGATGATCCCGATTACGCCCAATGGCACGCGCATCTTGCCGACCTGGATGCCAGAAGGACGATAACTCATGTCGCGGATCGCACCCACCGGATCCGGCAGTGCCGCGACCTGGCGTAAACCGACGATCATGCCGTCGATGCGTTCCGGAGTCAGCGCCAGACGTTCCAGCAGAGCAGGCTCGAGTCCATTGGCGCGGCCGGCAGCCAAATCCAGTTCATTGGCTGCGGTCAGCTCGGCGCGCGCAGCGTCCAGCGCAGTGGCAGCCGCCTGCAAGGCGCGGTTTTTCTGCGCGGTGCTGGCACGGCCGATCACGCGGGAAGCTTCGCGGGCGGCGCGACCCAAACGGGTCATGTAGTCAAGAACGGACTCAGTCATGGTCTGCAATGGTCTTTGCTAAGGTCTTGGTAAAGAGTAAAGCGGCAGATTATAGCTGTCGCGTCCCGGGACTAACAGCGGTGACGGGCGGATGGTCGAAATGGAGGGTAATTTGCCGATGTTCAGCCGTGATTAAGCTGCAGATTGTTATCATCACGACTCAATCAGCCCTGATAAACGCTGTTCATCATGACTAATCTGACTGTTCGTGCATCCACTACGCCCCCGCCAAAGGGGCTGCCGGATGCATTTTTCGACCGCGACGCCCAAACACTGGCCCGGGATTTACTGGGAAAAATCATCCGTCATCGGGTCGGCGACCTGTGGCTCAGTGCCCGGATCATCGAGACCGAAGCCTATTACTGCGAAGAAAAAGGCAGCCACGCCTCCTTGGGCTACACAGAAAAGCGTAAAGCTTTGTTTCTGGATGGCGGCCACATCTATATGTACTACGCCCGTGGCGGCGATTCCCTGAACTTCAGCGCTCAGGGGCCGGGCAATGCGGTATTGATCAAATCCGCCTATCCATGGGTCGATGAATTGAGCGGGCCGGCAAGCCTGGCGCAGATGCTTTTGAACAATCCTGATGCTCAGGGCCGCCCTCGTCCCTCGCAAAAGCTGTGTGCCGGGCAGACGTTGCTCTGCAAGGCGCTGGGTCTGAAGGTGCCGGTTTGGGACGCCAAGCGTTTCGACCACGAAATATTGCTGGTGGAAGACCTCGGACCGGCGCCCGGCCATATCATCCAGACCACACGCCTGGGCATTCCCCACGGGCGAGACGAACACTTGATGTACCGCTTTGTTGATGCGACTTACGCACTTTACTGCACGCGTAACCCGCTGCGTCGGGGGCAAGTCGAAGGTCGAGATTATTTTTTGTTGACTTGAGACGTGCCCGGACTACAGGTAAACGGGAATCCCTGTGGGAGCGGGCTTGCCCGCGATAGGGCCCTACCAGTCGACATCAATGCTGACTGTCCCGGCGCCATCGCGGGCAAGTCGGATCGCCGCACCGCCGCTCCCACAGGGTTTTATGGTGTTGTTTAAGTTGTATTCGCCCACCATGGGCCAATTGAATCAGATGGAGTTGTTTTTATGGGCCCATGGCTCGATAGCGTGACCGGTTGGTTGACGGTCAATCCACAATGGCTGGCCGCGGCAGTGTTCGTAGTGGCTTGTATGGAATGCCTGGCGATTGTCGGATTGATCGTGCCCGGCACGGTGTTGCTGTTTGCCGTGACGGTGCTGGCCGGCAGTGGCGCGCTGTCATTGGGTGAAACGCTATTGATGGGCTTTCTCGGCGGTGTGCTGGGCGACATCGTTTCGTACTTTTTAGGGCGACATTTCCACCAGAACATCCGTCGCTTGCCGGGGTTGCGCCATCATCCGGAATGGATGGCCGGCGCCGAGGCGTATTTCCAGCGTTATGGCATCGCCAGCCTGTTGGTCGGACGCTTTATCGGACCGCTGCGTCCGATGCTGCCGATGGTTGCCGGGATGTGCGACATGCCGTTCCCGCGCTTCGCCGTCGTCAGCCTGTTGGCTGCCGCGGGCTGGAGCCTCGCCTATATCCTGCCGGGCTGGGCCACCGGGGCGGCGATCCGCTTGCCATTGCCGGAAGGTTTCTGGCTTGAAGCCGGGATCGTCGCCGGGAGCATTGCGGCGATGGTCGGCCTGAGCGCAAACAGCAGCCTGCGCCGCCATCGCCGGGCGACCATCTGGATCAGCAGCATGAGTCTGTTGATCCTGATCGGCCTGTTCATCGGCTACCCGCACCTGACCGCCCTCGACCAAGGATTGATGACCCTGATACAGGAACACCGCAGCCCGGTGCTCGATGAAGTGGCTGTGGTGTTCACGTTGATTGGCGAATTCCGCAACATGTTTATGCTCAGCGCCCTGCTGACAGTCTTGCTGTTACTGACACGACAATGGCGACACGCGATCTTCGCTGGTGGCACCTTGCTGTTCACCGCGCTGGGCAACACTGCGACCAAACACTTTTTCGCCCGTGTGCGCCCGGAAGTGCTGAGTGATCCACTGACCAGCTACAGCATGCCCAGCGGCCACGCCTCAGGCTCTTTCGCGCTGTTCTTGACGCTCGCGGTGCTTGCCGGTCGCGGACAACCACCGCGTATGCGCCTGACCTGGTTATTGGTGGGCTGCTTGCCGGCGCTGACGATTGCCCTGTCACGGGTGTACCTGGGCGCGCACTGGCCGACCGATGTACTGGCCGGCGCAATGCTGGCGGCGTGCGTGTGTGCGGCTAGCCTATGGCTGACGCAACGCCAGACTTCGCTCAACGCCATGCCGCCGAAAATATGGTGGCTGGTGTTGCCATCGTTGGTGGCGTTGTTCGGTTTCTTTGTGTTGAGGCACATGCCGCATGCGATGTTGCGGTATGCGTACTGAAGATCAAAAAATCGTCCGAACGCGGCCCGAGCCTTCGGCAGCGCCTACATTAATTGGGGACAGCTGCCGCAGGCGGCGATCTTCTGGCGGACGTCAGGCAAACAACTCACCCTGCAACTCATCCAGCAACGCCTGAATCGCATCCAGCCGCTGCTGCGGATCATCAAGTTGCAGCAGGTCTATCTTGTCCACCTCGGCAAACGGCAACAGATACGCCAACTGGTTGGCCAGCGACTGTTGCCCTGTCGCTTCGGTGCCCATGCTCAGCGCTTCGACCATCGGGTGTTCCGCCAAAGCCTTGAGCAGCGCGACCAGGTCGGCGTCCTCATCCTGTAGCGGTTGCTCGGGCTCGTCTTCCAGCCACTCGACTTCGGCGACGATCAACTGGTTGCGCTGCACCTCGGTGCGCACAACGTGAAAACGCCGCCCGCCCTTCACCCGAATGCCCAGCAGGCCGTTGTCCTGCTGATGGAAATCGGTGATCAGCGCCTCGCACCCCACCCGTGCGTAACCTTCGGGGGCGATGCCAACTTCTTCACCGTCGAGAATGCACACTACGCCGAAGCCGCCGCCCTGTTTCATGCAGCGACCGATCATGTCCAGGTAGCGCGCCTCGAAGATCTGCAAGTCGAGGATGCAGTCCGGAAACAGCACCGTGTTCAGCGGAAAAAGCGGCAGACTCATAGACATTTCCTTACACCACCATCGACACCGCCAGCGGCAGGAACACCGCCGTGGCCACACCCATCAGACTCATCGCCAGCGCCGCGAAAGCGCCGCATTCTTCACTTTCCTGCATCGCCACCGCAGTGCCGACCGCGTGCGCCGTCATGCCCAGCGCCATACCGCGTGCCTCAGGACTGAGGACACCAAGCCTTGTCAAAAGGCTCGGCCCGAAGATCGCCCCGATCACCCCGGTAATCAACACGAACACCGCCGCCAGTGCCGCGACGCCACCGATCTGCTCCGCCACCAGCATGGCAATCGGCGAGGTGACCGATTTGGGCGCCATGGTCATCAGGATCATGTGTTCGGCACCGAACCACCAGCCCAGCAATACGCCCATCCCCGTGGCGACCACGCCACCTATCACCAGCGTAGTAAATATCGGCCAGAACAACTGCCGGATCCGCCGCAGGTTGAGGTACAGCGGCACCGCCAGCGCAACAGTGGCCGGCCCGAGCAAGATGCTGAGGATCTCGGTGCTCTTGCGATATTCGGCGTAGCTCAGGCCGCACCCCACCAGTACACCGATGACCAGCAACATGGAGACCAGCACCGGTTGCAGAAAGATCCAGCGGGTTTTCTCGAAGGCCGCCAGTACCAACTGATACGCACCCAGCGTCACGCCAATGCCGAACAACGGATGATGAATCACCGATGCCCAGGCGCCGTGCCAATCGAACATCATTGGCCGTCCTCGGAATGGGCATGGTGCTTGACCATGCGCTGCATCAGCACGCCGGCAAAAGCCATGGACAACAGCAACGACAACACCAATGCGCCAGTGATCGCCCAGAAATCCGCGGCAATGTCGGCGGCGTAAACCATCACCCCCACCGCCGGCGGCACCAGCAGCAATGGCAGATAACGCAACAAGCTGCTGGCCGCAAGGCTCAGCGGCTCGCCGACTTGACCGCGGATAATCAGATATCCCAGCAGCAACAACAGGCCAATGATCGGCCCCGGCAGCACCGGCAAAAACAGATGGTTGAGGGCGGTGCCGAGCAATTGAAAAAGCACCAGCCAGGTCAGGCCACGTAACAACATCCATCATCTCCCACGTGCTCTCCCCACAAAGAAGGGGCCCGACATTATAAGCACGCCAACGCTATGAATCGGCATTCGCCAAAAGCATGGATAGTTGACCGGAACAATTTGCCATGTTGATCTAAAGTGGTTCGCAAGGGAGGTCATCCCTCCGCTCGAAAAACTAATAAAACCGATGAACCCAAGGAGAGTCTCAATGCCCTATGTTCCAGTTGCGGAGCTCAAAGATTATGTCGGCAAGGAACTCGGACGTTCCCAGTGGCTCACCATCGATCAGGAACGCATCAACCTGTTCGCCGAAGCCACAGGCGATTATCAGTTCATCCATGTCGACCCGGTCAAAGCTGCGCAAACACCTTTTGGCAGCACCATTGCCCATGGTTTCTTGTCGTTGTCACTGATCCCCAAACTGATGGAAGACATTCTCATCCTGCCGGAAGGCGCGAAGATGGTGGTCAACTACGGTCTGGATAGCGTGCGTTTCATCCAGCCTGTGAAGGTCAATTCCAGGGTTCGACTCAAGGTCGACATGAACGAGGTCACCGAGAAGAAACCCGGCCAATGGCTGCTCAAGGCCACCGCCACGCTTGAAATCGAAGGGTCGGACAAACCGGCGTATATCGCCGAGCCACTGTCCCTCTGCTTCGTGTAAAGCATCCCGGATGCGAAGCAGCTCACGCTGTTTCGCGCCGTCTCTCTGCCGTGTCCCTATAAATGCGACACATAGCTGCGGCATACTCGGTCGCCTAATTGCCCGGATCCCGCTATGCGCCCACTTGCACTCCTTGCTCTGACCCTGTTGCTCACCGCTTGCGGAGACGGCGAATCGCTGTTGCCCCCCGATGCCCGCCTGCCGGACGGCGGACGTTATCGCGGTGATCTGGTCAATGGTTTGCTGCAAGGTGAAGGCCGCATCGATTACCCGAACGGCAGCTGGTACGCCGGTCAGTTCGACAAAGGCCAATGGCATGGCCAGGGCGAATGGCATGGCAGCAACGGCGAGGTCTATCGCGGACAATTCCAGCAAGGGCTGTTCGACGGCCAAGGCACGCTGACCACCAATGGCAGCAGCTATACCGGCGGTTTCAAGGCGGGTCGACGCGAGGGTGAAGGTACCCTCAAAGAAAACGCCATGACTTACCGCGGCGAATTCAAGGCCGATCAATATTCAGGGCTCGGTCGTCTGGAACTCGAAGACGGCAGCCAGTACCAGGGTCAATTCGCTCACGGCAAACCCAACGGCGAAGGCCAGCGCAGCGACGCCAGTGGCAACCAGTTCACCGGGCATTTCGCTGACGGCCAACTAGAAGGCAACGGCACCTTCAACAGCGCCGATGGCGATATCTATGTCGGCGGTTTCAAGAACAATCAACTGCACGGCAAGGGTCGCTACGAAAACGCCGATGGCGATGTCTGGCTGGGTCAGTTCAAAGAAGGCGTGCTCAGCGGCAAAGGCGAGTTGATCGGCGCCGACGGCAGTCACTATATCGGCCAGTTCAGCGACTGGCGTTTTACCGGCCAGGGCCGTTTGAACCTGGCCGATGGCAGTTTCTATGTCGGCCAGTTCGATGGCGACAATTATCAGGGCCAAGGCACTTTGGTGCTGACCGATGGCACGGTGCAAAGCGGCACCTGGGTCAATAGTCAACGCGTGCGCGACGCCGACGGCAAGCTGTTGCCCGACCCACTCGAACTCGGTTTGCTGGCTCAGGGTCGCTTGCTCGACGATGCACTGGCCAACGTCCCGGCCTCGACCCCGTCGGTCGAACTGTACACCTTGACCCTGGGCGGTGATGGCAAGCAGAGCGTGTTCCTGCGCGAGTCCGACTATGTCGCCAACATGCTCGCCAGCCGGTTCGGCGCCTTTGGCCAGATCCGCCTGGTCAATCATCGCGACCACCTGGGCGACCGGCCGATGGCCACCCGGGAAAACCTGCGCCGCGCAGCCCTGACCCTGGCAGAGCGCAGTGGCCCGGAAGACTTGCTGTTCATTTACCTGACCAGCCATGGTTCGAGCGAACACGAACTGGTGCTCGACCAGCCACGCATGGAATTGGCCGACCTGCCGGCCGACGAACTCGCCGCCGTCCTCGCGCCCCTGAAGAAGCGCGACAAGATCATTGTGATTTCGTCTTGCTATTCCGGCGGTTTCATCCCCGCCCTCAAGGACGAACGCACCCTGATCATGACCGCCTCGCGCGCCGATCGAGTGTCCTTTGGGTGTTCGGAAGAAGCCAACTTCACGTATTTCGGCGACGCGTTGTTCGCCCAGGCGCTGAACCAGACCGACGATCTGGAGCAAGCCTTCAAACTGGCCAGCGCCACCGTGGCCGAGCGTGAACTGGCCGACAGCTTCGAAGCTTCCGAGCCACAGATCTGGGCGCCGAAAACCGTTCTCAGCCACTGGCAACTGTTGCGCAAACAACAGGCACGAAAGGCACTGCAAAGTGTCTCTATCAGCAAGGATGAAAAGAGCAACTAAGCTGAACAGTATCAAGGGGGAATAATTATGTACTTGACGCCTCAGCATGTACTGCTTGCCGGAGCTACCGGTTTAACCGGTGAACATTTGCTCGACCGTCTACTCAACGAGCCAACGATTACACGCGTATTGGCCCCCTCACGCCGGCCACTGGCCGAGCATCCACACCTGGAAAACCCGGTCGGCGACCCGTCGGTGTTTTTGCCGCAATTGAACGGTCGCGTCGACATTGCCTACTGCTGCCTGGGCACCACGATCAAGCAGGCCGGCTCCGAGGAAGCGTTTCGCGCGGTGGACCTGGACATGGTCGTGGCTTTCGCCAAACGTGCTCGGGAAATGGGCGCACGGCACTTGATCGTGATCAGCGCCTTGGGGGCCGATCGCAGATCCTCGATTTTCTACAACCGGGTCAAAGGCGAGATGGAACACGCATTGCGCGCACAGAATTGGCCGCAGCTGACCATTTGCCGGCCTTCGCTGTTGTTGGGCGATCGCATCGAGCCGCGACTGGGCGAGAAGGTTGCCGGTCCGTTGTCGCGATTGATTCCGGGCAAATACCACGGCATCGAAGCCTGCCAACTGGCCCGCGCCATGTGGCGTTTGGCACTGGAAGAGCAGGATGGCGTGCGGATTGTCGAGTCGGATGAGTTGCGCAAGTTAGGTAAGTAGCCCGTCCTGTGGCGAGGGGGCTTGCCCCCGTTCGGCTGCGCAGCAGTCGTAAATCCGGAGCTTGCGGTGTATCTGGGAAATCGAGGTGGCTGGTTTTGGGGCTGCTTCGCAACCCAACGGGGGCAAGCCCCCTCGCCACAGCTCTCCTACAATCCGCCAGTCGCTTGAAAACTTACGCCAATCACCGTCAACAACGACAGCGGCAACAGCAACGTGTCGAGCAAGGCGCTGGCCGGCAAATCAATGCCCGGATAACTCGGCGCTTCTGCGCCGAATCGGTCCATGGCACAGCAACCGCCGTTCATTGCATACAAATCCAGGCGCGTTCCCGAATACACCACCGGCGCTCCAGGCTTGGCGGCATCGAGCGTGCGCGCCGTGGCGCAGCCCGCCAATTGCATTGCCAGCAGAATGATCAGCAGCTTATTCATCGCTGCTCAAATGGTGTTCACCCCAGCGCGGCAACATGTCTTGCGGAATGTTCAGCAGATTGAGAATTCGCGCCACGACGAAGTCGATCAAGTCATCGATGGTCTGGGGCTGGTGATAGAAGCCCGGCGACGCCGGCAGAATCGTCACGCCCATGTTCGACAGCTTGAGCATATTTTCCAGATGAATGCTCGAATACGGCGCCTCGCGCGGCACCAGAATCAGCTGGCGGCGCTCCTTCAAGGTCACATCGGCGGCCCGTTCGATCAAGTTGTTGCAGGCCCCGGTCGCGATAGCCGACAAGGTCCCCGTGGAACACGGCACCACTACCATCGCCGCCGGCGAGCCAGACCCCGAAGCCACCGGCGACATCCAGTCTTCCTTGCCATACACCCGAATCTGCCCGGCAGCAGCGCCGGTGTATTCAGTGAGGAAGGCCTGCATCATTTGCGGCTTGGACGGCAGAGAGACATCGGTCTCGGTGGCCATCACCAGTTGCGCGGCCTTGGAAATCAGGAAGTGCACCTCGCGGTCTTCACGCACCAGGCAGTCGAGCAGGCGCAAGCCGTACTGGGCGCCCGAAGCGCCGGTCATCGCCAGCGTGATGCGTTCCGGACCGTTGTTCATTGCAGCGCCTCGGCCAGTTTGCCGTGCAGGCCGCCGAAGCCGCCGTTGCTCATGATCACCACGTGAGTGCCGGGCTGAGCCTGGCTCTTCACGCGCTCGATGATGCCCTCCAGCGAATCGCTGACAATCGACGGCACGGTGCACAACGCGGCGGTGGCGCCCAGGTCCCAACCGAGGTTGGCTGGCGAATACCAGATCACCTGATCGGCATCGACCACGCTTTCCGGCAAGCCATCGCGGTGAGCACCAAGCTTCATGGAGTTGGAGCGCGGCTCGATGATCGCGATCAATGGCGCGTCGCCAATGCGTTTGCGCAGACCGTCGAGGGTGGTGGCGATGGCGGTCGGGTGGTGAGCGAAATCGTCGTAAATGGTGATGCCACGCACTTCCGCGACTTTCTCCATCCGGCGCTTCACGCTTTTGAACGCGCTCAGTGCGGCGATGCCCATCGATGGCACTACGCCGACATGACGTGCAGCGGCCAAGGTGGCCAAGGCGTTGGCGACGTTGTGCTGACCGGTCATGTCCCACTCGACCACGCCTTGAACGGCGCCTTCAAACATCACTTCGAATTTCGAGCCGTCTTCACTGAGTAGTTTGACTTGCCACTGGCCGCCGGCACCGGTGGTTTGCACCGGAGTCCAGCAGCCCATTTCGATCACGCGCAGCAATGCCGGCTCGGTGGTCGGATGGATCACCAGGCCTTCGCTCGGGATGGTCCGCACCAAGTGGTGGAACTGACGCTCGATGGCCGGCAGATCGGGGAAAATGTCGGCATGATCGAATTCAAGATTGTTCAGGATCGCCGTGCGCGGGCGGTAATGAACGAACTTGGAGCGTTTGTCGAAGAACGCGCTGTCGTATTCGTCGGCTTCGATCACGAAGAACGGCGTATCACCCAGACGCGCTGATACCGAGAAATTCTGCGGCACGCCGCCAATCAGGAAACCCGGGCTCATGCCCGCGTGCTCCAGGACCCAGGCGAGCATGCTGCTGGTGGTGGTTTTGCCGTGAGTGCCGGCAACCGCCAGCACCCAGCGACCTTGCAACACGTGATCGGCCAGCCATTGCGGGCCGGAGACGTATGGCAGGCCTTTGTTCAGCACGTATTCGACGGCCGGGTTGCCACGGGACATGGCATTGCCGATCACCACCAGGTCCGGAGCCGGATCGAGTTGCGCCGGGTCGTAACCTTGGGTTAACTCAATGCCCTGGGCTTGCAGCTGAGTGCTCATCGGCGGATAGACGTTGGCATCGGAGCCCGTCACGTGATGGCCCAGCTCTTTGGCCAGGACCGCCATCGAACCCATGAAAGTGCCGCAAATACCAAGAATATGAATGTGCATAGTCGACCTCGTAAAACATGGCCGCAGGTTAGCGTAGGGAGGGGAAAATCGCACCTTGTGTTTCGCCCATACTGACGCCATCGCGGGCAAGCCCGCTCCCACAAGGGCAGCGCAGACCCTGTGGGAGCGGGCTTGCCCGCGATTGGCGGCGACTCGGTTTAACGGGCGATACCGTGTTTACGCAGCTTTCTGTAGAGGGTATTGCGGCTGACGCCCAGCTGTTCAGCCGTGTGCGTCATGTGCCAGCGCTGCTGCTCGAGCACAGTCAGCAACGCCAACCGCTCGGCATCGTCCAGCGGATACTCGGACGGTTCCTCAACCGCCAACGCCGTCACCGGCCGGGCCTGGCGAATCATCGCCGGCAAATCCCCCAGCCCGATCCGCCCGCCATCACACAACGCTGCCAGGGTCCGCAGTACATTGCGCAACTGCCGCACGTTTCCCGGCCAGGCAAAATCCAGCAAGGCCTGCCGCGCCGGCCCGTCGATCAATACCGTCTCCCCGCCCGCCTCTTCGGCCAGCAAAAAGTCGAGCAACTGTGATTTGTCAGCGCGCTCACGCAGCGCCGGCAATGCGACCTCCAGCCCGTTGAGCCGGTAATACAAATCCTCGCGAAAGCTGCCGTCCTGCACCCGTTCAAGCAGATTGCGGTGAGTGGCGCTGATGATCCGCACATTGACCGATTCCGGCTCACCGCCAATCGGCACCACCTGACGGTCTTCCAGCACCCTTAATAGCCGGGTCTGCATGCTCAGCGGCATGTCACCGATTTCATCGAGGAACAACGTCCCGCCATCGGCCTGCTGCAACTTGCCACGCATGCCTTCCTTGCGGGCACCGGTGAAGCTGCCGCCGCGATAGCCGAACAGCTCACTTTCGATCAGGCTTTCGGGAATCGCCGCGCAATTCAGGGCGACGAAAGATTTTTCCGAACGTTGACTGGCCTGATGCACGGCTTTGGCGAAGGCTTCCTTGCCGGAACCGGTTTCGCCGTTGATCAGCAAGGGCACATCCCGCTCAAACACGCGCAAGGCCTTGCGGAAATCCTCCTGCAACGCGGCATCACCCAGGCAAATGCCCGACAACCGCGGACGCTCGGCAACCATCGGGCTTTGCACCATCGGCACCGGAATGCTGCGCGGCTGCCCGCGCAACACGGCAAACAGCCGCCGCCCGTCACGGGTGCGCAACGGCCAACTGGCGCTGGCACCAGGGCTCGCGCGGCCAAGCAATTCATCCAGCGAACAATCGAAAAACGCCTCCACCGGCTTGCCCAACAGCCCGCCACGAATATGCCCCAGCAAATTCAGCGCACTCTGGTTCACCGCACAGATCCGCCCTTCCCCGTCAAACGCCAGCAACCCTTCGCTGAACAGCCCGACGGATTCGGCCTGCAGGTGAAAACGCAGCAACCATTGATTGTCGAAGTAACGCAGGAAATAGCAGCTCTCGATCATCTTCGCCGACAGATTGACCAGGGCCATGGTGTGGAACTGGCTCTGACGCGACACCTCGTGACGCGCCGAAGACACGTCGAGCACCGCCAGCAGCTCGCCGTGAGGATCGAACACCGGGCTCGCCGAGCAAGTCAGGCCGGTATGACGGCCACGAAAATGTTCGTCTTGATGGATGGTCAGGGACTGACGCTCCACCAGGCAGGTGCCGATGCCGTTGGTACCTTCGCAAGCCTCGCTCCAGTCGGCGCCGAGCCAAAGGCCGGCACGCTCGAAAATCTTCCGTTCGGCAGGCGCGGTGACACAGTTGAGGATCACCCCGCGGGCGTCGGTCAGCAGCACCGCATGACCGGCACCGGAAAGTTGCTGGTGGAGGCTGGTCATTTCGTTGCCGGCGATCTGCAGCACTTGCTGCAAACGTTCGCGGCTTTCCAGCACGCGGCCATGTTCCAGCACCGTCGGCGCCATGGTCAGGGCCGGGTCGAGGTGATAGTCCTCAAGACAACGCAGCCAGGAACGGGCAATGGATGGATCGCTGCCAGGACCGTGCAGGTGGGATTTGCCTTGGGTCACGGTCAGCACTTGCTGGGCATGGCGACTCAAATGATTGTCGTGCATTTCTTATTATTCTCCCCGATAGCTGTGCTGCCCTCCATTACGAGGCTGGCACACACCTTGTGGCGAGGGAGCTTGCTCCCGCTCGAGTGCGAAGCGCTCGCCAAAAATCATGACCGGCAGACATTTTTGGGGCCGCTTCGCAGCCCAGCGGGAGCAAGCTCCCTCGCCACACAAGCCCCTCACACACAAGCCTCACTACAGAGGATTACCTGTGTGGCAATTTGAGGCCCAGCATCCTCCAGCCATCGACGCATTGCAATGCTGGCAAGACCCGCCAGTCACAGCCTGCGCCATAAACGGTACAAAGTGTCACAGGGGCTGTACCGCAAGCGTCACAAACACCGCCCATCCGTCCGACAAAAAACACGCAAGGCCTTGATTTACCTGACCTGCAAGGCGCTGGCCCGACCTTTGCTCTACGCTTAATGCAGCGCTTTAGCGCGTCCTCCCTTATAAGCACAAAAGCCAAGGAGAAACCCATCATGCGTTACGCTCACCCCGGTACTGAAGGCGCTATCGTTTCGTTCAAGAGCAAATACGGTAACTACATCGGCGGCGAGTTCGTCGCGCCTGTCAAAGGTCAGTACTTCACCAATACATCGCCGGTCAACGGCCAACCTATTGCCGAATTCCCGCGTTCCACCGCCGAAGACATCGAAAAGGCCCTGGACGCTGCCCATGCCGCCGCCGATGCCTGGGGCGCCACGTCCGCCCAGGCACGCTCGCTGGTGCTGCTGAAAATCGCCGATCGCATCGAACAGAACCTGGAAGTGCTGGCGATCACCGAATCCTGGGACAACGGCAAGGCCGTTCGCGAAACCCTCAATGCCGACATCCCGCTGGCCGCCGACCATTTCCGCTACTTCGCCGGTTGCATCCGCGCCCAGGAAGGCAGCGCCGCCGAGATCGACGGCAACACCGTGGCGTATCACATCCATGAACCGCTGGGCGTGGTCGGACAGATCATTCCGTGGAACTTCCCGATTCTGATGGCCGCCTGGAAACTCGCCCCGGCCTTGGCCGCCGGTAACTGCGTGGTCCTCAAACCGGCCGAGCAAACCCCGCTGGGCATCACCGTGCTGATGGAACTAATCGGCGACCTGTTGCCGCCCGGCGTACTCAACGTGGTGCAAGGCTTCGGCAAAGAAGCCGGGGAAGCACTGGCCACCAGCAAGCGCATCGCCAAGATCGCCTTCACCGGTTCGACCCCGGTCGGCTCGCACATCATGAAATGCGCCGCCGAAAACATCATTCCGTCCACCGTGGAGTTGGGTGGCAAGTCGCCGAACATCTTCTTCGCCGACATCATGCAAGCCGAACCGACTTTCATCGAAAAAGCCGCCGAAGGCCTGGTGCTGGCGTTCTTCAATCAGGGCGAAGTCTGCACCTGCCCTTCCCGCGCCTTGGTGCAAGAGTCGATCTACGATGAGTTCATGAAAGTCGTCATGAACAAAGTCCTGCAAATCAAACGTGGCGACCCGCTGGACACCGACACCATGGTCGGCGCCCAGGCGTCCGAGCAGCAATTCGACAAAATCCTTTCGTACCTGGAAATCGCCAAGGGCGAAGGCGCCGAACTGCTGACCGGTGGCAAGGTAGAAAAACTCGAGGGCAGCCTGGCGACCGGGTATTACATCCAGCCGACCCTGCTCAAGGGCACCAACAAAATGCGCGTGTTCCAGGAAGAAATCTTCGGCCCGGTGGTGAGCATCACCACCTTCAAGGACGAAGCCGAAGCCCTGGCCATCGCCAACGACACCGAGTTCGGCCTGGGCGCCGGCCTCTGGACCCGCGACATCAACCGCGCCTACCGCATGGGCCGCGCCATCAAGGCCGGTCGCGTGTGGACCAACTGCTACCACCTGTACCCGGCGCACGCCGCGTTCGGTGGCTACAAAAAGTCCGGCGTCGGTCGTGAAACCCACAAAATGATGCTCGACCACTATCAGCAGACCAAAAACCTGCTGGTGAGCTACGACATCAATCCGTTGGGCTTCTTCTAAAAACCGGGGGCGATACAGATAGTTCTGTATCGCCCTTCAGATGGTCATCGCGAGCAGGCTCGCTCCCACATTGGATTTGGGTCAGCCCCCAAAAGTGGATTCACCACCTAACCCTGTGGGAGCGGGCTTGCCCGCGACGGCGTCCTTAAATACACCGTAAATCATCGCCCTGCTGGTCTGGCATGGGCTTTGCGTGCCCGCATCACACATAAACGCCATACCCGAAAGTCCAACAGATCAAACAATAAAAAAGACAGAGAGGACTTATGACTTCTACTACACAGCTCAAACCCACACTCGGCACCCTGCATCTATGGGGCATTGCCGTCGGCCTGGTGATTTCCGGCGAGTACTTCGGCTGGAGTTATGGCTGGGGCACCGCAGGGACCCTGGGTTTTCTCGTCACCGCCTTGATGGTGGCGACGATGTACACCTGCTTCATCTTCAGTTTCACCGAATTGACCACCGCTATTCCCCACGCTGGCGGGCCGTTTGCCTACAGCCGTCGGGCCTTCGGTGAAAAAGGCGGACTGATCGCCGGCATTGCCACCCTGATCGAATTCGTCTTTGCGCCACCGGCCATCGCCATGGCCATCGGCGCCTACCTCAACGTGCAATACCCGGAACTGGACCCGAAGATCGCCGCTGTTGGCGCCTATTTCGTGTTCATGGGCTTGAATATCCTCGGCGTGAGCATCGCAGCCACGTTCGAACTGGTGGTCACCGTGCTGGCGGTCGCCGAGTTGCTGGTGTTCATGGGCGTGGTCGCCCCAGGCTTCAGCTTCAGCAATTTCGTACTCAATGGCTGGTCGGGTTCCAACGAATTCACCATGGCCTCGATCCCCGGCATCTTTGCGGCGATACCTTTCGCGATCTGGTTCTTCCTCGCCATTGAAGGAGCCGCCATGGCCGCCGAGGAAGCCAAGGACCCGAAACGCACAATTCCCAAGGCTTATGTCAGTGGCATTCTGACCCTGGTGTTCCTGGCCATCGGCGTCATGGTGATGGCTGGCGGCGTCGGCGACTGGCGTCAATTGTCGAACATCAACGATCCGCTGCCTCAGGCGATGAAAGCCGTGGTCGGCAATAATTCGACCTGGATGCACATGCTGGTGTGGATTGGCCTGTTTGGCCTGGTGGCGAGTTTCCACGGGATCATTCTTGGTTACTCACGACAGTTCTTCGCCCTGGCTCGCGCCGGTTACCTGCCCAAAGGGCTGGCCAAACTCTCGCGCTTCCAGACACCGCACCGGGCGATTCTGGCGGGCGGCGTGATCGGCATCGCGGCGATCTACAGCGACGGCCTGGTCAACCTGCAGGGCATGACGCTGACGGCGGCAATGATCACCATGTCGGTATTCGGCGCCATCGTGATGTACATCATCAGTATGCTGAGCCTGTTCAAGTTGCGTAAAACCGAGCCGAACCTGGAACGCACCTTCCGCGCCCCGGGTTACCCGATCGTACCGGGGATCGCGCTGTTTCTGGCCGTGGTGTGCCTGGTGGCGATGGCATGGTTCAACACCTTGATCGGGTGTGTGTTCCTCGGGTTCATGGCGGCCGGTTACCTGTATTTCCAACTGACTGCCAAGCAGCGTTTCGACGCGCCGGCGGATGCGATGCTCGAAGGCGTCTGAGTTGCACCGGCGCCGGGCTGATTCCCGGCGCCTGCCCTGATACAGCGCAAACCCTGTGGGAGCGGGCTTGCCCGCGATTGCATCACCGCGGTGCAACTGTTGAACCGAGTTGTTTGCATCGCGGGCAAGCCCGCGCCCACATTGGATGCTCAGTGTTATCAAGACTTGAGTTCATCAGGAGGACACCGTCCCATGGCCGTATTTGCCCATACCGTCGGCGCCCAGACCTACCGCTTCGACAGTCTCAAAGACGTCATGGCCAAAGCCAGCCCGGCGCGCTCCGGGGACTTTCTGGCCGGCGTTGCAGCCCTCAATGATGGCGAGCGAGTGGCTGCACAGATGGCCTTGGCTGACATCCCGCTGACTCACTTCCTGCAGGAAGTACTGATTCCTTACGAGACCGATGAAGTCACCCGGCTGATCATCGACACTCACGATAAACAGGCTTTTAAAGCGGTCAGCCACCTCACTGTCGGTGGCTTTCGCGATTGGCTGCTCAGCGACGCCGCCGACGAACAGAGCCTGCGCGCCCTCGCTCCGGGACTGACCCCGGAAATGGCCGCCGCCGTGTCAAAGATCATGCGCGTGCAGGACCTGGTGCTAGTGGCGCAGAAAATCCGCGTGGTCACGAAGTTCCGCGGCACTCTGGGCCTGCGCGGCCGGCTCTCGACACGCCTGCAACCCAATCACCCCACCGACGAGCCGGCCGGCATCGCCGCGAGCATTCTCGACGGTCTGCTGTACGGCAACGGTGATGCAATGATCGGCATCAACCCGGCCACCGACAGCATCGCTTCGATCTGCGCCATGCTGGAAATGCTTGATGCGATCATCCAGCGTTACGAAATTCCTACACAGGCCTGCGTGCTGACCCACGTCACCACCTCCATCGAGGCGGTGAATCGCGGTGTTCCGCTGGACCTGGTGTTCCAGTCGATCGCCGGCACTGAAGCGGCCAACGCCAGTTTCGGTATCAACCTCAACGTCTTGCAGGAAGGCTATGACGCCGGCTTGAGCCTGAATCGCGGCACGTTGGGCCAGAACCTGATGTATTTCGAGACAGGCCAGGGCAGCGCCTTGTCGGCCAACGCACACCACGGCATCGATCAACAGACCTGCGAAACCCGCGCCTACGCCGTGGCACGCCATTTCAAACCGTTTCTGGTGAACACCGTCGTAGGCTTCATCGGCCCGGAATACCTCTACAACGGCAAACAGATCATCCGCGCCGGCCTCGAAGACCACTTCTGCGGCAAGCTGCTGGGCGTGCCAATGGGTTGCGACATCTGTTACACCAATCACGCCGAGGCCGATCAGGACGACATGGACACCCTGCTGACCCTGCTGGGCGTGGCCGGGATCAACTTCATCATGGGCATCCCCGGCTCTGATGACATCATGCTCAATTACCAGACCACGTCGTTCCACGACGCCCTCTACGCCCGGAAAACCCTGGGCCTGAAACCGGCGCCGGAGTTTGAACAGTGGCTGGCGAACATGGGCATCTTCACCCAGGCAGACGGAAAAATTCACTTCGGCGACAACCTGCCGCCGGCCTTCCGCCAAGCCATGGCGCAACTGGGATGAGTATTGAGATGGATAAACCACCTGTCGATCCGCAAAACCCATTGCTGGAGTTGCGGCGCCTGACCCCGGCACGTATTGCCCTCGGTCGTACCGGCACCAGCATGCCGACCAGCGCGCAGCTGGATTTTCAGTACGCCCATGCGCAGGCCCGAGATGCAGTGCATCTGCCGTTCGATCACATGGGGCTCAGTTCGCAACTGGCCGAGCGTGGACGTGAGAGTTTGCTGCTGCACAGCGCCGCCACGGACCGGAACAGCTATCTGCAGCGCCCCGATTTGGGGCGCAAGTTGAGTGATGAGTCGGCGCAGACCTTGCGCGATTACGCACTGAGGCATCCTGGCGGGGTGGATTTGGCCGTTGTGGTGGCCGATGGCCTCTCGGCATTGGCCGTTCATCGCCACACCTTACCGTTTCTGACGCGCATGGAAGAACAGACAGCCGCTGAAGGCTGGTCTCTGTCGCCGGTGATTCTGGTGGAACAGGGCCGTGTAGCGGTGGCCGACGAGATCGGCGAGCTGCTGGGCGCGAAGATGGTGGTCATATTGATCGGCGAACGCCCCGGCTTGAGCTCGCCAGACAGCCTAGGGTTGTATTTCACCTATAATCCCAAAGTCGGACTGACAGATGCCTATCGCAACTGCATCTCGAATGTTCGGCTCGAAGGCTTGAGTTACGGCATGGCGGCACACCGCTTGCTGTATTTGATGCGCGAAGCCTGTCGGCGGCAGTTATCAGGGGTCAGTCTGAAGGACGAAGCCCAGGTTCAGACGCTGGAGTCGGATATTGGTGCAGATATGAAAGGTAATTTCCTACTGAGCCCGTCGGATACCTGAACCGTTTCCGCATTGCGTTTCTATTCAGGTTTCAGGCAGGATCGATGCACGGCCGCCAGGGTTTCCCGTCGCCGTCACCACGCAAGACAGCCACTTGAAGACGAGACCTACCATGCGGATTATTCAAGCGACCCTCGAACACCTCGACCTGCTGACCCCGTTGTTCGTCAAATATCGTGAGTTTTACGGTTCCCTGCCGTATCCGGACTCATCCCGGGCGTTCCTCGAGAAACGCCTGCGGCGCAAGGAATCGGTGATCTACCTGGCCCTGGCCGATGACGACAACAACAAACTGATGGGTTTTTGTCAGTTGTACCCGAGTTTTTCGTCTCTTTCGCTTAAACGCGTGTGGATCCTCAACGATATCTACGTCGCCGAAGACGCCCGCCGCCAGTTGGTGGCCGACAACCTGATCCGCACCGCGAAAAAAATGGCCAAGGAAACCAATGCCGTGCGCATGCGCGTTTCCACCAGCAGCGATAACGAAGTCGCGCAGAAAACCTACGAATCCATCGGGTTCAAGGAAGACACCGAGTTCAAGAACTACGTATTACCGATCAGTGACGGGCTGTAAGCACCTCGGAGAAGAGCTGGACTCCTGTGGCGAGGGGGCTTGCCCCCGCTGGAGTGCGAAGCGCTCCCAAAACCCGAGCACCCGGTTTGTCTGGCGAAACTCATTTGCTGATTGACGACCGCTTCGCGGCCGAACGGGGGCAAGCCCCCTCACCACAGTGGATTGTGCAAAGCCAACAGAACTGTGGTCGACCCATCGACATCCCCCGCTACAAACTCGACGCGTTTTTCACTTGTCACCCCGTATAATGCCCATTCTTCCGGCTCGTAAGAAAAATCACACTTAGCTGTAGTCTTACGCGAAGCCATCCGCACAGGCCTGCAGAGTCGGGCCATCACCACAGGTGCTTTCCATGGATTTCAACCCGATCGATCTTATCCTGCATCTCGATGTTTACCTCGACCTGCTGGTGACTAACTATGGGTCATGGATCTACGCCATTCTGTTTCTGGTGATCTTCTGCGAAACCGGTCTGGTGGTGATGCCATTCCTGCCGGGTGATTCCCTGCTGTTCATCGCGGGCGCCGTGGCGGCCGGTGGCGGCATGGACCCGGTGCTGCTGGGCGGCCTGCTGATGCTGGCGGCGATTCTCGGTGACAGCACCAACTACGTGATCGGCCGCACCGTTGGCGAACGGTTGTTTCGCAACCCGAACTCGAAAATTTTCCGCCGCGACTACCTGCAACAAACTCACGACTTCTACGACAAGCACGGCGGCAAAACCGTGACCCTGGCGCGCTTCATGCCTATCATCCGCACCTTTGCCCCCTTCGTCGCGGGCATTGGCAAAATGCCTTACCCACGATTCTTTGCCTTCAGCGTCCTCGGCACCATCCTCTGGGTGGGTGGCCTGGTGACCTTGGGTTATTTCTTCGGCAACGTACCGTTCATCAAGAAAAACCTGTCGCTGCTGGTAGTGGGCATCATCCTGCTGTCGCTGCTGCCGATGATCATCAGCGTGATCCGCAGCCGCCTCGGTCATGCTGCGTCCAAAGCCGAACCCCGCTGACTCACGATGTGGTCCCTTAGCGCCTGGCGACGCCAGCGCACCTTGGCCAGGCATCCGATTGCCGACGACATGTGGCAACGGGTGCGCCATCACTTGAGTTTTCTCGATGGCCTCAGCGCAGCCGAAGACCAGTGGCTGCGCGAAGCCTGCGTGCTGTTCCTGCAAGACAAGCACCTGACCGCCCTGCCCGGCGTCGAGCTTCACCAAGAGCAACGCCTGCTGCTCGCCGCCCAAGCCCAATTGCCCCTGCTGCATCTGGGCGATCTGAACTGGTATCAGGGCTTTCACGAAATCATCCTTTACCCCGACGATTTCCTCAGCCCCCAGCGCCATCGCGATGCCAGCGGCGTTGAACATGAATGGGACGGCGAACACAGCGGCGAAGCCTGGCAGCAAGGCCCGATCATCCTCGCCTGGCCCGGCGTGATGGCCAGCGGTGGCTGGGAAGGCTACAACCTGGTCATCCACGAACTCGCGCACAAACTCGACATGCTCAACGGCGACGCCAATGGCCTGCCGCCGCTGCATGCCGATATGCGCGTCAGTGATTGGGCAAGAGTCATGCAAGAGGCCTATGACGACCTCGATCGGCAACTGGATCGCAACCCTGACGCGCAAACCGTCATCGACCCGTACGCAGCAGAAAACCCCGCCGAGTTCTTCGCGGTCACCAGCGAATACTTCTTCAGCGCCCCGGATTTGCTACATGACGCTTATCCACAAGTCTATGAGCAATTGAAGCTGTTTTATCGGCAGGATCCACTGGCACGTCTGCGGCAACTTCTGGCCGAGAACCCGGTCTATCAGGCACACCAGTAGTGCCCGGCAGCGTCTCTACGACCTCTGGCGCATGGCAACGGTGGCGGAATATGCCTATAATCGCCGCCACTTTTTGGTCAATCCGGCCAAGTGTTTTTGGTCAACTAACGGGGGCACCGCCCAATGAGCTACAGCAAGATTCCGGCTGGCAAAGACCTGCCGAACGACATCTACGTCGCGATCGAGATCCCGGCCAACCACGCGCCGATCAAATACGAAATCGACAAAGACAGCGATTGCCTGTTCGTTGACCGTTTCATGGCCACCCCGATGTTCTACCCGGCCAACTACGGTTACATCCCGAACACCCTGGCCGACGACGGTGATCCCCTCGACGTGCTGGTCGTGACCCCTTACCCGGTTGCTCCAGGTTCGGTAATCCGCGCGCGTCCAGTCGGCATCCTGAACATGACCGACGACGGTGGCGGCGATGCCAAAGTGATCGCGGTTCCACACGACAAGCTGTCCCAGCTGTACGTCGACGTGAAGGAATACACCGATCTGCCTGCGCTGCTGATTCAGCAGATCGAGCACTTCTTCGCGAACTACAAAGATCTCGAAAAAGGCAAATGGGTGAAGATCGAAGGCTGGGCCGGCGCAGATGCCGCCCGCGACGCGATCACCAAGTCGGTTGCTGCCTATAAAGGCTGAGAAGCCGCGGTAAGCTTCTAGCTGCGACGGTTGAAGAAGAACCCCGGTTGATCCGGGGTTTTTTGTGGGCGCTCCGCTCAGACACTGACCTTTAACGGTACGTGGAACGCTTCTTGGCTTTGGTTTTTTCCTGTTTAATTTCCACTAAAAGCGTCTTACATCCAGTCTTAAATTTCCCTCGAAATTTGAACGGATCGTTTATTCAAACCCCCATCCTGCGCCAGTAAACTCGTGTTTATGAAAAAAAACACTAGCGGCCCACGGTTTAAAGCACTCCTCGAAGCAGCGAAAATCACAACCACAGGATTTGCCGCTTTCTTCGACACGGAAGCGCAAAATATCCACAACTGGTACACCCGAGGTGTGCCCGCCTACCGCATGGAAGAGGTCGCCAGACTACTGTCTGTAAACAGCGACTGGCTAAAGACCGGCGAAGGCCCGAAAGAATCCTCACGCCTGCGCGTGCTCGACGAGGCCGGCAACACCTTCGACGCCCAGGCCATCCGCGGCATCTACACGGTGATCGAGGCCATCGACGTCGAGCTGCCCTTCTACAAAGAAACAACCACCGCCCCGGGCTCCAACAAAACTCACGTCGTCAAAGACCCCAGCCAATCCATCCGCCTGCCCCGCAGCCATCTGGACTCCCTGGAAATCAACCACGCCGACGCTATTTTTACCCACATGATCGGCAACAGCATGGCCGAAAAGATTGAAGACGGTTCGACGCTTGCAATCGACCGCGGGCTTACTCAGGTTATTGATGGGGAAATTTATGCGATCGAGCATGACGGGATGCTACGGATCAAATACCTGCATCGAATGCCGGGAAATGCGCTGCGGTTGCGCAGTTACAACAAAGCCGAGTATCCAGATGAGATCTTCAATGCCGAGCAGATCGACAAGCAGAACATAAGGGTATTGGGATGGGTATTCTGGTGGTCGACGCTCAACAAACGCAGGCCGTCCGTGCCCTTCCTGTAAGCACGTAACCCTGTGATCCACTGTGGCGAGGGGGCTTGCCCCCGTTCGACTGCGCAGCAGTCGCAAAACCATTCACTGCGGGTTCGGCAGCTGCTACACCTCAGCGCAATCGCCCTACCCCGCATACCAAGCTGGGAATTTCTCAAAAAAATCAGTATGCTGCGCCCCACATTTGCGCATCGACCCTTCTTCAGGCTCAGATCGCACCGACAAGGCAGATGACTTTCTCGCCAAGTCCCACAGCCGGACGCAAGATCCGGGTGTACGTTTTGAAGGCTGGCGCGGTTTACCAAAAATAAACCAAGCCAGTCCCCGAGAAGCCGGCCACAAGCCGGCTTTTTAATGCCTGAAAATAAAGCCTGAACAACCAATTGACCTGCGGCCAACCCACATGCTGTGCGATTCGATCGCAGCCGCACGTGAGGCGACATGCTGTCCGACAACTGGACGGTGAGCCGAACAGGCGTCATATTCGGCTCACTATATGAGGCGAATAGCATTTTTAATCGGCTCACTCATTCCAAGAGCACCGATTCCATGGCACCTCACGGGATCTGGCAGCAGCCTGATTGGCCGAATTTCCAATGGCAAGCCGAGCGCTTGACGCTACTTTTGCGCGACTGCGTTCAGGCGCAGGGGCGGTTGATGGGGATGGCCAGTTCGGTAGGCAGTTCGTTGAGCGCGCAAAACGAACTGGATGCGTTGTTGCAGAACATCGTGACTTCGTCCGCTATCGAGGGTGAACAGCTGAATGTTGGCTCCGTACGCTCTTCTCTGGCGCGACGGTTGGGGTTGGACCTGGTCAATGGCGATAAGGTGAGCCAGCGCAGTGAGGGCCTTGCGCAATTGATGCTCGACGCGACCCGGCATTTCGCTGAGCCACTGACATTGGTGCGATTGCTGGATTGGCATCAATGGCTGTTTCCTGAGCAAGACACGGATCTCGCCGCCCGGTCGATCCGTGTCGGCGCCCTGCGCGGCGACGAGCCCATGCAAGTGGTTTCGGGGCGACTCGACAGGCCGACCGTTCACTTCGAAGCGCCGCCTCGCCTTGGTCTTGAACGACAACTCGATACCTTCCTGACCTGGTTTGAAGCCAGCCGAAATCAGGTCGGCCTCGACCCTTTGCTGCGGGCCGGCGTCGCGCATTTTTGGTTCATGACGTTGCATCCTTTCGACGATGGCAACGGTCGCCTGACGCGAACGATCACTGATCTGGCCCTGGCTCAGGGTGAGGCTCAGGCCATCCGTTTCTACGCCATGTCGGCGAGTATTCTGGATGATCGTTCAGGCTATTACCGAGTGCTGGAAACCAGTCAGAAAGCCACGCTGGATATCACCGAGTGGCTGGAGTGGTTCCTGCAAACCTTGTTGCGCAGCTTGCAGCAAGCCATGACGCGGATCGAACCGGTACTGGGCAAGGCGCGTTTCTGGCAGGCACATCGGGAATCCGAACTGTCGGCCGAGCAGACCAAAGTACTGAATCGCTTGCTCGATGGCGGGGAACGAGGTTTCGATAATGGCATCAGCGCCGCTCAATACCAGGCAGTGGCAAAGGTTTCCAAAGCCACCGCAACCCGTCATCTGGCCGAACTGCTGGAGAAGGGCTGTCTGAAACGCCTGCCCGGCGGCGGGCGCAGTACTCGATATCAAATCAGCTATCCCGATGACCATTAATCATGATCGCCACAGAGGTCGCATTGACTCCCAAAACTCGTTGCCCGAAACGCCCCGCTCATTTGCCCATAACCCCTATGTCTGCTAGTGTCGCGCCGGTTTAACGTCAACCGGAAATAGCCGCCATGGCCCGCAAAAAAGCTGCACTGGATTTCGAACAATCTCTCGCTGACCTGCAAACGCTGGTGGAGCGTCTGGAGAACGGCGAATTGTCGCTGGAAGACTCGCTGACCGCTTTCGAGCAGGGCATCGGGCTGACCCGTGATTGCCAGGCGGCGCTGGCTCAGGCCGAGCAGAAGGTTCAAGTGCTGCTCGAGCGTGATGGTGAGCTGGCCGAGGAACCCTTCGACGCGGATCAGCCAGAATGATTGCGGCGTATTCGGCGACCAGTCAGGCCCGCGTCAATGCTGCACTGGAAACCCTGTTCAACGCGCCAGGCCCTGAACTCGCACGTCTCTACGAAGCCATGCGTTACAGCGTGATGAATGGCGGCAAGCGTGTACGCCCATTGCTGGCCTACGCCGCATGCGAAGCGCTGGGCGGCAAGGCTGAGCAAGCCAACGGCGCGGCTTGTGCGGTTGAGCTGATCCACGCTTATTCGCTGGTGCACGACGATTTGCCGGCCATGGACGACGACGATCTGCGTCGCGGCCAGCCGACTACGCATAAAAAATTCGATGAAGCCTGTGCAATCCTCGCCGGTGACGGTTTGCAGAGTCTGGCCTTCAGCGCCCTCCTCGACCCGCACCTGAGCAGTTGTGACGCCGAAACCCGTCTACAGATGGTCAGCGCCCTGGCGTTGGCGGCGGGCCCGGCGGGCATGGTCGGCGGGCAAGCCATCGATCTCGGTTCGGTGGGCCTGAAGCTCGATCAAAAAGCTCTTGAATACATGCACCGGCACAAAACCGGCGCGTTGATTGAAGTCAGCGTCAAGCTCGGCGCCCTCGCCAGCGGTCATGCCGCGAAGGACGAACTGAAGTCCTTGCAGAGTTATGCACAGGCCATTGGCTTGGCATTTCAGGTCCAGGACGACATTCTCGACGTCGAAAGTGACACCGAAACCCTCGGCAAACGCCAGGGCGCCGACATTGCCCGGGACAAGCCGACCTACCCGGCTCTGCTTGGTCTTGACGCGGCCAAGGCCTATGCCCTGGAACTGCGCGACCAGGCCCTGCACGCGCTGCGACCGTTTGACGCGGCGGCCGAGCCATTGCGCGATCTGGCCCGGTACATCGTCGATCGCCGCAGCTGACGGCGTATCCGCCAAAAAAAACCAACGCGTGGGCAGGGGGCGATGCATCAGGTAAACTGCCGCATCTTTTATACCTATAACGATTCGCCTGATGCCCACGACGTTTCATGAGATTCCCCGCAAGCGCCCGACCACGCCCCTGCTCGACCGTGCCAACACGCCGGACGGCCTGCGCCGGTTAGGCGAAGCCGAGCTGGAAACCCTGGCTAATGAGTTGCGCCTGGAATTGCTCTACACGGTCGGTCAGACCGGCGGGCATTTCGGTGCCGGCCTGGGCGTCATCGAGCTGACCATCGCGTTGCATTACGTCTTCGACACCCCGGATGACCGGCTGGTGTGGGACGTGGGTCATCAGGCCTACCCGCACAAAATCCTCACCGGCCGTCGCGAGCGCATGGGCACTCTGCGCCAGAAGGACGGCATTGCCGCCTTCCCGCGTCGTTCCGAGAGCGAGTACGACACCTTTGGCGTCGGCCACTCCAGCACCTCGATCAGCGCAGCGCTGGGCATGGCGATTGCCGCCCGCCTGCAACACAGTGATCGCAAGGCGATCGCGGTGATCGGCGACGGCGCACTGACCGCAGGCATGGCCTTCGAGGCGCTGAACCATGCGCCGGAAGTGGACGCCAACATGCTGGTGATTCTCAACGACAACGACATGTCGATTTCGCGCAACGTCGGCGGGCTGTCGAACTATCTGGCGAAAATCCTTTCCAGCCGCACTTACGCGAGCATGCGCGAAGGCAGCAAAAAGGTCCTCTCGCGCCTGCCCGGCGCCTGGGAAATCGCCCGTCGCACCGAAGAATACGCCAAAGGCATGCTGGTTCCCGGCACGCTGTTCGAAGAACTGGGCTGGAACTATATCGGCCCGATCGATGGCCACGACCTGCCGACCCTGATCGCCACCCTGCGCAACATGCGCGATCTGAAAGGCCCGCAATTCCTGCATGTGGTCACCAAGAAAGGCAAAGGCTTCGCTCCGGCAGAAGTCGACCCGATCGGTTACCACGCCATCACCAAACTCGAACCTGTGGACGCTCCGGCCGCCGCGCCGAAGAAAGCCGGCGGGCCGAAGTATTCCGGTGTGTTCGGTGAATGGCTGTGCGACATGGCCACGGTCGATCCGCGTCTGGTCGGGATTACCCCGGCGATGAAGGAAGGCTCTGACCTGGTGGCCTTCAGCGAGCGCTTCCCGGAGCGTTATTTCGACGTGGCGATTGCCGAGCAACACGCCGTGACCCTCGCGGCCGGCATGGCCTGCGAAGGCGCAAAACCGGTGGTGGCGATCTATTCGACCTTCCTGCAGCGCGCTTATGACCAACTGATTCATGACGTCGCGGTGCAAAACCTCGACGTGCTGTTCGCCATCGACCGCGCAGGTCTGGTGGGTGAAGACGGCCCGACACACGCGGGCAGCTTTGACCTGTCGTTCCTGCGTTGCATCCCCGGCATGCTGGTGATGACCCCGAGCGACGAAAACGAACTGCGTAAAATGCTCAGCACCGGCCACCTGTACAACGGCCCGGCAGCGGTGCGTTATCCACGCGGCACTGGCCCGAATGCACCGATCGCTAAAGACCTCGAACCGATTGAAATCGGCAAGGGTGTCGTCCGCCGTCAGGGCAGCAAAGTCGCCCTGCTGGTGTTCGGCGTGCAATTGGCCGAGGCACTGAAAGTCGCCGAGAAGCTGGATGCGACCGTGGTCGACATGCGTTTCGTCAAACCGCTCGACGAAGCACTGGTTCGCGAAATCGCCGGCAGCCATGAATTGCTGGTGACCATCGAAGAGAACGCAATCATGGGCGGTGCCGGCGGCGCGGTCAGCGAGTTCCTCGCCCGCGAAAACATCCTCAAGTCGGTGCTGCACCTGGGCTTGCCGGACACCTATGTGGAGCACGCCAAGCCTGCGCAAATGCTGGCCGAATGCGGGCTGGATGAGGTTGGGATCGAAGACGCGGTGCGTCAGCGCCTGCAGCTGCTGAATATCTAAACATTAGATATACACAAAACCCTGTGGGAGCGGGCTTGCCCGCGATAGCGGAATGACAGTCAACTTATTCATTGACTGACACACCGTCATCGCGGGCAAGCCCGCTCCCACATTGGTTTTATGCAACCTTCAGAATGTGTTCGCTTTAAAGTGTCAACGGACTGCTCATGAAACTCTCCCCTTTTGCCCTGATGCTGACCCTCCTGCCGGCCGGCCAACTCTTGGCCGACACCTTCGAACGCGAGCAGGCCCTGAAACTGCCCGACGTGCTGATCAGCGCCAACCGTCAGGTCGAAGCGCGCAACGACAGCAGCGCTGCAAACACGGTGTTCACCCGCGAAGACATCGACCGTCTGCAACCGAGCAGCGTCACTGACTTGCTGCGCCGTGTACCGGGTGTACAGGTCGGGCAAACCGGGGGGCGTGGCAGTCTGCCGGGGATCTACATTCGTGGTACCAAGTCGGCGCAAAGCCTGGTACTGGTCGACGGCCAGCGCATCGGCAACTCGACCTCCGGCGACAGCAACCTGCAGCACATCAACATCGAACAGGTCGAGCGCGTAGAAGTGCTGCGTGGGTCACGCTCGGTGATTTACGGTAGCGATGCGATTGGCGGGGTGATCCAGATCTTCACTCGCCGTGGCGACGAACAAGGCCTGCAACCACGCATGCACGTGGGGGTTGGCAGCAACCAGACCTGGGAGCGCAGCCTCGGATTGTCCGGCGGCAACGCGCAGACACGCTTCAATCTCGGTGCCAGCCTTGATGAAACGGCAGGCATCAATCGCACCCACGAGTCTTACCCCAGTGATGGCGATCACGATGAATACCGCAATAAGTCGGTCAGCTTAAGCCTGAGTCACGCGCTCACCGACAACATCGAAGTCGGCGCCAACCTGCTGGATAACCAAGGTAAAAGCGCGTTCGACAACCCGCTCGGTCGCTTCGATATGAACACCTTCGAATCGGTCCAGCAGAAGCCCTACAGCGAGTTCTCTGTGAGCAGCGTCAGCACTTATGTCGACGCGCGGATCAATGACCGGTGGAAAACCCGCGTCGAGTTCGGCCACAGCGAAAACCGCGAGAAGACGCTCGACAAGCTCAGCGACGAGCGCAGCGTGTTCAACACTTACCGCGATTCGGTGAATTGGCAGAACGACCTGACCCTGGATGAGCGCAACAGCCTGATCCTCGGCGGCGACTGGTACGAAGACCGAATCAATAGCAGCACAGCGTTCGACGAAGACAGCCGCTGGAACCGTGCAGCGTTTATCCAGCATCGCTATCAGGCCGACAGTTTCTCTACCGAACTGGGCCTGCGTCGCGACCAGAACCAGCAGTTCGGCAGCCAGAACAGCTGGAGCGGCACGTTCACCCTGCCGCTGAACCTGGACAACGATGTGCTGTTGACCTACAGCGAAGGCTTTCGCGCGCCGACCTTCAACGACCTGTACTACCCGGACTTCAGCAACCCGGATTTGAAACCCGAGACCTCGAAAAGTTATGAGCTGCAATGGCGCAGTCAGCTGACGCAGAGCAGTCGCCTGGAAGCTTCGCTGTACCGCACTGATCTTGAAGACGCGATTATTTTCGGCAGCAACAACCGCCCGGCGAATGTCGCTTCGGCGCGCATCAACGGTTTTGAAGCAGCATTGAAACAAGAACTATTCGGCTGGCAGAGCAATCTCGGCGTGGCGATCATCGACCCACGGGATCGCGACAGCGGCCACACCCTCGCCCGTCGTGCACGGCGGACTTTGAGCCTGGACCTGGATCGACAGTTTGATCGACTGGGCCTCGGTGCCAGTTGGCAAGCGGTGAGCAGCAGTTATGACGACGAGAACAACCAGCAGCCGTTAGGCGGGTATGCGTTGTTGGGGATGCGTAGCAGCTGGGCGCTGAATCGCGAGATCAAGCTGGAGTTGAAGGTCGATAACCTGCTGAACAAGGGCTACAGCCGGGCGTTGTACAGCCATGACGGCAGTCAGTATGGGTATCGCGAAGAAGGCCGGGCGTGGATGTTCGGGGTGACCTGGACGCCGGGGTTTTGACCAGAGATTGTGGTGTTTGAGCCGGCCTCATCGCGGGCAAGCCCGCTCCCACAGAGATCACACTGAACCTGTGGGAGCGGGCTTGCCCGCGATGAATGCGCCTCGGTCTTAATGGTCGGGCGCGATAATCTGGCACAACTTGGCAGTCGCTTCGATCATCTGCCCGCTCGGCCGCTCCAGGCCTTTGTCCGTCACCAGCAGTAATTGCCCCTGTGCCACCGCCGTTACCTGAGGCCAGGTCTTCCATGCATCGAGCTGCGCCTGATCACTGGCCAGAATCACCTCGGGATTGCGCTGCAACACCGCCTCCACACTAACCTGCGGGGCAGGCTGCGTCAGGTCGGCAAATACATTGCGCGCCCCGCAGACCTGCAGCGCATCGCTGATGATCTGCCCGCCGCCCACGGTGTACAGCGGCCGATCCCAGACTTGATAAAACACCCGTATCGGCTCATCCCTTCGATAGCGCTGGCGCAGGGAATCGAGTCGTTGACGCAGATTTTCGGCCAATGAAACACCACGCTCCGCTCTGCCAAGTTGCGTAGCAATCGCTTCAATCTGGGCGGTAAGTTGTTCGAGGTTATGAGGTTCGGCGACATAGGTGGGAATGTTCAGCCGTTTGAGCTGCTCACGCTGAGCCGGCCCCACACTGCCCGGCCATAGCAGCAACAGATCGGGCTTGAGGCTGAGCAGTCGTTCCATGTCCAACTGGCCGTAGCTGCCCACGGAAGGAATGTCTTTGAGTTCAGCGGGACGTTCGCCGGCATCCAGCATACCGACCAGAAGGTCAGCCGAGTTCAGCTCAACGACGATTTCAGAAAGCGACGGCGCCAGACTGACGACCCGTTCAATTGCAGCCGCCGAACCGCTGACGGCCAGCAGCAACACCGCCAGCCAGATGCTGCGCATCAGCCGAGTTGACGCGGGATACGGTAGAGGTAGAACAGCACCGTGGTCGACAGCGCCAGCAGCACCAGCGGCACAGCTTCAAGCCCAACGAATACCGCCAGCGCACCAATCCAGGCGGGCAGGCCGGCCACCAGAAACGCGGCACGGCGTTTCGCGGCCAGGGCGATCCAGGCGTCGGGTTCTTCAGGGGTGTCGAGGGCTTTCTGGGTGGCGATCAGCGCGTGCTTGTAGCCGCCAAAGAACTTCAGGCTGACAAACATCGAGGCCACACCGGCGATGAATAACGGCATGGCCAGCACCGGCAGAATCGCCTCGCTTTTGCCGAATACACCGTTGATCACGAACAGCGGCAGCAAGGCCAGCGCCAGGTATTGCCACCAGTTGACGGAGAGTCGCCGCCGTACCTGACCGCGGGTCACGCCCGGTCAACCTCGCCCTGATGCTCGTTACCCATCATGTGGTCGAGCTTGCTGGCCTTGGTCGCCAGATAGAGTTTGTTGTGCGGGTTGTGCCCGGTGTGCAACGGCACGCGCTCGGCAACCACAATGCCCATGTCGGTCAAGGCTTTGACCTTGCGTGGGTTGTTGGTCATCAGACGCAGGGACTTCACGCCCAGGTGCTCCAGCATCGGCAAGCACATGGCGTAGTCGCGCTGGTCAGCGGCGAAACCCAGACGCTCATTGGCTTCAACGGTGTCGGCACCGCCATCCTGCAATTCATAGGCGCGGATCTTGTTCAACAGGCCAATGCCGCGACCTTCCTGACGCAAGTAGAGCAACACGCCACGGCCTTCACGGGCGATCGCCTGCAAGGCTGCCTCGAGTTGCGAACCGCAGTCGCAACGCTGGCTGAACAAGGCATCGCCCGTCAGGCATTCGGAGTGCAACCGGCCGAGTACCGGAGCACCGTCGGCGAACTCACCCAGGCTCAGCACCACGTGCTCGCGCCCGTTCTCTTCATCGAGAAAGCCATGCATGGTGAATTGCGCAAAAGGCGTTGGCAGCTTGGAAGCGGCGACAAAAACGACAGGCACCGGTGTGCTCCTGATCTATAAGTACTGAAGATTCGCAGAGGCGGCATTGTAACAGCACGTTCCCGCAGACGCTTAGGCTGAATTATGGGGCATAACGATCAAAATGTTTGATCAAGAGGCCAAGCCAACGCCCCTGTGGGAGTTCAGCTGTCTATCAATATGCCTTCAAAATAAAGCTCATCAAGACAGTTGCTCCCACATTGACTATGTTCAGTTTGTGCCAAACGGGTACGGCTGCTTCCACTTTGCGAAGATCGGTTTCAGCTGGCCGTTTTTTACCAGCACTTCCATGCGCTGATCGAACAGCGCCATCAACTTGCGGGCCCGAAGTGTATCGGCGAAGCACAGATAAAGCGGCAAATCCACGATGTGCGTACGGCGAAATTGCGACGGGGCCTTGGCTCGGTTGACGATGGAGTTAACCTCGTCCAGCGCGTCGATGTAGTAATCGATGCGGTTGTGAATCAGCATCGAAAGAATTCCGGTACGCCGCACGATTTCGTTATAGCTCTGCACATTGGGTAAATAATCCTGGAATTTGTAGCCGCGCACCCAGGCCAATCGATAGTTGCCCAGGGTTTGCAAGGTCGGCGCCGGATTGCTGGTCAGACCCAATGCATAGATCGGATCGGTATCGAAATGCCAGCGCGGATAGAGCACATCGCTGACTTCATCCCGATAAGCACCGACACAGGCGTCCACTTCGCCGCGCTGTGCCAGGCCCGTGGCACGCGTGTAAGGTTCGGTACGAATATCCAGTTTGACGCCAGCCGGCTCGAACACTTCGCGCAACACGTCCCAACCCAAACCACGACCATCGGCGTTGGTGAAGTCTTCCCAGGCTTCGCTGGCCAGATGAATCACAGACGGCGTCGTCGGCGCATCCCCGGCCCGGGCGAGCGAGCAAAACACCGCAAAAACCATCAACAGCAACCCGCTTCGCGCCATCCGCAGTTCTCTCACTTGACGCCTCAGACGAAAAACCACACCAGCCCTTGCATCGCCAACCACGCAAATACGCCTGCCAGCACATCGTCGAGCATGATCCCGACGCCACCGTGCACATGCCGGTCAATCCAGTGAATCGGCCAGGGCTTGAGGATGTCGAAGAAGCGGAACATCAGGAACCCCGCCAGCAACCAATACCAACCTTCCGGCACCAGCCACAGGGTGATCCACATCCCGACCATTTCGTCCCAGACGATGCCTTCGTGGTCGTGCACGCGCAAATCATCGGCGACCTTGCCGCACAGCCAGAAGCCGAACAGCATGGTGATGCCGAGCATCAGCCAATAACCCCAATCGGGCAGCATCTGCCACAACGGAATGAAGGGTAACGCCACTAACGAACCCCAGGTGCCCGGCGCTTTTGGCAGGGTGCCCGAGCCGAAGCCGAACGCCAGGAAATGCCAAGGGTTGCGCCAGACCGACGGCGGTACGAACTCCGCCGGGACCTGTTTGGGATGATCTGTCACGGTGTCTCCCGAAAATGTTGATAACCCCGGATTGGCGGGGTGATGTCGTGTCCGTCAGCGTCCAGCAGTGTCACGCCCTGCCCTGCTACGACCCGCCCAAGCACATGGATCGGCCAGCCGTCCGCCAGTAACGATGGCAACTCGGCGGGCGGCAAGGTGAAGGCCAGCACGTAATCGTCACCACCGCTCAAGGCGGCTTGCTCAGCGCCAGACTGACCGAGGAAGGCCAGCAGCGCCTTCGACAGCGGCAGCTTACTGCGCTCTACCTGAACCCCGACTTTCGACGCCAGGGCAATATGCCCGCAGTCGGCGAGCAGGCCGTCGGAGATGTCCAGCGCCGCCGTGGCTCTGCCGCGCAACGCCATGCCCAGCCCCAACTGCGGTTGCGGCGACCAGTAATGGGCACGCAACGGATCAGCGATGGCCGCATCAGCCATTCGCTGGCCGAGCACCAAAGGCAACGCGCCCGCGCCGTTACCCAGCTCACCGCCCACGCAGAGCAAATCGCCCGGCTGTGCGCCGCTGCGGGTCAACGCCAGACCGGTTGGCACCCGACCGAACACAGTCATGGTCAGGCTCAACGGCCCGCGAGTGGTATCGCCACCCACCAGCGCCACACCGCAATTTTGCGCCATAAGGTTCAAACCACGAGCGAAAGCTTCCAGCCAATCGGTGGTCACCGTCGGCAAAGTCAGGGCAAGGGTAAAGGCAATGGGAGTGGCACCCATGGCGGCCAGATCACTGACAGCCACAGCCAGCGAGCGCTGACCGAGCAGAAACGGGTCGCAAGGGTCTGCGAAATGCACACCGGCCACGAGCGTGTCGGTGGAAATCGCCAACTGCTCCCCGGGGGGAACAGCCAGCAAGGCGCAGTCGTCGCCGATCCCGAGGGCAACGCCTTCGCCGCCCTGCGCACAAGGCGCGGCGGCGAAGAAATTGCGGATCAGCTCAAACTCGCCCATGGCTGAGACAAAGTATTCAAGCGCCAATCAGCGCTTGAACGCCTTCACTTCAGCTTCACGCAGACGCGGGGCCAGCTTGTCGAGCACGCCGTTGACGAACTTGTGGCCGTCGGTGGAACCGAAGACCTTGGCCAGTTCGATACCTTCGTTGATCACAACGCGGTACGGCACATCAACGCGCTCGAGCAGCTCCCAGGTGGACAGGCGCAAAACCGCCAGTTCAACCGGGTCCAGCTCTTCGATGGTGATGTCCAGGCATGGCGCCAGTGCGGCGTCGATCCGGTCCTTCTGTGCCGGAACCCCATGCAGGATTTCACGGAAGTAGGCGCCGTCGACATCGCTGAAATCGTTATCGACCCGAAACTGCGCTTCGATCTCGTTCAGAGACTGCTTGGCCATGTGCCATTGGTACAGCGCCTGAGTCGCGAGCTGACGGGCTTCGCGACGCTTGACGCTTTTCGATGGCTTGCCGGCATCCGCAGGCTTTGGATCGCGCGGGTTGAAACGATCGCTATCGTCGCTAATCACTTGGCCTCCAACTGCGCCAGCAGGCTGACCATTTCCAGAGCGGACAGGGCAGCTTCAGCACCTTTGTTACCGGCCTTGGTGCCGGAACGTTCGATGGCTTGTTCGATGGAATCAACGGTCAGTACGCCGAAAGCGACCGGTACGCCGAACTCCATGGACACCTGGGCCAGGCCCTTGGTGCATTCGCCAGCCACGTATTCGAAGTGCGGAGTACCGCCACGAATGACTGCGCCCAGGGCGATGATTGCCGCGAACTCGCCCTTCTGAGCGACTTTTTGCGCAACCAGCGGGATTTCGAAGGCGCCAGGCGCACGGATGATGGTGATGTCGCTTTCGCTCACGCCATGGCGAACCAGGGCATCAACTGCACCGCTGACCAGGCTTTCAACGACGAAGCTGTTGAAACGGCCCACTACCAAAGCGTAGCGGCCTTTAGGGGCGATGAAGGTACCTTCGATGGTCTTCAGGGTCATTCGTTAGATCTCTTAAAGAGCCGGGACGCGTTTTCTACGCGTCCCTCAGTGATGTGTTAACCGCGAATACAGGCCCGCAAATTGCCGGTCATTATTCGGAGGGCACGTATTCTACAACTTCCAGATCGAAACCGGATATCGCATTAAATTTCATCGGCGCACTCATCAGGCGCATTTTGCGCACGCCCAGGTCCCGAAGGATCTGCGAACCGGCACCGACGATGCTGTAAGTGGTCGGTTTTTTCACTGCGCTGTGATCCGCGGTTTCGCGGATATGCGCCAGCAACACGTCGCCATCGAGCGGGTGACCAAGCAACAGCACCACACCGCTGCCAGCCTCGGCAACCGCAGCCATGGCGGCGCGCAGGCTCCAGCGGCCTGGTTGCTTGACCATCAGCAGGTCACGCAGCGGGTCCATGTTATGAACCCGGACCAGCGTCGGCTCTTCGGCGCACACGGTGCCCAGGGTCAGGGCCATGTGCACATCGCCTTCTACCGAATCACGATAGGTCACCAGGTTGAACTGGCCCAATTCGCTGTCCAGCGGCTGCTCGGCAATCCGCTGAACGGTACGTTCGTGGATCATCCGGTAGTGAATCAGGTCGGCGATGGTGCCGATCTTGATGTTGTGCTCGGCGGCAAAGGCTTCGAGTTCGGCGCGACGGGACATGGTGCCGTCGTCGTTCATCACTTCGCAGATCACACCGCTCGGCTCGAAACCGGCCATGCGCGCCAGGTCGCAAGCAGCTTCGGTGTGGCCGGCGCGGGCCAGCGTACCGCCGGCCTGGGCCATCAGCGGGAAGATGTGGCCGGGGCTGACGATGTCTTCAGCCTTGGCGTCTTTGGCGGCAGCGGCTTGCACGGTGCGCGCACGGTCGGCCGCGGAGATACCGGTGGTCACGCCTTCGGCGGCTTCGATGGACACGGTGAACTTGGTGCCGAAACCGGAACCGTTGCGTGGCGCCATCAACGGCAGCTTGAGCAGTTCGCAGCGCTCGCGGCTCATCGGCATGCAAATCAGGCCACGGGCGTGCTTGGCCATGAAGTTGATGTGTTCAGGCTTGCAGCACTCGGCGGCCATGATCAGGTCGCCTTCGTTCTCGCGGTCTTCGTCATCCATGAGGATGACCATCTTGCCTTGGCGGATGTCTTCAACCAGTTCTTCGATGCTATTGAGCGCCACAAGGCACCCCCCTTCTTTCGAAATTTGAGCTTCAGGATTTGAGGTAGCCGTTTTGGGCCAGAAAGCTTTCGGTGATGTTACTGGAGGTTGGCTCTGCGGCTTTATCGCCTAGTAACAGGCGTTCCAGATAACGGGCCAGCAAGTCGACTTCCAGATTCACCCGGCGACCCGGCTGGTACGACGCCATGATGGTTTCGCTCAGGGTGTGCGGAATGATGGTCAGCAAGAACTCGGCGCCATCGACTGCGTTCACGGTCAGGCTGGTGCCGTCGACGGTGATCGAGCCTTTATGGGCGATGTACTTGGCCAGGTCTTTCGGGGCACGGATGCGAAATTCCACGGCGCGGGCATTTTCGGTGCGGGCAACCACTTCGCCCACGCCATCGACGTGGCCGCTGACCAGATGCCCGCCGAGGCGAGTGGTCGGGGTCAGGGCTTTTTCCAGATTGACCGGGCTGCCGCTTTTGAGGTCATTCATTGCGGTGCAGTCGAGGGTTTCGCGACTGACATCTGCCGCAAAGCCATTGCCCGGCAATTCAACCGCGGTCAGGCACACGCCATTGACGGCAATGCTGTCGCCCAGCTTTACATCGCTCAGGTCGAGCTTGCCGGTTTCTACGTAAACCCGCACATCTCCGCCTTTTGGGGTCAATGCGCGAATACTGCCGATGGATTCGATGATGCCGGTAAACATGGAGTCCTCCTCGAGAACAGAGCCAGCGCTAGAGCAATGGCCAGGAATTATACGCTCGCCGATGGCACAGGGATGGCAGTGACTCGCCAGTCATCGCCAACCGCACGAATTTCGGTGATTTTGAGCTCGGGCGCGTCTTTCATCTGCGCCAGTGGCCAGTCCAGTAAGGGTCGGGCCGAAGAGCCGAGAAACTTGCCGGCGATGAAGATCTGGAATTCGTCCACCAGCCCGAGCTGGGCAAACGCGCCAGCCAGTCGCGGGCCGGCTTCGACCAGCACGTCATTGGCGCCACGGTTGGCGAGTTCGACCAGTAACTGATGCAGATCGACCTGACCATCGTCGCCCGGCACGATCAGGCATTCCGGGCCGTTGGCGTACTGTTCTTCCACCGCGACACACGTGGCGACCAGTGCCGGACCGGCCTTGAAGAACGGTGCATTCAGCGGCACCCGCAGGCGACCGTCGATCAGCACGCGAAGCGGCGGACGGCTCATGGCCAAGGCCGTTTGTTCAGCGTCCAGACCCAACTCGTCGGCACGTACGGTCAAACGCGCATTGTCCGCCAGCACCGTGTCGGCGCCGGTCAGCACCACGCTGGCCTCGGCGCGCAAACGCTGTACCGCCGAACGCGCCGCTGTACCTGTGATCCACTGGCTCTCGCCGCTCTCCATCGCCGTGCGACCGTCGAGGCTCATCGCCAACTTGACCCGCACGAACGGCAAGCCGTGTTCCATGCGTTTGAGGAAGCCTTGATTGAGCTTGCGCGCCTCGCCCTCCAGCACGCCGCTTTCAGTGGCGATACCGGCCTGGGCCAGACGCTGCAGACCGCGACCGGCGACTTCCGGGTTCGGGTCCTGCATCGCCGCAACGACGCGCGCCACACCGGCATTCACCAGCGCATCGGCGCAGGGCGGCGTACGGCCGTGGTGGCTGCAAGGTTCGAGGGTCACGTAAGCCGTGGCGCCCCGCGCCTTGTCGCCAGCGGCGCGCAAGGCATGAACTTCGGCGTGGGGTTCGCCGGTGCGCACATGCCAGCCTTCGCCGACAATCTGCCCGTCACGCACCACCACGCAGCCAACCCGGGGGTTGGGATGCGTCGTGTAATGACCTTTGCGCGCCAGTTCCAGGGCCAGGGCCATGTAATGCGCGTCGAGGATGGCTTGTTCGGGAGGTGTGGTCATTCTTTCACCGGTTCACGGGCGAGGCGATCGATCTCTTCGCGGAACTCGTTGAGGTCCTGGAAGCGTCGGTACACCGAAGCGAAGCGGATATAGGCGACTTCATCAAGCTTCTTCAGCTCGGCCATCACCAGTTCGCCAACCACGAGGGATTTGACCTCGCGTTCACCGGTGGCGCGCAGCTTGTGTTTGATGTGCACCAGCGACGATTCGAGGCGCTCGACACTCACCGGGCGCTTCTCCAGCGCCCGCTGCATGCCGGCACGGAGTTTTTCTTCGTCGAACGGCTGGCGACTGCCGTCGGTTTTGATCAGGCGCGGCAACACCAGTTCAGCGGTTTCGAACGTCGTGAAACGTTCGCCGCAGGCCAGGCATTCACGCCGGCGGCGCACCTGTTCGCCCTCGGCGACCAGACGCGAGTCGATGACCTTGGTGTCGTTGGCACCGCAGAAGGGACAGTGCATGGTGGCAGGCAACAAAAAATGGGAGGGCCATGGTAGCGCATCCCGGTGGCAAGACAAGCCATAGGGTTTGCGGTATACAGACTGGCTGTATATGGATTTCGCTTGCTGGAGCCGCCAATGTCTTTACGACCACTCATTTTGCTCAGTCTTTTCAGCCTGTTGGTGGCCTGTGGCAGCGATGCGCCCAAGCCCCAGCCGCCAACGCCCGGCCCTGCACCGCAACAGGCGCAGAAGAAAGCCAAGGCGTCGGCCGAGCTCGGCCCCCTGCCGGCTTATCAACGTGAATTGAGCGGCACCCTGCAGGGCGTGCCGGCCGGTGCCGAAGTCGAACTGGCGCTGCTGGTGATCGACGAAAAGGATCGTCCGCAACTATTGCTCGCCAGTTCCAACCTGATCGGTACCAATCAAGTGTTGCCGTTTCGCCTGCGCTTCAACCCCGAGTCCTTTCCGGCCGGTGCCCGCGTCGAGCTTCGTGGCCGCGCCAGCCAGTCCGGGCAGTTGATTCTGCATCTGCCGGCGCAAACCATCACACAGCCAACCACCCAGGCACTGGGTCAGCTGCAATTCGTCAAAGCGCCATGATTGCACCGCTCGACCTGCAACAGGCGTTAGGTGAACTGCTCGGCGATGCACAGCTTGTAGCCTGCGAGTTACCCGGCACCGAGCTGAAACTCTGGCTGATCGACGGCGACAACATGGACCGTGCCTTCAGCCCGGAAGAAACCCGGCGGATTCTCCATGAGCCGCCGTACTGGAGTTTCTGCTGGGCCAGTGGGCTGGCCGTGGCTCGCTATCTCGCCGAGCACCGGCAATGGGTCGAAGGTAAACGGGTGCTGGATTTCGGCGCCGGCTCAGGGGTCGCCGGGATTGCAGCGGTGAAAGCCGGGGCACTGGAAGTGGTGGCCTGTGACCTGGACCCGTTGGCGATTGCCGCGTGTCGGGCGAATGCCGAACTCAATGGCGTGCAACTCAGCTACTCGACGGACTTTTTCGCCGAGGCCGATCGGTTTGATCTGATTCTGGTGGCCGATGTGTTGTACGACCGGGCGAATCTGCCGTTGCTCGACGAGTTTCTCAGCCGTGGCCGGGAAGCGTTGGTGGCGGATTCGCGCGTGAGGGATTTTCGCCATCCGTTGTATCGGCGCATTGAAATGCTGGAAGCGATGACCTTGCCGGATCTGGCCGAGCCTGAAGAGTTTCGGTATGTGAGCCTCTATCACGCGCGGCGCTAGCTAAAAGCATCGCGAGCAGGCTCGCTCCCACATTGGTTTTGTATGGAGCACAAATTTCACGGACGACGTTGATCCCCTGTGGGAGCGAGCCTGCTCGCGATGGCGGCTTATCAGGCACCAGAAGACTAACTGTCACCCCGCTTTCAGCCACCCCCCACCAAGCCTTATAGTGACCACATTCACGCTTTTACGAGATCCCCCATGAGTCAGGAAACGCCGTACATTTTCGACGCCACGACTGCCGATTTCGACCAGTCGGTGATCGAGAACTCTTTTCACAAACCGGTGCTGGTGGATTTCTGGGCCGAATGGTGTGCGCCGTGCAAGGCCTTGATGCCGATGCTGCAAACCATCGCCGAGAGCTATCAGGGCGAATTGTTGTTGGCCAAGGTCAACTGCGACATCGAGCAGGACATTGTTGCGCGCTTCGGCATTCGCAGCCTGCCGACCGTGGTGCTGTTCAAGGACGGTCAGCCGGTGGACGGTTTTGCCGGTGCACAACCGGAATCGGCTGTGCGCACGATGCTCGAACCCCACGTGCAAATGCCGCCGCCCGCTGCGGCCGACCCGTTCGAACAGGCTCAGGCGCTGTTTGATGACGGCCGTTACGCCGACGCCGAAGCCACACTCAAAGTGCTGCTGGCTGAAGACAACACCAATGCCAAGGCGCTGATCCTCTATGCCCGCTGCCTGACTGAGCGCGGCGAGCTGGGTGAAGCGCAAATCGTGCTCGACGCGGTCAAGACCGATGAGCACAAGGCTGCGTTGGCCGGCGCCAAGGCGCAGATCCAGTTCCTCGGTCAGGCCAGGGATTTGCCGGATGCGGCAGACCTGAAAGCGCGTCTGGCGAAAAATCCGCAGGACGATGAGGCGGTCTATCAGCTCGCGATCCAGCAACTGGCCCGTCAGCAATACGACGCGGCGCTGGATGCCTTGCTGAAGCTGTTCATCCGCAATCGCAGCTACAGCGAAGGCTTGCCGCACAAGACCTTGCTGCAAGTGTTCGAACTGCTGGGCAACGATCACCCACTGGTGACCACGTACCGTCGCAAGTTGTTTGCTGCGCTTTATTAAAATCAAAAGATCGCAACCTTCGGCAGCGCCTGCAGGGGAAATACAAATCCCGTGTAGGAGCTGCCGCAGGTTGCGATCTTTTTTGTGGCTTACTCGATCCGTCCGTGTGAACCCGATTCCTACGCTGGCTCGATCCAGCTGTACAGCGGCGTATCCCCGCCGCTCACCACTTTGACGTTTGCGCAGTGGCGCAAGCGCACCAACAAGCGCTTGCCCGCCGCTGCGCTGCCGGTCAGCCCTTCCAGCTGCTCCAGTAGATCCGGCCCGCTCAATTGCCCGGCCTTGCGCAGCAGCCCTTGTGCGATCTGCCACAGCGCATCGTCCTGATTCACCGGTTTGGCGGGCGTAGCACTCACCTCGGGCTTTGCTGCCTGCAACTGCGCACCGAGCTGCGCCCAGTCGCCCTCATCCAGCTCCAGCGTCAAATCCACCGGCCAGTCGCCGATGCTTCCGCGTATTCGCAACATAAGTCTGCTCCTGCACATACCTGACTCGCATGCTCCCATGGGTCTTGCGCAACGCCAAGCAGACGGTCAAACTCTCCGCACTTTCGTTATAAGATTACATAACAAATTTTTCATTTTACTTTTCGGAGACCTCCATGCGCCGTCTGCTGCTCGCTTTGCCGTTTGCCTTGTTGCCGCTGGCTGTCGCCCATGCGGCGGTCGAGCATGATCATGATGAACATGGCAGCCTCAGCGCCCACGAACACGGCGTCGGTCGCCTGAATGCGGCGCTGGATGGCCAGACGCTGGAGCTGGAGCTGGAAAGCCCGGCGATGAACCTGGTGGGTTTCGAACACGCCGCCACCACCGACGCCGACAAGGCCAAAGTCGCCACCGTGCGCGCGCAGCTGGAAAAACCACTGGAGCTGTTCAACCTGCCGAAAGCCGCCAGTTGCGTGGTCGCGACTCAGGAACTGGAAAGCCCGTTGTTCGGTGACAAGCCGGATGCCGACGACCATGACGAAGATGATCACGAGGCGGCCAAGGACGGTCACGAACATCACCATGACCACAGCGAAATCCACGCCCATTACCAATTCAGCTGCTCGGCCCCGGGCGCGCTGAAGACCCTGGATCTGGCGAATATTTTCAACACATTCCCGGCCACCCAGAAGATTCAGGTACAACTGATCAGCCCGAGCGGGCAGCAAGGGGTTGAAGTGACGGCCAAGGCTGCCGCCCTGAAATTCTGACTCAACACACAACCCATGTGGGAGCGAGCTTGCTCGCGATGAGGTCGACACATTCAACAAAGTTGTCGTCTGAAAGACCGCTATCGCGAGCAAGCTCGCTCCCACAGGATTTTGTATTGAAATTTGAATGTGTGACTGACCCAAATACTCGACACCCATGAAATCGGCGCTATGACCCAAGCACTCATCGAACTGTCCGACCTGGGCTTCAGCTGGCCCGGTCATCCGCCACTGCTGGACATCCCGGCGTTTCGCCTCATGCCAGGTGAAACCCTGTTCCTCAAAGGCCCCAGCGGCAGTGGCAAGACCACCCTGCTGGGCCTGCTCGGTGGCGTGCAAAAGCCCGATCGCGGCAGCATCCGCCTGCTCGGCCAGGAGTTGACCGAACTCTCCGCCGGCGCCCGCGACCACTTCCGCGTCGATCACACCGGCTACATCTTCCAGCAGTTCAACTTGCTGCCATTTCTCTCGGTGCGCGAGAACGTCGAACTGCCCTGCCACTTCTCGAAACTGCGTGCCGAGCGGGCGAAACAGCGCCACGGCAGCGTCGATCAGGCCGCGGCCACCCTGCTCGCCCACTTGGGCCTGAAGGATGAAAGCATCCTCAGCCGCCGCGCCGATTCGCTGTCCATCGGCCAGCAACAACGGGTCGCCGCCGCTCGCGCGTTGATCGGTCAGCCGGAACTGGTGATCGCCGACGAACCGACCTCGGCGCTGGACTACGACGCCCGCGAGAACTTCATTCGCCTGCTGTTTGCCGAATGCCGTGAAGCCGGGTCGAGCCTGTTGTTTGTCAGCCATGACCAGAGCCTCGCGCCGCTGTTCGATCGCCACCTGTCGCTGGCCGATCTCAATCGCGCCGCCACCCCGTCCGAGGTCTGAGATGTATTTGTTTCGTCTAGCCATGGCCAGCCTGGCTAACCGTCGCTTCACCGCGATTCTCACCGCGTTCGCCATCGCCCTGTCGGTCTGCCTGCTGCTGGCGGTGGAGCGGGTGCGCACCGAAGCCAAAGCCAGTTTCGCCAGCACCATCAGCGGCACCGACCTGATCGTCGGCGCGCGCTCCGGCTCGGTGAACCTGCTGTTGTATTCGGTGTTCCGCATCGGCAACGCCACCAACAACATCCGCTGGGACAGCTTTGAACATTTCGCCAACAACCCGAAAGTGAAGTGGGCGATCCCGATGTCCCTCGGCGATTCCCATCGCGGTTATCGAGTGATGGGCACTACCGAGGCGTACTTCGAGCACTACCAATACGGTCATCAGCAACACCTGGAACTGGCCGACGGCCGCGCCTTCGCCACTGACCCGTTTGAAGTGGTACTCGGTGCCGAAGTGGCCGATGCGCTGCATTACAAACTCGGCGACAAACTGGTGCTGGCCCATGGCGTGGCGGTGATCAGCCTGGTCAAACACGACGACAAACCATTCACCGTGGTCGGCATTCTCAAACGCACCGGCACTCCGGTGGACCGCACGCTGCACATCAGCCTCGGCGGGATGGAGGCGATCCACATCGACTGGCACAACGGCGTGCCAGCACGCGGTAACGGCCGGATCAGTGCCGACCAGGCGCGCAACATGGACCTGACGCCGCAAGCGATCACCGCGTTCATGCTCGGCCTCAACAGCAAGATTTCGACGTTTGCGCTGCAACGGGAGATCAACGAATTCCGTGGCGAACCGATGCTGGCGATCCTGCCGGGTGTGGCATTGCAGGAGCTGTGGAGTTTGATGAGCACGGCGGAAAAAGCCTTGTTCGTCGTCTCGCTGTTCGTGGTGCTGACCGGGTTGATCGGTATGCTCACGGCGATTCTCACCAGCCTCAACGAGCGGCGCCGCGAGATGGCGATTCTGCGTTCGGTCGGCGCTCGGCCGTGGCACATCGCGACCTTGTTGGTGCTGGAGGCATTTGCCTTGGCGTTGTCCGGAGTGATTGCCGGTGTGGCGCTGCTGTACGTGGGCATTGCCGCGGCTCAGGGTTACGTGCAGGCGAATTACGGCTTGTACCTGCCGCTGGCCTGGCCGAGCGAATATGAATGGACGCTGCTCGGTGGCATCCTGATCGCCGCGCTGTTGATGGGCAGCGTGCCGGCATGGCGTGCTTATCGCCAATCCCTGGCCGATGGCCTGTCGATCCGACTATGAGGACATTAATGATGCCCCGCGCTGTGCTTGCGCTATTGATGCTGGTTGCCCTTCCGTTGTGGGCGGCCGAGCCGAAGGACCTGACCTGGTCGGAAATGATCCCGCCGGATGCTGCGCCAGAAGTGCCGAACATGACGCCGCTGCATGACCTGTCGAAGATGAGCGACGCGTTGTCCGCGGAGTCGGCTCCAGCGGCCAAACAGGACATGCCGAACGCGCCGGTGGTGAAGAGCCTCGACGGCAAGAACATTCGTTTACCGGGGTACATCGTGCCACTGGAAGTCAGTGAAGAAGGCCGCACCACGGAGTTTCTGCTGGTGCCGTATTTCGGCGCCTGCATCCATGTACCGCCTCCACCGTCGAACCAGATCGTGCATGTCAAAAGCGAAGTCGGCGTGAAGCTTGATGAGCTGTATCAGCCGTACTGGATCGAAGGTGCGTTACAGGTCAAGGCGTCCACCAGCGAGTTGGCGGATGCCGGGTATCAGATGGAGGCGGACAAGATTTATGTGTATGAATTGCCGGAGTGAATCCGGTGATTCTGTGTTATCTGTTCAATCGCCATCGCGGGCAAGTCGAATCGTCGCACCGCCGCTCCCACAGTGTTCTCTGTTGTACACAAATGTTGCATTCACAGAAGATCCCTGTGGGAGCGGCGGTGCGACGATTCGACTTGCCCGCGATGAGGCCATCAAAGATTCCACTAAAACCCGCCCATCACTGTTTCATTGAGCTGAATCAAAAGACCGTATCAGTTGGATCCCTACCATTGGACATCGAACATTTTTAACGTCCTTTGGAGCCCCCATGCACAAGTCCAAGCTCTGCGCTTCGCTGTTCGCCCTCGCGCTCGCCGCCCCGCTCGCCCATGCTCACACCGCCGGTGACATCATCGTTCGGGCCGGTGCAATCACCGTCAACCCGGAAGCCGACAGCTCCAGCGTCAAGGTCGATCAGGGCCCGCTGAAGGGCGCCGATCTGGGTGGCAAGGCCACCATGAGCAGCGACACGCAACTGGGCTTGAACTTCGCCTACATGATCACCAACCATCTGGGGATCGAACTGTTGGCGGCCTCGCCGTTCGAGCATGACGTGAAACTCAAAGGCACCGCCCTCGGCGCCGCCAACGGCAAACTCGGCACCCTGAAACACCTGCCGCCGACCCTGAGCCTGGTCTACTACCCGCTGGACGCCAGGTCCGCGTTCCAGCCGTACATCGGCGGCGGTATCAATTACACCTGGATCTACGACGAACACGTCGGCAGCGAAGCCAGCGCCAATGGCTTCAGCAACTTCAAGGCGAAAAACTCCTGGGGCCTGGCCTGGGAAGTCGGTGCCGACTACATGCTGACCGACAACGTAATGATCAACGCCCAGGTGCGCTACATCGACATCGATACCCGTGCGACCGTGGAAAACAACGCCGTCGCGCCGGGCACCCGCGCACGGGTGAACGTGGATGTGGACCCGTTTATTTACATGGTTGGTTTGGGTTACAAGTTTTAAGCAACACTTGATCGGCTTTTGTGGCGAGGGAGCTTGCTCCCGCTGGGCTGCGAAGCAGACCCAGTAGTGATGGCGACTGCTGCGCAGTCGAACGGGAGCAAGCTCCCTCGCCACGGGTTTTGCATCAGCCACAAAAAAGGCGCCTTCAAAGGCGCCTTTTTCATGGCTGTGTAAAACGTCAGCGTCCCAGCAACCGCGCCAGGCCGACGCTCATTGGTGTCTGCTGCGGGTAGGTAAACCGCTCCAGCAAACGTCGGTTGTTCGCGCGGGAATGGCGGATGTCACCGGAACGCGCCGGGCCGTAGCTCACGGGCGGCAGCTTGCCGACCACCGCTTCAAGGGCTGCAAGCATTTGTTTGAGGGTCGTCGCCTGATTCCAGCCGACATTCACCGGGCCGACTTCGACCTGCGGCTTCTCGATGGCTTGCACCAACACGTCCACCAGGTCCTCTACATAGACAAAATCGCGAGTCTGCTCGCCATCGCCGAACACGGTGATCGGCAAGCCTTTCTGCGCGCGCTCGCTGAAAATGCTGATCACCCCGGAATACGGCGAGGACGGATCCTGGCGCGGGCCAAAGATGTTGAAGAAGCGGAAAATCACCGGTTCCAGAGCATGCTGACGGCGATAAAAATCGAAGTAATGCTCGCTCGCCAACTTGTCCGCCGCGTATGGTGTCAACGGTGCCTTGGGCGTGTCTTCGTCAATCGACTCACCTTCGCCATTGTTGCCATAAACCGCTGCGCTGGAAGCGTACAGCACCCGTTTGACGCCGGCCTGACGCATGGCTTCGCAGATATTCAGCGAGCCGATGAAATTGCTCTGGTGAGTCTTCACCGGATCATCCACCGAAGCTTGCACCGAGGCGACCGCGGCCAAGTGCGCCACAGCGCTGCAACCGACCATCGCCTGTGCCACCAGTGCGGCATCGGCGACGTCGCCCACGATCAGTTCGACGAGGGGATTATCCAGCGGCAAGTTGCTGCGTTTGCCGGTAGAGAGGTCATCGAGAATGCGCACCGAATGCCCTCTGGCAAGCAACGCGTCGGTCAGGTGCGAACCGATGAAACCGGCACCGCCGGTGATTAAAACAGGGCCGTTAGCCATGGCGATAGAACCTATCCAGTAAGCCCGGGAGTGCCGCACGCCAGGCGCGAGGCTTGATCCCGAAAGTGTGCAGAATTTTCTTGCAGGCCAGCACCGCGTGTTGCGGTTCTTCGGCGGCGTCGGGCCGCGCGGCGTGAGCCTGGGCGGTCGGTGTTTCGATGGCCAGCGGATGCAGGGCCCGTGCTTCGGTAAGAATCGCCTGCCCCAGTGCCAGCGGCGTGGTCGCCTCATGCCCGGCGTAGTGGTAAGTGCCCCACAGCGGCGCGGAGCAATCGAGTTGCTTGAGCACCGAAATGATCACCCGGGCGGCATCGTCCACTGGCGTCGGATTACCGCGACGATCATCAGCCATCAGCAGTTCTTCAGCTTTCTCGGCCCGGCTCAGGAATCGCCCGAGGGTACCGTCGGGGCTGTCATCGAGCAGCCAGCCAAAACGCAGCAGTACGTGCTGCGGACAAGTGGCGCGCACGCTTTGCTCGATTCGCCACAAGGCCTGACCGCGCAGGCCCAGCGGTACCGGTTCGTCTTTTTCGCTGTAGGCGGTCGCCCGGGAGCCATCGAACACGCGATAACTCGACGGTTGCAGCAGCACGATGTTGTGATGCTGGCACAGCTCGGCCAGCCGCTCGACGGCTCGCTCCTGCCCGGCCAGACGCTGCTCGCTGACGGTCTCCGCCTGGAACCAGTCAAAGTAATAGGCGAGATTGATCAGCGCATCCGGACGGGTATCGTCGAGCAGTTGCGTCAGGCTCGCGGCGTCCCAGCCGTCTTGTGGTGGGCGGGGGGCGAGGAAACCGATGTCTTCCTCCGCACCGAGGCGAATCAGCGCCTGCCCAAGGGCATTTCCGCCGCCCAGTAACATAAGGCGCATTCGCATAGAGTCAGCAGGCCCAGTCTGATTGGAACGATGGCTTTATCGACAACGCCCGCAGGCGATGTCCTCAATAATTGCCGGAATCGTTGCATTTTGCGGGTTTAGTGCGCAACCGTCATCCGTAAAGTGTAGATCCCGGGGATTTGTGGCGCTGCTACTGGCCTCATCGCGGGCAAGTCGAATCGTCGCACCGCCGCTCCCACAGGGATCTTCTGTGAATGCAATATTTGTGAACAACAGAGAAGACTGTGGGAGCGGGCTTGCCCGCGATAGGGCCCTAAAGGCCGGCAAAGGTCGTGAGCGGTACTTGCATCTTCCCCGACTCGCCCGCATAAATCAGGACATGAATCTGCCCATCCCCACGGACGCTGCACTGGCAGGCTTTCACCCCGCCGTCAGCGCCTGGTTCAGCAACACCTTCGCGACGGCCACCGCCGCCCAGGCCCGGGCGTGGCCGTTGATCCGCCAGCGCCGTTCGACCCTGATCGCCGCGCCCACCGGCTCCGGCAAAACCCTTACTGCGTTTCTGGCCGTGCTCGACGATCTGGTCCATCGTGGCCTGGAGAGCCCGGACGGCCTGCCGGACGAGACCCTGGTGGTCTACGTTTCGCCGCTCAAGGCGCTGTCCAACGACATCCAGATTAACCTGCAAAACCCGCTGGCCGGCATTACCGAACAGTTGCGGGTGATGGGCCTGCCCGATGTGCCGATCAGCACCGCCGTGCGCACCGGCGATACACCGCAAAAAGACCGCTCGGCCATGCGCAAAACCGCACCGCACATTCTGGTGACCACTCCGGAATCCCTTTACGTGCTGCTCGGCTCCGACTCCGGCCGGCAAATGCTCGGCACCACCCACACAGTGATCGTCGACGAAATCCACGCCATTGCCGCCAGCAAACGCGGTAGCCACCTGGCCCTGAGCCTGGAGCGTTTGCAGGCGCTTTGCGCACAACCGCTGGTGCGTATCGGCCTGTCCGCCACGCAAAAACCCATCGAAGCGGTGTCGCGTTATCTGGTCGGCCGTGATCGCGACTGCGACATCATCGACATCGGCCACGCCCGCCCACGGGATCTCGATATAGAGGTGCCGCCCGTGCCGTTGTCGGCGGTAATGGCCAACGACGTCTGGGAACTGGTCTATGACCGACTCGCCGCCCTCGCCCGTGAACACCGGACCACGCTGATTTTCGTCAACACCCGGCGCCTGGCCGAACGCCTGAGTCGACACTTGAGCGAACGCCTCGGCAAAGAGGCCGTTGCCGCCCACCATGGCAGCTTGGCCAAGGAGTTTCGCCTGGACGCCGAGCAACGGCTCAAGCGCGGCGAGCTGCAAGTGCTGATCGCCACTGCTTCGCTGGAATTGGGGATCGATATCGGCGACGTCGACCTGGTGTGCCAGATCGCTTCACCACGCTCGATTGCCGGGTTTCTGCAACGGGTCGGCCGTTCCGGGCATCAGGTCGGCGGCACACCCAAGGGCCGGTTATTCGCCACCACCCGCGACGACCTGATCGAATGCGCCGCCCTGCTCGATTGCGTCCGCCGTGGCGAACTCGACACATTGCTGATCCCCGAAGCGCCGCTGGACGTGCTGGCCCAGCAGATCATCGCCGAGGTCAGCTGCCAGGAATGGCAGGAACAGGCGCTGCTGGACATGCTGCGCAACGCCTCGCCTTACGCCACGCTCGACGAAAAGCACTATCAGGCACTGCTGCAAATGCTCGCCGAGGGCTACAACGGACGCTTGGGTATTCGCAGCGCTTACCTGCACCGGGACGCCGTAAGCCGCACCCTGCGCGGCCGTCGAGGCGCCAAGCTGACTGCCGTGACCAGCGGCGGGACGATTCCCGACAACGCCGACTACAGCGTTCTGCTGGAGCCTCAAGGGCTGAACATCGGCAGCGTCAACGAAGACTTCGCGGTGGAAAGCATCGCCGGGGATATCTTTCAGCTGGGCAATACGTCGTATCGAATCCTGCGGGTCGAAACCGGCAAAGTCCGGGTCGAAGACGCTCAGGGTCAGCCACCGACCATTCCGTTCTGGCTCGGTGAAGCACCGGGGCGCAGTGATGAACTGTCGTTCGCCGTGGCCCGCCTGCAAGCGCAACTCGATGAGCGACTCGGCGCCACACCCGGCAACTTGCAGCCAGCCGTCGACTGGCTGACCGACGTACTCGGCTTGAATCTCGCCAGTGCCGAGCAACTGGTGGATTACCTGGCCCGGGCGCGTCAGACCCTCGGCGCCTTGCCATCGCAAGACACGCTGCTGATGGAGCGGTTTTTCGACGAGTCCGGCGGTACTCAGCTGATCATCCACTCGCCATTCGGCAGCCGCATCAACCGCGCCTGGGGCCTGGCCCTGCGCAAGCGTTTCTGCCGCACTTTCAACTTCGAATTGCAGGCCGCCGCCAGCGAGGACGCCATCGTACTGTCGCTGTCCACCGGTCACAGCTTCGAGTTGGAGGACGTCTGGCGTTATCTGCACAGCAACAGTGCCGAACATACCTTGATTCAAGCGGTGCTCGAGGCGCCGCTGTTCGGCGTGCGCTGGCGCTGGAACGCCGGGGTCGCCCTGGCGCTGCCGCGCTACAGCGGCGGACGCAAAGTACCGCCGCAGATCCAGCGGATGAAAAGCGAAGACCTGATCGCCAGCGTGTTTCCCGATCAGATCGCCTGCGTGGAAAATCTCGCCGGCGAGCGTGAGATTCCCGATCATCCGCTGGTGGAGCAAACCCTCGACGATTGCCTGCACGAAGCCATGGACAGCGAAGGCTGGCTGGCGTTGTTGCGGCGTATGGAACAGGGCGACATCCGCCTGATCAGCCGCGATTTGCCGGCGCCCTCGCCACTGGCGGCGGAGATTCTCAGCGCCCGCCCCTACACCTTTCTCGACGATGCACCGCTGGAAGAGCGCCGCACTCAGGCAGTGCTCAGCCGCCGCTGGAGTGATCCGCAGTCCACCGATGATCTCGGTGCGCTGGACGCCGAGGCAATTACCGCGGTGCGTGATGAAGCCTGGCCAACACCCACTGGCATTGATGAAATGCATGAAGCGCTGATGAGCCTGGCGTGCATCGCCGATAACGAGGCTCAGGCCAACCCGAATTGGCTCGATTGGCTGAATGCCTTGGCCGACAGTGGCCGTGCCAGCCGTTTGCAGATCAACGCCGAACAATCGCTGTGGTTGGCACTCGAACGGCTGACCTGCCTGCGGGCAATTTATCCACAAGCCATATTGGTTCCACCGTTGGAGGCATTGCCCGGTTTCGATGAGACCTGGGAGCCGGACGAAGCAGTGCTGGAACTGATTCGTGCGCGGCTCAGCGCGTTTGGTCCGTTGCCGCTGAAAGCGATTGCCGAACCGCTTGGGTTACCGGCGATTCAAGTCACTCAGGCTTTGGCGCAACTGGAGCGCGAAGGCTATGTACTGCGCGGGCAATTCACCCCAGGCGCCCCTGAAGAAGAATGGTGTGAACGGCATTTGCTGGCGCGGATTCATCGCTACACGGTCAAACGGCTGCGACGGGAAATCGAGCCGGTGGCGTTGCAGGATTTCATGCGTTTTCTGTTCGACTGGCAGCATCTTTCCGCCGCGAGCCAAGGTCAGGGCCGCGCGGTGTTGCCGGCGATCATCAGCCAGTTCGAAGGCTACCCCGCCGCCGCTTCGGCGTGGGACAGCGACATTCTGCCGGCGCGGCTCAAAGATTATTCGGCGACCTGGCTGGATGAGTTATGCCGCAGCGGCAAACTGGTGTGGACCCGCCTGACCACGCGCAACAAGAGCACCAGCACCGCATTACGCAGCACGCCGATTCTATTGCTACCGCGCAGTCAGGTCGGGCTGTGGAGCAGCTTGACCGAGCAGACACCGGTCAGCGAACTGTCGCCTAAAACCCAAAAAGTCCATGAAGCGCTCAGTCAGCACGGCGCACTGTTTTTCGATGAACTGATTCACGAAGCCCATCTGCTGCGCTCGGAACTGGAAATCGCCTTGCAGGAACTGGTCGGTGCCGGGTTGGTAAACGCCGACAGCTTCGCCGGCCTGCGGGCGCTGATTACCCCGGCCAGCAAACGCCAGAATCGCAGCAGCCGACGCGGGCGCGGAGCGTTTGTCGGCGGGATGGACGATGCCGGACGCTGGGCCTTGCTACGCCGCGGTGCTGCCGCCCCGGTTGTGGATAAACAACGGCCGGCGCCTACGCCCAGCGAAACCCTGGAACACATTGCCATGACCTTGCTGCGCCGTTACGGCGTGGTGTTCTGGCGCTTGCTGGAGCGTGAGGCGGACTGGCTGCCGAGTTGGCGGGAATTGCTGCGCACGTTCCATCGGCTCGAGGCCCGGGGCGAGATTCGTGGCGGGAGGTTTGTCAGTGGTCTGGCGGGGGAGCAGTTTGCGCTGCCGGAGGCGATTCCATTGCTGCGCGAAGTCAGACGACGCCCCTGTGACGGGAGTCTGATCGCGGTGTGTGGGGTGGATCCGCTGAACCTCGCCGGCACGCTGTTGCCTGGCGCGAAAGTGCCGGCGCTGGCGAGCAATCGACTGGTGTATCGCGACGGCCTACCGGCCGCCGCCGAGATCGCCGGCAAGCAGCAGTTCTGGCTGGAGCTGGATCAGCAAGCCAGTACCGAGGTGCGTAGCAAACTGATCCGGCATTGATGTGGTCTGGTCCGGCCTCATCGCGAGCAGGCTCGCTCCCACAGGGGATTTGCATGATGCTGAAATTCCTGACATCGCACCGGTCAATGTGGGAGCGAGCCTGCTCGCGATGAGGTCAGCACACCCGGCATCGAAGTGACAGATACACCGCTATCGCGAACAAACCCGCTTGAATGGAGGAGTTTTGTTGAATTTTTACCGTCCGTAGCCCCGTCGAAACTTTCTCGTACGCCCGGCAGTCATCAAAAGACAGAGGCTGTCCGAGGGCTACATAGACGGGAGGCGACATGGCGGCGATTCATATCGGTATTTCAGGCTGGCGCTACACGCCTTGGCGGGGGGAGTTCTACCCGAAGGGGCTGACCCAGAAGCGCGAATTGCAATTCGCTTCACGGGCAGTGAACAGCATCGAAATCAATGGATCGTTCTACGCCCTGCAACGGCCAGAACGTTATGCGCAGTGGTACGACGAAACCCCAGCGGGCTTCGTGTTCAGCGTCAAGGCGCCGCGCTTCATCACCCATATCAAGCGCCTGCGGGACATCCACAAACCCTTGGCGAATTTCTTCGCCTCCGGGGTGCTGGAACTCAAGGAAAAACTCGGCCCGATCCTCTGGCAGTTTCCACCCAACTTCAAATTCGACCCGCAATTGTTCGAAAGCTTTCTCGAACAATTACCCCACGACACGGAACAGGCCGCCACCCTCGCCCGCCAACATGAGCCGCGCCTGAATGGTCACGCCAGCATGAAGGCCTACGGCAAAAAACCGCTGCGCCATGCCGTGGAAATTCGCCACGACAGCTTCGTCGATCCCGCCTTCGTCCGTCTGCTCAAACGCTACAACACTGCGCTCGTCATCGCCGACACCGCCGGCAAATGGCCGTATCGCGAAGACCTCACCAGTGATTTCGTCTATCTGCGCCTGCACGGTGCCGAAGAGCTTTACGCCAGCGGTTACACCCCACAAGCACTGAAACGCTGGGGTGACCGGATCGAGGCTTGGTATCACGGACAGCAACCGGCGGATCCGCAATTGATCGCGCCTCGGCAAAAACCCAAGATCCGCAAATCCCGGGAAGTATTCTGCTATTTCGACAACGACATCAAAGTCTGCGCGCCCTTCGATGCCCGCCGCCTGCTTGAGCGTTTGCATCTCGACAAAGAGCTCGCCACCGCCCCCGGCGAGCCGGTTGCCGAAGGAGTGCTGCCATGAGCATTCCCGAACCGGTCGGCACCACGGATGAACAGCAACCCATCATCAGCACCGTGAGTCGTTTTACCGTGCTGACGGTCAACACCCACAAGGGTTTCACCGCGCTCAACCGACGCTTTATCCTGCCCGAGTTGCGCGAAGCGGTACGCAGTGTGTCCGCTGACGTGGTGTTTTTGCAGGAAGTCCACGGCACCCACGAACATCATCCACAGCGCTACCTCAATTGGCCGGCGATGCCCCAGTACGAATTCCTTGCCGATACGTTGTGGCCGCAATTTGCCTATGGCCGCAATGCGGTCTACCCGGCGGGCGATCACGGCAATGCGCTGTTGTCGAAATTCCAGATCATTCGCCACGACAACCTCGACGTTTCCATCCACGGGCATGAGAACCGTGGAATCCTGCATTGCGTGCTACGGATGCCCGGCGATGGCCGCGAAGTGCATGCCATTTGCGTCCATCTGGGGCTTCGCGAAAGTCACCGCAAGGCACAACTCAAGCTGCTGAGCCAACGTATGGAAGAGTTGCCGGAGGATGCCCCGGTGGTGGTCGCCGGCGACTTCAACGACTGGCGCCTGCGCGCCGATGCGCTGCTCAAGCCCTGCGGCTTGCGTGAGGTGTTCGCTGAGTTGCATGGCAAACCAGCACGCAGTTTCCCGGCGCGTTTGCCGGCGTTGCGCCTGGACCGCATCTACGTGCGCAACCTCAAGGCCAGCCATCCGCAAGTACTGGCGGCACGACCCTGGTCACACCTTTCCGACCATGCACCGCTATCGGTGGAGATCGAGCTATGACCGGCCCACTGATGGAAAAAACCACGATCGAACACGTCTCCGCGCCTCCGCCGGTGCGCAAGCCCGCAGTGGTTGACGTCGAATATGGTTGGCACGGTAACAATCGCGTCGAATTGCTGGAGAACGGCGAAGAATACTTTCCACGAGTGTTTGAAGCGCTGCGTCAGGCCCAGAGTGAAATCCTGCTGGAGACCTTCATTGTGTTCGAGGACAAGGTCGGTAATGAGCTGCAAAAAATCCTGATTGAAGCGGCTCAACGCGGCGTGCGCATCACCGTCAGCCTCGACGGTTTTGGCTGTGGCGAATTGAGTACGGAGTTCCTCGCCGCCCTGAGCAATGCCGGTGTGCGCCTGCAAATATTCGACCCCGCCCCGCGTCACTTCGGCATCCGCACCAACTGGTTCCGCCGCCTGCACCGCAAGATTGTGGTGGTCGACGGCACGATTGCGTTCCTCGGCGGAATCAACTTTTCCGCCGACCATTTGGCCGACTTCGGCCCCGAGGCCAAACAGGATTATTCGGTTGAAGTGCAAGGCCCGGCGGTGGCCGATATTCATCATTTCGCCTTGCTGCAAAGCGGTCGCCCGGCCCGGGCCAAGTACTGGTGGCAACGCCGCAGACAGAGGCGCGCGGAACTGGCGGTCAGCGATCATGATGGTCAGGTACGGCTGGTGTATCGCGATAACGGCGAACACCACGGCGATATCGAAGAGGTGTACTTGCGGGTACTGCGCGGCGCCCGGCATCGCGTGGTCATCGCCAATGCCTACTTCTTTCCAGGCTATCGGCTGCTGCGGGAGATCCGCAACGCGGCGCGCCGAGGGGTCGAGGTGCGCCTGATTCTTCAGGGGCAGCCGGATTTGCGCGTGGCCCGGCTCGCCGCGCGCATGACCTACGACTATCTGCTGCGGGCCGGGGTAGCGATTTACGAATATTGCGACCGTCCCCTGCATGGCAAAGTCGCCCTGGTCGACGAGGACTGGAGCACTGTCGGCTCAAGCAACCTTGATCCGCTGAGCCTGTCCCTGAACCTGGAAGCCAATGTGTTGATCCGTGACCGTGCCTTCAACCGAGACCTGTTCGAACGTCTCGACGAATTGAGCAGCAACCACTGCAAGATCATGTCGGCAGACAAGGCCCCTCGCGGGCGGGTCTGGCATATGACCATCGGTCTTCTGGTGTTTCACTTCCTGCAGCATTTCCCGGCGTGGGCCGGTTGGCTGCCGGCGCATAAACCGCGCCTGAAACCGTTCATCCATCCGACCGGGAGCGATAAGGCATGAGCCATTCCGATGCACGGCCTGCCCCTCACTCCGACACGCCGCGAAAATCCCACTGGCACCGCTGGAAAAAGCCGCTGACGATGCTGTTTTTTCTGGCGTTGATCGTGCTGTTCACGATGCTTGCCCAACGCATCGAATGGGGCGAAGTGTTCGATACCCTGGCCGATTTCAAGGTGCGCACACTGATCATCGCGTCCGGGGTGACGCTGATGAGTTTTCTGGTCTATGCCTGTTTCGACCTGATCGGCCGCACCTACATCCGGCAGAACCTGACCTGGCGGCAGATCCTCCCGGTAGGGATTATCAGCTACGCCTTCAACCTCAACCTGAGCGCCTGGGTCGGCGGCATCGCCATGCGTTATCGGCTGTATTCACGGCTCGGTGTGAGCAAAAGCAACATCGCGAAAATCCTCGGGCTGAGCCTGGCGACTAACTGGTTCGGCTACATGGTGATTGCCGGCACGGTGTTCAGCAGCGGGCTGGTGCGAATGCCGCCAGGCTGGAAACTGAGCAGTGATGCCCTGCAAGGCGTGGGCGTGTTGTTGCTGCTATTGAGTGCGGGGTATCTGGCGGCCTGCCGGTTTTCCAGCCGGCGGGAGTGGTCGATTCGCGGCGTGGAAATCGACCTGCCGTCGTTGCACATGGCGGTCCTGCAACTGGCCCTCGGCGCGCTGAACTGGTCGCTGATGGCGGCAGTGATTTTCACTCTGCTGCCGAGCAAGCTGGACTATCCGTTGGTGCTTGGCGTGTTGCTGATCAGCGCCATTGCCGGGGTCATCACCCACATTCCGGCCGGGCTCGGCGTGCTGGAAGCGGTGTTCGTGGCATTGCTGCAACATGAGGTCTCGCGGGGAAGCCTGGTGGCGGGGTTGCTCGCTTATCGGGCGATCTATTTCCTCCTGCCGCTGCTGATTACCGTGGTGATGTACCTGGTGGTGGAGGCCAAGGCGAAATCGTTGCGGATTTCGAAAAAACCTTCTTGAGAATGATGGCGAAGCGGATGCCGCCATCGCGAGCAGGCTCGCTCCCACAAGGGATCGGTGGTGCACACAAATCCAATGTGGGAGCGGGCTTGCTCGCGAATGATCGCAAGAACACCGCAAATCTCATGTCGACTGAATAATGCTCAACCGCTCGCCCACCACCATTTCCGTGATCCAGCCCACCAGGATTGAGGTGTACGCCTGTTGCGAGACAGGCTCGCTCAAGGCGTGATCGGCACCATCGATAATCCGGTGAGTCAGCGAGTGGGTCTGCTGACACGCCGCGCGGTAACTCATGATGGTCGCGTGGGGCACATAGGCGTCGGTCTCCGACTCCACCAGCAACACATCCCCGGTAAATTGCGAACAGGCATGCAGCGCGCGATTGCTGTCGGCGTGGACCCGCGTGCTGCGGTAATCGCGCAAATCGAGCTTGTCCAGCTCACGCTTGGGCGTGTGCCAGAAGTCGTCGCGATACAACGCCGGCACCCGCAGCGCCAACCAACGCACCGGGCGCAAGGAGGTCAGGATCGCCGCCAGATAACCGCCATAACTGGTACCCACCACGGCGATCGCAGACGTGTCGAGCGCCGGGTGCGCGAGCAGGCGGTCGTAGGCCGCCAGCAGGTCACGCAGGTTGTCTTCGCGGGTTACCCGGGACAACGGAATACCGGTCCCGCCGGTGTGGCCGCGCAAGTCGAATGTCAGGCACACGCAACCCAACCCGGCGATGCCTTTGGCGCGCTCCAGATCGCGCTCCTGACTACCGCCCCAGCCATGAACGAAAAGCACACCCGGGACTTTCGATTTGGGGCTGAGGAAGGTTCCGCTCATCTGTTCATCATCGATGTCGATCGCAATGGTTTCGCTTCTAGCCGTCATAGGATTTGACCGTTACGTACTTGAGAAGAAAGTCACTGTGTTCCGCCGGCCCGCGGTAGACCTCGATGGCATTGGTCGGCAGCGGTTGATCGGTATAGGTTTCGACCGACGACACGTGAATCGCGCGCAAGCCGGGGTTGTTGACGAAGCTCTGCAGCGCCGCGACTTCAGCACTGCTGGCACCGCCCAGGCGCCAGGATTGTTCGAGCACGCCGCTGCGTTGTGTGCCATCGCAATCCAACCCTTGGGCGATGTCGTAATTGCGCCGCGAGGCGTAGAAACCGGGGTAAGCTTCATCGGCCGCGCTGTCGAATACCTGCGCTTGCTGGATCGCCAGCCGCGTGTCGTCCGGTAGTTCCAGCGCCAGCAGGTCCTCGTAATAACCCTGCACCACCAACAGATTGGACCCTCCATAAACCTTCTCGCCCTGACCATCTTCGGTCAAGTATTGATCACCGCAATAACTCAGCACGTTATCGCCGATGAAGCTTTGGCCGACGCTGTGGGTGACCACCTCGGTCAAGTCTTGTTCCAGCACCACGCCTTCGGTGAACAATGTTTTGGCATCGGGACGAGCGAGGATGGCGTCGAACTGGTCGAGGCTTTTGATCACTTCCTGACCGCGTCCGGCGCAGGCATGAATAGGCTTCATGCGGATCGGACCACTGTAGAGCAGGTGCTCTGCCGCCGGGCGAGCATCGTCCAGGGAGAACACGCTGAGGCCATTGAGCACAACGCTACGCACCCGTTCTGAAAACAACGGCGACCAGCCTTCGGGCGCGAACGCATAGCGATTCAACAGCCCATGGCTAATGGCCTTGGTGCAAATGAAATCGTGGTCGACGTAACCGCCCCAAAAATCCTCCGGCCCTTTGACGCCCAACCGCCGGGCGGCAGCAACGCCCACCAGCGTCTGGGTCGGCAATAGATAAACATCACGGCCGCTATGCAGTTCCAAGTCATAACTGCCGCCGTACTCGAGCCCGACGACCTGCGCCAGCCAACGGGCCAGCGCACGATTGGTTTCGACTTCGTGCAGCGAGGCGTCGGGACGCACCGAATGGGCGAGCACCAGTTTCTTGCGGTTTGTTGGGGTCATGCGTTCCCCTTCAATCTGCGCTTGATAAATGTAGCTGAAGGCGGTGCAGAGATCAGGCCAACGGCGGCTGGAGTGAAACGGGTTTCAAATCAGCCGGTTGCGAAATACGCGATAGCACAAGGCCTGTTTTATTCTGCACGACACCTTTCAATACTCCCGGCATTTTGCACGATTCAAACCTGCCGCCTAACCCATGTGGGAGCGAGCCTGCTCGCGATGGCGGCCTGACATTCCATATTTGTGTTGAATGACACACCGCTATCGCGAGCAGGCTCGCTCCCACATTTTCAGATCTGTGGTGATGCTTGCGACCGAGTCGTTGCCGCGGTCGCAGACACACCAAACCGCCCCCGGTAATCACTCGGCGCCAGCCCGGTAATCTTTTTGAACGTTGCCCGAAACGCACTCGGGTCCTGGTAACCCACGGTCCAGGCAATGTGATCAATGGTGCTGTTGGTGAACTCGAGCATTTCCCGGGCTTTGCCGACCCGCAGGTGCTGGCAGTACTCGGTGGGTTTCAACCCGGTTGCCGCACGAAAACGACGCAGAAAGGTGCGCTCTTCCAGCCCCGCCCGCTCGGCCATTGCCGTCAACGAGACATCAGTCGCGCCGGTGCTTTGCAGCCAATGCTGGACCTTGAGAATCGACGCATCGCCATGGTTGAGAATCGGTGAAAAATTACTGCCGCACTCGCTCGCACTGTCGCTGTGTTCCACCACCAAAAACCGCGCCGTGCCGGTGGCAATGCTCGGCCCGAGCAAGCGGTTCACCAACCGCAATCCCAGTTCTGACCAGGCCATCAAGCCGGCGGTGGTGATCAGGTCACCATCGTCGACAATCGGCGTGTCGGCCTTGAGCTTGATCGCCGGGTAACGCTCGGCGAAGGCCTTGGCCGAGGTCCAGTGGGTGGTGGCGCTACGGCCATCGAGCAGGCCGCTTTCGGCCAACAAAATAGAACCTACACAGACCCCGCCGAGGGTCGCACCGTTGCCATGTTGCTGACGAAGCCAGCGAATCAACTCTTTGGGCGCCTGCCCCTCGGAAAACCCTCCGATCGAAGGCGGGATCAACACGGCGACCAACGCGCCAGTCGGGCCAGGATGAGTGTCATAAACACGCTCGGGTACTTGATCGCCATCGACCTGCCAGTGACTGACCCGCAGCAACGGTAGCTGCGCCGCCTGATGCTCGGCGGCGATCCGGTTGGCCACGCCGAACAGGTCCGTCAGCCCATGCACCGCCGCCATCTGCGCACCGGGATAGATCAGCACCCCCAGTTCGGCGACTGCCCTTTCTACACCCATTGTCAGTTTTCCCCCTTCTATTGTCGGTGCGGCCAATCCTCGCACAGCCCGCGAAACCCAATACTTGATTCCACACCCAACACACACTTCGAGGAAACACCCATGGCCAAGCAAGCACTCATCGTAGTCGATATCCAGAACGACTACTTCCCCCAGGGCAAGTGGCCGCTGGTGGGCGCCGATGCCGCAGCTGACAACGCTGCACGGTTGATTCAGGCGTTTCGCGAGACCGGCGATCCGGTGGTGCACATCCGCCACGAATTCACCTCCGACGCCGCACCGTTCTTCACTCCGGGCTCCGAAGGCGCGAAGCTGCACCCCAAAGTCCTCAACCGCGCCGACGAGCCGGTGGTGCTCAAACATTTCGTCAACTCGTTCCGCGAGACCGAACTGGAGGCCATCCTCGACCAGCAAGGCATCGAGAACCTGGTGGTGGTCGGCAGCATGAGCCACATGTGCATCGACGGCATTACCCGCGCCGCTGCCGACCTGGGCTACACCGTCACGGTGATTCACGACGCCTGTGCCACCCGTGACCTGGAATTCAACGGCATCACCGTCCCGGCCGCCCACGTTCATGCCGCCTTCATGGCGGCCCTGGGTTTTGCCTATGCAAACGTGGTGTCCACTGACGACTTTCTGGCTGGTTAAGTGAGGAACCTGTGGGAGCGGGCTTGCCCGCGATGAGGCCATCACATCCAACATCTTTGTTGACTGTTGCATCGCTATCGCGGGCAAGCCCGCTCCCACAGGATTGCGCTTAACTGACTGGCATTGAGTGATGGACCTTCTTCTGTCATACACCTGTGCAACAGTCGAAAAAATCTCACGCGTGAGCTATTGAGGTCCGCAAAAATTGCCTGTAGTGTTTCTCACGCGTGAGTTTTTCACAACGGGGTCAGCATCATGAAAAGCAGCTCTCCATCAGATCCGCCTGCCGGATCTGTTACCGATTCATCGAGCCAAAAGGGAGAGCGCTCGAAACCGTCCGCAAAAAAACCATCTAGCTTCTACATGAAGCAGATGCGCGCGGGCCTGGGTGCCGCCGGGTATGTGAAACACGAGACTTGGGTGCTTCCCGAAAACCGAAGCCTGCTCAAGCAGATGGAGAAACAGCTACGCCAACCGATTCTGGCTGGCTCATTCATGTCGGAGAATTACATGAGCGCAGGTAATAACTGGAACATCGATCGCCTCTACAGCGCCCTTCAGGCCCTCGACGAAGTGGTTTCGAACGACATCACCCTCTCCCTCGTTCAAGGCTCCGAGTCCAGCATCAAGCTGGAAATGAACGATTTCGGTGGCTTGCCGATTTACATCGCCGTGGTTGGCGATCAGGTCATCGTCGATACCGTCCTGGTCGATCTCGAGTCCATCAACGACGTACCGGCATTCAATGATGCCGTGCTGCGCAGCCGGGAAATGTTCCCGCTGTCTTCGATCGGTATCGAGTCCATGCCCAACGGGCAGATCGTTTACAACATGTTCGGCGCTCTGAGCTCCGACTCCAGCCTGACCAACGTCGTGACCGAGGTCAAAACCCTCGTCGACAACGTCCAGCGCGCCAGCGAAGCCTTTGAACGTTTCTTCATCTAATTTTTCGGGAACAGGAAATATCCAATGACTCAGTCCATCTGGAGCAAATTGTTCACCGCGCTGCGTGGCGGTGCCAACGAAGTCGGCGAATCGATCGTCGACCAACAGGCCCTGCGCATCCTCGACCAGGAAATTCGTGATGCTGACAGCGCGCTGGCCAACGCCAAGCGTGAGCTGGTTACCATCATGGCCAAGCACAAACTGTCGGCTGATCGCGTCAGCGAGTACAACGCCAAGATCAAGGACCTGGAATCCAAGGCCCTGGCCGCGATCCAGGCCAGCCGCGAAGACCTGGCACTGGAAGTGGCCGAAGCCATTTCGACCCTGACCAATGAACTGGATGTCGAGCAAAAGCAGGCCACCGAATTCGGCGGTTACGCGGACAACATGCGCAAAGACATCACCAAGGCTGAAAGCCGCATCAAAAGCCTGCGTCAGCAAGTGGACATGGCCAAGGCGCGTGAAAGCGTACAGAAAGCCCAGGTCAGTGCTTCGATCGCCAGTGGCGGCGCCAACGGCAAGCTGGAAACTGCCGTCGGTACTCTGAACCGCCTGCAAGCCAAGCAGCAACAACGCGCCGCTGAACTGGAAGCTCAGGACCAACTGGCCGATGCGTCGACCGGCACCGACCTGGAGCGCAAGCTGCGCGAAGCCGGCATCACGCCGAACGAAGGCAGCGCCAATGCGATTCTGGAACGCCTGAAGAAAAAATCGGCTGAGTAATTCGCCAAGCCGCGGAACCTGTGGGAGCGGGCTTGCTCGCGAAGAGGGAGTGTCAGTCGACATCAATGTTACCTGACCCACCGCTTTCGCGAGCAAGCCCGCTCCCACATGGATTGCCCTTCTTTCAGTTGAGTCGAGGTCAAGGATGGATGCCCTGAAGGGTTTCAAGACAATCGCAGGCGTGGCCCTCTTCATGGTCGCGCTGCAACTGCTCAATGTTGCGACCGGCTACAGCCTTATTGCCTTCGGACTGGTGCCGAGAACACTGCAGGGACTGGTCGGCATCATCACCTCGCCTTTCTTGCACGGGTCCTTTGCGCACCTGAGCACCAACCTGATTGCGTTTTTGATCCTGGGTACCCTGGTCATTGTCGAAGGGCTCAGCCGGTTCATCGCCGTCAGCGCCATCATTATTCTGCTGGGCGGTACGCTGGTCTGGCTGTTCGGTTTTGCAGGCGTACACATCGGTGCCAGCGGATGGGTATTCGGGCTATGGGCGTACCTCCTGTCGCGCGCCTGGTTCCAGAGGAGCTGGAGCAACCTGATAACGGCCAGTGTCGTGGTCCTGCTCTATGGCGGCCTGATTTTTGGCTTCTTTCCTCGCCAGGGCATGTCCTTCGAAGGGCACATCTTTGGTGCGATCGCCGGATTTATTGCAGCCAAGGTACTGTTATCTACGCCGCACAGCAGGTTTAATGCCGCCCGGTAACCGCATTTGAGCACTCAGACGCCAGAGCGATTACGTCGCCAGGAATGAGCCCCCATGGAGTCAGGGATGTAATGTCGATTTTCCTTTTATTGCGTACTTACGCCGCGTCCTTCTTCCATCGGTTCGGCTGGGCAGGCCTGGCCATTGCGCTGGGCATACACCTGAGCACGGCCTATATCGGCCTGGTGCTTCTGGGCGAACAACACCTCACCGCCCCCGCCACGTTTACCTACTTCTATCTCACCACCACGCTCACCGTCGGCTATGGCGATCTCGCGCCACAGACATCGGCGGGACGAATTTTCGTGGCTACCTGGGTCATGCTCGGGGGCATAGCGCTGCTGACGGCAGCCATCGGCAAAACCACCAGCAGTGTCATCGATGTATGGAGAAAAGGCATGAAGGGCAAAGGCGATTTCACCGGCAAGGTCGGCCATACCGTTCTCATCGGCTGGGAAGGCGCGTCCAGCGAGCGGGTCATTGAATTATTGCTGCAGGACGAAACCTCCAATGACAACCTGATCGTCATTTGCGATTGCGACCTCGAAGAAAACCCTATGCCGGGCAAAGCGGACTTTATCAAAGGTGAAAGCCTGTCCTCTGCTGCGCTTTTGCTGCGGGCCGGCGTTCCCGGTGCCGAACGCGTTCTGGTGCGAACCCACTCAGACGATCTGACCCTGGCCACCGTGCTGGCGGTCAATCAACTGAGCCCTGTCGGGCATGTGGTCGCCCACTTCAATGAAAGTGAAATCGCTGCGCTCGCCAGCGCCTACGCGCCCAGCCTGGAATGCACCTCAAGCATGGCCATCGAGATGTTGGTGCGCGCCTCTCAGGATCCGGGCTCGTCTGTGGTCATCAATGAATTGCTGTGCGTGGGTCAAGGCGCCACCCAATACCTGATGAGACTGCCTGAGACCTTTGAAGCAACGTTCGGCGATCTGTACGCACAGATGAAAGAGCGCCACAACGCTACCCTTATCGGCTACCGCGCCAAAGGCGCCCGACAGCCTTCGATCAACCCGCCCGGCGCCACTCGCGTTGAGGGCGGCGAACTCTTCTACATCGCCTCCACTCGCCTCAAGGAAATCACCAATGGGATGGTTTAAACAGTTGATGGGGCTTGAGGCCCCGAAAGCGACTACGGAATCGAAATGGACAGCCAACGAAACCCTGCCCGCCATCGGTCCGCTGGGCCTGGCATTGGGCAAAGAGGTGATGTTCGACACCACCCTGAAATTGTTGCTCGACGGCAACACCACCGTGGTCATCCCTGGCTCCCAACAGATCTGGAGTGCTGGCACTGTTGATCTCGGGCAGTCGAACTGGCTGTCACGCTATTACATGAACGACGAAGACTATTGGCTGCAAGTGCACACCACCGGCGATATCGCCGGACAGGTCGAATCGGTGATCCTGTTCAATTACCTCAGTTACGTCACCATCAACAGTGAATCGGAGCTGCGTCGGCTGGCCGGTCCTCAAAGCCTGATCGGCCTGCCGACCTACACCCACAACGGTGTCGAATACACCCGCGAATGGGGCACCGAGAACGGCCAGACAGAACTGGTTGCACTGAGCGAACACCTGAAAAACCCGGATGAGTCCTACAGAATCGAGCACCGTTCGATGCTGTACGCCCGCGAAACCGGCCTGACCGATCGCCGGGAATTCCTGCTGTTTTCCGTCGAGGAGGACGCCGAAGGCACCATCAGCTTGAGCACTTCGCTGGGCATTTCGCTGTACACCACTGACCTGAACACTTTTTAAAAAGGAAGAAGTCCATGCTTGAAGCGCTCTCCATCTCCCTGAATAAAGCCGCTGTGCTCGGGTTTGTTTCGTACATCCTCGGCGCCGCCGTGCTGTTCGCGCTGTTCCAGTTCATCTACACCCGAATCACGCCGCACAAAGAGTTCGAACTGATCCGTTCGGGCAACGTTGCGGCCGCGATCGCGCTGAGTGGCGCCATCATCGGCTTCGCCATTCCGGCCAGCAATGTGATTGCCTACTCGATCAGCCTTCTGGATTTCGTCGTCTGGGCAGTGATCGCCGCTTTCGTACAACTGCTGGCGTTCCTGATGACCAGCCTGGTGCTCAAAGGCGTCTCTGAACGCATTAAAAAGGGCGAAATCGCTGCGGGTATCTATGTCGCGGCAGTGGCCATCAGCGTCGGCATGTTGAACGCCGCGTGCATGACCCCTTCCCAGAACTGATTGCGCCACGGAGATCCCGATGAAACGAAGCAAGTACGTTCAGCTCTCCCTGGCCGCGTCGGTCGCCATGGCGATCTCAGGCTGCGGGCCAACGGAAAAAACCTACGAGATACACAAAAAATACAACTTCCAGTCCGTTCAGCAGTGCGCGGATGAAAAGCTCCCGGTCGATATCTGTTCTGACGCCTACATGAAGGCCATGGCCGAGCATCGCCGCATTGCGCCGGTGTACGACAGCCAGGCTGATTGTGACGCCGACTTTGTTGCCGACTGGTGCCAGCAGGACTCCGCCGGCAAGTTCATCCCCAAACTCGGCGGTTTCGAACTGAACGCCGATGGCGAGGTGACACAAGCCGAAGTGGACGCGGCCAAGGCCAAACTGCCCGCGTCGGAAGCGAGCGCCGCAGGGTCGGGCTTCTCTGGCAGCAGCCTGCTGACCGGCCTGCTGATCGGCAATATGCTCAGTAACAACCGCAACAGTTACTACTCCGAACCGGTCTACCGCTATCGCGATGATCGCGGCAGCTACTCGTCCTCGACACTCAGCCAGAGGGTCTCGACGGGCTCGACCTTCAACAGGTCCAATCAGGTGCGGTACGGCACCAGCAGCTATAGCGACACCATCACCCGCAGCAAGGCGGCGTCTGTTGCCTCGGCCACCTCTCGCGGCGGCTTCGGCAGCCAGGCCAGTGCACGCAGTGGTTGGGGTGGATCAAGCAAGAGTTTTGGCGGTTCGAGCAGTTAAGGAAACAGGGCCATGAAGAAAATCCTTTGCGCCGAGCGTCATGACTGGAAACAGACCGCCGAAAGTCTCGGCTTTTTGTTCCATACCATCGACGACGAACCCTATTGGGACGAGAGCGCGTATTACCAGTTCACGCTCAAACAGATCGAGAACGATCTCGAAGACCCGACCACCGAGCTTCATGAAATGTGCATGGACATGGTGGCCCGCGTGGTTCAGAGCGAGGAGCTGCTGGAGCGCCTGAGCATTCCCGCGCCCTTCTTCGACATGGTTCGCACTTCATGGCTCGAAGGCCACCCGCACCTGTATGGGCGCATGGATTTCTCCTACAACGGCAGCGGGCCGGCCAAGTTGCTGGAACTCAACTACGACACGCCGACCAGCCTGTATGAGGCTGCCGCGTTTCAGTGGGGCTGGCTGGAGCAATGCATCGAACGCGGCTTGCTGCCCAAACATGCCGACCAGTTCAACAGCATCGACACCAAGCTGCATCAGGCCTTTGCCCAGCTGCAGCTCAAACATCCCTTCTATTTCGCCTCGATGAAAGACTCGGTCGAAGACAAAGGCACCACCGACTACTTGCGCCTGATCGCGGAAAAGGTCGGCATCGAATCGCGACACATCGATATCGAGGACATCGGCCTCACCAACGAAGGACGTTTCGTCGATTTAGAAGATCGCTGGATTCCTCACCTGTTCAAGCTGCATGCCTGGGAATTTATCTTCCACGAGCCCTTCGGTGCAGCGATTGCTCAGAGCGACACACAGTTTTTCGAGCCGGCCTGGAAATCGATCATTTCCAACAAGGGCATCCTGCCGCTGCTGTGGGAGTTCAACAAAGGTCACCCGAACCTGCTCGCGGCGCACCTGGATGTCGACCCAAGCAAAGCAGTGCCTAAGGGTTGGGTGCGCAAACCATTCTTCTCCCGGGAAGGTGCCAACATCGAACTGCAAACGGCTGAGGGTCTGATCGTGAAAGAGGACGGCCCCTACACCGACGCACCTTTTATCCTTCAGGAGTTCGCCCCACTGCCGAAGTTTGGCGACAGCTTTACGCTGGTTGGCTCTTGGGTGATCGGCGATCAGGCGGCCGGTATTGGCGTGCGAGAAGACAACAGCTTGATCACCAAGGATTCGAGCCGTTTCTTGCCGCACCTGATACTCGACTGACCCATCCATCGCCGGTATGGACATAAATAAGATGCCCGCAAGACTTACGGCTGAAATACCGGATAATGGCGGCCAAATCGTCTAGCCCGTTATTCTGGTAATCCCCCCATGGAAATCAAGGTCAACTTTCTCGACAACCTTCGGCTTGAAGCCAAGTTCGATGACTTCACGGTGGTGGCCGATCAACCTATCCGCTATAAGGGCGATGGCTCGGCACCTGGTCCATTCGACTATTTCCTGGCTTCGTCGGCGTTGTGTGCGGCTTATTTCGTGAAGTTGTACTGCGACACTCGCAGTATTCCCACGGATAACATCCGCCTGTCGCAGAACAACATTGTTGATCCGGAAAACCGCTACAACCAGATTTTCAAGATCCAGGTCGAGTTGCCGGCGGATATCTCCGACAAGGACCGCCAAGGCATCCTGCGCTCCATCGACCGTTGCACCGTGAAAAAAGTGGTACAAGCCGGGCCTGAGTTTGTGATCGAAGAGGTGGAAAACCTCGACGCCGATGCCCAGGCGTTATTGATGCCCGCTTCGAATTCCGGGACGGGCACCTATATCGCGGGCAAGGATCTGCCGCTGGAGCAAACCATCGCCAACATGTCGGCCATTCTGGCGGACCTGGGCATGAAGATTGAAATCGCTTCGTGGCGCAATATCGTGCCGAATGTGTGGTCGCTGCATATCCGCGATGCGCACTCGCCGATGTGCTTTACCAACGGCAAGGGCGCGACCAAAGAAGGCGCGCTGGCGTCGGCGCTGGGCGAGTTTATCGAGCGACTCAATTGCAACTTCTTCTACAACGACCAGTTCTGGGGCGAAGACATCGCCAACGCAGCGTTTGTGCACTACCCGGACGAACGCTGGTTCAAGCCTGGCCGTAAAGATGAGCTGCCGACTGAAATTCTCGACGAATACTGCCTGAAGATTTACAACCGTGACGGCGAGCTGCGCGGCTCCCATCTGATCGACACCAACTCCGGCAATGAAGAGCGCGGCATCTGCTCGCTGCCGTACGTGCGCCAGTCGGATGGCGAGGTGGTGTATTTCCCGTCCAACCTGGTCGAAAACCTGTTCCTCAGCAACGGCATGAGCGCCGGTAACACGCTGGCCGAAGCCCAGGTGCAGTGCCTGTCGGAGATATTCGAACGCGCGGTAAAACGCGAAATCATCGAAGGTGAATTTGCACTACCGGATGTGCCGACCGAAGTGCTGGCGAAGTACCCCGGGATTCTGGCCGGGATCAAGGCGCTGGAAGAGCAAGGTTTCCCCGTGCTGGTTAAAGATGCGTCCTTGGGCGGTGAATTCCCGGTGATGTGCGTCACTTTGATGAACCCTCGTACCGGCGGTGTGTTTGCCTCGTTCGGCGCGCATCCGAGCCTGGAAGTGGCGCTGGAACGCAGCCTGACCGAATTGCTGCAGGGCCGCAGCTTCGAAGGCCTCAACGATCTGCCGCAGCCGACTTTTGAAGGTCACGCAGTAACCGAGCCGAACAATTTCGTCGAGCACTTCATCGACTCCAGCGGCGTGGTGTCGTGGCGCTTCTTCAGTGCCAAATCGGATTACGAATTCGTGGAGTGGGACTTCTCTGGCCAGGGTGAGAACTCGAATGCCGAGGAAGCCGCGACCTTGTTCGGCATTCTCGAAGGCATGGGCAAGCAAGTGTACATGGCCGTCTACGAGCACATCGGCGCGAAGGCCTGCCGCATCCTGGTGCCGGACTATTCGGAAATTTATCCGACAGACGATCTGATCTGGGATAACACCAACAAAGCGCTGTTTTTCCGCGCCGATATCCTCAACCTGCATCGCCTGGACGAAGACGAACTGCAAGCGCTGGTTGAGCGCCTGGTGGAAAGTGAGCTGGACGACTACACCGACATCACCTCCTTGATTGGCATCGAATTTGACGACAATACGGCTTGGGGTCAGCTGACGATCCTGGAGTTGAAGCTGCTGATTTATCTCGCCTTGCAGCAATTTGAAGAGGCGAAAGAGGCGGTGGAAATGTTCCTGCAGTACAACGACAACACGGTTGAGCGTGGCTTGTTCTACCAGGCCGTCAATGTGGTGCTGGAGATGAAGCTGGACGAAGATCTGGAACTGGAAGACTACGAGGCCAATTTCCGCCGGATGTTTGGCAACGAACGGATGGATGCAGCGATCGGATCGGTGGACGGCAGCGTGCGCTTCCATGGCTTGACGCCGACCAGCATGAAACTGGAGGGGCTCGACAGGCACCTGCGGTTGATCGATAGCTACAAGAAACTGCACTCGGCACGGGCCAATGTGACCACTTTATTCAGTTAACAGCGCCCACAAAAAAGCGAAGCCAGATGGCTTCGCTTTTTTGTTACTGACTGGATAGCCGCTTTTTAGAACGGGATATCGTCATCAAAGCTGTCGAAATCCGGAGCCGGCTGAGGAGCGGCCTGCTGCTGTGGAGCCGGACGCGACTGTTGCGGTGCCGACTGCTGCGGGCGCGGAGCCTGTTGGCGTGGGGCCGGGGCGGACTGCTGGTAGTTATTGCCCCCGCCTTGTTGGTCGCCCTGTTGCGGACGGCCGCCCAGCAGTTGCATGGTGCCTTGCATGTCGACCACGATTTCAGTGGTGTAACGCTTGATACCGTCTTTTTCCCACTCGCGAGTCTGCAGCTTGCCTTCGATGTACACCTGCGAACCTTTACGCAGGTATTCACCGGCAATTTCGGCAACTTTGCCGAACATCGACACACGGTGCCATTCGGTCTTCTCGACCTTCTGACCGGTTTGCTTGTCGGTCCACTGTTCGCTGGTCGCCAGACTCAGGTTGGTCACGGCGTTACCGTTAGGCAAGTAGCGAACTTCGGGATCCTGGCCGCAAGTGCCGACCAATATGACTTTGTTAACCCCACGGGCCATAACGTTCTCCTAGGCTACGCACGCTGCCTCGGCCGGGTTGTTCACCAGGCGCTCAAGGGTGGTGCGATCCAATAGTTCTGTGTCCAATTTGATGTAAATCGCCGCTTCATCAGCAACGATCACCGCATCTGTTACCCCTACGACGGCCTTCAGGCGCTCGACCAGACCCGCTTCGCGGATCGCCTCGGGCGACAACGGCAAGCGCAGGCTCGTGACGTAAGGTGGTTCGCGCATGGTAACAGCAAAGGCCAGCCAGAGGGCAGCCAGGCCGGCGCATCCGAGGAATACAACCGACAAACCGCCGTGCTGGAACATCCAGCCGCCGAGGATCCCGCCCAGTGCCGAACCAAGGAATTGGCTGGTGGAATAAACCCCCATTGCCGTGCCTTTGCCGCCTGCTGGTGAAACCTTGCTTATCAGCGATGGCAAGGAGGCTTCCAGCAGATTGAACGCGGTGAAGAACACCACCGTACCAATCACCAGAGCCCGCAAGCTATCGCCGAACTGCCAAAAGAATAGCTCAGTGAGCATCAGCGTCAGCACTGCGCCCAATAAAACTCGTTTCATTTTGCGTTTCTTCTCGCCGTAGATGATGAACGGGATCATGGCGAAGAAGGAGATCAGCAGCGCGGTCAGGTACACCCACCAGTGCTGCTCTTTGGGCAGCCCGGCTTTTTCGACCAGGGCCAAGGGCAATGCAACGAAGCTCGACATCAACATCGCGTGCAACACAAAAATGCCCAGGTCCAGGCGCAGCAGGTCCGGATGTTTGAGTGTCGGTATCAGCGCCTGACGCGCGACGCCCGACTCGCGGTGCTGCAACGGCCCGGTTGCGCGCGGCACCATGAACATCACGATGACGATGCCGACCAGCGCCATGCCACCGGTGGCGAAGAACAACCCGGACAGGCCAAAGACACGAGTCAGCAATGGTCCTACCACCATGGCGACAGCGAACGACAGACCAATCGTCATGCCGATCATGGCCATGGCTTTGGTCCGATGCTGTTCCCGAGTCAGGTCTGACAGCAACGCCATGACCGCCGCGGAAATCGCCCCGGCGCCCTGTAGGATGCGTCCGGCGATGACGCCCCAGATCGAATCAGCATTGGCCGCCAGCACACTCCCCAAGGCGAAGATGATCAGCCCCAGATAAATCACCGGACGTCGACCGATGCGGTCGGAAATGAAGCCAAAAGGAATCTGAAAGATCGCCTGGGTCAGGCCATAAGCGCCAATCGCCAACCCGATGAGGGCCGGGGTCGCTCCTGCCAGGTCCATCCCATAGGTCGCCAGAACCGGCAACACCATGAACATGCCAAGCATACGGAAGGCGAACACCAGGGCCAGACCGCTTGCTGCGCGGGTCTCACTGCCACTCATGCGTTCGCTGTGGGGATCGTGCATGGAAAAACCTCATGTGAACCGGCGGCGATTCTACCAGTCCCATCGATTGACGGGGTACATCGCGACGGTTTGACGCGCAGCTTTCATGTATGACTGCAACGCCCTCATTCGATAGTGTGCATCCATCCAGTATTTGGCCGTATACTCCTACGTTTTCGACGCCCGCCGAGCGAGGCCACTTTGGACAAGATCCTGATTCGTGGGGCCCGAACCCACAACCTGAAGAACATCGACCTGACCCTGCCACGGGACAAACTGATCGTTATCACCGGCCTGTCCGGATCCGGCAAGTCGTCCCTGGCCTTCGACACGCTGTACGCCGAAGGCCAACGCCGCTATGTCGAATCACTGTCAGCCTACGCCCGGCAGTTCCTGTCGATGATGGAAAAACCCGACGTCGACACCATTGAAGGTCTGTCGCCAGCGATCTCCATCGAACAGAAGTCGACCTCGCACAACCCGCGCTCGACGGTCGGCACCATCACCGAAATCTACGATTACCTGCGCCTGCTCTACGCTCGCGTTGGTATTCCTCGCTGCCCGGACCACGACATTCCGCTGGAAGCCCAGACCGTCAGCCAGATGGTCGACCTGGTGCTGGCACAACCGGAGGGCAGCAAGTTAATGCTGCTGGCCCCGGTGATCCGCGAGCGCAAAGGCGAGCACCTCTCAGTCTTCGAAGAACTGCGCGCTCAGGGTTTTGTGCGGGCCCGGGTCAACGGCCGGCTCTGTGAGCTGGACGAGTTGCCGAAGCTGGATAAACAGAAGAAGCACTCGATCGATGTCGTGGTCGACCGCTTCAAGGTCCGCGCCGATCTTCAACAGCGTCTGGCTGAGTCGTTCGAGACTGCGTTGAAACTGGCGGACGGCATTGCACTGGTCGCACCGATGGACGACGAGCCCGGCGAAGAAATCATCTTCTCCGCGCGCTTTGCCTGCCCGATCTGCGGCCACGCCATCAGCGAGCTGGAACCCAAGCTGTTCTCCTTCAACAACCCGGCCGGTGCTTGCCCGACCTGCGATGGCTTGGGTGTTAAGCAATTTTTCGACATCAAGCGATTGGTGAATGGCGAGCTGACGCTGGCCGAAGGCGCGATTCGCGGCTGGGACCGGCGTAACGTCTATTACTTTCAGATGCTCGGATCACTGGCCTCGCACTACAAGTTCAGCCTTGAAGTGCCGTTCAACGACCTGCCGGCCGATCAGCAAAAGTTCATCCTGCATGGCAGTGGCTTGCAGAACGTCGACTTCAAATACCTGAACGACCGTGGCGACATCGTCAAACGTTCGCACCCGTTCGAAGGCATCGTGCCGAACCTGGAACGCCGTTACCGCGAAACCGAATCGGCTTCGGTCCGTGAAGAACTGGCCAAGTTCCTCAGCACCCAACCCTGCCCGGATTGCCGCGGCACCCGTCTGCGTCGCGAGGCGCGGCACGTGTGGGTTGGCGAGAAGACCTTGCCGGCGGTGACCAATCTGCCGATCGGCGACGCCTGTGAATATTTCGGCGTGCTGAAACTGACCGGCCGCCGTGGCGAGATCGCCGACAAGATTCTCAAGGAAATCCGCGAGCGCCTGCAGTTTCTGGTCAACGTCGGCCTGGACTACCTGTCACTGGATCGCAGTGCCGACACGCTGTCCGGCGGCGAAGCCCAGCGGATTCGCCTGGCCAGTCAAATTGGCGCCGGCCTGGTGGGGGTCCTGTACATTCTCGATGAGCCATCGATCGGTCTGCACCAGCGCGATAACGACCGGTTGCTGGGCACCCTCAAGCACCTGCGCGACATCGGCAACACAGTGATCGTGGTCGAGCACGACGAAGACGCGATTCGTCTGGCCGATTATGTGGTGGATATCGGCCCGGGCGCGGGTGTGCACGGCGGGCATATCGTCGCCGAAGGCACGCCGGCCGAGGTCATGGCTCACCCTGATTCGCTGACCGGCAAGTACTTGTCGGGCCGGGTAAAGATCGCAGTTCCAGCCAAACGCACGCCGCGTAACAAGAAGTTGTCGTTGGCCCTCAAAGGCGCTCGCGGCAACAATTTGCGCAACGTGGACCTGGAGATTCCGATTGGCCTGCTGACTTGTGTCACCGGCGTGTCCGGCTCGGGCAAATCGACGCTGATCAACAATACGCTGTTTCCTTTGAGCGCTACGGCACTCAATGGCGCAACGACCCTGGAAGCTGCAGCTCACGACAGCATCAAAGGCCTGGAACATCTGGACAAGGTCGTCGACATTGATCAGAGCCCGATCGGTCGCACTCCGCGCTCTAACCCGGCGACCTACACCGGTCTGTTCACGCCGATTCGCGAGTTGTTCGCCGGTGTGCCGGAATCCCGATCCCGCGGTTACGGACCGGGGCGTTTCTCCTTCAACGTGAAGGGCGGACGCTGCGAAGCCTGTCAGGGTGATGGCCTGATCAAGGTGGAAATGCACTTCCTGCCAGACATCTATGTCCCGTGCGACGTCTGCAAGAGCAAGCGCTACAACCGCGAGACGCTGGAGATCAAGTACAAGGGCAAGAGCATCCACGAAACCCTCGAGATGACCATCGAGGAAGCCCGGGTATTCTTCGACGCCGTTCCAGCCTTGGCGCGCAAGCTTCAGACGCTGATGGACGTAGGCCTCTCGTACATCAAGCTGGGGCAATCGGCGACGACGCTGTCCGGTGGTGAAGCCCAGCGGGTGAAGCTGTCCCGCGAGCTGTCCAAGCGCGATACCGGCAAGACCCTGTACATCCTCGATGAGCCGACCACCGGACTGCACTTTGCGGATATCCAGCAACTGCTCGACGTGTTGCATCGTCTGCGCGACCACGGCAATACCGTGGTCGTGATCGAGCACAACCTGGACGTGATCAAGACAGCTGACTGGTTGGTGGACCTGGGGCCGGAAGGTGGCTCCAAAGGCGGACAGATCATTGCCGTCGGTACACCGGAGGAAGTGTCCGAGATGAAGCAGTCTCACACTGGCTTCTATCTCAAACCGCTGCTGGCTCGCGACAGGGCCTGATTCAGGCCCACGAAAAAGCCCCTGTCACTTCACCAGTGACAGGGGCTTTTTTGTGCCTGTCCTGTAGGAGCCAAGCTTGCTGGCGATAGCGATCTCAAGGACGCCTTCGCCGGCAAGTCGCGTTCCTACAGAACAGCAGCATCAGAACTGCGATTGCAGGTAATTTTCCAGACCAATCAGTTTGATCAGACCCAACTGCTTCTCGAGCCAGTAGGTGTGATCTTCTTCGGTATCGGCCAGCTGAATGCGCAGAATCTCGCGGCTGACGTAATCCTTGTGCAGCTCGCAAAGCTCGATGCCTTTGCACAGAGCTGCACGAACTTTGTATTCCAGACGCAGGTCAGCGGCGAGCATGTCAGGCACGGTGGTGCCGACATCCAGATCGTCCGGACGCATACGCGGGGTGCCTTCGAGCATGAGGATCCGACGCATCAGAGCATCAGCGTGCTGCGCCTCTTCTTCCATCTCGTGATTGATACGTTCGTAGAGCTCGGTGAAACCCCAGTCCTCGTACATCCGCGAATGGATGAAATATTGATCACGGGCTGCCAGTTCGCCTGTCAGCAACGTGTTGAGGTAATCGATTACGTCTGGGTGACCTTGCATCGCCCTACATCTCCCTGCTTGAAAGTCTGCAGTTTGAACCAACCTGATCGGAAGGTCACTCGTCCGACGCAACAAAAGCGAAGATACTCTGAGAAAAGCGGTTTAAATAACGCAAAAACCGCCCAAATGAGGGCGGTTCTGCTTATCGTTTAGACTTAGTTAAGCTGTACGTTGAGTACCTTTGCGATTGCTTCTCCGTACGCCGGGTCGGCCTTGAAGAAATGCTGCAATTGACGATCAACCACATCGCTGGAAACACCAGCCATTGCGCCAGCAATGTTGTTGACCAGCAGGCTTTTCTGCTCGTCACTCATCAAGCGAAACAGCGCACCGGCATGGCTGTAGTAGTCAGTATCTTCGCGATGATCATAACGATCAGCCGCGCCGTTCAAGGCCAAAGCAGGTTCCGAGTAGCGCGGAGCCTGTTTCGGTGATTCTACGTAGCTGTTCGGCTCGTAGTTCGGTGCTGCACCGCCATTGGCGCCAAACGCCATGGAGCCATCGCGCTGGTAAGTATTGACCGCACTGCGTGGCGCGTTCACCGGCAGTTGCTGGTGATTGGTCCCCACACGGTACCGGTGAGCATCAGCGTAAGCGAACACACGACCTTGGAGCATGCGGTCAGGCGACAGACCGACACCTGGAACCATGTTGCTCGGACCGAACGCCGCCTGTTCGACTTCAGCGAAGTAGTTCAACGGATTACGGTTGAGTTCAAGCTCGCCCACTTCGATCAATGGGAATTCTTTCTGCGACCAGGTTTTGGTCACGTCAAACGGGTTCTCGTAATGAGCCTCGGCTTGGGCCTCGGTCATGATCTGGATATTGACACTCCATTTCGGGAAATCACCGCGTTCAATGGCGCCGAACAGATCACGTTGTGCGTAATCCGGATCGGTACCCGCCAGGCGAGCCGCGTCTGCCGGGGCGAGGTTCTTGATCCCTTGTTTGGTTTTGTAGTGCCACTTCACCCAGTGACGCTCGCCATTGGCGTTGATCAGGCTGTAGGTGTGGCTACCAAAGCCGTGCATGTGACGATAACCATCAGGGATGCCGCGGTCCGAAAACAGAATGGTGACCTGGTGCAACGCCTCAGGCGAGTGTGACCAGAAATCCCACATCATCTGCGCACTTTTCAGGTTGCTCTGCGGCAGGCGTTTCTGGGTATGAATAAAGTCAGGGAATTTCAGCGGATCACGGATGAAAAACACTGGCGTGTTGTTACCGACGATGTCCCAGTTGCCTTCTTCGGTGTAGAACTTCAGGGCAAAACCGCGTGGATCACGCTCGGTGTCGGCCGAACCGCGTTCGCCGCCCACGGTGGAGAATCGCAAGAATGTCGGGGTTTGTTTGCCGACAGACTCAAACAGCTTGGCACTGGTGTACTGAGTGATATCGCGAGTCACGGTGAACGTACCGTAGGCACCCGAACCTTTAGCGTGTACACGACGCTCAGGGATGTTTTCACGGTTGAAATGAGCAAGCTTCTCAATCAGGTGGAAATCGTCGAGCAGCAAAGGGCCACGAGGGCCGGCGGAGCGGGAATTCTGGTTGTCGGCGACAGGAGCGCCACTGGCGGTCGTAAGCGTTTTGTTCTGGCTCATGCGATCTCATCCTTTGTCAGTCTTGATACGGCCGGCTAATCGGCGTGGGAGGGAGTATTGACCATCCATCATGACACCTACAAATTCATTAATTTGCAGATATCAATAGAAAAATACTACCAACAATCCCCCTCATATACTGAAGGCATGAACCGCAAGGAAGCTTGTACAAACAGTGCATTTCTTACACGCACAAAAAACCGGGCACTAGGCCCGGTTCCTTGTTTCAGACTGACGTCTTACTCAGCGGATACAGCTTCACCGCCGACAGCACGATCAACCAACTCGACATACGCCATAGGCGCGTTGTCGCCAGCGCGGAAACCGCACTTGAGGATGCGCAGGTAGCCACCCTCACGGGTAGCGTAACGCTTGCCCAGGTCGTTGAAGAGCTTACCAACGATAGCTTTCGAACGAGTACGGTCGAAAGCCAGACGGCGGTTAGCCAGGCTGTCTGTCTTGGCCAAAGTGATCAGCGGCTCAGCAACGCGACGCAGTTCTTTGGCTTTTGGCAGTGTAGTTTTGATCAGCTCGTGCTCGAACAGCGACACCGCCATGTTTTGAAACATGGCCTTGCGGTGCGAGCTGGTGCGGCTCAGGTGACGACCACTTTTACGATGACGCATGGTTCATTCCTTACCAAACACAACGTTCGGTGATTACGACGATCAGGCAGTCGCCTTGTCGTCCTTCTTAAGACTTGCAGGCGGCCAGTTGTCGAGGCGCATGCCGAGGGACAGACCGCGGGAGGCCAGAACGTCCTTGATTTCAGTCAAGGATTTCTTGCCAAGGTTCGGAGTCTTCAACAGCTCTACTTCGGTACGCTGAATCAGGTCACCGATGTAGTAGATGTTTTCCGCCTTAAGGCAGTTAGCCGAACGTACAGTCAGTTCCAGATCGTCAACCGGGCGAAGCAGGATCGGATCGATCTCGTCTTCCTGCTCAACAACCACTGGCTCACTGTCACCTTTGAGGTCGACGAACGCAGCCAACTGCTGTTGCAGAATGGTTGCAGCACGGCGGATAGCCTCTTCAGGATCCAGGGTACCGTTGGTTTCCAGATCAATAACCAGCTTGTCCAGGTTAGTACGCTGTTCGACACGGGCGTTTTCCACCACGTATGCGATACGGCGAACCGGGCTGAACGAAGAGTCAAGCTGCAAGCGACCGATGCTGCGGCTTTCGTCTTCATCGCTCTGACGCGAGTCTGCCGGTTCATAACCACGACCACGAGCTACGGTGAGCTTCATGTTCAGGGCGCCGTTAGACGCCAGGTTAGCGATTACGTGATCGGGATTAACGATCTCGACATCATGATCCAGCTGAATATCGGCAGCGGTAACCACCCCCGAACCCTTCTTCGACAAGGTCAGCGTAACTTCGTCACGACCGTGCAGCTTGATAGCCAGACCTTTAAGGTTCAACAGGATTTCAATTACGTCTTCCTGTACGCCTTCGATGGCGCTGTACTCATGGAGTACACCGTCAATCTCGGCCTCGACTACTGCACAGCCGGGCATTGAGGACAACAGGATGCGGCGCAGCGCGTTGCCCAGGGTGTGGCCGAAACCACGCTCGAGAGGCTCGAGAGTGATCTTGGCGCGGGTTGGACTGACAACCTGCACATCAATATGGCGGGGTGTCAGGAACTCATTTACCGAAATCTGCATGGATGCACCTATTTTCTAGCCCTTACTTGGAGTAGAGCTCGACAATCAGGCTTTCGTTGATGTCGGCGGACAGATCACTGCGAGCAGGAACGTTCTTGAAAACGCCCGACTTCTTCTCAGTGTCTACTTCTACCCATTCTACGCGGCCACGTTGGGCACACAGATCGAGAGCTTGGACAATGCGAAGTTGGTTCTTTGCTTTCTCGCGAACTGCGACCACGTCACCAGCACGAACCTGGTAAGACGGAACGTTTACGGTCTGACCGTTAACGCTGATCGACTTGTGCGATACCAGCTGACGGGATTCGGCACGAGTAGAGCCAAAACCCATACGGTATACAACGTTGTCCAGACGGCATTCGAGCAGCTGCAACAGGTTTTCGCCAGTTGCGCCTTTCTTGCCAGCAGCTTCTTTGTAGTAGCCGCTGAATTGACGCTCGAGAACGCCGTAGATACGACGGACCTTCTGCTTTTCACGCAGTTGGGTGCCGTAATCGGACTGGCGACCGCGGCGTTGGCCGTGGATACCAGGTGCTGCTTCGATGTTGCACTTCGATTCGATCGCGCGCACGCCGCTCTTCAGAAAGAGATCGGTGCCTTCGCGACGAGCGAGTTTGCATTTTGGACCAATGTAACGAGCCATTCTTTACAATCTCCTGGATTACACGCGGCGCTTCTTCGGCGGACGGCACCCGTTGTGCGGGATTGGCGTCACGTCGGTGATGCTGGCGATCTTGTAGCCACAGCCGTTCAAAGCGCGGACTGCAGATTCACGACCTGGACCTGGACCTTTGACGTTAACGTCGAGGTTTTTCAGGCCGTATTCCAGCGCAGCTTGACCAGCACGTTCAGCAGCTACTTGAGCAGCAAACGGGGTGGACTTGCGGGAACCGCGGAAACCCGAACCACCGGAGGTAGCCCAGGAAAGAGCGTTGCCTTGACGGTCGGTGATGGTCACGATTGTGTTGTTAAAAGATGCATGGATGTGGGCGATGCCATCAACCACTGTCTTTTTAACTTTTTTACGAGGACGAGCAGCAGGTTTAGCCATGATTAATTTCCTGTCGATTCGCTGGGGCGATTACTTGCGGATCGGCTTACGCGGACCTTTACGGGTACGCGCGTTAGTCTTGGTACGCTGACCGCGCACTGGAAGACCACGACGATGACGCAGACCGCGATAGCAACCGAGGTCCATCAAACGCTTGATTTTCATGTTGATTTCGCGACGCAGGTCACCTTCAGTGGTGAACTTCGCCACTTCGCCACGCAGCTGTTCAATCTGCTCGTCGCTCAGATCTTTGATCTTTGCGGCTGGGTTTACCCCAGTCACTGCACAAATCTTCTGTGCAGTAGTGCGACCAACACCATAGATGTAGGTCAGCGAGATAACAGTATGCTTGTTATCTGGAATGTTAACGCCTGCAATACGGGCCATTCAGTGGGACTCCAATTGACAGCTACCTACGCCCCGGAAGCCAAGAAATAGGGCGCGAGATAATATCGCTGTAATAACAAATAATCAACCCGGCAGCGCACTAGCTGCCGGGCTTGAAGCACAATCACACTCAGCCTTGGCGCTGTTTGTGACGCGGTTCCGCGCTGCAAATTACTCGAACAACACCTTCGCGGCGAATAATCTTGCAGTTACGGCACAGCTTTTTCACCGATGCACGAACTTTCATCACCAACTCCTCGAACCTTATGGGTACTCAGCGCAACATGCCGCTGCCGTAACCCTTCAGGTTGGCTTTCTTCATCAGGGATTCGTACTGGTGCGAAACGAGGTGCGATTGTACTTGAGACATGAAGTCCATCACAACCACGACCACGATCAGCAACGAGGTCCCGCCAAGGTAGAACGGTACGTTTGCTGCAACCACCAGGAACTGGGGCAACAGGCAGACGGCCGTCATGTAAAGAGCACCGAACATGGTCAAGCGAGTCAGAACGCCATCAATGTAGCGCGCAGACTGCTCACCTGGACGGATGCCCGGAATAAAGGCACCGGACTTCTTCAGGTTTTCCGCTACGTCTTTCGGATTGAACATCAACGCCGTATAGAAGAAGCAGAAGAAAATAATCCCTGCACTAAACAGCAGAATATTCAACGGCTGACCAGGAGCGATCGACTGCGAGATGTCCTGCAACCAGCCCATACCTTCAGACTGACCAAACCAGGCACCCAACGAAGCCGGGAACAGCAAAATGCTGCTCGCGAAAATAGCCGGAATAACACCGGCCATATTCACCTTCAGCGGCAAGTGGCTGGTCTGCGCAGCGAAGACCTTACGGCCCTGCTGACGCTTGGCGTAGTGAACAGCAATACGACGCTGACCACGCTCAATGAACACCACGAAACCGATAATCGCTACTGCCAGCAAACCGATGGCAACCAGGGCGAAGATGTTGATATCACCCTGACGCGCAGACTCGAAAGACTGCCCAATCGCTCTCGGAAGACCGGCGACGATACCCGAAAAAATCAACATCGAGATACCGTTGCCAACACCACGCTCAGTAATCTGCTCACCCAGCCACATCATGAACATCGCACCAGCCACAAAAGTGGATACCGCGACGAAATGGAAGCCAAAGTCACCAGTGAACGCAACGCCCTGCCCCGCCAGACCAATGGACATGCCAATTGCCTGAACGAGAGCGAGGACGACAGTGCCGTAGCGGGTGTACTGGCTGATCTTGCGACGGCCAGCTTCACCTTCCTTCTTCAACTGCTCCAGCTGCGGGCTGACGGCGGTCATCAACTGCATGATGATCGATGCCGAAATGTACGGCATGATCCCCAGTGCAAAGATGCTCATCCGTTCCAGCGCGCCGCCGGAAAACATGTTGAACAAGCTAAGAATGGTCCCCTCATTCTGTCGAAACAGGTCCGCGAGTCGGTCCGGGTTGATACCTGGAACCGGGATGTGTGCGCCTATTCGGTAGACGATAATCGCCAAGAATAGAAAACGCAGACGAGCCCAGAGTTCAGACATACCGCCTTTGCCGAGCGCAGAGAGAGCACCTTGCTTAGCCATTTATTCCTCGAACTTGCCGCCAGCTGCTTCGATAGCCGCACGCGCACCTTTGGTGGCGCCGATTCCCTTTCCGATGGTAACAGCGCGAGTAACTTCGCCGGACAGCATGATTTTCACACGCTGTACGTTGACGTTGATCACGTTGGCATCTTTCAGGGACTGCACGGTGACGATGTCGCCTTCCACTTTAGCCAGCTCGGACAAACGCACTTCTGCGCGATCCATGGCTTTCAAGGAAACGAAACCGAACTTCGGCAGGCGACGATGCAGCGGCTGTTGACCGCCTTCAAAGCCTGGAGCAATGGTGCCACCGGAGCGGGAGGACTGACCTTTGTGGCCACGGCCACCGGTCTTGCCCAAACCACTACCGATACCACGGCCCGGACGATGCTTTTCGCGACGGGAACCCGGCGCTGGACTCAGATCATTGAGTTTCATCGATTAACCCTCGACACGCAGCATGTAGTAAGCCTTGTTGATCATCCCGCGATTCTCGGGAGTATCAAGTACTTCTACAGTGTGACCGATGCGACGCAGACCCAGACCCTTAACGCACAGTTTGTGGTTAGGGATGCGGCCGGTCATGCTTTTGATCAGCGTAACTTTAACGGTAGCCATGATCAGAAGATCTCCTTGACGCTTTTGCCACGCTTGGCGGCAATGGATTCAGGAGACTGCATAGCTTTCAAACCTTTGAAAGTGGCGTGAACCACGTTTACCGGGTTAGTCGAGCCGTAGCACTTGGCCAGAACGTTCTGAACGCCAGCAACTTCGAGGACAGCACGCATAGCGCCGCCAGCGATGATACCGGTACCTTCAGAAGCAGGCTGCATGTACACCTTCGAAGCGCCATGGGCAGACTTCATTGCGTACTGCAGAGTGGTGCCGTTCAGATCAACTTGGATCATGTTGCGGCGAGCAGCTTCCATTGCCTTCTGGATCGCAGCAGGCACTTCACGCGACTTGCCACGGCCGAAGCCAACACGCCCTTTACCATCACCAACCACGGTCAACGCGGTAAAAGTGAAGATACGGCCGCCTTTAACGGTTTTGGCTACGCGGTTAACTTGAACCAGCTTCTCGATGTAGCCTTCGTCGCGCTTTTGGTCGTTATTTGACATAACTTAGAACTCCAGCCCAGCTTCACGAGCAGCATCAGCCAGCGCCTTGACGCGACCGTGGTACTTGAAGCCAGAGCGGTCGAAAGCCACCTGCGAGACGCCAGCGGCTTTAGCACGCGTAGCGACCAGCTGGCCAACCTTAGTGGCCGCGTCGATGTTGCCAGTGGCGCCATCACGCAGTTCTTTATCCAAAGTCGAGGCACTTGCCAGGACTTTGTTGCCGTCGGCCGAAATGACCTGGGCGTAGATGTGCTGCGACGAGCGGAACACGCAGAGACGCACGACTTCGAGTTCGTGCATTTTCAGGCGTGCTTTGCGAGCGCGACGCAGTCGAGTAACTTTTTTGTCGGTCATTTGCTATGCCCTACTTCTTCTTGGCTTCTTTACGACGGACGACTTCGTCCGCGTAGCGCACACCTTTGCCTTTGTACGGCTCTGGTGGACGGAAGTCGCGGATCTCGGCGGCCACTTGACCTACCAGCTGCTTATCGATACCCCGAATCAGGATGTCGGTTTGGCTAGGAGTCTCAGCGGTGATGCCTTCCGGCAGTTCATAATCCACTGGGTGCGAGAAGCCAAGAGCCAGGTTCAGCACTGTGCCTTTTGCTTGCGCTTTGTAACCAACACCGACCAGCTGGAGCTTGCGCTCGAAGCCTTGGCTTACGCCTTGGACCATGTTGTTTACCAACGCACGAGTGGTACCAGCCATTGCGCGAGTTTGTTGATCGCCATTGCGAGCAGCGAAACGCAGCTCACCAGCTTCTTCAACGATCTCAACGGACGAATGGATGTTCAGTTCGAGAGTGCCCTTGGCACCCTTCACCGAAAGCTGTTGGCCTGCGAATTTGACTTCGACACCGGCTGGCAGCTTAACGGGGTTCTTAGCGACGCGTGACATGCTTATCCCCCCTTAGAACACAGTGCAAAGAACTTCGCCGCCGACACCGGCAGCGCGCGCAGCACGATCCGTCATCACACCTTTGTTGGTGGAGACGATAGACACACCGAGACCGCCACGAACTTTTGGCAGATCATCGACGGACTTGTACTGACGCAGGCCTGGACGGCTAACGCGCTTCACTTCTTCGATGACCGGACGGCCTTCGAAGTACTTCAGCTCGATGGACAGCAGTGGTTTGATTTCGCTGCTGATCTGATAACCCGCAATGTAACCTTCGTCCTTCAGGACTTTGGCAACAGCTACCTTCAAAGTAGAAGATGGCATGCTTACGACGGACTTTTCAGCCATCTGGGCATTACGGATTCGAGTTAGCATGTCCGCTAACGGGTCCTGCATACTCATGGGCTAGACGCTCCTAATACAAAAAAATTAGCCTCGCGGCTACTACGTGTCGCCGAGCTCATCCATGCACAAAAAGCACGGGCTCAGGCGAGCCGGGTATTCTAGACACACCCCAAAAATGAATCAAGCCCCAAAAGGGGCTTGATTCAAGTTCAAGGTCACCGACGGTCAGTATCTTGCGATTCTGAACGCCGAGACTTTGATAGTGCTTACCAGCTGGCTTTAACCAGACCTGGCACGTCACCACGCATTGCAGCTTCACGCAGTTTGTTACGGCCGAGGCCGAACTTGCGGTAAACGCCGTGTGGACGACCGGTCAGGCGGCAGCGGTTACGCATGCGCGAAGCGCTTGCGTCACGTGGCTGCTTCTGCAGAGCTACTGTAGCTTCCCAACGCGCTTCTGGACTTGCGTTCAGATCAACGATGATAGCTTTCAGTGCTGCACGCTTTTTGGCGTACTTGGCAACCGTGAGCTGACGCTTCAGCTCGCGGTTTTTCATGCTCATCTTGGCCATTTTCCTACTCCAATCAGTTGCGGAACGGGAATTTGAAAGCACGCAACAGGGCGCGACCTTCATCATCGTTCTTGGCAGTGGTGGTCAGGGTAATGTCCAGACCGCGGAGAGCATCGATCTTGTCGTAGTCGATTTCCGGGAAGATGATCTGCTCTTTAACGCCCATGCTGTAGTTACCACGACCATCGAAGGACTTGGCATTCAGGCCGCGGAAGTCGCGAACCCGAGGCAGGGAGATCGACAGCAGACGATCCAGGAATTCGTACATACGCTCACGGCGCAGAGTCACTTTGACGCCGATCGGCCAACCTTCACGGACTTTAAAGCCAGCGATGGATTTCCGAGCGTAAGTCACAACAACTTTCTGACCGGTGATCTTTTCCAGGTCGGCAACAGCATGCTCGATGACTTTCTTGTCACCGACCGCTTCGCCCAGACCCATGTTCAGGGTGATTTTGGTAACGCGTGGAACTTCCATCACGTTCGAAAGCTTAAGTTCTTCCTTAAGTTTCGGTGCGATTTCCTTCCAGTAAATCTCTTTTAGTCGTGCCATGGTCTTCTACCTAGCAGTGTTCAAGCATCAACCGCTTTTTGGGTCGACTTGAAGACACGAATTTTCTTGCCGTCTTCTACTTTGAAACCAACGCGGTCAGCCTTGTTGGTTTCGCCGTTGAAAATGGCGACGTTAGAAGCATCCAGCGGAGCTTCTTTTTCGACGATACCGCCCTGCACGCCCGACATCGGGTTAGGCTTGGTATGACGCTTAACCAGGTTCAGACCACCAATAACCAAACGGTTGTTAGCGAGAACCTTAAGCACCTTACCGCGCTTACCTTTGTCTTTGCCGGCGATCACGATGATCTCGTCGTCACGACGAATCTTTTGCATGTCGGATCTCCTTACAGCACTTCTGGGGCGAGCGAGACGATCTTCATGAACTTCTCAGTACGAAGTTCACGGGTCACTGGCCCAAAGATACGGGTGCCGATCGGCTCTTGCTTGTTGTTCAGAAGAACAGCAGCGTTGCCATCAAAGCGGATAATGGAGCCATCAGCACGACGTACGCCGTGACGAGTGCGGACTACAACAGCAGTCATCACTTGGCCTTTTTTCACTTTACCGCGAGGAATTGCTTCCTTCACGGTAACTTTGATGATGTCACCGATACCAGCGTAACGACGATGGGAGCCACCCAGCACCTTGATGCACATAACACGGCGAGCGCCGCTGTTATCGGCCACATCGAGCATGGATTGAGTCTGAATCATATAATTTCTCCGACCCCTAGTCCTTAGACTTCCACAGCGCGTTCGAGAACATCAACCAGCGCCCAAGACTTGGTCTTGGCCAAAGGACGAGTTTCACGAATAGTGACTTTGTCGCCGATGTGGCACTGATTGGTTTCGTCGTGCGCGTGCAGCTTAGTCGAACGCTTAACGTATTTACCGTAGATCGGGTGCTTAACGCGACGCTCGATCAGAACGGTGATGGTTTTGTCCATCTTGTCGCTGACAACACGGCCAGTCAGCGTACGGACAGTTTTTTCGGCTTCAGCCATGATTACTTACCTGCCTGCTGGTTGAGCACAGTCTTCACGCGAGCGATGTCACGCTTAACTTGCGAGAGCAGATGAGACTGCCCCAACTGGCCAGTTGCTTTCTGCATACGCAGATTGAACTGGTCGCGCAGCAAGCCGAGCAGTTGCTCGTTCAGCTGCTGTGCGGATTTTTCACGAAGTTCATTCGCTTTCATCACATCACCGTCCGTTTAACAAAGGCGGTGGCGAGCGGCAGCTTTGCAGCAGCCAGGGCAAAAGCCTCACGCGCCAGCTCTTCAGAAACACCCTCGATTTCATACAGGACTTTGCCTGGCTGAATCTGGGCAACCCAGTACTCCACACTACCCTTACCTTTACCCATCCGAACTTCGAGTGGCTTTTTGGAAATAGGCTTGTCCGGGAATACACGGATCCAGATCTTGCCGCCACGTTTAACGTGACGGGTCAGAGCACGACGCGCTGACTCGATCTGACGAGCGGTGAGACGACCACGAGCTACAGACTTCAGCGCGAACTCGCCGAAGCTGACTTTGCTACCGCGCTGAGCCAGACCACGGTTGTGGCCTGTCATCTGCTTGCGGAACTTCGTACGCTTTGGTTGCAACATTTGGCGTACCCCTTACTTAGCAGCTTTTTTACGAGGCGCTGGTGCTTGTGGTTTCAGTTCTTCTTGGCGACCACCAATTACTTCGCCTTTGAAGATCCAAACCTTTACACCGATCACACCGTAAGTGGTGTGAGCTTCGTAGTTGGCATAGTCGATGTCGGCACGCAGGGTGTGCAGTGGCACACGACCTTCGCGATACCATTCAGTACGTGCGATTTCAGCACCGCCGAGACGACCGCTCACTTGGATTTTGATGCCTTTGGCACCAATGCGCATGGCGTTCTGAACAGCGCGCTTCATAGCGCGACGGAACATTACGCGACGCTCCAGCTGCTGAGCTACGCTCTGCGCAACCAGCATACCGTCGAGCTCCGGCTTGCGGATCTCTTCGATATTGATGTGCACAGGCACACCCATTTGCTTGGTCAGGTCCTGACGCAGTTTCTCAACATCTTCACCTTTCTTCCCGATAACGATACCTGGACGAGCGGTGTGGATGGTGATACGTGCAGTCTGAGCCGGACGATGGATATCGATACGGCTTACGGACGCGCTTTTTAGTTTGTCTTGGAGATACTCACGCACCTTCAGATCAGCGAACAAATAGTCCGCATAAGTCCGACCGTCTGCGTACCAGACGGAGGTGTGCTCCTTGACGATTCCCAGGCGAATGCCAATGGGATGTACTTTCTGACCCATCTCTTCGACTCCGTTACTTGTCAGCAACCTTGACAGTGATATGGCAAGACCGCTTGACGATGCGATCAGCACGGCCTTTGGCACGTGGCATGATTCGCTTCAGCGAACGCCCTTCGTTGACGAAAACGGTGCTGACCTTCAGGTCATCAACGTCTGCGCCTTCGTTATGCTCGGCGTTGGCTACGGCCGACTCCAGCACTTTCTTCATGATCTCGGCGGCTTTCTTACTGCTGAAAGCCAACAGGTTGAGCGCTTCGCCCACCTTCTTCCCGCGGATCTGGTCGGCGACCAAGCGGGCTTTCTGGGCGGAGATTCGAGCGCCCGACAACTTAGCGGCTACTTCCATCGTTCCTTACCCCTTAACGCTTGGCTTTCTTGTCTGCCACGTGCCCACGATATGTGCGGGTACCGGCAAACTCGCCCAGTTTGTGGCCGACCATGTCTTCGTTCACGAGAACTGGAACATGTTGACGACCGTTATGCACAGCAATGGTCAAACCGACCATTTGTGGCAGGATCATGGAACGGCGCGACCAGGTCTTAACTGGTTTGCGATCGTTCTTTTCCGCCGCCACTTCGATCTTCTTCAGTAGGTGAAGATCAATAAAAGGACCTTTTTTCAGAGAACGTGGCACTGTCGTATCCCTCTATTTACTTGCGACGACGGACGATCATTTTGTCGGTACGCTTATTACCACGAGTCTTCGCGCCCTTAGTCGGGAAGCCCCATGGCGATACCGGATGACGACCACCAGAGGTACGACCTTCACCACCACCATGTGGGTGGTCAACCGGGTTCATGGCAACACCACGAACGGTTGGGCGAACGCCACGCCAGCGTTTGGCACCAGCTTTACCCAGCGAACGCAGGCTGTGCTCGGAGTTCGAGACTTCACCCAGGGTCGCGCGGCATTCAGCCAGCACTTTACGCATCTCACCAGAACGCAGACGCAGGGTCACGTAGACACCTTCACGAGCGATCAGCTGAGCCGAAGCACCAGCGGAACGAGCGATTTGCGCGCCTTTACCTGGCTTCAATTCGATGCCGTGTACGGTGCTACCAACTGGAATGTTACGCAGTTGCAGAGCGTTACCCGGCTTGATCGGCGCCAAAGCACCTGCGATCAGCTGGTCACCAGCACTCACGCCTTTAGGGGCGATGATGTAGCGACGCTCGCCATCTGCGTACAGCAGCAGAGCGATGTGAGCAGTACGGTTTGGATCGTATTCAATACGCTCGACAGTGGCAGAGATGCCATCTTTGTCGTTGCGACGGAAATCGACCAGACGATAATGCTGTTTATGGCCACCACCGATGTGACGAGTGGTAATGCGACCATTGTTGTTACGACCACCAGTCTTCGATTTTTTCTCGAGCAGCGGTGCGTGAGGAGCGCCTTTATGCAGCTCCTGGTTGACCACCTTGACCACAAAACGGCGGCCAGGGGAAGTCGGTTTGCATTTAACGATTGCCATGATGCACCCCTTCCTTACTCAGCACTGCTGCTGAAATCGAGATCTTGGCCTGGCTGAAGGGAGATAACTGCCTTCTTCCAGTCATTACGCTTGCCCAGACCGCGAGCAGTGCGCTTGCTCTTACCCAGAACATTCAGGGTAGTAACACGCTCTACTTTCACGCTGAACAGGCTTTCGACGGCCTTCTTGATTTCCAGCTTGGTTGCGTCAGTTGCAACCTTGAAAACGAACTGGCCTTTCTTGTCAGCCAGAACCGTAGCCTTCTCGGAAACGTGCGGGCCAAGCAGAACTTTAAATACGCGTTCCTGGTTCATCCCAGCAGCTCCTCGAATTTCTTCACGGCCGACACGGTGATCAACACCTTGTCGTATGCGATCAGACTAACTGGATCGGAACCTTGCACGTCACGTACATCAACGTGTGGCAGGTTGCGAGCAGCCAGGTACAGGTTCTGATCAACCACTTCAGACACGATCAAGACGTCAGTCAGGCCCATGCCGGTCAGTTTGTTCAGCAGATCTTTGGTCTTCGGTGCATCAACAGCGAAGTCCTGAACCACAACCAGACGATCAGTACGCACCAGCTCAGCAAGGATGGAACGCATTGCTGCGCGATACATCTTCTTGTTCAGCTTCTGGGTGTGATCCTGAGGACGAGCTGCGAAAGTGGTACCGCCGCCACGCCAGATTGGGCTACGGATAGTACCGGCACGAGCACGGCCAGTACCTTTCTGACGCCATGGGCGCTTACCGCCACCACGAACGTCGGAACGGGTCTTTTGCTGCTTGCTACCTTGACGGCCGCCGGCCATGTAGGCCACGACTGCTTGGTGAACCAGCGTCTCGTTGAATTCGCCGCCAAATGTCAGTTCGGAAACTTCGATCGCTTGAGCGTCATTTACATTTAATTGCATGTCAGCTTCCCCTTAACCGCGAGCCTTGGCTGCTGGACGTACAACCAAGTTGCCGCCAGTAGCGCCAGGAACAGCACCCTTGACCAACAACAGATTGCGTTCAGCGTCCACGCGCACTACTTCGAGGGACTGCACGGTCACGCGCTCAGCGCCCATATGACCGGACATTTTTTTGCCCTTGAATACACGACCAGGAGTCTGGCACTGGCCGATAGAGCCTGGAACGCGGTGGGACACGGAGTTACCGTGGGTATTATCTTGCCCGCGGAAGTTCCAACGCTTGATCGTACCCTGGAAGCCTTTACCTTTGGACTGACCGGTTACATCAACCAGTTGACCAGCAGCGAAGATTTCAGCGTTGATCAGATCGCCGGCCTGGTACTCGCCTTCTTCAAGACGGAATTCCATTACGGTACGACCAGCGGCAACGTTCGCTTTAGCGAAGTGGCCAGCCTGAGCAGCTGTAACACGCGAAGCACGACGCTCGCCTACAGTGACTTGCACTGCACGATAGCCATCGGTCTCTTCAGTTTTGAACTGGGTGACGCGATTCGGCTCGATCTCAATGACCGTGACCGGAATGGAGACACCTTCTTCGGTGAAAATACGGGTCATACCGCATTTACGACCGACTACACCAATAGTCATGTTGTAAACCTCATGAGTGTACGGGGCTTTCACCCGCTATGGCCGCCCATTTCAGAGCGTTACACGACTAAGACCGAGTCTTAGCCGAGGCTGATCTGCACTTCCACACCGGCCGCAAGATCAAGCTTCATAAGTGCATCAACGGTTTTATCCGTTGGCTGGACGATGTCCAGAACGCGCTTATGAGTACGGATCTCGTACTGGTCACGCGCGTCTTTGTTGACGTGCGGGGAGACCAGAACGGTGAACCGCTCTTTACGGGTAGGCAGTGGAATTGGACCACGCACTTGAGCACCAGTACGTTTCGCGGTTTCCACGATTTCCTGGGTGGATTGGTCGATCAGGCGATGGTCAAAAGCCTTCAACCTGATACGGATTTGCTGATTTTGCATTGGATTTCAGACTCCGGCTGCTATTCCCACCGAGCGCAATACGCCCGTTAAAAGGAGGCGCAATTCTATAGACGCCCCATATAGGTGTCAACCCAATAAAAAAGCCCCCGCTAAGCGGAGGCTTTTTCAACTCATCGAAGCTAACTCAAAAAAGAGCTTACTCGATGATTTTGGCTACGACGCCAGCGCCGACGGTACGACCGCCTTCACGGATAGCGAAACGCAGACCGTCTTCCATTGCGATGGTCTTGATCAGGGTGACAACCATTTTGATGTTGTCGCCCGGCATTACCATTTCAACGCCTTCCGGCAGTTCGCAGTTACCAGTCACGTCAGTAGTACGGAAGTAGAACTGTGGACGGTAGCCTTTGAAGAACGGAGTGTGACGACCGCCTTCTTCTTTGCTCAGAACGTAGACTTCAGCTTCGAACTTGGTGTGCGGCTTAACCGAACCTGGCTTAACCAGAACCTGGCCACGCTCAACGTCGTCACGCTTGGTACCACGCAGCAGAACGCCGCAGTTCTCGCCAGCACGACCTTCGTCGAGCAGCTTACGGAACATTTCAACACCGGTGCAGGTGGTGACGGTAGTGTCACGCAGACCAACGATTTCCAGTGGATCCTGAACCTTGACGATACCGCGCTCGATACGGCCAGTTACAACAGTACCGCGACCGGAGATCGAGAATACGTCTTCGATTGGCATCAGGAACGGCTTGTCGATAACACGGACTGGATCCGGGATGTAGCTGTCCAGAGTCTCAACCAGTTTACGAACGGCAGTGGTGCCCATTTCGTTGTCGTCTTGGCCGTTCAGAGCCATCAGAGCCGAACCGATGATGATCGGAGTGTCGTCACCTGGGAAGTCGTAAGTGCTCAGCAGATCGCGCACTTCCATCTCAACCAGTTCCAGCAGCTCAGCGTCGTCAACCATGTCAGCCTTGTTCAGGAAGACAACGATGTACGGAACGCCAACCTGACGGGACAGCAGGATGTGCTCACGGGTTTGTGGCATCGGACCATCAGCGGCCGAGCAAACCAGGATAGCGCCGTCCATCTGAGCAGCACCGGTGATCATGTTCTTCACATAGTCAGCGTGACCTGGGCAGTCAACGTGAGCGTAGTGACGGATCAGCGAGTTGTATTCAACGTGCGCGGTGTTGATGGTGATACCACGAGCCTTTTCTTCCGGAGCGCTGTCGATTTTGTCGAAAGCAACAACGGCCGAACCGAAAACTTCGGAGCAGACGCGAGTCAGAGCAGCGGTCAGCGTGGTTTTACCGTGGTCGACGTGACCGATGGTGCCAACGTTGACGTGCGGGAGGGTACGGTCAAATTTTTCTTTAGCCACGACAATTAACTCCTAGCCTAAAGGGGCTGAATCAGCCTTGTTTTTTGGTAACAGTTTCGACGATATGCGACGGAGCTGTATTGTATTTTTTGAATTCCATAGAGTAGCTTGCGCGACCTTGGGACATGGAACGGACGTCGGTTGCGTAACCGAACATCTCACCCAGTGGAACTTCGGCGCGAATCACTTTGCCGGAGACCGTGTCTTCCATACCCAGGATCATGCCGCGACGACGGTTAAGGTCGCCCATCACGTCACCCATATAGTCTTCAGGCGTAACCACCTCTACCGCCATGATCGGCTCAAGCAACTCACCACCGCCCTTCTGGGCCAGTTGCTTGGTTGCCATGGAAGCAGCCACTTTAAACGCCATCTCGTTGGAGTCGACGTCGTGGTAGGAACCATCAAACACGGTAGCCTTCAGGCCGATCAGCGGATAGCCGGCAACAACGCCGTTCTTCATCTGCTCTTCGATACCCTTCTGGATAGCCGGGATGTATTCCTTAGGAACCACACCACCCACTACTTCGTTCAGGAATTGCAGACCTTCCTGACCTTCGTCAGCAGGAGCAAAACGAATCCAGCAGTGACCGAACTGGCCACGACCGCCGGACTGACGAACGAACTTGCCTTCAATCTCGCAGCTCTTCGTGATGCGCTCACGGTACGAAACTTGAGGCTTACCGATGTTGGCTTCGACGTTGAACTCACGGCGCATCCGGTCAACCAGGATGTCCAGGTGCAACTCGCCCATGCCGGAGATGATCGTTTGACCAGTCTCTTCATCAGTCTTGACGCGGAAAGACGGGTCTTCCTGAGCAAGTTTGCCCAGAGCGATACCCATTTTTTCCTGGTCGTCCTTGGTCTTAGGCTCTACGGCAACCGAAATAACCGGCTCCGGGAAGTCCATGCGAACCAGGATGATTGGCTTGTCAGCGTTGCACAAAGTTTCACCAGTGGTGACGTCCTTCATGCCGATCAAGGCCGCGATGTCACCAGCGCGTACTTCCTTGATTTCTTCACGGGCGTTTGCGTGCATTTGCACCATACGACCCACGCGCTCTTTCTTGCCTTTAACCGAGTTGATCACGCCGTCGCCGGAGGCCAACACACCCGAGTAAACTCGAACAAAGGTCAAGGTACCCACGAATGGGTCGGTAGCGATCTTGAACGCCAGAGCCGAGAACGGCTCGCTGTCGTCTGCGTGACGCTCCATTTCCTTGGTCTCGTCATCCGGGTCAGTACCCTTGATGGCAGGAATGTCGGTAGGAGCCGGCAGGTAGTCGATCACGGCGTCGAGAACCAGGGGAACACCCTTGTTCTTGAAGGAAGAACCGCAAACAGCCAGAACGATCTCACCAGCGATAGTACGCTGACGCAGAGCGGCCTTGATTTCCGCGTTGGTGAGTTCTTCACCTTCGAGGTACTTGTTCATCAGCTCTTCGCTGGCTTCGGCTGCAGCCTCAACCATGTTGCCGCGCCACTCGTCAGCCAGCTCCTGCAGCTCAGCAGGGATAGGCTCGCGACGTGGAGTCATGCCTTTGTCTGCATCATTCCAGTAAACAGCTTCCATGGACATCAGATCGATCTGACCCTGGAAGTTGTCTTCGGAACCGATGGCCAATTGGATTGGCACCGGAGTGTGACCCAGACGCTGCTTGATCTGACCGATCACGCGCAGGAAGTTCGCACCAGCACGGTCCATCTTGTTTACGTAAACAAGACGTGGAACGCCGTATTTGTTGGCTTGACGCCATACGGTTTCCGACTGAGGCTCAACACCCGAGGTGCCGCAGAACACAACGACCGCGCCGTCAAGAACACGCAGGGAACGCTCAACTTCAATAGTGAAGTCAACGTGGCCCGGGGTGTCGATGACGTTGAAGCGGTATTGGTCCTTGTGCTGCTTCTCGGAACCCTGCCAGAAGGCGGTAATGGCAGCAGAAGTAATGGTAATACCACGCTCCTGCTCCTGAACCATCCAGTCTGTGGTCGCGGCGCCGTCATGCACCTCGCCCATCTTGTGACTTTTGCCAGTGTAAAAAAGGACGCGCTCGGTGGTGGTGGTTTTACCAGCATCCACGTGAGCAACGATACCAATGTTACGGTAGCGGTTAATCGGTGTAGTACGAGCCATAAAGCCCTCGCAAAATTAGTGACGCTAAAATTAGAAGCGGTAGTGCGAGAAAGCCTTGTTGGCTTCAGCCATACGGTGCACGTCTTCACGCTTCTTAACTGCAGCACCTTTGCCTTCGGCAGCGTCCAACAGTTCGCCAGCCAAACGCAGAGCCATAGACTTCTCGCCGCGCTTACGGGCGAAGTCTACCAACCAGCGCATTGCCAGAGCGTTACGACGGGACGGACGAACTTCGACCGGAACCTGGTAAGTAGCACCGCCTACACGGCGCGACTTCACTTCGACCAGCGGAGCGATGGCGTCGAGAGCTTTCTCGAAGATTTCCAGGGGATCGCTGTTCTTGCGTTCTTTAACCTTTTCCAGCGCGCCATAAACGATACGCTCGGCAACGGCTTTCTTGCCGCTTTCCATTACGTGGTTCATGAACTTGGCCAGGATCTGGCTGCCGTATTTTGGATCGTCAAGCACTTCGCGCTTGGCTGCTACGCGTCTTCTTGGCATGGATAAGCCCTCAAACGGTCTTCAGGTTCGCTCGGAATCGGTGCCCTTTCGGGACGCCTCCGACCTTACTCTTATCGACTCAGAAAAATAGAAAATCAGTTTTTACAAAAAGCCACTACTACTTAGGCTTCTTGGTACCGTACTTCGAACGACCCTGGTTACGACCTTTAACGCCGGAAGTATCCAAAGAACCGCGTACGGTGTGGTAACGAACACCTGGCAAGTCTTTTACACGACCGCCGCGGATCAGTACCACGCTGTGCTCTTGCAGGTTGTGGCCTTCACCGCCGATGTACGAGGAAACCTCGAAACCGTTGGTCAGACGCACACGGCATACTTTACGCAGTGCCGAGTTAGGTTTTTTCGGCGTGGTGGTATACACACGGGTGCATACGCCACGACGTTGCGGGCAGTTCTGCAGCGCAGGCACGTCGGATTTCTCGACGATACGCTTACGCGGCTGACGTACCAGCTGGTTGATAGTTGCCATCTACTAGCTCCACTGTTGTCTTGCGACGCTATTGTCTTGCAAGAAAAGCAAAATGGCAGGAACGAATTCCCGCCAAATTTAGGGGTACAAGAGTCTAAAGAGGATCTTGCCCCCAGTCAAGGCAAGGCCCCGACCTCCCCGCTCATCCAACCTCGACAAATTGTCTCGATTCGATGAACGGAACGGCCAGGGCCTTACGCTCATTTATCGCAGAACTCAGTTACCGCTTGAGTTCAGCGCTTCGGTCAGTGCAGCTTCCACTTCACTGGCGCTTACGCGCAACGGTTTGTCAGCATCACGGCGGCGCTTGCGCTCGCTGTGGTAAGCCAGACCGGTACCCGCCGGGATCAAACGACCCACGACTACGTTTTCTTTCAGGCCGCGCAGGTAATCGCGCTTGCCGGTTACCGCCGCTTCGGTCAGTACGCGAGTGGTTTCCTGGAAGGAAGCCGCCGAGATAAACGATTCGGTGGACAACGACGCCTTGGTGATACCCAGCAGTACGCGAGTGAACTTGGAAACGAATTTCTCGTCGCCAGCCAGACGCTCGTTCTCTACCAGAACGTGAGTCAATTCCATCTGGTCGCCCTTGATGAAACTGGAATCGCCGGATTCAGCGATTTCAACTTTACGCAGCATCTGACGCAGGATGGTCTCGATGTGCTTATCGTTGATCTTCACGCCTTGCAGACGGTAAACGTCCTGGATCTCGTTCACGATGTACTTGGCCAGCGCACTCACACCCAGCAGACGCAGGATGTCGTGTGGGTCGCTCGGGCCGTCGGAGATAACTTCGCCGCGGTTTACCTGTTCGCCTTCGAAGACGTTCAGGTGACGCCACTTCGGAATCAGCTCTTCGTACGGATCGCTACCGTCGTTCGGGGTGATAACCAGACGGCGCTTGCCTTTGGTCTCTTTACCGAACGCGATGGTGCCGCTGACTTCAGCCAGAATCGAGGCTTCTTTCGGACGACGGGCTTCGAACAAGTCGGCAACACGCGGCAGACCACCGGTGATGTCACGGGTCTTCGAAGTCTCTTGCGGAATACGAGCGATAACATCACCGATCGCGATTTTCGCGCCGTCCGCTACACCGACCAGGGCGTTAGCAGGCAGGAAGTACTGAGCAATTACGTCGGTACCCGGCAGCAAGAGATCCTTGCCGTTGTCATCAACCATCTTCACAGCAGGACGGATATCTTTACCGGCAGCTGGACGGTCTTTGGCGTCGAGTACTTCAATGTTGGTCATACCGGTCAATTCGTCAGTCTGACGCTTGATCGTGATGCCTTCTTCCATGCCCACGTAGGTCACGGTACCTTTCATTTCGGTAACGATTGGGTGAGTGTGCGGATCCCACTTGGCCACGATTGCGCCAGCGTCGACCTTGTCACCTTCTTTAACCGAAATTACAGCACCGTATGGCAGCTTGTAACGCTCGCGCTCACGACCGAAGTCATCAGCGATCGCCAGCTCACCGGAACGGGACACAGCAACCAGGCAACCATCCACTCGCTCAACGTGCTTCAGGTTATGCAGGCGGACGGTACCGCCGTTCTTCACCTGAACGCTGTCGGCTGCGGAGGTCCGGCTTGCCGCACCACCGATGTGGAACGTACGCATGGTCAGCTGGGTACCCGGCTCACCGATGGACTGGGCAGCGATAACGCCGACCGCTTCACCGATGTTCACCTGGTGACCACGAGCCAAGTCACGGCCGTAGCACTTGGCGCAAATGCCGTAGCGGGTTTCGCAGCTGATCGGCGAACGCACGATCACTTCGTCGATGCTGTTCAGCTCGATGAACTCGACCCACTTCTCGTCTACCAGAGTGCCGGCAGGAACGATAATTTCCTCGGTACCTGGCTTGAATACGTCACGGGCAATAACACGACCCAATACGCGCTCACCCAACGGCTCAACAACGTCACCGCCTTCAATGTGCGGAGTCATTACCAGGCCATGTTCGGTGCCGCAATCGATCTCGGTCACAACCAGATCCTGCGCCACGTCTACCAGACGACGAGTCAGGTAACCGGAGTTCGCAGTTTTCAACGCGGTATCCGCCAAACCTTTACGAGCACCGTGAGTGGAGATGAAGTACTGAAGTACGCTCAAACCTTCACGGAAGTTCGCAGTAATCGGCGTTTCGATGATGGAACCGTCCGGCTTGGCCATCAGGCCACGCATACCGGCGAGCTGACGGATCTGCGCAGCAGAACCCCGTGCGCCCGAGTCGGCCATCATGTACATCGAGTTGAAGGACTCTTGGTCGACTTCGACGCCATGACGGTCGATGACTTTCTCTTTCGAGAGGTTAGCCATCATCGCCTTGGAAACTTCGTCGTTCGCCTTGGACCAAAGGTCGATCACTTTGTTGTACTTCTCGCCCTGGGTTACCAGGCCGGAGGCGTACTGACTTTCGATCTCTTTCACTTCGTCGGTGGCTGCACCGATGATGCGGGCTTTTTCATCCGGGATAACGAAGTCGTTAACACCGATGGAAACGCCGGAGATGGTCGAATAAGCAAAACCGGTGTACATCAACTGGTCAGCGAAGATCACGGTCTCTTTCAAACCAACCACGCGGTAGCACTGGTTGATCAGCTTGGAGATCGCCTTTTTCTTCATCGGCTGGTTGACGACGTCGTACGACAGGCCAGGTGGAACAACCTGGAACAACAGCGCACGGCCGACAGTGGTGTCGACAATACGGGTGTTCTTGACGCTGCCACCATCACGATCGTTGACGGTTTCGTTGATCCGCACTTTGACCTTGGCGTGCAGTGCGGCTTCGCCGGCACGGAACACACGGTCAACTTCCTGCAGATCCGCGAACACACGACCTTCGCCCTTGGCGTTGATCGCTTCACGAGTCATGTAGTACAGACCCAATACAACGTCCTGCGAAGGAACGATGATTGGCTCACCGTTGGCTGGCGACAGAATGTTGTTGGTCGACATCATCAACGCACGCGCTTCCAGCTGGGCTTCCAGCGTCAGCGGTACGTGCACGGCCATTTGGTCGCCGTCGAAGTCGGCGTTGTACGCAGCACAGACCAGAGGGTGCAGCTGGATAGCCTTACCTTCGATCAGTACCGGTTCAAACGCCTGGATACCCAGACGGTGAAGGGTCGGTGCACGGTTGAGGAGAACCGGGTGTTCGCGAATTACTTCAGCGAGAACGTCCCAAACCTCTGGCAGTTCGCGCTCGACCATCTTCTTGGCAGCTTTGATGGTGGTAGCAAGACCACGCATTTCCAGCTTGCCGAAAATGAACGGCTTGAACAGCTCGAGAGCCATCTTCTTCGGCAGACCGCACTGGTGCAGACGCAGGGTCGGGCCAACGGTAATTACCGAACGACCGGAGTAGTCAACACGCTTACCGAGCAAGTTCTGACGGAAACGACCCTGCTTACCCTTGATCATGTCAGCCAGGGATTTCAGAGGACGCTTGTTGGAACCGGTGATAGCGCGGCCACGACGACCGTTGTCGAGCAGTGCGTCGACAGCTTCCTGCAACATACGCTTTTCGTTGCGCACGATGATGTCCGGAGCGGACAGATCGAGCAGACGCTTCAAGCGGTTGTTACGGTTGATCACTCGACGATACAGATCGTTGAGGTCGGAAGTCGCGAAGCGACCGCCATCCAGCGGGACCAGTGGACGCAGATCTGGCGGCAGAACCGGCAGAACGGTCAGCACCATCCACTCTGGCAAGTTGCCGGAACCCTGGAAGGCTTCCATCAACTTCAGACGCTTGGACAGCTTCTTGATCTTGGTTTCGGAGTTGGTTTGCGGAATTTCTTCACGCAGACGGCCAATCTCGTGTTCCAGGTCGATAGCGTGCAGAAGCTCACGGACAGCTTCGGCACCCATGCGGGCATCGAAATCGTCGCCGAACTCTTCCAGCGCTTCGAAGTACTGCTCGTCGTTGAGCAGCTGACCTTTTTCAAGGGTGGTCATGCCTGGATCGATAACGACATAGCTCTCGAAGTAGAGAACGCGTTCGATATCACGCAGGGTCATGTCCATCAGCAAGCCGATACGCGACGGCAGCGATTTCAGGAACCAGATGTGGGCAACTGGCGAGGCCAGTTCGATGTGAGCCATGCGCTCACGACGAACTTTTGCCAGCGCGACTTCAACGCCGCACTTCTCGCAGATCACACCACGGTGCTTCAAGCGCTTGTACTTACCGCACAGGCACTCGTAATCCTTTACCGGGCCAAAGATCTTGGCGCAGAACAGGCCGTCACGCTCAGGTTTGAACGTACGGTAGTTGATGGTTTCCGGCTTTTTAACTTCACCGAACGACCACGAACGGATCATCTCAGGCGATGCCAATCCAATACGGATGGCGTCGAACTCTTCGACTTGACCCTGGTTTTTCAGCAAATTCAGTAGGTCTTTCAAGGCCTTTCCTCCTGGCGGAGCAGAGAGCGGGCAATCCTGCCCCGCTCTCGATTCGCGTCACGTGTTATTCGGTTTCCAGATCGATATCGATGCCGAGGGAACGAATTTCTTTGATCAACACGTTGAAGGACTCGGGCATGCCCGGCTCCATACGGTGATCGCCGTCCACGATGTTTTTGTACATCTTGGTCCGACCGTTCACATCGTCCGACTTCACTGTGAGCATTTCTTGCAGAGTGTAAGCAGCACCGTATGCTTCCAGTGCCCAGACCTCCATCTCCCCGAAACGCTGACCACCGAACTGCGCCTTACCACCCAGCGGCTGCTGGGTAACCAGGCTGTACGAACCGGTAGAACGAGCGTGCATCTTGTCGTCTACCAAGTGGTTCAGCTTCAGCATGTACATGTAGCCAACAGTAACCGGGCGCTCGAACTTGTTGCCGGTACGGCCGTCGGTCAGCTGCATCTGGCCGCTTTCTGGCAGGTCTGCCAGTTTCAGCATGGCCTTGATTTCGCTTTCCTTGGCGCCGTCGAACACTGGGGTGGCCATTGGAACACCGCCACGCAGGTTCTTCGCCAGATCCAGGATTTCCTGGTCGGAGAAGCTATCCAGATCTTCGTTACGACCGCCGATCTGGTTGTAGATCTCGTCCAGGAAGGTGCGAAGTTCAGCAACTTTACGCTGCTCTTCGACCATCCGGTTGATCTTCTCGCCCAGACCTTTGGCCGCGAGGCCCAGGTGGGTTTCAAGGATCTGACCAACGTTCATACGCGAAGGTACGCCCAACGGGTTGAGGACAACGTCGACCGGGGTGCCATTGGCATCGTGCGGCATGTCTTCAACCGGCATGATCACGGAGACCACACCTTTGTTACCGTGACGACCGGCCATCTTGTCGCCCGGCTGGATGCGACGACGGATTGCCAGGTAAACCTTGACGATTTTCAGCACGCCTGGAGCCAGGTCATCGCCCTGCTGCAGTTTGCGCTTCTTGTCTTCAAACTTGTCGTCCAGCAGACGGCGGCGATCAACGATGTAGGCCTGAGCCTTCTCGAGCTGCTCGTTCAGAGCATCTTCAGCCATGCGCAGTTTGAACCACTGACCATGCTCAAGACCGTCGAGAACTTCGTCGGTGATGTCCTGACCTTTCTTCAGGCCGGCGCCGCCTTCGGCTTTGTGGCCGACCAGAGCGGAACGCAGACGTTCGAAAGTGGCGCCTTCAACGATACGGAACTCTTCGTTCAGATCCTTGCGGATCTCGTCGAGTTGAGTCTTCTCGATCGACAGTGCACGAGCATCACGCTCAACGCCGTCACGGGTGAAGACCTGTACGTCGATGACGGTACCCTTGGTGCCGGTAGGCACACGCAGGGAAGTGTCTTTAACGTCGCTGGCTTTTTCACCGAAGATGGCACGCAGCAGCTTTTCTTCCGGAGTCAGTTGAGTCTCGCCTTTCGGAGTGACCTTACCAACCAGGATGTCGCCTGCGCCAACTTCAGCACCTACGTAAACGATACCGGCTTCGTCCAGTTTGTTCAGTGCAGCTTCACCCACGTTCGGGATGTCTGCAGTGATTTCCTCTGGCCCAAGCTTGGTGTCACGTGCCACACAGGTCAGTTCCTGAATGTGGATCGTGGTGAAACGGTCTTCCTGAACAACACGCTCGGACAGGCAGATGGAGTCTTCGAAGTTGAAGCCGTTCCATGCCATGAACGCGATGCGCATGTTCTGACCCAGAGCCAGCTCACCCATATCGGTGGACGGACCGTCGGCCATGATGTCGCTACGCTGAACCCGATCACCCTTGCTCACCAGCGGACGCTGGTTGATGCAGGTGTTCTGGTTGGAGCGGGTGTACTTGGTCAGGTTGTAGATGTCGACACCAGCTTCACCGGTTTCAACTTCATCATCAGCAACACGAACCACGATACGGCTGGCGTCGACGGAGTCGATCACGCCGCCACGACGAGCCACGACGCAAACGCCGGAGTCACGGGCTACGTTACGCTCCATGCCGGTACCGACCAGCGGCTTGTCAGCGCGCAGGGTTGGTACAGCTTGACGCTGCATGTTCGAACCCATCAACGCACGGTTGGCGTCGTCGTGCTCGAGGAACGGGATCAGCGACGCTGCAACCGAAACTACCTGCTTCGGCGATACGTCCATCAAGGTAACGTCTTCCGGCGCCTTGACGGTGAACTCGTTCAAGTGACGAACAGCTACCAGCTCGTCGATCAGGACTTTCTTGTCGTTCATCGTGGCCGAAGCCTGAGCGATCACGTGATCGGCTTCTTCGATGGCGGACAGGAATACGATCTCGTCGGTGACCAGAGCGTCTTTCACCACACGGTACGGGCTCTCGAGGAAGCCGTACTGGTTGGTGCGCGCATAGGCGGCCAGGGAGTTGATCAGACCGATGTTCGGACCTTCCGGCGTTTCAATCGGGCATACACGACCGTAGTGAGTCGGGTGTACGTCACGGACTTCAAAGCCAGCACGTTCACGAGTCAAACCGCCAGGGCCGAGTGCAGAAACACGACGCTTGTGGGTGATCTCGGACAGCGGGTTGTTCTGGTCCATGAACTGGGAAAGCTGGCTGGAACCGAAGAACTCTTTCACCGCCGCAGCTACTGGCTTGGCGTTGATCAGGTCTTGCGGCATCAAGCCTTCGCTTTCAGCCATCGACAGACGCTCTTTGACCGCACGCTCAACACGTACCAGGCCAACGCGGAACTGGTTCTCGGCCATTTCGCCTACGCAGCGAACACGACGGTTACCCAGGTGGTCGATGTCATCGACGATGCCTTTACCGTTACGGATGTCGACCAGAGTCTTCAGTACCGCGACGATGTCTTCTTTGCACAACACGCCCGAACCTTCGATCTCGGTACGACCGATACGACGGTTGAACTTCATCCGGCCGACCGCAGACAGATCATAGCGCTCAGGGCTGAAGAACAGGTTGTTGAACAGAGTCTCGGCAGCGTCTTTGGTTGGCGGCTCGCCTGGACGCATCATGCGATAGATCTCGACCAGCGCTTCCAATTGGTTGCTGGTGGAGTCGATCTTCAGAGTGTCGGAGACGAACGGACCGCAGTCGATATCGTTGGTGTACAGAGTTTCGATACGAACAACCTGAGACTTGGCGATTTTTGCCAGGATTTCGGTGTTCAGCTCGGTGTTGCACTCTGCCAGGATTTCGCCGGTTGCCGGATGCACGATGACCTTGGCGGTAGTGCGACCCAGGACGTAGTCCAGAGGCACTTGCAGCTCTTTGATCCCTGCTTTTTCCAGCTGGTTGATGTGGCGAGCAGTGATACGACGACCTTGCTCGACAATAACCTTGCCTTTGTCATCCAGGATATCCAGGACAGCAATTTCACCACGCAGGCGCTGAGGCACCAGTTCCAGGCTGAGGTTTTCACCTTGCACGTGGAAGACGTTGGTGGTGTAGAACGCGTCCAGCACTTCTTCAGTGGTATAGCCCAGCGCGCGCAGCAGTACCGATGCAGGCAGCTTGCGACGACGGTCGATACGCACGAACACGCAGTCTTTCGGGTCGAACTCGAAGTCCAGCCACGAACCGCGGTAAGGAATGATGCGCGCGGAGTACAGCAGTTTGCCGGAGCTGTGCGTCTTGCCACGGTCGTGGTCGAAGAACACGCCCGGGGAACGGTGCAGCTGGGAAACGATTACTCGCTCGGTACCGTTGATTACGAAGGTACCGTTTTCAGTCATCAGGGGGATTTCACCCATGTAGACTTCTTGCTCTTTAATGTCCTTGATCGCTTTGTTCGACGATTCTTTGTCGAAAATGATCAGGCGCACTTTTACCCGCAAAGGTACGGCGTAAGTTACACCGCGCAATACGCATTCTTTGACATCAAATGCCGGCTCGCCCAGGCGATAACCGACGTACTCCAGCGCAGCATTGCCGGAGTAGCTGATGATCGGGAAAACGGATTTGAAGGCCGCATGCAGGCCCACGTCGCGGAACTGATCTTTAGTCGCTCCCGCCTGCAAGAATTCACGATACGAATCCAGCTGGATTGCCAGGAGATACGGCACATCCATGACGTCCGGCAACTTGCTAAAGTCCTTGCGGATACGTTTTTTCTCAGTATATGAGTAAGCCATCAGCGTTCCCCAGCTTGGTCACCTGCTTGTTTGGCCCCTCCCGACGGGAGCAGCCAGAAAATCGTGCAAACCCCATGGTTTGCGCCACCGCATCGGGTGGTTACAGCTCGTTACCAGCACCGACCCAGTCGGCTGCCAATAACGGAAAAAGGCCGGTGGCAAGAGCCACCAGCCATCAGCCTTTCGCTTAACGCTCGGGCTGGAGGTGCAAAGTCGATGCTTACTTCAGCTCGACTTTAGCGCCTGCTTCTTCCAGAGTGGCTTTTGCTTTGTCAGCTGCGTCTTTCGAAACAGCTTCCAGAACGATGCCAGGAGCGCCGTCAACTACAGCCTTGGCTTCTTTCAGGCCCAGACCGGTCAGTTCACGTACTGCCTTGATCACGTTAACTTTCTTCTCGCCAGCTTCGGTCAGCATAACGTTGAATTCAGTTTGTTCTTCAACAACAGCGGCAGCAGCAGCTGGACCAGCCGATGCAGCAGCAGCGGTAACACCGAAGGTTTCTTCCATCGATTTGATCAGCTCAACGATTTCCACTACGGATTTCTGGCCGATTGCTTCGATGATTTGTTCGTTAGTCAGAGACATGACTCAATTCCTGAATTGGGGGACGGCCTACGCGACCATCGAAATAAACAAAAAACGCGAGAAGTTGACGAGCCTTAGGCTGCAGCAGCTTCTTTCTGGTCGCGAATTGCCGCCAGAGTACGAGCCAATTTGCTGGTAGCGCCTTGAATCACGCTCATCAGCTGGGAAATTGCTTCGTCACGGGTCGGCAGAGTTGCCAGTACGTCGATCTGATTAGCTGCGAGGAACTTGCCCTCGAACGCAGCTGCCTTGATCTCGAACTTGTCCTGACCCTTGGCAAACTCTTTGAAGATACGGGCAGCAGCGCCCGGATGTTCGTTCGAGAATGCAATCAGGGTCGGGCCGGTGAACACGTCGTTGAGAACACTGTATTCAGTGTCAGCAACAGCGCGCTTGAGCAGGGTGTTACGTACAACACGTACGTAAACGCCAGCTTCACGAGCCTCTTTACGGAGTCCGGTCATTGCGCCTACTGTTACGCCACGGGCATCAACCACGACAGCGGACAGAGCGACTTTGGCAGCCTCGTTGACTTCAGCGACGATGGCCTTCTTGTCTTCGAGTTTAATTGCCACGGGTTTAACTCCTGCTTGTTACCGTTTCATCCAACCGAAGCCGGATGTCGTTTTGGTGTCTGATTCGGTAAGGAACCGGGAGCACCATCTGCGTAGGCTTGTGGTTTAAGACTTGCGCCGCCTACGGTCTTGGATAGCCCCCGCCAGGCAGGGACCCCAATCTTTCAATTGGCGCAATCGCTTGCGCCAACCTGTGTCTTACGCGTCGAGCGAGCCTTGGTCGATGACCAGACCTGGACCCATGGTGGTGCTCAGCGTAACGCGCTTGACGTAAATACCTTTCGAGGAAGCTGGCTTGATACGCTTCAGATCAGCGATCAGGGCTTCAACGTTTTCCTTCAGCTTGACGGCATCGAAACCGACTTTGCCAACGGAGGTGTGGATGATGCCGTTTTTGTCGGTGCGATAACGAACCTGACCAGCCTTGGCGTTTTTAACCGCGGTAGCTACGTCTGGAGTTACAGTGCCGACTTTAGGGTTAGGCATCAGGCCGCGTGGGCCCAGGATCTGACCCAACTGACCAACAACGCGCATGGCATCCGGGGATGCGATAACTACGTCATAGTTCAGGTCGCCGCCTTTCATTTCGGCAGCCAGGTCGTCCATACCTACACGGTCAGCGCCGGCAGCCAGAGCGGCCTCGGCAGCTGGACCCTGGGTGAACACAGCAACGCGAACAGTCTTGCCAGTGCCGTGTGGCAGCACAGTAGCGCTACGAACGACCTGATCGGATTTACGCGGGTCAACACCCAGGTTCACAGCAACGTCGAACGACTCGCTGAACTTGACAGTCGACAGCTCAGCCAGCAGAGCAGCAGCGTCTACAAAGTTGTAGGACTTGCCTGCTTCGATTTTGCCGGCGATAGCCTTTTGACGCTTGGTCAACTTAGCCATTACACACCCTCCACGTTAAGGCCCATGCTACGAGCAGAACCGGCGATAGTACGCACGGCTGCTTCCATATCAGCTGCAGTCAAATCCGCGTTTTTGGTTTTCGCGATTTCTTCCAGCTGAGCACGGGTCACGGTGCCAACCTTAACGGTGTTCGGACGAGCGGAACCGCTAGTCAGACCAGCAGCCTTCTTCAGCAGAACCGAAGCAGGTGTGGATTTGGTTTCGAAAGTGAAGCTACGGTCGCTGTAGACAGTGATAATCACTGGAGTCGGCAGACCTGGCTCAATACCCTGAGTACGGGCGTTGAAAGCCTTGCAGAATTCCATGATGTTCACGCCGTGCTGACCCAGAGCAGGACCAACAGGTGGGCTTGGGTTAGCCTGAGCGGCCTTCACTTGCAGCTTGATGTAAGCGGTAATCTTCTTGGCCATGAGGCACTCCAATTACGGGTTCGAACGCCTCGAAAGGCTCCCCGGTTACTTGCGCGTTTATCCCAGTGACGACAAAACCCCACAGCCTAGGGCTGCGGGGTTGGGATGCTTGCTCAACTAGACCTTTTCGACCTGGCTGAACTCTAGCTCTACCGGAGTAGAGCGACCGAAAATGAGCACTGCCACTTGGATCCGGCTCTTCTCGTAGTTAACTTCTTCAACCGTGCCAGTAAAATCAGCAAACGGTCCGTCATTGACACGTACCGACTCGCCTGGCTCGAACAACGTCTTCGGCTTCGGCTTGTCGCTACCATCAGCAACGCGACGCAGAATCGCTTCTGCCTCTTTATCAGTGATCGGTGCAGGCTTATCAGCAGTACCGCCGATGAAACCCATCACCCGAGGAGTATCCTTGACCAAGTGCCAAGTACCCTCGTTCATGTCCATCTGGACCAGCACATAACCTGGGAAGAACTTGCGCTCGCTTTTGCGTTTCTGGCCATTACGCATTTCAACCACTTCTTCAGTGGGAACCAGAATTTCGCCAAAGCCATCTTCCATGCCAGCCAGCTTTACGCGCTCTACCAACGAGCGCATGACATGCTTCTCGTAACCGGAGTAAGCATGCACAACGTACCAACGCTTAGCCACGGGACACCCTTAGCCGACAATCAAGGAAACAAGCCAGCCGAGCAGGGAATCAAGCCCCCACAACAGCAACGCCATAACCAGAACAACAGCCACAACAATCAGCGTGGTCTGCGTGGTTTCTTGGCGAGTTGGCCATACGACTTTACGAATCTCGGTGCGAGCTTCCTTAACCAGTACAAAGAAAGACTTGCCCTTGACTGTCTGCAGGCCTACAAAGGCAGCTACAGCAGCAATGACAAGCAAAGCGAGTACGCGGTACAGGATCGGCGAAGCAGAGTAATACTGATTGCCAACAACGCCAACAACCACCAAAGCGACTACTACTAGCCACTTGAGCAGATCGAAGCGAGAGCCTTGAGCTTCAGCTTTAGGAGTCATCTATGAAGATCCTGTGAAAAGAAAGCCAGACACACCAAGTGAATCTGGCAGGTCAGGAGGGAATCGAACCCCCAACCTACGGTTTTGGAGACCGTCGCTCTGCCAATTGAGCTACTGACCTAAAACAAAATCAGGCCGACCATTATGCCGGCCCGAAAAAGACATTACAACAACTTACTCGATGACTTTTGCTACGACACCAGCGCCGACGGTACGACCGCCCTCACGGATAGCGAAACGCAGACCATCTTCCATCGCGATGGTTTTGATCAGGGTAACGGTCATTTGAACGTTATCACCCGGCATCACCATTTCAACACCTTCTGGCAGCTCGCAGTTACCAGTCACATCAGTTGTACGGAAGTAGAACTGTGGACGGTAACCCTTGAAGAATGGCGTATGACGACCACCCTCTTCCTTGCTCAGAACGTAAACCTCAGCAGTGAACTTGGTATGCGGCTTGACAGTGCCGGGCTTGACCAGAACCTGACCACGCTCAACATCATCACGCTTGGTACCACGCAGCAGAACGCCGCAGTTCTCACCTGCACGACCTTCGTCGAGCAGCTTGCGGAACATTTCAACACCAGTGCAAGTAGTTTTGACAGTGTCACGAAGACCAACAATCTCAACTTCTTCCTGAATGCGGACAATGCCACGCTCAACACGACCAGTCACAACAGTACCGCGACCGGAGATCGAGAACACATCCTCGATCGGCATCAGGAACGGCTTATCGATAGCACGCTCAGGCTGCGGAATATAGCTATCCAGAGTCTCGACCAACTTCTTGACGGCGGTAGTGCCCATCTCGTTGTCGTCTTGACCATTCAGCGCCATCAGCGCCGAACCAATGATGATCGGCGTGTCATCACCTGGGAAATCGTAAGTGCTCAGCAGATCGCGCACTTCCATCTCAACCAGCTCCAGCAGCTCAGCGTCGTCAACCATGTCAGCCTTGTTCAGGAAGACAACAATGTACGGAACGCCAACCTGACGGGACAACAGGATATGCTCACGGGTTTGCGGCATCGGACCATCAGCGGCCGAGCAAACCAGAATCGCACCATCCATCTGCGCAGCACCGGTAATCATGTTTTTTACGTAGTCGGCGTGACCTGGACAGTCAACGTGCGCATAGTGACGCACAGCCGAATCGTACTCAACGTGAGCAGTGTTAATGGTGATACCACGAGCTTTTTCTTCTGGGGCGCTATCGATCTTGTCGAAGTCAACCTTTGCCGAACCGAACACTTCGGAGCAGACGCGGGTCAAAGCGGCGGTCAAAGTCGTCTTGCCATGGTCTACGTGACCAATGGTTCCAACGTTGACGTGCGGCTTGTTACGCTCGAACTTTTCCTTAGCCATCGAAATCACCCCTAGCAGAAGAATTAAGCAAGTACTATCAGCCATTAAAACAAAGGCAGATATTTTCATATCTGCCTTGTTATATGGAGCTCTTGAGCGGATTTGAACCGCTGACCTCACCCTTACCAAGGGTGTGCTCTACCAACTGAGCTACAAGAGCGTAACACTTTGCAGGACCTGCAAACTTGGAGCGGGTAGCGGGAATCGAACCCGCATCATCAGCTTGGAAGGCTGAGGTTCTACCACTAAACTATACCCGCGGAGCTTGCAGCTCTCGCTAAAAATGGTGGAGGGGGAAGGATTCGAACCTTCGAAGTCGTAGACGTCAGATTTACAGTCTGATCCCTTTGGCCGCTCGGGAACCCCTCCTAAGCGAGCCGGCATTCTATATCATGCCAGCCTTCTGTCAAGCATTTTCTCATTAAAAACCTGAGGTTAGCTGCGTTGACCTCGCTTCACACTGCTGACTGTTAAAGGTCTTCACTGCGAAGCGGGCGCCATTCTATGCAAACTATTCGACGGGGGCAACCCCCTCGCACGGCATTATTTTATGTTTTAACTCATTGAATTCTTTAGAAAGGTTTTGCAACTGCGAATCACCCAGCAAACGCCGGCTTTCTGGTGCCACACGCACCCAGTAACCATCAGACTCGGCGGGCGCCCTCAGCAAGGACTCGAACTTGATTTCCATGCCACTCAATCGCCGCTCGACCGCCTGAACCGCTTCCTGACGAGTAAAACCGCCAAGATAGAGGCATCCATCGCCTGCCTGGGCAGGCTTTCCTTTATCACGAGCCGCGTCAGTCGTTTCACTCAACAAGCGAATGTCCTGCTGCGAACCCCGATACAAACTCAAAGGGGTTACATCCTTTGCGCGCAGAGGAGCCTCCTGTTGGTGCCAGACGTAATAGAACACATTGAGGACAAGCAACAGCAGGAACAACCAACGCATAAAAACCTCAGGACAAGGGACACGCCATCGCCAAACCTACAAATACCAGGTCTGGAACCACCCTGGCCTCGGGCACAATCTCGGAGATCAGATCAGCATCTCCTCCAGTCAGGAAGACTGCGAAATCTTCTCCCCAATAGCTGCGCGCCAACTCTAGCTGAGTCAGGACAAACCCTCTCAACATTAGCAAACAACCTCGCTCGACCGCCTCGACGGTTGTGCGCCCAGGAACAAGACTCTCCAAAGCGCGCTCGGCAGCAAGATCTCCATAGCGAATTCTACGGGTATGGGTACGCAGCTGGTTGCGCATCAAAGGCATCCCCGGACAGATAAATCCTCCGAGATGCTCACCATCCCCTGCAATAAAGTCAGCGGTAACAGCCGTACCAAAGTCGAGCACCAGACAAGCACCCGAAGCCAGATGAAATCCTCCGAGCATTGCAAGCCAGCGATCAAGCCCTAGCCGCTCGAACTCCTCATAGCCATTTCGAACCCCGGACATCTCCCGAGCCGGTGTCGCGCACACTACGGAAACGCCAAAAGCCTCGGTCAGCAGAGAAATCAGCGCACTGGTTTCTTCGGCGGTTCTGACACTGACTAAGCGACAATGCATGAGAGCGAGCCCCTTGAGGCCTTTCAAGCTCTCCAGCAATGCGAGATCTGAATCAACGACCCCCTCGCCAATCACCCGCCGGACATCCTCGCCGAGCACACGCCACTTGATGAAACTGTTTCCACAATCGAGCTCAAGAATCATCACGCAACCTCAGGCTGAGCTCGCCACCACTAAAGACCTTCTCCACACCATTCACCTTCAAGCGCAAGGCACCCTGGCCATCGATACCCAGCACCTCACCATCTATCTGACTAACACCGGCAATCAACGATACCGCCCGCCCCTGCCATAGATGATTTTGCTCCCACTCCGCCTGGATCGCCGGAAATCCGCCGGCCTGGTGGCGATTTAAATAGGTCTGGATCATCAACCCTAACTCCGCAACCAGATGATTGCGATCAACAGCCTTACCCGACTCGAGGCGCATGGACGTCCATTGCTGATCAACCTCATCAGTCATCTGCATGTTCACATTTATTCCGACACCGATCACCACGTGACACACATCAGCAGGATCCCCCACTAATTCGAGCAGTATTCCTGCAATCTTTTGCTGCCCCACCAGAACATCATTCGGCCACTTCAACCCCACACCTGAAATACCAAGCCCTCGCAAGGCTTGCATTACGGCAAGCCCGACAACAAGACTCAAGCCTTCCAGCTGCCGCATCCCACCATCAATGCGCAGTACCAGACTGTAATAGATGTTTTCCGCGAACGGGCTCACCCATTTGCGTCCACGCCGCCCACGACCAGCCGTCTGCCGCTCAGCGAGCACCAGAAACGGCGCAGGCTGGCCACGCTCGATAGCGCGCAAGGCTTCAGCGTTGGTAGAGTCAATTGAATCGAAGACTAGAACGGGCCACTCGCAAGAAGGCCCCCGCGCGCTTATTTCCGCAGGATCAAGCAGTGTCAACGGCGCAGCCAGTTGATAGCCGCGACCGCGTACTTTATGAATAGATAAACCGAGCTCAGCTTCCAAGTGCTGAAGCTGCTTCCATACAGCGCTACGACTGACGCCCAAGGCAGCACCCAGGGCTTGGCCCGAATGGAATCGACCATCCTTAAGAAGCTTTAACAACGTCAGCATGCAAGTCTCGCCTCACAATGAGGCCCGCATGATAGCCATGCCCCGGGCTGTTGCATAGAAACCCTACAAGCGAGATTTTCCTGCGGACAAAACAAAACCCCTACCTGCATACGCAGATAGGGGTTTCGGAATTTAATCTTGACGATGACCTAC
>NZ_JBVHNK010000011.1:0-309194 GCF_055556615.1 Pseudomonas sp. PME37.24/025
CCGCGAGCACCACCACTCTCAGCCTGAGCGCGACCGACTCGGTCGCCGAAGGTAGCCAGATTACCTACACGGCAACCTTGACCAACGCCGCCGGCACTCCGGTGACCGTGACGCTGAGCAACGGCGCCGTCATCACCATCGAAGCGGGTAAAACTACCGGCTCCGTGACCGTCGATGCGCCGAAGGACGACGTCTACAAAGACGCCGGCACTGTCCAGGCAACCATCTCCACCGCCACCGGCGGCAACTTCGAAAACCTGGTGCCAAGCACTGCCCCAGCAGTAACCAGCATCACCGACACCATCGACACCTCGACCGTCACCCTGAATGCCACCGCTTCAGCGGCTGAAGGTGGCACCGTCACCTACACCGCAACTGTCGGGGCCCCCGTGACTGGCAGCCCGGTCACCGTGTCCTTGGCCAACGGTCAGACGATCACTATCGACGTCGGTCAAACCACCGGCACCGTGACCGCCCCCGCACCGAACGACGCATTGGCCGGTCATACCCCGCTGACCAACTCGATCACCAGCGTCAGCGGCGGTAACTACGAGAACCTGGTGGCGGATAAATCGCCGGTCAGCACCACTGTGACCGACACCGTCGACACCACCACTCTCAGCCTGAACGCGACCAACTCGGTCGCCGAAGGTAGCCAGATCACTTACACCGCAACCCTGACCAACGCCGCCGGCACTCCGGTGACCGTGACGCTGAGCAACGGCGCCGTGATCACCATCGACGCCGGCAAAACCACTGGCACCGTGACCGTCGATGCGCCGAAGGACGACGTCTACAAAGACGCCGGCACTGTCCAGGCGACCATTTCCAACGCCACCGGTGGCAACTTCGAAAACCTGGTCACCAGCAACACAGCGGCAGTCACCACCGTCACCGACACGATCGACAAAACCGAAGTCAGCATCAGCGGCAGCACCTCGGTCACCGAAGGCCAGACCGCCAGCTACACCGTCAGCCTGACTCACCCGGCACAGACCGAAGTGACGCTGAAAATCGTCTACAGCGGCACCGCCGCCGACGGTTCGGATTTCACCGGCGTGTACACCGTGAAAATCCCGGCGGGCGCCAGCAGCGCGAGCTTCGACGTCACGACGCTGGACGACAAGCTCACCGAAGGCACCGAGAACTTCGTGGTCAAGATCGACTCGGCCACTGGCGGCAACTTCGAAAACCTCGCGGTCAGCGCTTCCAACGGTAGCGTCAGCACCTCGATCATCGACAACGATGCAGCGCCGGTTCTCGACCTGGACGCCAACAACTCCAGCGGCGCCACCGGGGCCAACTACAACGTGACCTTCACTGAAGGCACCACCGGCCAAGGCGTCTCGATCGGCGACACCGACCTGAAAATCACCGACCCGGACAGCACGATGCTGACCGGCGCCACCATCGTGCTGACCAACCGTCAGCCGGGCGACGCGCTGAACCTGGGCAACAGCGTCAATGGCATCACCATCAATGCCAACAGCAAGGACGGCACGGTCACCCTGACCCTGTCGGGCAACGCGACGCTGGCCGACTACATGCAGCAGATCAAAAACATCAGCTTCACCAACAGCAGTGAAGATCCGAGCACCGTGCCGCGGATCATCACCGTGACGGTGACCGATGGCAGCAACTACTCCAACACCGCGACCACCACCGTCAACGTAGTGGCGGTGAACGATGCGCCGACCGCCGCACCGGTTAACGTCACCGGCACCGAAGACACCCCGCTGATCCTCGGCTGGTCGACCTTCGGCATCAGCGATGTCGATAGCCCGGCCGCCAACCTGGGGGTGAAAATCACTCAGTTGCCGGGCGAAGGTAAATTGCAGTACCTGGACGGTGCGACCTGGAAAGACGTGGCGACCAACCAGACGTTCAGCAAGGCCGACATCGACGCTGGCAAATTGCGCTTCACGCCAGATGCCAACGAATCAGGCGTCGATGGCTACGGCGGCACCAACGTGGGCAACAACCAGGCGGACTACGCGCAGATCAAGTTTCAGCCAACCGACGGTCAACTGCTGGGCAGCACCGGCACGGTGAAAATCGACATCACGCCGGTTGCCGACGCGCCCTCCCTGAGCGTCGCGGACAACAGCGTCAAGTCGACTGGCCTGATCAAGGAAGTCTGGACCGGTCTGTCGGGCCTCGGCACCGATGGCAACGGCGCGTCTTCCGGCACGCTGAAATCGGTCATCGACGGCGCGGGTACACCGAACTCCAGCGGCACCGTGACCAACGTTCAGTCCGACGGCAGCGTCGCGGTCGGGACGGCCTCGAAAACGTCCGGTCTGATCTACCTCGAAGCCGGCAAGACATACACCTTCAGCGGTACCGGTGACGACAGCCTGTTGGTGACCATCGGTGGTAAAAACGTGGCCGCAACCACATGGGGCGCAGGCGGTAACCTGAACGGTTCGTTCACCCCGACCACCAGCGGTTATTACACCCTGGATATTTACCACCATAACCAGAAGGGCCCGGGCAACTATGACGTCAATCTGTCGATCAACGGCGGAGCGGCGGTCGACTTGAGCAGCGCCGGCGTGCCGCTGTACACCGGCGTGGCCGATCTGGCCGCTTCTGGCGTGACGGTTTCCGACCTGCACGGCACCAGTGGCGAAGGCTACTACGACGGCTACAAACTCAACGAAGGCGCCGAAGGCACCAGCGTTCATCTGTCCGCGATCAAAACGGCACTGACCGACATCGACGGCTCTGAAAGCCTGAGCGTGAAGATCAGCGGCATCCCGGCGGGCTCGGTGCTCACCGATGGCGCGGGCCACACCTTCACCGCCAGCGCCACCTCCGGCGAAGCCAACGTCACCGGCTGGAACCTCGGCACCCTGACCGTCACGCCGCCGCCGTACTACAACGGCCACTTCACCCTGACCGTCACCTCGACATCCACCGAAGCGCTGGGTGGTTCGGCGCCAAGCACCGCACAGATCCCCGTTACGGTTTACCCGGCGGTATACAACGCCATCACCGCCACCGCCGCCGATGACACCATCACCGGCACCGACGGCAACGACATCATGATCGCCGATATCGGCGGGCTGACTGTTGTGCCGGGCACCAACTACAACATCGCATTCATGGTCGACAGCTCGGGCAGCATGAGCGCTTCTTCGATCAACGCGGCCAAGGATTCGCTGACTGCGGTGTTCAACACCCTCAAGCAAAGCATGGGTGGCAACTCCGGGACGGTGAACATCTTCCTGGTGGACTTCGATAACCAGGTCAACAAGTCGGTATCGGTGAACCTGAACGATCCAAACGCCCTGACCTTGCTCAAATCCGTTCTGGATTCGATGTCGTCCGGCGGCGGCACCAACTACGAGGACGTGTTCAAGACCACGGCCAACTGGTTCCAGAGTGCCGACGCCATTGCCAACACCGGCGCGAAGAACCTTACGTACTTCATCACCGACGGCAAGCCGACCTACTACCAGAGCGGCGAGCAAACCAACCCGACCTTGTACGGCAACGTGAAGCTCGATGACGTCATCACCACCACCAATTACAAATTGGGGCAGACCTATTCCAGCTACCTGGACAGCACTCACTCCCTGACCATCGACAGTGCCGGCAACGTCACGCTGCTGACTCTGAAAAACTCGGGGCGCTGGAGCAGTACCGAACTGGGTACCCTCCATGCCGAAGGTAACGGCACGTACGAACTGTCCTATCGCGATGGCACCGGCAGCTATACCGATTCCACTGCCATCGACAACTCCACCAGCAGCTTCACGTTGCTGAAAAACGTGTCGACAGTAGAAGCCATCGGCCTGAATACGGACATCACCCTCGGCGATCTCAAGCCGTACGACTCGGATCAAACGCCACAAACCAACATCGACCCGAAAGACCTGGCCAACTCGGTCATCGGCCATACCGAAGCGACGATGCCGGGTGCCGACATGGTCAATGGCGGTGACGGCAACGACATCCTGTTCGGCGATCTGGTGAGCTTCAATGGCATTGCCGGCGAGGGTTATCAGGCCATGCAGGCGTTCGTGGCCCAGCAGACCGGCGTCGATGTCAGCAAAGTCACCACCAGCAACGTGCACCAGTTCATCACCGAGCACTACACCGCGTTCGACGTGTCCGGGGCCCACGACGGCAGCGACACGCTGCTGGGTGGCGCGGGTAATGACATTCTCTTCGGCCAGGGCGGCAACGACCTCCTCGACGGCGGCAAGGGCAATGACATTCTGCTCGGCGGCAGCGGCAATGACTCATTGATCGGCGGTCACGGCAACGACCTCCTGATTGGCGGCTTGGGTGCCGACACCTTCATCTGGAAGGCTGGCGACACCGGCAACGACGTCATCAAGGACTTCAAGGCCAGCGAAGGCGATCGCATCGACCTGCGTGATCTGTTGCAGGGCGAAAGCGGCAGCACCATTGATAACTTCCTGAAGATCACCACGGTGGATGGTGTTTCGTCCCTGCAAGTCAGCTCTGGCGGCAAGTTCAATGGCGCCGACGCCGCAGCGGCAACACCGGACGTGACGATCAAACTGGAAGGTAACAATTGGTCCAGCGCCAGCATCAACTCGTTGATTGCTGGCAGTGATCCGACCATCAAGATCGATCACAACAACAGCTGATCAGCAGGCTGACGGCCGCCCAAAGCGGGCGGCCGTCACGTTTGCGTCCACCTCACGGGTGACGATTTCATCGTCGCACCGCATACTCGCCTGCGTTGACCTATGCTGCTGACAGCACGACGCTGGTCTATTTCCGAGGGATGCTCAATGTTTTACGTGCAACGCGATGCACAAGGTCAGTTGGTGCGCGTGGAAGCCACGGCGTACGCCGAGGCCACGGAAACGCTGCCGGCTGATAATCATGAAATCCAGGCCTGGTACGCCCACGAAGTGGTGGAGACCAGCCTCAAGCAGCTCAAGCAGAGCGACCTGGAAATGATCCGGGTACTCGATGACTTGATTCAGGTGCTGACCCAAAAAGGCGTGATCCGCGTCACCGACCTGCCGCCGGCCGCACAAGCCAAGCTGATGGACCGGACCCAGGCCCGTGAAGCGTTGGGCGGGTTGAGCCAGTTGATCGATGATGAAGAGACGGGGTTGATCTAGTCCCTGCCTTCATTGTTGCCTTTACTGACGCCATCGCGAGCAGGCTCGCTCCCACAGTTGATCTTCAGTGAACACAGCATATGTGAACGACTGAGATCCAATGTGGGAGCGAGCCTGCTCGCGATGGCGCCCTTCAGTACACCGCAGATTTAACTGCTAAACCTCGGCCCGAGCCTGCATCTGCGGCGATTCAAGGTGATCCAGCGCCCGTTCCACCAATAACTGCACGCCATCGGCCATTCGGCTGAGCGCCAGGGCTACTGAACGCCGTGAGCCTTCCACGTCATCCGCCAGGTCGGCGGCGATGGCGCTGATGGACAGCAAGTCTTCGGAGGCATTGGCCAGAAGGGCTTCGGTGTCGATGTCGGGGGAGACGGTGAAGAGGTGGCCTTTGCGGGATTTGGGGGTTTCGTTTGATGCTGAGGTACCAGAATCATCTGGCGGATTCGGCGTTACTTTGAACATAAGAAATACCCTAAACAGTAAGTTGGAGCCGTCACCGTTCGCTTGCACGCGAATAGGGTGGCGGCCGTGCGCAGGTGTGCAAGACCGGGACTGTTTAGGACACCCAGCAGATCCGAGGATCTCCTGCGCGCAGCCGCCATAAAGCAGTGAACATCGAAATGCTCATTGAGAGGAATGGCAGCACGCTACCTAAACAGTTTGGTCGGACTTGCACGTCCGTGTCACCGATTATTCGGTGACAAAGCCAGACTAGCCTTGGATTTCAGCCGGAACAAGTTCACCAACACCGCTACAACTTGAAGGAAATCTCCTAGGACTTTGCTACCGGAATAATCGGTGTCCGCACGGGCGCCATTGCGGGCAAGCCCGCTCCCACAGGGGGCGGAGGTGAACGCAGGATTGTGGTACCACACAAATCCTGTGGGAGCGGGCTTGCCCGCGATGACGGCATCAGCCTCACCGCCAAGGCTTCGGCTCACCAAAGAGTTGCCCCTGAACCCCATACAACCCCATCTCACGAATCACCGACAATTCCCCTTCGGTCTCGACCCGCTCGGCAATCAACGGCAAATCAATGCTGTGCGCCGCCCGCTGAATCGCCTCGATGAACAGACGCTTGTCGCTCTCCTGATCAATCGCCCGGATGTAACTGCCGTCGATCTTCAGATACGCCAACCCCAGCCGCGCCAGGTTGCCGATCATGCTGAAACGCCCACCAAAACGCTGCAGGCTCAACGAAAACCCAAGTTCGCGCAAACGCCGCGTCAGCTGTTCCAGCACCGCTTGCTCAGGCAATTGTTCTTCGCCAATTTCCAGGGTCAGTCGTTCCCCCAGATTCGAATGCTGACGCAGAATCTCGAACACTTTGTTCAACGCTTGCGGATCCGCCAGTGTCGCCGAAGACAGGTTCAGCGCCAGCGACTCTTCATGGTCGGCCATCTGCTCGAGCACCCGTTCCAGCATCAAACGGTCCAGCCGCGCGGTCCAGCCGAAACGCTCGAGCCAGGGCAGGAAACGCCCGGCGGGAATGGTCTGGTCCTGCTCACCGAGCAGGCGCGACAGCACTTTGTAATGGAGCACCACCTGCGTGTCGTGGCTGGCCACCACCGGCTGGAAGTACAGCTCGAAACGCTGCTGATCCAACGCCTGATCCAGCAAGGTGTGCCAGGCATGGTGGTCATCGCCAACCCGGGCCGATGCACTGTGATCGAGGCACGCCCAGCTTGGTTCGCCCTGACTTTCCGCCTGGGCCAGTGCCTGATCCGCCAACCCGATGACCGCTTGCGGCGAGTCGCCATGGGCAAACGGCGCCAACCCGATCGAAGCCACCGACGCTACGTCCGTGGCGCCCGTCGCATGCAGGCTCGCCAAGGCGCTTTCGAGGTTACTCGCCAGTTGCAGCGCTTCTTCGCGCACCAGCCCCGGCGCCAGCACGGCGAACTCACCACCCCGAATGCGTGTTACGAGGTTCTGGGTTTCCGGGTACTTGGCGCACTCACGGGACAACTGCTCGCCCACCGCTTTCAACAATTCATCAGTGCGCTGACCACCCAGCCGCTGGTTCAAACCGGCCAGATCCTTGACCCGCAGCAGCAGCAAATAGCCGGAGCTGGCCTGCTCAGGATTGCTCACTCGCGCGTTCAATTGCATTTCGAAATAGCGTCGGTTGGCCAGGCCAGTCAGGTTGTCCTGATAGGACTCGGCCCGCAGTTTTTCACTGCGTTCGGCCTGTTCCTGGAACAGCGCCTTGAGCTTCTCGACCATCTGGTTCATCGCCTGCACCACCCGACGCAGTTCCGGGGTGCGCGGCAATTCCGGCAGGCTGAGGAATTCGCGGCGAGCAATCGCGTGGGATTGCTTGACCATGTAATCCAGCGGCTTCAGTTGCCGGCGCAGCAACAGCGCGCCCAACACCGCACTCACCGCGCCGCAGATCAGCAACCAGCCGAGGCTGCCCAATGCGCTCTGCCATAGCTTGGCCAACGCGAACATCGGATGGCTGACCACCTCGACCCGCGCGGCCTGCTCCCAGCCACGGCTGACAAGCGCGTCGCCACCGGCCGGTTCCAGGCCGATCAGTTTGACGAACCAGTCCGGCACGTTGGTGACCGCCGGGATGCCGCTGCGCTCGACAATCGTCTTGTCGTTGGCCAGATCGACCACACGGATGCTTGCGTAATAACCACTGTCGAAGATCGAACTGACCAGCAACTCGACCATCGCCGGGTCGTCGATGTTCGGCGTCAGGGACAGCGCCAACGCCGTGGCGGCGTCCTGGGCGTGGGAGCGCAACTGGTTGACGTACTGGGTACGCGAGCTTTCCAGACTGACCATGAAGCTGCCGGTGAAGGCGACCACCAGGAACAGACAGATAGCGATCAACAGCTGTTTGAACAAAGACATCTGAGCGCGTGCTCCTAGTTAGTCGTCTCGACCGGGAAACCTTCGGCCTGCATTTTCTTCAACACATCCTGCCAGCGGGACAGGCGTTTGGTGTCTCCGACCTTCTTGTTACCCTTGGCACCCGGCAACCACAACCCTTCGGCATTGAAAGAGTAGACCGGCAGCAAATCGGTTCGCTGGCTGGCAGGCTTGATCGCGTCGATCAGGCTGTCGAGCACCAAAGGCATGGCCTCGGGGCTCGAGTAGTAGGTCAGCACCATGTGCGCGCGGTTCAGGCGCAAAGCCTTGACGTAGGTGATGCGCAGCTTGTCACTGGAGACACCGAGATGGCGCAGACTGAAATACTTGGCGATAGCGTAGTCTTCGCAGTCGCCAGCGCCTTTCCACAAGGCTTCGATCGGCGTTTCCCAATAATCGACCTCATGCCACAGGTCGATGTCTTCTTCATAACGCATCTGCTTGTTGAAGAAGCGGTTAACCACGTTGAGCTGTTCCAGCTCGCCAATCTGCTTCTGCGTGGCCAGCAATTGCTGCCAGGCATCGATGCGCTGCTGCCCTTCACCCAAAGGCCCGTACAATGCCTGCGCGCGGCGGCTGATCAGCGAAAAATCCCAGTCGGCATGCAGCCCGCCCAGCATGACGCCGGCCAGCAGCAGCGCGCAGCCTAGCCAGCGCAAAGTCCGAGGGATCGCGAAACGTACCGCCAATGCGAGGCATCCAGGGTAGGCAGGTGGAAGTCGGTCGATGGTGCAGGTTAGCCCGATAAAAAACAATGGCACGGTGAGATCATTGCCAGCACGCTAGACTTTAGGGTAATGCGATCCTTTGCCCGTTTGACAACCCGTCAGGCAGTCACTAGTGTCCATTTGGATCCAAATCCATTCATTTGATCAGGGTGCGTTTGTTGTGACACAGAAGCCCAACCCTCTCAGCAGCATCAAGGTCAACGGGCCGATTCCCGCCCATTTGGCGCGCTCGGTGATCGAAGAAACACTGCGCGCGGCGATTCTCGACGGTCGCATTCCTTGCGGCATCGCTCTGCGTCAGCAAGACCTCGCCGACCTGTTCGGCGTCAGCCGCATGCCGGTGCGCGAAGCCTTGCGCCAACTCGAAGCGCAATCGCTACTCAACGTGGTCGCCCATAAAGGCGCGGTGGTTGCACCGTTGGTCCAGGGCGATGCGGCAGAAACCTATGAGCTGCGAATTTTGCTGGAATCCGAAGCCCTGCGTCGGTCGATCCCCTTGCTTGAAGCCGCCGATTTCGAACAGGCAGCGCGCTATATCGACGAGTTGGAAACGGAACACGACTACACCGAGATCGGCCGGCTCAATCGCCTGTTCCACATGGCGCTTTACCACAAAGCCCCCAACAAGCGGCTGCTGAGGCTCGTCGAAGACGGGTTGAACGAAGAGGAGCGCTTCTTGCGTTTCAATCTGGAAGCCATGGGCTTGGGCAAACTGTCCCAGGAAGATCACCGAGCATTATTGCGGGCCGCCGAAGAGCGGGACGTCGAGCGCTCGGTGACGTTGCTCGAAAACCACCTCAACCGGGGTGTCGAAGTCATCACGCGCTACCTCGAAAGCTCTGAACCGCAGCGCAGGAAAAACTCGAAGTAACCCGCAGCGACAGCCCCGAGCGAGCCCATTGATCGGCTCGCTTTCGCTTGCCGCGACATTGAGCTGATCCGCACCCGGATTACTCGACGAACAAATCTACTCACAAATCCTCCTTTCGTTCGCACCCCAGACCGGTCTGCAGCGATTTCATGTCTGCTCCTCAAAGCCCCCCGCCCCCTCAAACCCGACAACTGCACCTGACAGATCATGCAGGGGTGATAGCGACTGCCGTGAATTACGCTCACTCTTGGGCTGCCAACAAATAATGACGGACGACGCATCGCTCCCGCGAAGCAGTCGACGCACCAAGAACCTACGGAAGGAGTCTTGCCACGGGAAAGGAAGAACCGGCGTCGCTCCCAGCCAACTTCCACCCCCTCAAATCACGTTAACGAACCCAGTAGAAAGTTGCTTTGAGTGAGGCATTCACTCTTTATTTAAATTTTGGCCTATATAAGCCGAAAGGAGCAACTACGCCCAAATAAAACTTAATACAAAAGTCTTATTGGAACTTGTCGCGCTCGAGAAAGTTAAACCTTAAATTAATTAAAAAATAACTTGCCCGGAACTTTATTCGTGTATTAGTTTTTCTCCGCCGCCCATGAACACTGGGCACCACGTACCGCTTAGTGATTACACACCTGAAAAACATCAATTCAATTGAGGCCCCTGTTCGCCAATAAGAAACTTCAAGCAACCGTCACTTATTGATCAACACCACCCTCAACGGTATTCCAGATCACTTATAGGCTCGCTCATGAAACCGACTAAAGATCGTCTTAACCAGAAGAAAGCAGAACTTAGTGCGCACCCGATCTTCTCTGAAATACATTCGTTATCGGTCCTTCGACGCTTTATGGAAACCCATGTGTTTGCGGTGTGGGATTTCATGTCGCTGACCAAGCGCCTGCAACAGGAACTGACCTGCGTTCAACTGCCCTGGCTGCCGCCGCGAGATCCTCAGGCTGCGCGGTTGATCAACGAGATCGTGCTCGGTGAAGAGTCCGATGATCGTCCGGCCCATGGTCACTACAGCCATTTCGAGTTGTACCTGGATGCGATGCGCGAAGTCGGTGCCAGCACGGTCGCCGTCGAACGCTTCGTGGCGCTGCAAAAAGAAGGCGTGAGCTATGACGTGGCACTGCAAAGCGTGGACGTCGACCCGGCGGCCGCGCAGTTCGTGCGCCACACCTTGCACACCGCGATGCATGCACCGGGGCACAGTGTGGCGGCGGCGTTTCTGCATGGCCGCGAGAGTGTGATTCCGCAGATGTTCCAGCAGATTCTCGACGATTGGGGTATCGGCATCGAACAGGCGCCGACCTTCCGTTACTACCTGGAGCGGCACATCGAGGTCGACTCAGAAGACCACGGCCCGGCGGCGGAAAAACTCCTCGCCCGCCTGGTCGATGGCGATCCACAGCGCGAAGAGGACGTCTACGCCAGCGCCATTGCCGCCGTGGAAAGCCGAATTGCCCTGTGGGACGGTTTGCGCCTGAGCATGAGCGAACCCGTTGCAGTGGTGAACGCATGAACGCCGCCGACTACCAATCCTTCGCCGATGCGTGGGAAAGCCGCGCAACCATTCGCACCCGCCCCCGGCGCGTACTGGAGAACGACGACAAACTGATCTATCCGCTGAGCCGTCAGCCACTGGTGCTGAGCGAAACCTTCCTGCGCGATTGCCCGGAACAACGGGATTTCGCCTTGGTGCAGACACTCTACAAATTCATCAACGACGTGGTGATTTTCGAAACCGAGATCGTCGACAAGACCGCCCGCAGCATCGCCAAAAACCGCTTCAGCGTGGCGTTCCCGTTCGCCTGTCGCTACGACGCCATGACCGTGGTGGTGGACGAGGATTACCACGCCCTGGTGGCCATGGATTTCATGCAGCAAACCGTCGCCATGACCGGCATCGCGCCGATCGGACTGCCGGATGAAATCGAACTGAGCCGTGCCATTCCGGCGGCCGTGGCCCTCGCACCGGAACACCTGCGCAGCGCCGTGGAGCTGATCTGCGTGGCCATCGCCGAGAACACCGTGACCGGCGATGTCGCGGCGTTCGCCAAGGACGACACGGTCAAGCAGTCGATCAAGGGCCTGATGGCCGATCACTTGCTCGACGAGGGTCGCCATTCCGGGTTCTGGGCGCGGTTGGTGCGCATCTATTGGCACACCGCGAGCGAAGACGACCGCCAGTCCATCGCGCAAATCCTCCCGGTGTTCATCGGCCATTACCTGACCAACGACATTCAGAAGTCCTTCGACTTCTGCTTGATCGACGCCTTGCAGATCAGCGATGTGGCACGTCGGGCACTCAAGAGCGAAGTGTCGGGGCTGGCCTTCCCGATCAATCGCCATCACCCACTGGTCGCCAACATCGTGCGGTTTTTCCGCAGCAGTTCGCTGCTCGATTCACCGTGTGTGCAAAGCGCCCTGAGCGACTACCTGGTTTAACGAGGAGAACATCATGAGACGTCTCGATATTTTGCTCATTGGGCAAAGTCAGGCCCTGACCGACCTGGCGCTGGAACTCGAACAACACGGTCATTCACTGGCATGGCCGGCGAATCTGGAGGCGCTGGCGCCAGGCACGTTTGATTTGCTGATCGACGATGCGAGCCTGCCATTTCAGGACTTCGGCAATGCACCGCGCCTGACGCTGCAGCTGGGTGTCGGCGTGCCGGGCGCCTCAGGCCTGCCGGCATTGGACCTGCTGTGCACGTACAACTCGATGCAGCTAAGTCGCATGCCAGTCGCCGAAGAACTGTCCGGTAACGGCCAGGCATTGCGCCTGCGAGCGGTGGCCGATCTGGTCGATCACGTGGCACTGCTGGTCAGCCGCTTATCCCGGGATGCCGAGTATTTCTTGCAGGCAGAACCGATGGCTTGCGCGCACTTCGAGCAGGTGGAAAACCTGCTGTTTTTAGAGCACCTGGCCTTCGTCCATCGGCTCAACACCACGGCGCAACCCTGGCTGCTTCAACTGAGCCAGATCCCGATGATCGAGCGGCTCGAACAACGCTTCATCCAGTCCGCCGAGCGTCCGGCGCTGAACGTCGCCGGCACGGCTCTGAGCTATCGGCAACTGCACGCCCACAGCCGCGCCATCCAGCAGCGTTTACAGCCGTTGCTCGATCAGCATCAGGGACCGTTGGTGGTCGGGATCTGCCTGCCAAAATGCAGCGCGTTGTATGCGGGGATTCTGGCGATCCTGGGCAGCGGCGCGGTGTACCTGCCGCTGGAGCCAAGCCATCCGCTGCAACGTCAGCAGTACATTCTGGAAAACGCCGGCGCGGTGTTGTTGCTGCATGACGGAGCACATCCGCTCAGCGAGACGATGCCGGGGCTGGACATCAGCCGCATCAACATCGGCGATGTGAATCTCGATCAACCCTTGATGCGCCAACGACCTGATCTCGACGCACCGTGCATGGCGCTCTATACCTCGGGCACCACGGGGCACCCCAAAGGCGTGTTGCTCAGCCAGGCCAACCTCGCGCACTTCACCGCGTGGTACGCCAACTACGTGCAGCTGACCGAACAGAGCCGGGTATTGCAGTTTTCATCATTGAGTTTCGACTCATCGCTGATCGATATTTTCCCGACCCTGCTTCAGGGCGCCGAGCTGATCGTGCCCAACGAGGATCAACGTCGCGACCCGTTGCAACTGGTCGAGCTGATCCGCCACCAACGACTCAGCCATGCCTTTTTGCCGCCGGCGCTGTTGAGCATCCTGCCGCTGGATCAGTTGCAGGTCCTCGATCATGTGATGACCGGTGGCGATGTTTGCGAACCCTACGTGATCGCGCAACTGACCCGCCAAGGCAATCTCTACAACCTCTACGGCCCGACCGAAGCCACGGTGCTGATCACCGCGCGGCAACTGCGCCCCGGCGACAACAACCGGACACTCGGCGCACCGATTGCCAACAGTCAGGTGCTTATCCTCGATGAGGACTTTCAACCGGTGACCGAGCACACCGTCGGTGAGTTGTACATCGTCGGCCCAGGGGTATGTCTGGGTTACCTGAACAACCCGCAGCAGACTGCCGAACGTTATCTGAACCTGAGCCTGCCGAACGGCCAGAGCTTGCGCGCCTACCGCTCCGGCGACATGGCCAAATGGACCCCCGACGGTATCGAACTGTGCGGACGGCGAGACAATCAGGTGAAGATTCGCGGCTTTCGGGTCGAGCCGGAAGAAATCGAACGCTGCCTGCGCGACAGTCAGCTGTACCGTCAGGTGGCGGTGATCATCGACCCTCAACGACGGATTCTGGCCTTTCTCGCGCAGCCTCAGGAAGAGCGACCCGGTGCTGCTCGCGAAGCCTTGAAAGCCCACGCGATGCAGTTTCTGCCGGACTACATGCAGCCGATCGCATGGACCGAACTGGCGAGCATGCCGTTCGCCAGCAACGGCAAGGTCGACCGCAAAGCGTTGCTGGAACTGCCCGTCAACGTGACCGAAAACAGCCAGCGGCGTTTGCCTGCCAGCGCCGATGAAGCGCTGCTGCAGAATATCTGGGCCGAGCTGCTGGAGCTGCCCGCCAGCGACATTTCCACCGACGAAAGTTTCTTCAATCTCGGCGGGCACTCGATTCTGCTGTCGCGCATGCTCCTGCGTTTGCGTGAGGAGTTCGGCCGCAGCATATCGATCAACCGCTTCATCGAACTGCCGACGATTGCGAAGCTGGCGACCTTGGTGCGCGGCTCCGGGACCGAGGAAGTGCTAAGCGAAAAAGCCCTGGCCGATGCCTTCCGTGAACTGGATATCGAGCCGCTGCCGGTCAGCCGAATGGGCGATGTACACAAGGTGATCGTCACCGGCGCCAACAGTTTTGTCGGTGTTCATATCGTCGAAGCGCTGCTGGCCTGGGGCGCCAGCGAAGTAGCGTGCCTGGTGCGCGATGGCGGCGGGCAATCGGCGGCGCAACGCTTTGCTCAGGCGTTGCGGGAAAACCGTCTGGAGCATCTGGACTTGAGCCGGGTGCGGGTTTACGCGGCGGACATCACTCGTCCGCAACTGGGGCTCAGCGAAGATGTTTACACACGGCTGGATCGCGAGTTCGGCGCATTGGTGCACAACGCCGCCAACGTCAATCACGTCCTCGATTACGAGTCGTTGGCGCGGGACAACGTCGAGCCGATTTTCGAGTGTCTGCGTTTGTGTGAAGGACGCAGCAAGAAAATCTTCAACTTCGTCTCGACGCTCTCGGCGTCCAGCACGATTTCCGACGATGGCCGGGTGCTGGAACTGCCCGCCGCGCAGACACCGCCGATCTACATCAAGAACGGCTACAACCTGTCCAAATGGGTCGGCGAGCGGATTCTCGAACGAGCGCGGGAGCGTGGGGTGCGGGTCAATCTTTATCGCCCCGGCAACATCAGTTTCAACAGCCTCACCGGCGTCTGTCAGCCCCACAAGAATCGCTTGATGCTGATGCTCAAAGGGTCGATCCAGCTCGGTCAGGTACCGGAGTTCGCGCTGAATTTCGACCTGATGCCGGTGGATTTCCTCGCCCGTTTCATCGCCTTCCACGCCAGCCGTTACCAGGCCGAAAAAGCGGTGTTCAACCTGCACAACCCCGAGCCCCTGAGCTGGGATTGCTACGTGGCGTCATTTCGCGAGGCCGGTCGGGAGTTCGCCATGGTCAGCGTCGCCGACTGGCAGCAGCAACTGGGCCGCGTCGACAGTGATAACGCGCTGTTTGGCGTGCTGGGCTTCTACCTCAACGGCTTCGAAGAAGACATCGGCGACATCTCGATGATCGGCCACGACAACGCCCAGGCCGGCGTCCGGCAGATGGGCGCGCACTACCCGGAAAAATCCCCGGCGCTGCTGCGGCGCGGCTGCGACTACCTCAAAGAAATCAACTTCATCTGATTCACCCTACCCCTGCAAGGAGCAAAACCATGAAGACTCTGCAACCCGATACCCTGATCAAAAACCCTCACGGCTGCCACGTAATTTCTTCGGTGGAAGTACCGGCCGATGCAACGCAAGTCTGGGCGGTGGTCGGTAACTTTGCCGGCTTCGATCAATTCATTCCGGCGCTGTCGCACATCGAGATGACGGGCGAAGGCGTGTCGTCGCTGCGCAAGAAATTCTTCAAGGATGGCAACCTGGTGGTCGAGCAACTCAACTCCCGGGATGACCAGGCGCTGAACATGACCTGGACGACGATTTACAACACGCTGGGCGTGGCCAATTTGTGGGCGGCGATGAGTGTGGAATCCTTGGGCGCAGGCAACTCGCGAGCGACCTGGACCATCATCGCCGAACCGGCCCAGGGCGATGCCGAAGCCCTGCCGGGGTTCAAGGATTTCGTTCAGGGGTTTGCCGATGATGCGATGGGGAATGTGTTGAAGCTGTTTGTGTAAGGCTTCGGTTCAGCGGTGACTGATCTACCGCTATCGCGGGCAAGCCCGCTCCCACAGGGGATGTGTGTACGACACAAACCATGTGGGAGCGGGCTTGTCCGCGATTGAACGATAACGCGGTCCAACTAACCAGAAATCAGATCTTGAAACTATCAACCAACTGCTTCAACCGATTGGCCTGCTGGGACAGCGCATCGCAATCCTTCAATGTTTCATTGAGGTTAGCCACGCTCTGCTGATTCAACAGATTGATCTGGTTGACGTCGACGTTGAGGGTTTCCACCACTGCAGTCTGCTCTTCGGTCGCTGCGGCCACCGACTGGTTCATGCCGTCGATTTCGCCGATGCGCTGGGTCACGCTGACCAGTCGCAGACCAGCCTGGTTCGCCACTTCGACGCTCTGCTCGCTGGACACCTGACTGGCGTTCATGGTGGTTACCGCTTCGCGAGAACCGATCTGCAGCGAGCTGATCATTTTGTGGATCTCTTCCGCCGACTCCTGGGTGCGATGAGCCAGGTTACGCACCTCGTCCGCCACCACCGCAAAACCACGACCGGCCTCACCGGCACGGGCCGCTTCGATGGCCGCGTTGAGCGCCAGCAAGTTGGTCTGCTGGGAGATACCTTTGATCACATCGAGAATGTGGCCAATGTTGTCGGTGCTCGCGTTCAAGGTTTCGATCTGCGTGCAGGACAGGCTGATTTTCTGCGACAGCTCAGTCATGGCCAGGATGGTTTTTTCCACCACCTGACGACCGTCATCGGCCTGCTCGCTCGCGCCGCTGGCGTGTTGCGAAGCATCGGCGGCGTTGCGGGCGATTTCCTGGGTGGCGGCGCCCAATTGGTTGATCGCCGCGGCCACACTGTTGGTGCGGGCGCTTTGTTCGTCGGAGCCGAGGATCGAGGCGTTGGACGATGCCATTACCCGTTGCGACAGGTCATGAACCTGTCGGGTCGCCGAGGACACTTCGGAAATCGACGCATGAATCCGCTCAACGAACTGGTTGAAGGAACCGCCCAACTCGCCGAATTCGTCTTTGCTTTCTACCACCAGACGACGGGTCAGGTCGCCCTCGCCCTGAGCGATGTCCTGCATTGCACGGCCCATTGTGGTCAGCGGACGCATCAGCACGCTGATCAGCAGACTCAGCAGAACTGCAATGGCGCTCACGGCGATGAACATCGCGATCAGCGCCGAGGTGCGGAACTGGCTCAGTGGTGCGTAGGCCTTGGCCTTGTCGATCGACAGACCGACATACCACTCGGCATTCGGCAAACCACTTACCGGCGTGAATGAGAGGATGCGGTCCTGCTTGTTCAGTGCTACTTCCTGATTGCCTTTCTCGATGCGGACGCTGGAACCCGGATAGATGTCTTTCAGGTTCTTCATGACCTGATCCTTGTCCGGGCTGACGATCACCTGACCGTCGGCGCTGACGAGGAACGCGTGACCGATGCCACCGAAGTCCACCGAGTTGATGATCTTCACCAGGGTTTCCAGACTCAGGTCGCCGCCGACCACGCCCAGCAGTTCGCCGTTCTTTTTCACCGGCATGGCGATGGTCACCACCAACCCGCCGACCGATGCCATGTAAGGCGGGGTCAGCATGGTCTTGTCGGCGACCACGGCTTGTTTGTACCAAGGGCGCTGACGCGGATCGTAGCCGTCCGGCATCTTCGCGTCAGGGCGCTGGGTGAACACACCATTGGCCTGCCCGACGTAGGTGAACTGGAAGTTCGAGGTGAGGGCAGGTTGGTCGACCAACCCCGGCAGATCGGCATTGGCGCCTTGATGAGCGACGTTCTGGGCGAGGTTTTCCAGGACCAGCACGCGGCCACTCATCCAGTTCTGCACGCTGCTGGCGGTCAGGTCGCCCGCTTGCTCAACGGAAGATTCAATATTTTGCCGAATGGTGTTTCGCTGCAGATAGTCGTTGTACAAAGTGAACAACGCAAAAGCCAGCACCACGACGCCTGAAGCGGCCAGCAGAATTTTATGGCTGAACTTGAGATTCATTTCATGGGACTTCTTATGCAAAAAGTGGGGGTGCGTTCCGGATTGCAACATTCCATGTAACAGCGCAGACGGCATTCTGGAGCCGCTCTACTTTGGTGCACACATGTCTCATCAGTCTGTCGGCACGAGTGGAAAAAATCTTAGGGGTTTGTACGAAAACCGTCAGATACCCGCCGAACGGCGTGGTAGAGCGCCCGATTTCCAGCGTGGTCAACAGTCCTTCGGCTAACCATTTATGTCGATGGTATCGGGGCAAACGGCGGTGGCACCGACTCGCTTTATTCACAAGCAACGGGGCTGGACGAAGCGGGAGGCATGTCACTGGTGCCGATCTGCCTCGGCTAATCTACGTGCGCTGGCAATCCTTGGTAGAACCGCAAACCTGTGAGGCCTGCATCGTCATTCCCGAATCTGCCCGGGAGATCATGCACATTAGCGTTCAGCAGAATGGCGGATGAGCTGCAGTTGCCGGTGTAGCGAGCGCTTGATTATCTGCAAGCGCAGGAGAGGGCGGCGCAGAGCGCCAAGGTGTAGCCAGTACAGATCACTCCCACGCAGAGCGTGGGAGTGATCAAAGACCTACAGCAACTCAATCAAGCATTCGGGCAAGGCACCGGTGCCCAGTCGCCCAGGTCCGGGTTCTTGCACATGCTGTTGACCTGAGTGGTGCCGGCGCTGGCGACCTGCTTGCTTTCATCCTGTTTGACCTTGGCGGTCTGCAGGGTTTTCTCGGTGCTGACCGCTTCTTTCGGCACGGTTGGCAGCACCGGTTTTTTCGCCGGTTTCACCGCTTTCTTGCTCTTGGTCGGCGCCACGACCGGCGTGGTATCGGCGGTTGCCACAGTGACCACGTCAGTGCGCTGCACGCCTACTTGCTGCAGGTCTTTTTCATAGGCCTGGGTGTAGTTGTTCAGGTCTTCGCTGGCTTTACCGTTAACCGCGACGATCAGGTCGTTGGACTCTTTGAGGCCAGCGACGATTTCTGCCAGACGCTTGCGGCCTTCGGTGTCGTTGACGGTCTTGGCCTTGCGGTCGGCGACCAGTTTGGTGAACGCGTTCTGGTAGCACTGCTGCGAAGTCTTGGCGTACGCGGTGCTGCGGTCGATGTCGGCGGTACTTTTGTTGACGTCGGAGGCGTAGGACGCGATGCGCTGGTTGTCATCGGCGATCTGCTTCTGGCGCTCGGTGTAGTAACCGGCCGCGCCGCCCGCCACGGCACCACCCGCTGCACCGATGGCGGCGTTGCGGCCACGGTTCTCAGAGTCGGTCAGGGCGCCCAGCAGTGCACCGCCGACAGCGCCGACGGCCGCGCCAGTGACGACCGACTTGGTCATGTTCGAATCAGTGGCACGCAGGTGCTGCACCGGCTCGTAGCAGTTGGGGTAGTACTCGACCTTGGTGCTCGAGGCGACCTTGGAGGTCGGCGACGTGGCGCAACCGGTCAGTACGGTGCTGAAGCCGACGGCCATCAGCAGCAAGTGACGCTTGGAAAGCGAAGCAAAAGGTTTACGGGAGGAAAGCATAGTTGTGTTCTCTTTTAAGTTTGACCAGCTCAGCACGGCCCACCGCCGCCTGAGTCCCTTCCAAGCTCGCTGTACAACGAACGATCAAGACCGCTGAGCGTTCGATGCGAGCAATTCCTTCAATATCGCCGCCGGGTCGGCTCGTCGTTGCTGACGATAATCACCGACATGGCGAACGAATAACGTTGCGCGCGTTACCAGGCTCTTGCCCAGTACCGGCTTGCGCTCCAACTCTTCCTTGATGCGTTGAAATTGCGCCTGAATCACGGCATCGGTGTAGCGCGTGCCGGTCGCCAGGTTGTCGATATAGATCGCCACCGCGCCGTCCAGCGCGCTGCGGCCATTGTCGATGGCGGTAGCGAACAGCTTGGCGCTGGCCTCGTCCCTGGCGTCCAGGGCCTGCTGGCGACTCTTCTGCAAATTGGTCAGGCGAATGTTGTAGTTGTTGATGGTCTCGGCCACCAGGGCCGCTGACTGGATCAGGTTGCCGGCCGCTTCCTCACGCTGCTGGGCGATGAGCGAGACGTTGCGCTTGAGCTCTTCGTTGACCAGCCCCAATTCGGCTTGCAGGCGCGGGTCGACGCTGGCGGCGATGATGCTGTCCAGGCGTTTGGTCGGGTCCTGGGCGTCGTCGATGGCATCGGTCAGCGAAGCCAGCCGACCTTCTTTCTGCCATTGGGCAAACAGCTCCTTGTAGCGCGAACGTGGCGCCGACAACGCGCCAATCGCGACCCGGAAGCCGGTGGTTTCGTTGCTTTGCTCGGTGCCGTCGGCGGCGAACAGCGGGTACTCGCGACGCATCCCGGTGAACAAGGTGCCCTCGCCTTCCAGGTAATTGCCGCCCTTGACCACGAAGCCGCCGTAGGTGCCTTGGCGGCGTCCGGCATGCACAAGCTGGAAGGACTCCTGGACCATTTCGGCGGCGTTGCCGATCACGTCGAACAGGCCGATGGGGTTTGGCAGTTTGGTACCGATCGGCATCAGACGCGCTGCCTGGCCGGTGCCCCCGGCGACCTGATTGAAGACGGCCCAGTCCGCCAATGGCCCATCGCTTTCGCTGCCTTCCAGACGCCGGGGAAACAGACGCCCTTCCAGGTCCTGACGGCTAACGGCCTGCCCGCCACGGGCAGCAAATTCCCACTCGACCTCGGTCGGCAAGCGTACAAAACCCAGCCCGCCCTCTTCCGCCGAAGTGCCGCGACCACTCACCGGTAGCAGGTCCTTGTGGTATTTCATCAACCAGGCGCTATACACCGCCGAGAAGCGTTCGGCCTCGAATCGCGACAACTTCACCTTGGGCAAACGCCCGGCCATGCCTTGCGGGGCCTCGGCTTGCAATGCCTCGCAGGCCGGCGCCGGCTCGCCGCTGGCCAACGATTGCGCCTGGGCCATGACCTGGGCGTATTGGCGGGCGGTGACTTCGTATTTGCCGATGAAGTAGAGCATCGGTTTGAGCGGGGTCTTGGCGTCCGTCTTGGGCATCAACGGCGTGATGGTCTTGCCCCAATCCTTGGGCAGATCCTTGAGGGTGAATTGGCCGTTGATAAAGTCCCGGCGGTAACCGGAGATGAACGACTGTTGATAACCGGCCTCGCCCTCGCTGAATGGATAGCCGAGGCTGATCTCGCGGTCGTCCAGAGTGCCCTGCGCCAGGATGTAGGCGTAACGGAACACCATTTGCCCTTCGCACGGCAGCGGCAGGCTGACGTCGTCGGGCAACGGCTTGGGGTTGTCCAGTTTGTCGGTGCTTTCATCAGCCCAGACCATGCTGGCCAGGCTCAGCGCCACGGCGGCGCCCAGTAACTTATACATCTCGGATTCCTTCACACGCCTGGATACGCGCCACTCGCCAGCCACCACAGACTGCCGCCACGGCGCTGACGCCGAGCACGGCCGCCAGGGCCAACGCGTAGTGACGCGCCAGCAGATGGCTGGCGTACTCACCCGGCATCTGCGCAAATAAATGGTTTAAACCCGATTGCGCCAGGCCATACAGCCCGGCACTCAACAGGGCGGCAAGGCCGGCGCTGTACAGCGCCTGCACCACCACAAACAAAAGCAACGCCGCCGTGGAAAACCCCAACAGGCGCAACACCGACAACTCTCGGCGCTTGCGCTCGACCGCCGCCAACGCGCCAGCAAAAATCGCCGCGAACGCTCCCGCCAAGGCCAATCCGGCGATGATCCAGAACACGATCGACAGGTTGCGGCTCAGCGATTGCACCTGGGCGATGGTCTGGGCCTGGGTCGAGACCAGCAGATTCTGTGCAGCGAAGTACTGACGCAGCGGCTCGACATCCTTGAGGTTGCGGGCGTACAGGCGAAACGCCGGATACACCCGCTGCTCCGTCACGCCTACCGCATCACCTGGCCAACCGAACGCTGGTACGGCGCGACCATCCCGGTAATCTTCAGCCGCTTCCAGTAACGTCAATGACGCGAACAATCCGTCCCGGGCGAAGGCTTCCAGCGGCAGAACGTGCAGCACCTGGACGCGAGTGCGCTGCGCCTCGCCACGACCAGCCACCTGCCGACCGAAACTGGCCTCCAGCCAGTCACCGGCCTTGGCCCCGAGTTTTTCGGCGGCGGTCTGGCTGAGCAGCACCTGATCCAGCCCTTGGGGCACCGGTAGGCTGCCGAGCAAGGGGTCGTTGGCGGCTGTGGGGATCATTTCGACGGTCACCGTCGAAGCGCCAGCGGTCAGATCCGCCGTCGCGGCAATCTGCCGGGTGCGCGGCAAGGCGAAAGCCACGTCGCTGCGCTGGCTCAATTGTTCGATAAACGCGGCACTGAACCGACCGCCACCCAAGGGAATGATTTCCCGGGTGGCCGGGTCGTTTTCCAAGCCCTCGGTCAAACTGCTGACCAAGCCGAATTTCAAGCCGAACAGCACCAGCAGCGGTGCGACCACCGCCACCAGCGCCAGTACCGAACAAGCCGACAGCCACGCATCGTTGCGGTAATCCTGCCAGGCCAGGGAAGCCACCAGCGCGCTGCGCATCAGCAGGCCTCCCCGAGGATGGCGGTGACACCGCCATCGATGTCGCGATGACAACTGATGCGCCGCACCTGCAAACCGCTGGCGCGGGCCAGTGACTCGTCGTGGGTCGCGACGACGCAGCACACGCCATGTTCGCGGGCCTGGGTCACCAGCAACTGCATCACACGTTCCGCGTTCAGCGGATCGAGGGCGGCGGTCGGTTCATCGGCCAGCAGCAGATGCGGCCCATGGGCCAGGGCGCGGGCACAACTCACCCGCTGCCGTTGGCCGACGGACAAATCACCCGGTTTTTTGCCCAGTTGATCGGCGATATCCAACGCCCCGGCCAGTCGATCCACGCTGCCGTCGTCTTTCAAGCCGAGCAGTTTGCGCGACAGGTCGATGTTGCCGCGCACGTCCAGAAAATCCAGCAGGCCTCCGGTTTGCAGCACGTAGCCCAAGTGCCGGCGGCGCAGGTCCGCCAGGGCACTTTGCGCATCAGCGCGCCACAGCCGAGTAATGTCCGTCCTGGTTTGGCCGAGCGCAAAATCAAACTGCCCGGCCTGATCCGGCGCCAGCACCAGCGCCAGCAAATCGAGCAACGTGCTTTTGCCGCAGCCACTGGGACCGACCACCGCCAATTGTTCACCGGCATGCAGTTGCAGCCGTGGAATCACCAGGCTGTAACGCTGGCTGCCGACGCCCCGGTGTTTGTGCACTGCGCTCATGTTCAGCATCACGGCAGCGTCGACAATGGAACGCGGTACAAGGCATCGCCCGGTTCGGCATCGCCGAAACGCACCCAGTTAGCCAGGTCGTTGTGGAAGGTTTCGTAGAGGCGGATCTTCGAATCCAGCTCGTCGATAAAGTCCTCCTGCTCGGCCACGCTCAGCGAAAGCCACAAATCCTGGGTCATGTTCAACGACTTGCTGCGGTATGGCAGCCCTTCCAGGTACTCACCCAGAACCCCGCCATCGGCCAGGTTGCCACCCTTGCGCAAGGCCGAAGGATCGCGGCTCATGTAGGCACTGGCGCTGGCGATTTCCTGGAAGAAATTCTTCGGTGAGGTCTGGGTCTTGCGGGCGGCATCGACGATCAGTTTCAGCGATTGCTGCAAGTCGTTGAGCTGCAACTTGGTCAACATCACGCACACCTGGAACGCCGGCAGTGCCGGGTTGGTCAGGTCGCGGTCGGCGGTCCAGGCGCTGACCAGTTGCGGCGCCTGGCTGGCGGCTTTACGCCCCAGGAAGTCCATGTGCATCGCGTAGCCGACGGCCGCCGATTTGTCGCTCAGGCTCGGCGCGGCGCTCAGCAGCGGTACGGTTTGCGGCTTGTTGCCACGCACCTGATGCACCAGGTCGGCAAACACCGAACCGATCTCGTCCACCCGCTCACCGAACTTGCGCACATCGGCGCCCGGCACCGGAATGTACAGGTCGCCGATCTGCGGGTTGGCGTCGGCGGTCAGGGTGCGATATTGGCTTTGCGCACCGCCATGGGTTTTCTTGCCGGCATCGCTGAGCAGGTGCAAGGCGTAGATCTTGATCTGCTTGCCCAGCGCGGCTTGGCGCACTTCGGCTTCGTTCATTTGCGTGGCGGCATACGGGTCGTTCTTGCGCAAGGCACCGGCATCGGTGACCAACAGGATCAAGCGCCCGCCATAGCCAGACCAGTCCATGCCCTCGACCGCTTCCATCACACCGGCAAACGCATCTTCGTTGAACGAATGGCTGGAAACCGTAGACGCCTTGACCTGCCGCGCCAGATCCATGAAGCGCTGTGGGTCGCGGCCCTGTTCCAGGGTGATCAAGGTTTTGGCGACGTATTCCAGGCCCGGGGTTTTCTGGGTGCTGCTGCGAAACCCCACCAGGCCGAAGCTGACACTGTCCTGCTCGCCCCGCTCGGCGATGCGGGTTTGCAGTTGGTGTACGACGTCGCGAACCTGATCGATGTAGGGCTGCATGGACACCGTGGTATCAACGACCAACACCACGGCGGTGCGGAATGCGTCGGCGTTGGCGGTGATGATTGGCGTGCTGTTGGCAGCGGCCTTCGGCGCATTGCCGGGGTCGATGGATGCCACGTTCAGCAACTGCACCGACTGGCCGTTCTCATCGAAGCTCTCGCGCGAATCGAAAATCGGCAACAGGTAAAACTGGTTTTGCGGTACCGCGCTCGCAGCCGGTTCCAGGGCCAGTACCTGCTGGTTGTCTTCGCGATTCTGCTGGGCCTTGAGCAGCAGGTTTTTGGCTGCCGACGGATCGGCCAGCAGCTTCTCCACGTCGCCGGGCTGACGCAGGAACATCACCGGCGCACGGCCGGAGCGTTCGGTGAACTTAAGTACCAGGCTTTGCTTCCAGTCGCTGACTTGCGCAGCCGGCAACCAGCCGTCGCTGCGCCCGTCGGTGGCGGCGCCGACACGCAACCACGCGCTGCCATCCACCTCTTTGCGCTGATAGACGTAAAGCACCGAGAACGCCGGCAAGGACTTGTCGGGTGTGGCCCCCGGGTCGCTGGCGAGTTTCGCCCCCGGCTTGCTGAGTACTCGCTGGAACAAGGTTTTTTTGCCGGCCATCAGCAGCGGACGCTGACCGCCATCGACCTCCGTTGCCACGGGGGGCTTTACGGGTGGCGCCACGGTCGGCGGCACACTGGCCGGCGGTGCTGAAACCACCGGCACCTTGGCGTCGGCTTCGACATCACCGGACAGCCACCAATAACCCGCGCCGCCCAAGGCCAGCGCCACGGCTACCGCGACGAAGGCGAGTGCAAACACCGGCCCTTTTCGCTGTTCCGAGACCGTGGACGACGGCGACGGCTTCACAGTCGGCGGAACAGGCTTGTGTATAGGCTTGGATCGAGGTTGTGGCTGCGCGGGGCCAGTCGGTATATCGATGGACACCGGCGTCAGTCCCGCCAGATCATTGCTCACCGCAATCGGCGATACCGCAATTGGCAATGGCCGGATGGTGGTCGCCTCAACCGATTCCCGAGGCAGATTATCCAGCGCCTGCAACAGCGCCGCTGCATCCGGGAAACGCTCGGCCGGATCCTTGGCCAACAGCTTGCGCAGCACTTCTTGATAGCGACCGTGGTGCACCGGCAACTCCGGCAACGGTTCGGTCAAATGCGCCAGGGCCGTGGAGAGTGCGTCATTGCCGGTATACGGCAGTTTGCCGACGAGGATTTCGTAGAGCACCACGCCCAGGGCATAAAGATCGGCCCGGCCATCAATATCCTGGCCGCGCGCCTGTTCCGGGCTCATGTAGCTGGGAGTACCGACGGCGAAACCGGCCTGGGTGAACTGGGTGCGGTCATCCATGGACTTGGCGATGCCGAAGTCTGAGAGCACCGCCGTGCCATCGGCACGGAACAGAATGTTCGCCGGTTTGACGTCGCGATGAACCAGCCCCAGCCCATGGGCGTAGCCCAGGGCCGAGGCGATCTGACGGATATAGATCAGGCCCTGCTCCGGCGTCAGACCGGCGGCGATGCGCTCCTTGAGCGTGCCGTTGGGCAGGAATTCCATGGCCATGTAATACAGCTCACCGACATGGCCGATGTCATGGATGGTGACCGTATGCGGGTGAGACAGGCGCGCCAGGGTTTTACCTTCGCGCAGGAAGCGCTCGCAGAAACTCGGGTCGGCCGCCAGCGCAGCGGCCATGACCTTCAATGCCACCTTGCGTTCCAGCGAGCGCTGGGTCGCCAGGTAAACGCTGGCCATGGCGCCTTCGCCGATCTCATCGCCGATGTCGTAGCCCGGGATCAGAATGTTCGCGGTGAGGCTCATGAAGGCACCTTCACGACGATGACGGTGATGTTGTCCGGAGCGCCGCGCATCAGACCCAGGGACACCAGGCTGCTGGCGATTTCGCCGGGCTCGTCGTGACTCAGCACCTCACTGATCTCATGGTCAGCGATGGTTTTGTTCAGCCCGTCGCTGCACAACAGGTAACTGTCGCCGGGCATCAACAGCAGCTCGACTGTCGCCAGCTCCAGTTGCGCCTCGACCCCAATGGCACGGGTGACAATATTGGCTCGTGGATGCACCCGGGCTTCAGCTTCGCTGAGCAGGCCGCTGTCCTGCAGATCCTGAACGTAACTGTGGTCCCGCGAGATGCTTTCGAGCAGACCGTCACGCAGGCGATACAAGCGGCTGTCACCCGCCCACAGGCAAACCCCGCGCAAGCCGCGCGCCGCCAGCACCACCACAGTGCTGCCCATCATGGTCACGCCGCGGTTGGCGGTTTCTTCACGCACGGCGGCGTTGACCCGCAGCAGGTCGGTTTTCAGCGCCGCGACGTATTCATCCAGCGAGCGGCCCACGGCGATGTTACGCAGACTGTCGACGATCAGACTGCTGACGTAGTCGCCCGCCGCGTGCCCGCCCATGCCATCGGCGACCACCCACAGACCGTTTTCCGGCCGGTCCAGGCAGGCATCTTCGTTAACCTGGCGGACCATACCGACATGGCTCTTGCTTGCAGACTTGAACGTCTTTCCAAGGCTTGGACACATCTACACAACACCTTCTTGGCCGAGCAAAAATTGCGCAAAATCAGCGGCGGCCGGCAAGCCCTGGCACCGCAATAAAGCAGGAGCGATACGCTCCGAACCCCGGCCCCACCACAGGCTTGCGCCTTCGCAGGCCAGTTCGGCAAGCACGGTCATTCGCGCCTTCGGGTCAGTGGCATCAAAGCGATGCAGGCCGGCAAAACGGCTGCTTGGAGCACGTGGCAGGTACGCCGGGCCGCCCAGCGTTTCCAGTCCTGCACCGAAGGCTTCGAAGCTCGCCTCCACGCTCAACGTGCTCAACAGCAATTGCTCAACCTGTTCAAACCAGACATCCGCGCCGCCCACCACCGACGCCGGATCAGCGTCGTGATCCAGCAACACCGCGACGGTCAGCGGAAAATACCGGCCAACCCGATCGATGCTCGGCATCACCACCCCAACGGCGGCCTGCGGCCCACATACACCGGGCCCGAGCATAAAGCGCCACAGCGGACTGACCAGATAGGCATCCAGCCAACGGTCCCCGAGGCTCTGGCTGGCGAGCAAGCCCGCCGCCAGCCACGAATCCCAGGGGCCAATAAAACTCTGCGGCAAGCCACGGCTGACAAAGTCCCCGCGACTGGCCAGTTTTCCATAGAAGCCCGGCGTGCTCATAGACGCTCCGGCAGGCTGAAACCGCTGAGCACACGGCTCTTGAAGGGGTTGAAGGCGCTGTTGGCCCGCAGCTCATAAGAGACGCTGGCGCCATCGACCCGCAGCCGCAGGTTGAAGCGGTCCGGCGAGTTGCCGGCGGTCAGGTCCGACTGCTCCAGCAGACGGAACCAGGCCCAAGGCCCGTCCAAAGTGATGCCCGAACGACCGCTGGCTGAAGGCGGCATGATCGAGATCCGCACCACGCCGATGCTGCCGGGGTTGGGCCATTGCATGGAGGTGGGGCGGCTCGGGCCGTGGTCGTAGCTCAATTGCTGGCCATCGAGATCGAGCAAAAACTGGGTGATGGTGGCGTCCATCGCCACGGGCTTGAGTTCGAAGCGCACCATCGGCTGGGTGCCGCCGGAACGGAAAAACGCATCCCGGATGGTCGCTGCCCGCTGGAAGGTTTGCAGCACGCCCGGGGCGATGCCGAGCTTCTGTGCGGCACCCGGTTGCCAGCGCCAGGCCTGGGTCGAGGTATCCACGTACGGCTGCAGGTATTTGCGGAAGTAGTTGTCCATCACCCCGCCTACGCCGAAGAACTGGCCGAAGTCGTCCAGGGTTGCGTCCCGCGCACTGCCGGGCGACATCGGATAACGCCCGGCCAGGGACTGGCGATAGATGTTCAGCACTTCGCTGGTCCAGGCCGCGTTCAGTTGATTGCGTACCCCGCCCATCATGCTGTTGGTGGTGGAGTTGACCACCGACTTGACCAGGCCCTGCACCAGCGGCGGCTGACGTTCGGCGTTGAGGCTGACCCGTGTCGCCGCCGCTGCGGCCTGGTTCTTGGCTTCGCCGAGCAAAGCGTCGCCGCTGGCGCCGACCATGGCGCTGACCTGCACATACAGGGCGTTCATGTCGGCCAGCAGGCCGTCGATAGCCGCCGGCTCGCCTTCGTTTTTGCTGACGATGCTGTTGAGTTCGGCAAAATGCGCGGTGATGGGATCTTCACTGGCATCCGGGGTGTTTTGCGTCGCCTGCTCCTGGCCGAGCAAGGTGCCCAAGCGCTCCTTGAGCTTGTCGACCCCGCCTTCCACCGGCGCGCCCTTGGCGGCCAGCAGGCGTTCTTCCTGTTGCAGGTCGGTTTCCTTCGCCACTGCTACCAGCAGTTTTTTCAACGGCGAGGTCGGGCCGGAAATCACCCGCAGCACATCGGCGGCCTGGGCCACGCTGGTGATCGGCACGAAGTCGATATCGGCCAGCAAGGCGTCCCACTGGCGCTGGTAATCCTGGAAATACAGACGGCGCACATCGGCGGCCAGGCTGGCGACGTTCTGTTGTTCTGCCTGGTCGCGACCGAGCACCCACTGCTCCTCGGCCAAGGTACCGGTCTGGCTCAGGCTGGTGAGCAAAAACCCTTGACGGTAACCCTTGGCGGTGAAGAAACCACTCAAGGGTTCGCCCAGCGGCTTGCCGCTCTTGCGGCTGAACACCAGCGCGGCATCACGCCCGGCCGCCTCGTTGATCCGAAAATCCGGGATGCCGTCCGGCAGTTTCTGCCGCTTGACCCGGTCATAGACGCGCTGGGCCACCGGCAGCTGCTGCAACTGTCGGCGCAGGTCGTCGATCAGGCGCGGGTCCAGACGTGCGGTGGGTGGATGGCGCTCAAACAGTGCCTGCAAATGCTCCCCGAGGGCAGCGCGCTGCTCGGCCGGCAAGTCGCGCGGCAGGCTGCGATCCCAGTCCAGGGCGATCCACGCCTTGATGAAGTCGGCATCGTAATGCTCGCCGTCGGCGAGCATCAGGTAGGCCTTCAAGCCTTCGTAAAGGAAGTCCGAATTGCCGCCGCCGTGCAGTTGCTCTTCGATGCGCGTGAGCAAGCGTGGCGCGAAGACCGCGATCAGCAGCTTGCGATAGACGCTGCCAGACTCGGCTTCAAGCATGTTGCCCTGATACAGGCCCAGGCCTTCGGCCCAGCTCGGCGCATCGTCGGCCAAGTGCTTTACCGCGTTGAGCAAGGGCAACACCGCCAGCACGTCCCGTTGTGCCGGGCTGAGGTTCTGCACGGCCTGGCCCAGGGGCGCAACTTTCTGATCGACTTGCGCGATATACGCCTGGTTGGCGCGGTAGCTGACCCACCACAAGGTCCCGACCACCAGCACCAGGGCCACGGTCGAGGCCAGCACGCCCCGGGCAATCCACTTGCGCCGACGTTCGACTTTCGGATTGACCCCCACCAGCCCACGCTCGGCAAAGGCCACGGCGCTGAAGAGTTTTTCAATGAAGTAACTGCGCCCGGTGCCGTTCTGGCGCGCCAGATGCTGGCGGTCCAGGTTCATGCTCTGGGCCATGGAGCCGATCAGCCGGTCAATCGGGCTGCCTTCCTGGGTGCCGCTGGTGAAATACACACCGCGCAACAGCACCCGCTCTTCAAAGGCGTTGGGTTTGAATACGCCCTCAAGGAAGCTTTGCAGGCAATCTTTCAACGCGCCGAACTGTTGCGGGAAGCCGTAGATCAGATCGCGCCGCGCCGGGTCGCGTTCCTGTTGCAAACGCTCCACCAAACGATCGTTGAGGCGCTGTTCCAGGCCGGTGAATTCGCTTTGCAGATGGGCCAGCGGGCTGTCATTGTTTTTGCCGTCGTCCAGGGCAAAGGTCATACCCCAGACCTGGACCCGCTCTTCCTTGCTCAGGGTATCGAAATACTCCATGAACCCTGGCACCAGATCGAGCTTGGTCAGCATCAGGTAGATCGGAAAGCGCACGCCGAGTTGCGTGTACAGCTCCTGGATACGCAGGCGGATCGCGGCGGCATGGGCGGCGCGCTCGGCGTCGCTGCCCAGCAGCAGATCGGAGAGGCTGATGGCGATAAACGCGCCGTCGATCGGGCGTCGGGCCCGCTGTTTTTTCAACAGGCCGAGAAAACCCAGCCACGCCGCTTTATCGACTGTCGCGTCGCTGTCCTGGGTGGTGTAGCGCCCGGCGGTGTCGAGCAGCACGGCCTGATCGGTAAACCACCAATCGCAATTGCGCGTGCCACCGACGCCACGGACCGCCCCGGCGCCCAACTGCGCCGCCAACGGAAAATGCAGCCCGGAATTGACCAGCGCCGTGGTCTTGCCCGAACCCGGCGGGCCGATGATCACGTACCACGGGAGTTCGTACAGGTTACGACGCTCGTCACCGCCCAGTTTGGCTTTCTTCAACAGCGCCAAGGCTTCGTCCATGCGCTGGCGCAGGGTTTCGAGTTCTTCTGCCGTCGCGATACTGGTCGGGTCCGGCGGGGTTTGCGCCGCCAGGCTGCGCATCACTTCAGCGGCCTGACGCCGGGCCTGGATGATGCGAAACACCCGATAGGCGATCCACACCGCGAATACCAGAATGATCAGCGCCCAGCGCCGGCCTTCGGGCACCAGGAACTCGAGCAGCGGCCCGACAAACCAAATGATCAGGCTCAGGGCAATCAACCCCAGCAACGGAATGACCCAGCGGATGATAAAACTGAAAAACGCCTTCACTCGACCCCCTCCGCCAACACTGTGATTTCGACCCGACGGTTGCGTGCGCGGCCCTCTGTAGTCGCGTTCGAGGCCAACGGTTCGGTGTCGCTGCGGCCTTCGGCGCTGAAGCGTTCAGGCTGGCCGGTTTTGGCCGAAAGGATTTGCAGCACCGAAGTGGCCCGCGCCTCGGACAAGGCCCAATTCGATGGAAACCGCAAAGTGGCAATCGGGCGATTGTCGCTGTGGCCGGTCACCCGGACCTGACCCTTGACCTTGCGAATGGCATCGGCGATGCGCAGCATCAGCGGCTGAAAATTGTCGACGATGCTGGCGCTGCCCGAAGCGAACAGTTCATCGCCACGGATGGTCACCACTGAACGGTCAACGGCGTCTTCCACCGCTATCCGCCCAGCCTTGATTTCATCGGCAAGAAAGCCCGCCAGGCGTGGACGCTCGATCAGTTTCGGTTGCACCACCGGACGGTCGATGGCCTGCACCGGGATCTCACCCAGCGCATGGATATTTTTGAACACCGGCTCGGCATCGGCGGCCAGTTTCAAGCGCAGACCAAACAGCAGCGCCAGCAGCAACGCCACGCCGATGGCCACGGCGATCCATGGCGGCATGAATTGCGCCAGCCGGTCGCGGGCCACGGTGACGCCGCGCCAATGGGGCGACAGTTCACGCTCATAATCGCCACGGGCACTGCGGATAACCGCACTGGTGCGTTCACGCAAGGCTTCCAGTTGGCTGCGACCGTCGTTCATGACCCGATAACGCCCTTCGAAACCCAGGCACATGCACAGGTACAACAGCTCCAGCAGATACAAGCGTTCGCGGGGGCTTTGCAGGCAATGTTCCAACAGCTGGAACACCTTCTCGCCGCCCCAGGCTTCGTTGTGCACGGTGATCAGCAGGCTCTGTTTGCCCCAGTCGCTGGCACCACCCCACGGCGTACTCAACACCGCTTCATCCAGGGCCGTGCATAAGGCGTAACGGGCCAGCAACACATCGTTGCGCACCACGCCGGCAGCCTCGGCGCGCTCCTCGAACTGGCGCAGGTAGGCCAGTAATTGCGCCCGCAGACTCGCCGGCGCCGGATGGGCAATGGTGTTGCGCAAGCGAGTCAGCAAAGCCAGCAACGGGCCCGCGGCGCTCTCCAGGGGGTTGAGACCTTCGGCCGTGCCGATCAAAAGCGGCGCGGCCGGCATCGAAAGCGGCGCGGCCTGGGCGCGACCAGCCTCCGGGCGGACCGGGTCGGCACCACGGCCACCGGGTGTCGGCATGAATTGGGTACGATCGTCGTTGCTCATTGCGGTTTATCCTCGGATCGCCCAGAAAGCCAGGTTCAGCCCCGGGAATTGCCCCGCGATGTAGAACGCAAAACCGCCGGAGTTGGCCAGTTGCTGCCAATGCTCGCTGCCCCGGTCCAGTTCGTAATAAGTGGAGCCGGCGTGATACGGGATTTGCCGTGGCGCCACCGGCAGCGGCAGCAGACCAATGCCCGGTAATTGCAGGTTGACCAGATTGCGGATGTGCTCCACCGAGCCGACCTTGCTCTGTTGGCCGAAGTGGCTACGCAGGGTTTCGGCGGGCACATCGGCGCGCACCACCAGGATGAAGCTGGCGCTGTCGAGCAGTGCCTTGTCGGCCAGCATCGCCACATGAACGCCGTAGGCTTTTTCGACGATCGGAATCGGCGTGGCCTTGCTGTCGATCAGCATCGATAGCGCCTCACGCAGAGCCTGCATCACGGGAGCAAAACTCAGCGCCAAGTCATCGTGCTGGTACTGCGGGTATTCCTGAGGTCGCCGCCCGGAAGCGGTAAAGGTCGAGAACTCCCCGGCCAGACTCACCAGCTCGCTGTAGAACCGCTCCGGGTGCAACGGGCTCAACTGGCTCAAGTGCTGGATCAGCGGCTGGGCACGGTTGACCAGTTGCAGCAGCATGAAATCGGCAATTTCCGAGGCACCGCCGGCACCGGATGCCACCACCCGCCCGGCGAGGGCTTCGCCGCGTTGATGCAGCAGGCCCAGCAGTTCGTTGCGAAACGCGGCCAGGGGGTTGGAGGCGACCACGTCCAGCAGCGGCGGGATATAAGAGTCGTCGAGCACCACGGCGCGGTCGGCGCGTTTCTCCTTGATACGCACCAGGCCGATGGCGGCGTAGTCGCTGATGCCATCCTGGGCAACCAATAATCGCAGCGCCCTTGAGCCGACGGCCACCGGCGCCTGGTTTTCAAACGGCGCGTTGTCGTCCCGTACTTCGCGCACCTGGCTCACGTAGCGCGCAGCGCCCAGGGTTTCGCCTTCGTCAACGGTGTCTCGCGCACCGGCGCGCTTGAGCGGCAAAGCCAGGTACACCAAACCATCGCGCAGGTTGTCATCGACATTCAGCGGGCTCGGCGCCAGGTCATCCTGCGGAATGTTGAATGGCGTGCCGTCCGGCAACAGGCCCCGCGCCGAGATGATGGCCAGTTTGCCCTGGGCCAGCAGACCCTGGTCGATCAGCAATTCGGAGAAACCCCAGGCGCCGGCCGACAGCGGACGGCTCCGGGCATCGATGAGGTTCTCCAGGTAACGGTCATGCTGCTGGAAGTGCTGCGTTCCAATGAACATGCCTTCCGACCAGACCACACGATTGTTCCAGGACATGGGGGCTCCGATTGCTTATTGGGCAGGGCTGGATGGGGAAACCACGACGGCGCTGCGCACGGCTCGCACGTCGAGGCTGATCTGGTATTCGGTGTATTGGCGCGGCGGGACATTCATCACCGCGCGCCACAACGACTGATCCAGCTCGCGATACCCCACCAGTACGCCGATATGGCGGGTGGCCGGGTCGAGGTCGCGTTGCAGGCTCAACTGCTGGCCGGGCTGGATCAGCACTTCGTCCTGATCGATCAAATCTGCGCCGAGCGTCGCCTGAGCCCGTTCGGCCAGTGCGAAATAATCGGAACGGCCGAAGGTGGCGGCGTTTTTCAATTCGAAAATACGCACCCGGACCGGGGCTGGCTGGCCAGTGGCGCCGGGGTTGAGCCCGGCAATGGCGTGAAAGTGCAACTCGACAGCGGCAGTGTCGGCCTCGACCTCAGCCTCTTCGGGCTGGGGTTTGACCGCATCCTTGGCACATGCGGTCAGCAGAAGCGCGGTGGCGACTGCGAGTAAAAACCTGGGAATCATCCTGCGTCCTCAATGACGTTTCAGCTATCCGTTGTTCCGTTCTTTGCTATGAATGGCGCTATGCGATGGCGATGCTCAGCCGCGGCGCTGCCTTGTACTGTGTTCTTCGTAGGCGCGGCTGAATTCCCGACCGAACAGGTCCTGGAAATCCTCTTGGGCCTCGCGGGAAATATTGCTGTAGAGCTCGGTGAACTGCTGCCAGTACTGGGCCTGTCGCGAGCCACTGAAAATACTCGAAAGGCCACCGGGCTTGCCCATGCGTTCTTCAAGTTGCGCCGGCTCGAAGCGCGCCAGCAGGTGCTTGATTGCAGCCTCCACGCCAGCCATCACCGCCAATTGGTGGGCACGCAAGTCATCGAAGCTGTCGCGCACAGCCAGGTCCGGCGCCATGAACGCCTGATTGCTGTGGCGCAACAGCAACAGCAACGCTTCATCGACGTTGGGAGCGAATTTCAGCGGGTTGTTTTCCACCGGTTGAATCATCGTCTGCTGAATGCGGAACTCGCCCTTGAGGCTGCTACGGGCGCGCAAGACATCGATCAGGCCTTCGACCATCAGCCGATAACTGCGGCCGATGCTTTCCATTTGCGCTTCGGCCTGGGCCTTGTCCAGGCGCACTTGATCCAGCCCGGCACCGCGTAGAAAGGCTTGCAACAGGTCGGGTTCAGAATTGTTGACCGGATCGACCAGGCGCTCGACGACGGCCACAGGCGGTTCGCAACGGGGTGCCGGTTCGATCGGTACGCTGATGTGAGGTACGGCTGGCGGCGCAACCTCTGCAACAGGCAAAGGGGCAACAGCCACCGGCGCAGGCTTGTCGCTGAACAGGTCCCAATCTTCCGGAATCACCGGGGCCGACACCAACGGTTCAGGCCCGGCCACGGGCGTTGGGGTGGGGATCGGGGTCGGTGGGCGGAAGTCGTGCAGCTCGGCCGGGACATGGTCGGGCTGGGTGGCCGGCGGAACGCTGGTCGGTGTCAGAAAGTCGAACAGGTCCGGCATCGTGTCCATGGCCGATACGCCCTGAAAATGCGCAGGTGGTGTCACGGGCAACGACGTCGGCGTATTCACGACGGCGCCCTGACGCCCCATCAGGGCCTCAAAGCTGCTGGACGAGTCAGCGAAAGGATTGCCGTCGGTCACTGGCAGACTGAAATCAATACGTGCCTGGATTTCATAATCACCGATGCGAATAACTTCGCCATCTTGCAACGGCTCGCTGTTTCCCTTGCGCAGACGAATACCGGCCTTGACCAATTCCACACCGTTAGTGCTGTTATCGGTTAAGTAATACCGGCCATCTTTATATTGAATAACGCAATGTTTGCCGGAAACCAAGCGCTCAGGGTCGGGCAATACCCAGTCATTATCAGAGTTTCGACCTATCGCCATCACACCCTGATTCATGGATTTCTCAGGGCACTGGCCAGGGGTAATTTTGTGATAACTAGTGATAGTCAAACACAGCGACATCTTGCCTCCTTGCTGAACACTTTGCGCGCGGACGAATCGGGATTCACTCCCGCCAGACTCGGTCCGACAACCTTGCAAACAACCTCGTAAACGGTATTTTTCCAGCATGATTGCTGATCTTAACCGGCTTGCGTGACAAAAAACCTGCATCAGTGCCTGCCTCGACCCATCGGTCGCGCAGGTTGTTAAGCACCTCACATCTGTCACACGGGGGAAATAGCTTACCTTGACAAGCCATAAGTACTACACCAAAAATAACAACTTCTTGAATAACAATGATGGCACTTTAAGATCACCGCGTATCCAAAGGGCCATTACACTCAAGGAAACATGCGTAGTTCCACCTGGAGCTAACATGTGAACGGCCCGACTCTGTCAGTCGGGCGATAGGGAGATCAAATTCAGTGGAAGTGCCTTTGTTGCTCGCTGCCGTTTCCGCGACTTCGCCCTGTGGCGAAGATCTGGAATACGACGCGGATTTTTTGCGCCTGGAACGCGATTCCCAAGGCCAGCCCGAGCGCAGCATGGGCGATTCGATATTGCCTGCCGCCCCCCCTGAATGGCGCAGCATCCAGCAGCAAAGTCTGGATTTGCTGCAACGCAGCAAAGACCTGCGTATCACCCACTTCCTTTTGCAAAGCTCCCTTGCCCTCGAAGGCGTCACCGGCCTGGCCCGCGTCCTGACGCTGATCAGCGAGTTGCTCAAGCAGTACTGGGCCGACCTGCATCCGCGCCTGGATGCCGAAGACGACAACGACCCCACCGTGCGCATCAATGCCCTCGCCGGCCTGACGTCCGATGCCACCATTCGCCTGCTGCGCGAAAGCATCCTGGCCCGTTCGCGAACCTTTGGTGCTGTCAGCCTGCGCGCCGCCGCCAATGCCAGCGGCCTGCAAAGTTTCCCTGACGAAAACCTCGGCGCCGAGCAGCTCGCCGGGGCGTTCCTCGACAGCGATCCCGAACAGTTGGAAATCACTCGCGCCGCTTTACACGAGGCCCGCAGCGTCGCCGAGGCCATCGAGCAACAAGTCAGCGAACACATCGGTTCCGCCCAGGGCGTTGACCTTGGCCTGTTGAAGCAACCGCTAAAAATGGCCCTGCAGATTCTCGGCCAGTTCGCCCCGCAGAGCGGCGACAGCCCCCTGCCCGATTCCATCAGCGACGACAGTGCCGCGCCGGTTGAACACCTCACCGCGACGAGCACACCGCGCAGCACTGGCGAAATCAACAACCGCGACGACGTGCTGCGCAGCCTGGACCGGATTCTTGCGTATTACACCCGTCATGAGCCCTCCAGCCCGCTGCCGGTGCTGTTGAACCGGGCGAAGAATCTGGTGCACGCCGACTTTGCGGCCATCGTGCGCAACCTGATTCCCGACGGCATGAGCCAATTTGAAAACCTGCGCGGACCAGACAGCGAATAAAAGCGAACGGATCACGCAGTCACGTCACCGGTACCACCGATGACGCCAACACCGTCGCTCAAGCGACCAGGAGCAGCAACGTGGCGAAGCAAAGTTCTCAGAAATTCATCGCGCGCAACCGCGCGCCTCGAGTGCAGATCGAGTACGACGTCGAGCTCTACGGCGCCGAGAAAAAGGTCCAGTTGCCCTTCGTCATGGGCGTCATGGCGGACCTCGCCGGCAAGCCCGCCGAGCCTCTGGCGCCCGTGGCCGATCGCAAGTTCCTCGAGGTGGATGTCGACAACTTCGACTCGCGCCTCAAGGCCATGCAGCCACGCGTCGCATTTCACGTGCCCAACGAGTTGACCGGCGAAGGCAATCTGAGCCTGGACATCACCTTTGAAAGCATGGACGACTTCAGCCCGGCCGCCGTGGCGCGCAAAGTCGACTCGCTGAACAAGTTGCTCGAAGCGCGCACCCAACTGGCCAACCTGCTGACCTACATGGACGGCAAGACCGGTGCCGAAGAAATCATCATGAAGGCCATCAAGGATCCGGCGCTGCTCCAGGCGCTTGCCAGTGCGCCGAAGCCAGCCGAGCCTCAGGCTTAATCAGGACGAATGATCATGAACGAATTAGTACGTGACAATCAGTCAACCGCCGCCGGAACCGAGCAAACCAGCGACTTCTCCTCCCTGCTGCTGCAAGAATTCAAACCCAAGACCGAACGCGCTCGCGAAGCCGTCGAGACCGCCGTGCGCACCCTGGCCGAACAGGCCCTGGCGCAGACCGACCTGGTGTCCAACGACGCCATCAAGTCGATCGAATCAATCATCGCGGCCATCGACGCCAAGCTCACCGCCCAGGTCAACCAGGTCATCCACCACCCCGATTTCCAGCAACTGGAAAGCGCCTGGCGTGGCTTGCACTACCTGGTCAACAACACCGAGAGCGATGAGCAGCTGAAGATTCGCGTGCTCAACATCTCCAAGACCGACCTGCACAAGACCCTGAAGAAATTCAAGGGCACCGCGTGGGACCAGAGCCCGATCTTCAAGAAGATGTACGAGGAAGAATACGGCCAGTTCGGCGGCGAACCTTACGGTTGCCTCGTGGGCGATTACTACTTCGACCAGTCGCCGCCGGATGTCGAGCTGCTGGGCGAGTTGTCGAAAGTCTGCGCGGCCATGCACTCGCCGTTCATCGCCGCCGCATCGCCGACCGTGATGGGCATGGGCTCCTGGCAGGAACTGTCGAACCCACGCGATCTGACCAAAATCTTCACCACACCGGAATACGCTGGCTGGCGCTCGCTGCGCGAATCGGAAGACTCGCGCTACATCGGCCTGACCATGCCGCGTTTCCTCGCGCGTCTGCCGTATGGCGCCAAGACCGATCCGGTGGAGGCCTTCGCCTTCGAAGAAAACACCGACGGTGCCGACAGTTCCAAGTACACCTGGGCCAACGCCGCTTACGCAATGGCGGTGAATATCAACCGCTCGTTCAAACACTTCGGCTGGTGCTCGCGCATTCGTGGCGTGGAGTCTGGCGGTGAAGTGGAAAACCTGCCGGCGCACACCTTCCCCACCGACGATGGCGGCGTGGACATGAAGTGCCCGACCGAAATCGCCATTTCGGACCGCCGCGAAGCGGAACTGGCGAAGAACGGTTTCATGCCGCTGCTGCACAAGAAAAACACCGACTTCGCCGCGTTCATCGGCGCCCAGTCGTTGCAGAAACCGGCCGAGTACGACGACCCGGACGCCACCGCCAACGCCAACTTGGCCGCGCGCCTGCCGTACCTGTTCGCCACCTGCCGTTTCGCCCATTACTTGAAGTGCATCGTGCGCGACAAGATCGGCTCCTTCAAAGAGAAGGACGAAATGCAGCGTTGGCTGCAGGACTGGATCCTCAACTACGTCGACGGCGACCCGGCGCACTCCACCGAAACCACCAAGGCCCAGCACCCATTGGCGGCGGCCGAAGTGATCGTCGAGGACGTGGAAGGCAACCCGGGGTACTACAACTCCAGGTTCTACCTGCGCCCGCACTATCAGCTCGAAGGTCTGACCGTGTCGCTGCGCCTGGTATCCAAGCTGCCTTCGGCCAAAGGCGCATAAAAACCTGCAGTGGCACGCTTGTGTGGGAGCCGGGCTTGCCCGCGATGGCATCAACACGGTCCGGCTGAAAACCGCGGTGCCTGCATCGCGGGCAAGCCTCGCTCCCACAGGTTTTGTGCCTTGACTGGCATTGGGACAGACCCGAAAAGAGCGTGATGCTGCAGGAGCTTTGAACAGATTTCGCAAGGTCGGCGTTAACTAAACAATGTGGTAGAGACCACACAGGGAGAAAACATGGCTGTTGATATTTTCATCAAGATCGGCGACATCAAGGGCGAGTCCATGGACAAGGCCCACAAGGACGAAATCGACGTCTTGAACTGGAGCTGGGGCATGTCTCAGTCCGGCAATATGCACGTGGGCAGCGGTGGTGGTGCCGGCAAGGTGAACATCCAGGACCTGTCGCTGACCAAGTACGTCGACAAAGCCTCACCGAACCTGATGATGCACTGCGCTAGCGGCAAGCACATCGACAAGGTCAAGCTGACCGTGCGCAAGGCCGGCGGCGAAAGTCAGGTCGAGTACATGATCATCAACCTGGAAGAAGTGCTGGTCACGTCCCTGAGCACCGGCGGCTCGGGCAGCGATGATCGCCTGACCGAAAACCTCACCCTGAACTTCGCCAAGGTACTGGTGGACTACCAGCCGCAAAAGGCCGATGGCACCAAGGAAGGCGGGCCGGTCAAGTTCGGCTGGAACATCCGCCAGAACGTCAAGGTGTAATCGAAGATGCCCCCGGCGTTATACGCCGGGGGCGTTTTGGTGCCTGCTCGAATCCAATCCTTTTCCACTCGGTGTCTGAGTCATGGCCAAGCCTTCGTTTATTAATTTGTGGAAAGCCTATTCCGACCTTCTGGTTACGTATCCTGACGCCAAGCCCTGTGAGGGCCCTTGGGAAAACCAGTGTGCTATCCGTATGAGCATGACGCTCAATGCGGAGCTGACCATCAAGGTCAACAAATCTACCTATACCGAACCCAAATGTGCGCATGAACATGCCAGGGGTGCCGAGTCGCTGGCGAACTGGTTGTGGAAGCATCATCTGGGGCGGCCACTGATTCTCGGTGGAAGTGCCGAGGAACGCCGCAAGTTACAAGACAAGACCGGACTCATCTTCTTCAAGGATTGTTTCCAGCAGACAGGAGAGTCATCGGACAATCGCACTGGCGACCATATCGACCTGTGGAATCGCGGCCTGACCATCGGCCGGTATAGCGACCCTTCCTACCGATCCCGAGCCATCTGGTTCTGGGAGCTGACATGATCAAGTCCAGCCGAAACGCTGTGGTCCTGTGTTGCGTATTGTCGAGTGTATCCGCGTGCGCCGACCAGCAAGCCCCGCCTGCTGCCGCGGATCAGGTAGTCACCCTGGGCGCACAACAGCTGACACTGGAGAACGACCAGCAGCGCTGCGTGTTGCGTAAACCGGATCGGAGCGTGCTGCCACTCGAAATGCCATGGCCTTGCCAATTTGCGGTTGACCGACAAGGCAAGCCGCACGTCGAGTCCTTCAACAATGTACCGATTGCCATTGTGCTGCATATAAGCGTTGACCCTGCGAACAGTCGCGACTGCCGGTCCGAGTACCGCGCCGTACGCCAGATCAAAGGCCAGCTCGAACCTTCGGTGGTTTCTCGCAGTGCCAGTTGCCTGCGCGGCGCAGGCGATCAGAAAGACTACACAGCGCTTTTCACTTGGTAAGCGACTTCACATGCAATCACACACGACTCTGCGCATCGCGCAAAACAGATTGGGCTTTGAGGGTTGAAATGATCGAACGAACCCTGTTGATGCTGCTGTCCGGCTGCCTGCCGTTGAGCCTCAACGCCTGGGCCGGGCAGCAACCACTTGCTGCCCCCAGCAATGAAGTCATTGTCGCCGGACAAACATTGACTCTGGAAAACCACGATCAGCAATGTGCGTTACGCAAACAGGACCAAAGCATCTTGAAACTAGACATGTCGTGGCCGTGCTTTCTGAGCGTCGACCGCAAGGGTCAACCACGGGTCGAAACCTTCAACAACGCCCAAATCATTATCGTGGAGCACTCCACACCCGAACCCGCTCCCAGCCGTGATTGTGACGCTCGGTATCAGGCCATCCGCCAAATCAAAGGTCAGCCCATGGAAGTGTCGAAAGTCGCTCATAGTGCTGGCTGCATGACCGGCGGCATGGACCAGAAAAATTTCGTGGCGCATTTCTCGTGGTAACCGAAATCGCCACCCGCGATCGCCTGCAACCGTCCCTGCTGGACCGGTTGACCGACGACGACCCGAGCAACCTCAAGGAAAGCGCCGACAAGCGCGTGCTCTCCCTGACCCAACTGAAAGCCTCGGTGCTGCGTGATTTGGCGTGGCTGCTCAACACCACGTCGTTGCTCAGCGCCGATGCGACGTTGCACACCGAGGCCGGCACGTCAGTGGTCAACTTCGGGCTGCCAGCCCTGGCCGGCAACAGTGCGTCGAACGTCGATATCGCGGCGCTTGAAGCGCTGATCCACCAGGCCATCGCCACCTTCGAACCGCGGATTCTGCGTAACACTTTGCGCGTGCGGGCCCGGGCATCCGCCGAGATGAACCACAACGCCCTGAGTTTCGAGATCGAAGGCGACCTTTGGGCGCAGCCGGTGCCGCTGCGCCTGATGCTGCAAACCGACCTGGACCTGGAATCCGGCCATGTGCGAGTGATCAACGCCGAACAACGGAGACGCTCATGAACCCGCGCCTGCTGGAACTGTACAACCAGGAGCTGCACCACGTGCGCGAAAGCGCGGCGGAGTTCGCCCAGGAATACCCGAAAATCGCCAGTCGGCTGACGTTGTCCGGCATGGACTGCGCCGACCCGTACGTCGAGCGTTTGCTGGAAGGGTTTGCTTATCTGACGGCGCGGGTACAACTCAAGCTCGATGCCGAATACCCGACCTTCACTCATAACCTGCTGGAAATCGCGTACCCCCATTACCTGGCGCCGACACCGTCGATGACCGTGGTGCAATTGCAGGCCGACCCTGATGAAGGCTCGCTGAGCAGCGGCTTCCCGCTGCCCCGGGACACGGTCCTGCGTGCCGCCCTGGGCCGCGAAACCCAAACCTGCTGCGAGTACCGCACCGCCCACGCGGTGACGTTGTGGCCGCTGCAGGTCAGCCAGGCCGAGTACTTCGGCAACCCGTCCGCCGTGCTCGGGCGCCTGGCCGCCAGCGAACCCAAGGCCAAGGCCGGTCTGCGCCTGACCCTGCGCACCGGCGCCGAACTACCGTTCAACAGTCTGGCCCTGGACAACCTGCCGCTGTACCTCAGCGGCGCAGACGAACAACCCTTCCGCCTCTACGAACAGCTGCTGGGCAATGTCTGCGCCGTGTTCGCCCGTCAGCCCGGCGGCGATTGGGTGGAACGCCTGCCGCAGGACGCATTGCGCTCCCAGGGATTCGACGATACCGACGCCGCACTGCCAGTGGTCTCGCGGGCCTTCCAGGGCTATCGCCTGCTGCAGGAATACTTCGCCCTGCCCCACCGCTTTCTGTTCGTCGATTTCACCCAGTTGAGCCGTGCGGTCAAACGCTGCGGCGGCCAGGAACTGGAATTGATCGTGCTGTTCGACCGTCACGATCCGAGCCTGGAAGGCAGCGTCGGAGCCGCGCAGTTCCTGCCGTTCTGCACCCCGGCAATCAACTTGTTTCCCAAGCGCCTGGATCGCATTCACTTGTCGGAACGGGTCAATGAACACCATGTGATCGCCGACCGCACCCGGCCGATGGATTTCGAGATTCATTCCCTGACCACCCTCACCGGCCACGGCACCGGGTCGGAGCAGCCTTTTTTGCCGTTCTATGCGGTACGCGATCCGTCTCGCTACGGCCGCGATCAGGCCTGGTACACGGTGCGGCGCGAACCCCGCGTGCTGTCCAGCGGTCAGCGGCGCAACGGCCCGCGCTCGACTTACATCGGCAGCGAAACCTTCGTCAGCCTGGTGGACAGCCAGCAGGCGCCTTATCGCCACGATCTGCGTCAACTGGGCGTAACAGCGTTGTGCACCAACCGCGACCTGCCGCTGTTCATGAGCGTGGGCAACAGCAAGACCGATTTCACCCTGGCCGACAGCGCACCGGTAGCGGCGGTGCGCTGCGTGGCAGGCCCGAGTCGCCCACGCGCCAGCCATGCCCACGACGCCAAGGCATGGCGGTTGATCAGCCAGCTTTCGCTGAATTATTTGTCCCTCAGCGAACAAGGCCAGGGCGCCGCCGCCCTGCGCGAACTGCTGCGCCTGTACGGCGACAGCAACGATGCGGCGTTGCAATTGCAGATCGAAGGCCTGCGCGAAGTCAGCAGCAAGGCCTGCACCCGACGCTTGCCCATGCCGGGCCCGATCGTGTTTGGTCGTGGCCTGGAGATCACCCTGGAATTCGATGAAAACGCGTTTCGCGGCACTGGAGTCTTCTTGCTCGGTGCAGTGTTCGAACGCTTCCTGGCACGCTACGTGTCGATCAACAGCTTTACCGAGACGGTGATCCGTACCACCGAACGCGGCGAGATCATGCGATGGAAAGCCAAGCCCGGACGCCGTCCGACCCTGTGAATACCCTGGACGCGATGCACAGGGAGCCCTGGGAATACGACTTCTTCCAGGCGTTGCGGCGCATCGAGTGCGAATCGCCTGAACTGCCGCGCCTGGGCCATTCGTTGCGTCTGGCCGATGATCCGCTGCGTCTTGGGCAACAAGCCGATTGCACCTTCGCCCCGGCGACTCTGGCGTCGGTACAGCCAGGCATCGACGGTGCGCCGGCGCGCCTGGAGCAGTTCTTTTTCGGCCTCGGCGGCCCCAACGGCCCATTGCCGCTGCACATCACCGAATATGTGCGCGAACGCCAGCGCAACAACGCCGACAGCACCAGTAAACGCTTCCTGGATGTGTTCCATCACCGCCTGCTGAGCCTGTTTTACCGGGCCTGGGCCGAAGCGCGGCCGACGGTCAGCCATGACCGCCCGGACGATGACTACTGGTCGGCACGCCTGGCAGCACTGAGCGGCCGGGGCATGCCGAGCCTGCTCAAACAAGGGCGGATCCCCGACACGGCGAAGTTGCATTACAGCGGTCATCTGTCGGCACAAACCCGCTACCCGGACGGTTTGAAGGCCATTCTCAGCGAGTACTTCGGCCTGCCGGTGGAGATCGAAGAGTATGTCGGCCAATGGCTGGAGCTGCCCGAACGCAGCCGCGTGGGTGTCAGCGCCCATCAATTGGGCATGGATTTTTGCCTGGGGCGTTACGTCTGGGATCGCCAGCACAAATTCCGTATTCGCCTGGGCCCACTCAAGCTGGATGACTACATGGGCATGTTGCCCGGCAGCCAACCCTTCAATGAGCTGGTGGCCTGGGTGGCCGAATACCTGGGCCATGAACTGGACTGGGACCTGAACCTGATTCTGAAACAGCCCGAAGTACCGGCGTTGCAACTCAATGGGCGCTTCCGCCTGGGTTTCAACACCTGGCTGGGACGTCCTGAAAAAGATGCCAACGATCTAATACTGGCCCGGCATTACGCCGAGCAAGCCAACACCTCACAGACCTCAAGGAGCCAAGAGCATGGGTGAAATCAGTCGCGCCGCGTTGTTCGGTAAACTCAACAGCGTGGCTTACAAAGCCATCGAAGCCGCCACCGTGTTCTGCAAGTTGCGCGGTAACCCTTATGTGGAACTGGCCCACTGGTTTCATCAGTTGCTGCAATTGCAGGACTCAGACCTGCACCGCATCATCCGTCAGTTCAATATCGAGCCGGCGCGCCTGGCCCGGGACCTGACCGATGCCCTGGACCGTTTGCCACGCGGCTCGACTTCAATCACTGACTTGTCCTCCCATGTGGAAGAAGCCGTGGAACGTGGCTGGGTCTACGGCAGCCTGATGTTCGGCGAAAGCCAGGTGCGCACCGGTTATCTGGTGCTGGGCATCCTCAAGACGCCGAGCCTGCGCCATGGGCTACTGGGGCTGTCGGCGGAGTTTGACAAGATCAAGGTCGAAGCCCTGAGCGAGCGTTTTGACGAATACGTCGGTGACTCGCCGGAAAATGCGCTCAGCGCCAGCGATGGTTTCAACGCAGGCAGCGTGCCCGGTGAAGCCAGTGGCGCCATGGCTCCAAGCGCCATGGGCAAGCAGGAAGCGCTCAAGCGTTTTACCGTCGACCTCACCGAGCAGGCCCGCAGCGGCAAGCTAGATCCGATTGTCGGGCGTGACGAAGAAATCCGCCAACTGGTGGACATCCTCATGCGCCGCCGGCAGAACAATCCGATTCTGACCGGTGAAGCCGGTGTCGGTAAAACCGCCGTGGTCGAAGGCTTTGCCCTGCGCATCGTCGCCGGTGACGTGCCGCCAGCGCTCAAGGACGTGGAACTGCGCAGCCTCGACGTCGGCCTGTTGCAGGCCGGCGCGAGCATGAAAGGTGAATTCGAACAGCGCCTGCGCCAGGTCATCGAAGACGTCCAGGCCTCGCCAAAACCGATCATCCTGTTTATCGACGAAGCCCACACGCTGGTAGGTGCCGGTGGCGCCGCCGGCACCGGGGACGCGGCCAACCTGCTCAAACCGGCCCTGGCCCGGGGTACCCTGCGCACCGTGGCCGCCACGACCTGGGCCGAGTACAAGAAGCATATCGAGAAAGACCCGGCCCTGACCCGCCGCTTCCAGGTGGTGCAAGTCGCCGAGCCGTCCGAAGACAAGGCGCTGTTGATGATGCGCGGCGTGGCCTCGACCATGGAAAAACACCATCAGGTGCAGATCCTTGACGAAGCCCTGGAAGCCTCGGTCAAGCTGTCCCATCGCTACATCCCGGCGCGCCAGTTGCCGGACAAATCCGTGAGCCTGCTGGACACCGCCTGCGCCCGGGTCGCTATCAGCCTGCACGCCGTGCCGGCCGAAGTGGACGACAGCCGTCGTCGCATCGAGGCGCTGGAAACCGAACTGCAAATCATCGCCCGCGAGCACGCCATCGGCATCGTCATCGGCGCCCGCCAGAGCAACAGCGAGAACCTGCTGGCCGCCGAGCGCGAACGCCTGGCCGAACTCGAAAGCCGCTGGGCCGAAGAGAAAACCCTGGTGGACGAACTGCTCGCCACCCGCGCCACCCTGCGCGAAAGCGTCGGCGTGGTAGACAGCGACGTTGGCAGTGAAGACAGCCACGCCCTGCGCGAGAAACTGGTGGACCTGCAGCAGCGCCTCAGCGCTCTGCAAGGGGAAACCCCGCTGATTCTGCCGACGGTCGATTACCAGGCCGTGGCTTCGGTGGTCGCCGACTGGACCGGGATTCCGGTGGGCCGCATGGCCCGTAACGAACTGGAAACCGTGCTCAACCTCGACCAGCACCTGAAAAAACGCATCATCGGCCAGGACCACGCCTTGCAGATGATCGCCAAACGCATCCAGACCTCCCGTGCGGGCCTGGACAACCCGAGCAAGCCGATTGGCGTGTTCATGCTCGCTGGCACCTCCGGCGTGGGCAAGACCGAAACCGCCCTGGCCCTGGCCGAAGCCATGTATGGCGGTGAGCAGAACGTCATCACCATCAACATGAGCGAATTCCAGGAAGCTCACACCGTGTCCACTCTCAAGGGCGCGCCACCGGGCTATATCGGCTATGGCGAAGGCGGCGTGCTGACCGAAGCCGTGCGACGCAAACCCTACAGCGTGGTGCTGCTGGATGAGGTGGAAAAAGCCCACCCGGACGTGCACGAGATCTTCTTCCAGGTCTTCGACAAAGGCGTGATGGAGGACGGCGAAGGCCGGGTGATCGACTTCAAGAACACCTTGATCCTGCTGACCACCAACGCTGGCACCGAGTTGATTGCCCGGGTCTGCAAAGACCCGCAAAACGTGCCCGAGCCCGAAGAGATCGCCAAGGCCTTGCGCCAGCCGCTGCTGGAGATTTTCCCGCCGGCATTGTTGGGCCGCCTGGTGACCATTCCGTACTACCCGCTCAGCGACGAGATGCTCAAGGCCATTACCCGCCTGCAACTCAACCGCATCAAAAAGCGCGTGGAGAACACCCATAAAGTGGCCTTCGATTACGACGACGCGGTGATCGACCTGATCGTCTCCCGCTGCACCGAAACCGAAAGCGGTGGGCGAATGATCGACACCATCCTGACCAACAGCCTGCTGCCGGACATGAGCCGCGAGTTCCTCACCCGCATGCTCGAAGGCAAAGCGCTGGCAGGCGTGCGGATCAGCGCCCGGGATAACGAATTGCACTACGACTTCAGCGACGCCGCATAGCCCCTGGAGGAATGCGGTCAGTGTGGGAGCTGGCTTGCCTGCGATAGCGGTGTATCAATCGGCATCAATGCTGAATGTCACACCGCTATCGCAGGCAAGCCAGCTCCCACATTTGATCTGGTTTCTGCTGGGAAAAGCGGCGCGGCGATTACAACGTTTACGGGATAACTGATGCTATTCAAGCAACTCTCACGCCTGGCAAAAATCACCAGCCCCTTGGGGCCGGATGTGCTGTTGCTCAAGGACATGGGCGGCGGCGAAGAGCTGGGGCGGCTGTTCAACTACGAGCTGCAGTTGCACTCACTGGACAACGCCATCGACCTCAACCAGTTGCTGGGCAAACCCATGTGCTTGAGCCTGCAACTGGACGGCGGTGGCGAGCGCTATTTCCATGGCATCGTTGCCCGTTGCAGCCAGAACGTCGACCAGGGCCAGTTCGCCAGCTACCAGGCCACGCTGCGGCCCTGGCTATGGCTGCTGACCCGCACGTCCGATTGCCGGATTTTCCAGAACCTGACCATCCCGCAGATCATCAAACAGGTTTTTCGCGACCTGGGGTTTTCCGATTTCGAAGATGCCCTGAGCCGGCCTTATCGCGAGTGGGAATACTGCGTGCAGTATCGCGAAACCAGTTTCGATTTCGTCAGCCGCCTGATGGAGCAGGAGGGAATCTACTACTTCTTCCGCCATGAACAGGGTCGTCATGTGCTGGTGTTGGCCGATGCCTACGGCGCCCACACCAACGCGCCCGGCTATGCTTCGGTGCCCTACTACCCGAAGAATGAACAGCAGCGCGAACGCGACCACATCCACGATTGGCACCTGGCCCAGGAAGTCCAGCCGGGCTCGCTGGAACTCAACGACTACGACTTCCAGCGCCCCAGCGCGCGAATTGACGTGCGCTCGGCCATGCCTCGTCCGCACACCGCAGGCGATTACCCGCTGTACGACTATCCCGGCACCTATGTGCAAAGTGCAGACGGCGAACATTATGCCCGCACCCGCATCGAAGCCTTGCAGACCCTGCACGAACAGGTCGAGTTCGCCGGCAACGCCCGGGGTCTGGGGTCCGGTCATTTGTTCAGCCTCACCGGCTTCAGCCGCCAGGACCAGAACCGCGAATACCTGATCGTCGGCGCCCGTTACTACGTCGCCCAGGGAAGCGGGGAAACCGGCGGCGCTGCCGCTTCGGCGCAGTTCGAAAGCAGCCTGACCTGCATCGACGCCCAACAAAGCTACCGCCCCCTGCCCAACACCCACCGCCCCATCGTCAAAGGTCCGCAGACCGCACTGGTGGTTGGCCCCAAGGGCGAGGAAATCTGGACCGACCAGTTCGGTCGGGTGAAAGTGCATTTCTATTGGGATCGCCACGACCAGTCCAACGAAAACAGTTCGTGCTGGATACGTGTGTCGCAGGCTTGGGCAGGCAAGAACTGGGGGACGGTGCAGATCCCGCGCATTGGGCAGGAAGTGATCGTCAGCTTCCTTGAAGGGGATCCCGACAGGCCCATCGTCACCGGTCGTGTGTATAACGCCGAACAAACCGTACCCTATGCGTTACCCGCCAATGCCACTCAGAGCGGTACCAAAAGCCGTTCGAGCAAGGGCGGCACGCCGGCGAATTTCAACGAAATCCGGATGGAAGACAAGAAAGGCGCCGAGCAACTGTACATCCATGCCGAGCGCAACCAGGACATCGTGGTCGAGGTGGATGAAAGCCACTCGGTGGGCCACGACCGCAACAAGAGCATCGGGCATAACGAGACGGTGACTATCGGCAACAACCGCCTGCGTATCGTCAAACAGGAAGACATTCTTTCGGTGGGTCAGCGCAAGACCGACAGCATCAGCCAGAGCTACGTCATTGAAGTGGGTGAGAACCTGCGGCTGGTCTGTGGTGAAAGCATCCTGGAGCTCAATGCCAGCGGCCAGATCAACCTGACCGGCGTGCAAATCAGCTTCTATGCCAGCGGTGATGCCGAGTTCAACACCGGCGGCGTGCTGCACCTGAACAACGGCGGCGGCGCTGGCGCTACGCCTGATGGCCAGGGCGTCAAGGCCAGCATCGACGCCAACATCAATGCCGCGTTTCCCAAGCCCAAGGGCTAATCACGAGAGCTGTGTTCCATGACTTACCGAATCAATGAACTCCAGTTCCAACTGCCGGCAGGCGAACTGCAAGACGCGTCGATCAACATCCTCAAGTTCCCTGAACTGGGCACTTCGCTGATTGTCAGCCGCAGCTTGCTGGCTGAGGGCGAAACCTTGCAAAGCAACTTCGACGATCAGCTCAAGCGCCTGGAAAAGCAAGTGCAAGACTTGCGTTTCCAACCGGGCGTCGCCGTGCGCATGGGCGCCAACCAGGAAGTCGAAGGCATCGAATTGCGCAGCCAGTTCAACAAGGGCAACGACAAAGTCTTCCAATACCAGTTGGCACTGGTGTTGCCCGGCACCCGCAAAATGCTCGCCCTGAGCTACGTGAAGGCCGAAAAACTTGGCGATGCCGAAGCCGCGCATTGGGCGATCATCAAGAGTTCGCTGTTGTTCGACGTTCCGGCCTGATGAGCACCCTGCATGTCTGACGCACTCTGGGCCGCCCGGCTGGGCGATGCACTCAACCACACCTCGATGATGGCCGACATCCTCGGCGGTGTGCTGGAAGTAGCGGCCAACATTGCGATTACCGCGCTGGCCACCGCCGCCGTGGTGGCGGCCACGGGCATCACGGTCGTCACCGGGGGGTTGGGTTGCGTCGTGCTCGGCTTGGTGGTGGGCACGATCGTCGGCCTCGCCATGAGCAAGACCGGGGCCGACAAGGGCCTGAGCAATTTATGCGAGAGTTTCAGTAATTCGCTGTTTCCGCCCACAGTGCAGGCGAACATTCTCACCGGCTCCACCAACACCCTCACCAACAACATTCCCGCCGCCAGGGCCGCCGGGGCGATCCCGTCCCATGTCGCGCCGGCCGGCACCGAGCTGGAAATACCCGAGCCCGAAGCGGAAGCCAGTTACCTCGACATGGCCGAAAGCTTCTTCTCGCAGATGTGGCGCCCTACCGTCGCCACCCCGGCGCCCGGCGCGGTGCCCAAGCCGCTGGACCTGCTCGTCTGCATGAAGCATCCGCCGATGCCGCCGCAGTTTCTGGCCGAGGGCTCGGACAAAGTCACCATCAACGGCCAGCCCGCCGTGCGCAGCGGCGACCGCAGCACCTGCGATGCCAAGGTGGTGGGCTCCGGGCTGATTTCCTCCAACGTGACCATTGGCGGCGGTTCGGTGGTGGTGCGCGAGATCCGCAGCGGCAAGACCCCGGGCGTGGGGCTGGCGGTCACGGCGTTGCTGATGCTCAAGGGCGGCAAGGGCAAATTCCTGAGTAACCTGCCGTGCATGCTGGTCGGTGGCGCGACGTCGATGGCCGTCAGCAGCGCGATGGGGGCGATGGCCAACGCCGCCATGGGCTCGTCGAACCCGGTGCATGCGGCGACCGGGGCCAAGGTGCTGGGCGGTGACGATGAGCTGGATTTCGTGTTGCCTGGAATCTTGCCGATGGATTGGCAGCGTTTCTACAACAGCCGCGACGAGCGTCGCAACGGGTTGTTCGGGGCGGGTTGGAGTGTGTCTTATGAGGTGCGGGTTGAAATCCTGCCTCATCCCGAGGGCGGCGAAACGCTGGTCTACACCGATGAACAGGCGCGGCGCATCGACATGGGTTCGATCCCCTTGGGCGGCGCGGTGTTCAGTGCGGGTGAAGGGCTGAGTGTTCGACGCCACGTTAATGGGCAGTTGCTGATTGAAAGCGATGACGGTGTGTACCGGTTGTTCAATCCAACGCCGGGCAATACGGCGCTGCTGCGCCTTGATCAATTGGGTGACCGCAATGACAACCGCATTTATCTCGACTATGACGGCGTCGGGCAACTTGTTCGACTGCGCGACACCTTCGATCTGGTGCAGGTCGAGCTGATTCAAGAAGGCGGTCGCGTGGCTCGGGTTGAACGCCTGTACCCCGACCAACATCGCGAAATACTCGCCAGCTATGGCTACGACGCAGCCGGCAACCTGGCCGAAGTGCGCGACGCCACCGGCCAGGTGCAACGGCGCTTCGCCTACGATGCCGGGCAGCGGATGGTCGAGCATAAGTTGCCTACGGGGCTACGTTGTTTCTATGAATGGGCGTTGATTGAAGACCGTGAATGGCGCGTGGTCCGGCACTGGACCGACGAGGGCGACGCTTACCAGCTCGACTATGACCTCGTCGCCGGTGTCACGCGCATTACCGATGGTTTGCAGCGCGTCAGTACGCGGCGCTGGAACAGCCAACACCAAATCACCGAGTACACCGACAACCTCGGCCAGACTTGGCAGTTCGAGTGGAACGACGAGCGCCAATTGCTCAGCGCCACCGACCCGCAGGGCGGGCACTACGAATACAGCTACGACGACGCTGGCAACCTGATCGGCGAAACCGACCCGCTGGGCCGCAGCGATTCGACCCTATGGCTCGAGCACTGGGCCCTGCCGCTGGTAGACACCGACGCCGCCGGAAACAGCTGGCAGTATCGCTACGATCAGCGCGGCAACTGCCTCGCCGAAACCGATCCGCTGGGCCACATCACCCGATACCGCTACGACACCCACGGCCAGGTCGTCGAGATCATCGACGCCACCGGTAAAAGCAAAAAGCTGCGCTGGAACCCGTTCGGCCAATTGGTCGAACACATCGATTGCTCGGGTTACCCGACGCGGTTCACTTACGACAACCGGGGCTATCTGCAAACCATCACCGATGCCCTCGGCGAGCGCACCCAATTCAGCTACGACGCCCAAGGGCGGTTGCTCAGCAGCCAATTGCCGGGCGGCCGTACCGAGCACTATCAGCGCGACGTCAGCGGCCAATTGACCGGTTATACCGACCCGGCCGGGCACACCACGCTCTATCAACACAACCGTCGCGGCCAGGTGCGTCAGCGCACCGACGCCCATGGCCGGCAAGTGCAGTTCGGGTATGACAGCTATGGGCGGCTGCAAGCGCTGACCAACGAGAACGGCGAAAGTTATCGGTTTGCCTGGGACGCAGCTGATCGACTGACCGAACAACAAGATCTCGACGGCAGCGCCAAGCGCTACACCTATAACCTGTTGGATAACGTCGCGGCGGTAACGGCTGTTCCGGCGCCTTATGGCACCGGCTTGGCCGTCGTCCCCGAAACGCCCCTGGCCCCCGTCGTTCATCGACTGGAACGCGACGCTGTCGGCCGGCTGATCGCCAAACTCACCGACGATGGCCGTACCGACTACACCTACGACCCGCTGGACCAGCTCACCGCCGTCACCTTTACCGACCACCACGGCAACGCACAAACCCTGAGCTTCGCCTACGATGCCCTCGGCCAATTGCTCGAAGAACAAAGCGCGGCCGGCAGCCTGCACCACCACTACGATGAACTCGGCAACCTGATCCAGACCCAACTGCCCGACGACCGCTGGATCAATCGCCTGTATTACGGCAGCGGCCACCTGCATCAGATCAACCTCGACGGCCAGGTCATCAGCGACTTCGAACGCGATCGCCTGCACCGCGAAGTGCTGCGCACCCAAGGCCAGATCAGCACCCGCAGCGAATACGATCGCAGCGGGCGCTTACGCTCACGCCAACGCCGACACACCAGCCAGCCATCGCTGATGCCGGCCGCCGTGCAGAAACATTTCGAGTACGACCCCGCCGACAACCTGATCGGCAAACTCGACCAACAACCCGCCGCGCAACACCGCCAACTGCTGCACTACGACGCCACCGGCCGCATCATCGCCAGTCAGGACAGCCTGCACGGCCAACGCGAAACCTTCGCCTACGACGCCGCCGCCAACCTGCTGGACGGCCCACAACCCGGCGCCGGACTGGTGGTACACAACAAACTGCTGACCTACCAGGACAAGCGTTACCGCTACGACGCATTTGGCCGGATGATCGAAAAACGCAGCGCTAAGCGGGGCCTGCAGCGCTTCGGTTACGACGCCGAAAGCCGATTGATTGAAGTACGCAATGAAAACGGCAGCGTGGTCAGGATGACCTACGACCCGTTGGGCCGGCGCATCGAAAAAACCGAGCACGACACTAACGGCTACCCACTCGGCGAAACCCGCTTCACCTGGGACGGCCTGCGCCTGTTGCAGGAACATAAACACAGCCAGACCAGCCTTTACCTCTATGAAGACGAAGGTTACGAACCCCTGGCCCGCGTCGACGGCACCGGACCGCTGCAAAAAGTCCGCTATTACCACAACAACCTCAACGGCCTACCGGAACAGCTAACCGAGGCGGACGGCCACAACGTCTGGCAGGCGACTTATCGGGTGTGGGGCAACACGTTAGAAGAGGTGCGCGAGCCGTATTACATTGAAGAGCAGAACCTGCGGTTTCAGGGGCAGTACCTGGACCGGGAGACGGGGCTGCATTTCAATACGTTCAGGTTTTATGATCCGGATGTGGGGCGGTTTACGACGCCGGACCCGATTGGGTTGGCGGGGGGAATCAATCTATATCAATATGTACTCGATCCATTTGGGTGGATAGATCCGCTTGGACTCAAGTCTTGTGGCAGCGGACCGAAATGGACAAAAAAAGGTTGGAAACATGTTTACGAACGTCACTTTAGAACTCCGGGCCCACGCTGGTCGCATAAGAGCAAGTTTACTGTCGGCAACGAGCAGAAATTGAAACGCATGGTGAACAAAACAGTTAACCGAGGCACCGCGACTTATCAGAAAGATAAGCAGGGCAATACAAAATACGAACTTGATTTCGGAAAACCCGTTGGATCTCGCACCAACAAGCAAACCAGCATCGTTGAGCACCAAAATAAAATGACTGTTATCCTCAACAAACACGGCGAAGTGGTAACAGCCTTCCCGTCCTAAAAATCAGGTACCCCTATGCCACTCGATTTTATGGCTTCAGAAAGTCAAAAAAACATTAATGAAAAAACTCCCGTATTTTCTCTAAGTGAAGACGCACACGATATTCTGCTGAGCATCGCAAAACCCAAAAAAGACTTCCCGAAAATACATAAATTTTCCGATTACTACTCCGACACCAGCATTCTTTTTGGTGAAATAGAACCTCTAATAGCTGAAATAAAAAAAGCAATGAAAACCAGCAAACAAAATTCAACCGATTTGAATAACTTAATAAACTTCCTAAATAATACCTACAATGAAAATTTGAACTTATACATTTATTGCGATTAAGCCAGCCTTTTTCTATACGAGGACGAAGACTACGAACCCCGGGCCCGTGTCAACGGCACCCGCATCAACGGCCCAACCCAAATTGTGACCATTCAACGCGACACGCCAAGGGACTGGGGGTGTCAATTACTGGGGGAGATCTGTCTAAACGGATACTGGGCAGCAAAATAGTGCAGCTCAACAACGCTCTGGATTTGACCCGAGCCGATGTGCGCAAGTAATAAAGGCAAAAAAATGAGCACCCGATTCAATCGGCATGCCCATTTTTCGATACGGTTCTCCCCCTTCTTCAGGGAATTCGCCGCAACTATGGATTAACGCTGTCTTTCAACGACTTGCCCGGCTTGAAAGCAACAGTGTTGCTGGCCTTGATTTTGACTGGCTCACCGGTCTGCGGGTTTTTGCCCGTACGTGCACCACGATGGCGTTGCAGGAAGGTCCCGAAGCCCACCAGCGTGACGCTGTCTTTGCGGTGCAGAGCGCCGGTGATTTCTTCGAGAACGGCGTTGAGAACGCGGTTGGCCTGTTCTTTGGTGAGGTCTGCTTTTTCCGCAATTGCAGCGGCGAGTTCTGGTTTACGCATTAGTGAAGCCCCTTTGACGGTTTTTTGTTGTTATGTCCGTGCTGTTCTCGTTGGAACAGCGCCTAAGGCGCCGCAGGTGCTCTACTCTGCGGCAGACGGGAGTGAGAATGGCACGCGCTTTAGAGCGGCGCCAGTCTCCCCGCGACCTTTGTGGGAGCAAAAGCGGGGTGATTCCGACAGAACGACCGGTATTTACGCCAGCAAGGCTGGAAGCTCTTTGTTCAGGGCGAGTTTTTCCATCACCGCCGCGCCTGTCAGGGCATAGCCCAGCAATTTGCCGGCGCTGTCGCGGCACAACACCTTGATGTCCGCGCCCTGCCCTTCGACCGTCCAGACGCCCTCCATGCCCCGTGGTGGCGGTGAAACCACCAATGGGCAGACCGGGGTTTTAACGGTGATGGGCATCGGGCCATAGCTCACCGCCGTCGGGTTTCCGGCAAGGGTCTGGGCCAGCGCTCTCGCACAGCTCATGAGGGGCATGACGTACAGCAGATTCAGCCCGTCGACCTCGGCGCAGTCGCCCAAGGCATAGATGTTGGCGTGAGAAGTTTTCAGATGACGGTCGACCACCACACCACGGTTGACCTGCAGCCCGGCAGCGGCCGCCAGGTCGATGCGCGGACGCAGACCGATGGCCGACACCACCACATCGCAAGGGATGACCTGGCCATCGGACAGATGCGCTTCCAGGCCATCAGCCACTCTTTGCAGGCGATTGAGCACTGGCCCGAGATGGAAGCGCGCGCCCAGGCTTTCCAGGCCGGCCTGGACCGCAGCGGCCGCTGCCGGGTGCAGCAAGGTCGGCATGACCTGTTCGCACGGTGCAACCAGTTGCACCTCGTAACCACCGAGGATGAGATCGTTGGCGAATTCGCAGCCGATCAAACCGGCGCCCAGCAGCAACACTCGACGCTTGCCGACCGCAGCCGCACGAAAGCGTGCGTAGTCTTCAAGATCATTGATCGGGAAAACGGCATCCGCCGCGTCGCCTTCGATCGGCACCCGCACGGTTTCCGCGCCCCAGGCCAGGATCAGGTCGCGGTAGATCACCGCTTCCTCACCAATCCACAGGCGTTTATGGCCCGGATCGATACCGCTGATGCGCGTGTGGGTGCGCACTTCGGCCTTCAATTGCTCGGCCATGGCGCCCGGTTCGGCCATGCTCAGGCCATCGGCGTCTTTATTCTTGCCGAAGCCGGTGGAGAGCATCGGCTTGGAGTAGGAGCGTCCGTCATCTGCGGTAATCAGCAGCAGCGGAGTTTCGCCATCGAGTTTGCGAAACTCCCGGGCCAGGTTGTAGCCAGCCAGCCCAGTGCCGACGATCACGACAGGTGCGTTCATTCCCTTACTCCTTGGATTCTTAGTTGATTTCGATCATTTCGAAATCCATTTTGCCCACGCCGCAGTCCGGGCACAGCCAATCTTCCGGCACGTCCTGCCACTGTGTGCCCGCTGCAATACCGTCGTCCGGCCAACCCTCGGCTTCGTTATAGATCAGGCCGCAGACCACACATTGCCACTTTTTCATTCAGGTACTTCCTCAGGATTCAGGCTTTTGCCGGCGCGAACGGTCGATCGGTGAAGCGTTGCCGTCCGGCTCAGGGGCGTTTTGTACTGATCGGACCCGGCAGATGCAAGCCTGTTCGGCGCAACGTCAGGCCGGTCAATCAAAATCGCCGCCTGACATGGTAAGCTCGCCGCCTCATTTGCTGCCAATAATGACTCACTGTGCCGCACTCAAAATCCCCTTCCGCGACACCGGCCTGGCTCCCTCGAAGCCAACTGATGCCCCTCCCCGACGCCTCTACGCTCGACTGGTTGTTCGACGAAGGATCGCTGACCCGGCGCCTGATCCGCCTGTCGAATGATGGTTTCAGCGTCACGCCGCTGTTCGAAGGCTGGCAATCGCTACGCGCCGACGAATGTGCTGCGCTGGAGCTGGCCGAAGGCAGTGAAGGCTGGGTGCGCGAGGTGTATTTGCGCGGCCACGGTGAAGCCTGGGTGTTTGCCCGCAGCGTAGCGGCGCGTAGCGCGTTGCAGGGCGACGGATTGCATATGGACGAGCTGGGCAGCCGTTCTCTGGGCGAATTGCTGTTTTGCGATCAGGCGTTTCAGCGCCGGGCCATCGAAGTTTGTCACTATCCTCAGGCATGGCTGCCGGTGGATGCTCGGGCGCCTGAACTGTGGGGCCGGCGCTCGCGTTTCGACCGCGGCGCCTTGAGCGTGCTGGTGGCCGAGATTTTCCTGCCGACCTTGTGGAACGCCACCCGCGCCCATCCGGAGAATTGCTGATGTACCAGAGCCTGCTCAAGTCCCTGAACCGCTTGAATCCTCGGGCCTGGGATTTCATTCAGCTGACCCGCATGGACAAGCCGATCGGCATTTATTTGCTTCTATGGCCAACGTTGTGGGCGCTCTGGATTGCCGGTGAAGGTTCGCCTTCATTGGCCAATATCGTGATTTTCGTGCTCGGCGTGGTACTGACCCGTGCCGGCGGGTGTGTGATCAACGATTGGGCGGACCGCAAGGTCGATGGCCACGTGAAACGCACCGAACAGCGACCACTGGTGAGCGGCAAGATCAGTTCGAAAGAAGCGCTGGTGTTCTTCGCGATGCTGATGGGCGTGAGTTTCCTGCTGGTGTTGTGCACCAACGCAGCGACGGTCTGGCTGTCGCTGGGCGGTTTGGCCTTGGCCTTCACTTACCCGTTCATGAAACGCTACACCTATTACCCGCAAGTGGTGCTGGGCGCGGCGTTCTCTTGGGGCATGCCGATGGCGTTCACCGCCGAAACCGGTGAACTGCCGGCGGTGGCCTGGTTGCTGTGGATCGCCAACCTGTTGTGGACCGTGGGCTACGACACCTATTACGCCATGACCGACCGCGATGACGACTTGAAGATCGGCGTGAAATCCACTGCAATTCTGTTTGGCGATGCCGACAGGGCGATCATTCTGACCCTGCAGGGATTGGCGTTGGGTTGCCTGCTGCTGGCGGGCTCGAAATTCCAGCTCGGTGGCTGGTTCCACCTCGGGCTGCTGGCGGCGGCGGGCTGTTTTGCGTGGGAGTTCTGGTACACCCGCAGCAAGGACCGGATGCGCTGCTTCCAGGCGTTTTTGCATAACCATTGGGCGGGGTTGGCGATTTTTGTCGGGATTGTGCTGGATTACGCGTTGCGCTGAAGGCAATGAGGGCAGATCCGCTCCCCGTGACCAGGTCCGAGGAGCGGATTACACGGGTCAGTGCTTCGGCATGTGCCACATATCTTTGTAACCTTCGCCGTTCTTATCGCCAGGCTTCATGTCCATTTTGTAGGTGTACATTGGCTTGCCGTCATAAGCCCACTGCATCATGCCGTCATCACGCTTGATGATCGTCCATTCACCTTCGGCCTTGGCACCCGCCGGAGCCATCATCGGTGGCCACATCTTGGCGCAATCGGCATTACACATCGACTTACCGCCAGTGTCCTTGTCGAACGTGTAAACGGTCATACCCTTATGATCGACCATCATCCCGTCTTTCATCATCGCCGGCTCGGCGGCGAAGGCCAGGGACGGCAGCGTTAGCGCAGCCGTGACCAGCAGGGCCTTCCAGGATTGAGCAATGTGATTCATGGAAACCTTCCTCTTGTGGTTGTCAGGATTCGGACTTAGAGCTTAGTTCAGGATCGCGACAATCGCAGGGCGGCTAAAATACTGTCACACGACTGCAATAATTCCGTTATCTAATGCGGCGCAAGACAGTTAAATGACAAGAGGATTAACGCATGGTTGGCAGGAGCATTCTGATCGTCGACGACGAAGCGCCCATTCGCGAAATGATCGCCGTTGCGTTGGAAATGGCCGGCTATGACTGCCTGGAGGCGGAGAACTCGCAGCAGGCCCATGCCATTATCGTCGACCGCAAACCGGACCTGATTTTGCTCGACTGGATGCTGCCCGGCACCTCCGGCATCGAACTGGCCCGACGCCTCAAGCGCGATGAGCTGACCGGGGATATCCCGATTATCATGCTCACCGCCAAGGGCGAAGAGGACAACAAGATCCAGGGCCTGGAAGTCGGCGCTGACGACTACATCACCAAACCGTTTTCCCCCCGCGAGCTGGTGGCGCGCCTGAAAGCCGTGCTGCGCCGCGCCGGCCCGACCGATGGCGAAGCGCCGATCGAAGTCGGCGGCCTGCTGCTGGACCCGATCAGCCACCGCGTGACCATCGACGGCAAACCTGCCGAGATGGGCCCGACCGAATACCGTTTGCTGCAATTTTTCATGACCCACCAGGAACGTGCCTACACCCGTGGCCAGTTGCTGGATCAGGTCTGGGGCGGCAATGTCTATGTCGAAGAGCGCACCGTCGATGTGCACATCCGTCGCCTGCGCAAAGCCCTCGGCGATGCCTACGAAAATCTGGTACAAACCGTGCGCGGCACTGGCTACCGGTTTTCCACCAAGGCCTGAGCAGACTGCCAGACTCGCTGACAAGGACGCATTTTTCCGTGAACCAAAACTGGCATGGCACCCTGATTCGCCACATGCTGCTGCTGGTCACCGCCTGCCTGGTGATCGGCCTGATTTCCGGCTACTACGGCTGGAGCCTCGCCGTGGGCCTGGGCCTTTACCTGGCGTGGACCCTCAAGCAGCTGCTGCGTTTGCATGAATGGCTGCGCCAGCACCAACCCGATGAAGCACCGCCCGACGGCTACGGTCTGTGGGGTGAAGTGTTCGACAGCATCTACCACTTGCAACGCCGCGACCAACGGGTGCGCGGGCGCCTGCAAGCGGTGATCGACCGGGTCCAGGAATCCACCGCTGCGCTGAAAGACGCAGTGATCATGCTCGACAGCGACGGCAACCTCGAATGGTGGAACCGCGCCGCCGAAACCCTGCTCGGCCTCAAGACCCCGCAAGACAGCGGCCAACCGGTAACCAACCTCGTCCGCCATCCGCGCTTCAAGGAATACTTCGAGCAGGACAGCTACGCCGAGCCGCTGGAAATCCCCTCACCGATTAATGATCGCCTGCGCATTCAGCTGTACATCACTCGCTACGGCAACAACGAACACCTGATGCTGGTGCGCGACGTGACGCGCATCCATCAGCTGGAACAGATGCGCAAAGACTTCATCGCCAATGTGTCCCACGAACTGCGCACGCCGCTGACGGTGATCTGCGGCTACCTGGAGACCCTGCTCGACAACGTCGAGGAAGTGAACCCGCGCTGGACCCGTGCCCTGCAGCAGATGCAGCAGCAAGGCGGGCGCATGCAGACCTTGCTTAACGACTTGCTGCTGCTGGCCAAACTGGAAGCCACCGATTACCCGTCGGACAATCAACCGGTGTCCATTGACAATCTGCTGCAATCGATCAAGGGCGACGCTCAGCAACTGTCCGGTCAACGCAATCAGCACATCAGCCTGGAAGCCGATCCGACGATTCTGCTCAAGGGTAGCGAAGCCGAATTGCGTAGCGCGTTCTCCAACCTGGTGTTCAATGCCGTGAAATACACCCCGGCCGAAGGCAATATCCGCATTCGCTGGTGGGGTGACGATCAAGGCGCACACCTGAGCGTGCAGGATTCGGGGATCGGCATCGACAGCAAACACTTGCCGCGCCTGACTGAACGCTTCTACCGCGTCGATTCCAGCCGCAACTCCAACACCGGCGGCACCGGGCTGGGGCTGGCCATCGTCAAACATGTGTTGCTGCGCCACCGGGCACGTATGGAAATCAGCAGTGTGCCGGGCCACGGCAGCACGTTTACCTGCCATTTTTCGCCAGCCCAGGTCACCAAATCCCGCATCATCAGCGCCACCGACTGATACCAGTCAGCACTCGCCACTAGGCAATTGTCCGGTCAGCCGCTACATTGGCTGACTTGTGCCTGCCCTTCAGGCGCACTTTTTTCTTTCCTTTCGAATACACGGAACCCGCAAAACTCCATCATGGACCCTTCCCCTGGCTTGACCCTCGCGACACTCTTCGCCGATTTCGGCATGATTCTTTTTGCTCTGATCCTGGTTGTGCTCAACGGCTTTTTTGTTGCGGCGGAATTTGCCATGGTCAAATTGCGCTCGACCCGGGTCGAAGCCATCGCTGAACAACACGGCTGGCGCGGGCATATCCTGCGCACCGTGCACAGCCAGCTCGATGCTTACCTCTCGGCTTGCCAATTGGGTATCACCCTCGCCTCCCTGGGCCTGGGCTGGGTCGGCGAGCCGGCATTCGCACACATTCTCGAACCGGTGCTGAGCGCCGTTGGCGTAGAGTCCGCCGAAGTGGTCAAAGGCGTGTCGTTCTTCACGGCGTTCTTTATCATTTCGTACCTGCACATCGTGGTCGGTGAGTTGGCCCCCAAATCCTGGGCCATCCGCAAACCCGAGTTGCTGTCGCTGTGGACGGCCGTGCCGCTGTACGTGTTCTACTGGGCCATGTACCCGGCCATTTACCTGCTCAACGCCAGCGCCAACCAGATCCTGCGGATCGCCGGCCAGGGTGAACCCGGCCCGCATCACGAGCACCATTACAGCCGTGAAGAACTGAAACTGATCTTGCACTCCAGCCGCGGCCAGGACCCGAGCGACCAAGGCATGCGCGTTTTGGCCTCGGCAGTGGAAATGGGCGAGCTGGAAGTCGTCGACTGGGCCAACTCCCGGGAAGACCTGGTGACGCTGGAATTCAACGCGCCGCTCAAGGAAATTCTGGCGATGTTCCGTCGCCACAAGTTCAGCCGCTACCCGGTGTACGACAGCGAGCGCCAGGAGTTCGTCGGCCTGTTGCACATCAAGGATTTGCTGCTTGAATTGGCCGCACTGGATCACATTCCCGAGTCGTTCAACCTCGCCGAACTGACCCGCCCGCTGGAGCGCGTATCTCGCCATATGCCGCTGTCGCAGTTGCTGGAGCAGTTCCGCAAGGGCGGTTCGCATTTCGCTGTGGTCGAGGAAGCCGACGGCAACATCATCGGCTACCTGACCATGGAAGACGTGCTGGAAGTGCTGGTCGGCGACATTCAGGACGAACACCGCAAGGCCGAACGCGGGATCCTCGCGTATCAACCGGGCAAGTTGCTGGTGCGCGGCGATACGCCGCTGTTCAAGGTTGAACGCCTATTGGGCATCGATCTGGACCACATCGAAGCCGAAACCCTCGCCGGGCTGGTCTACGAAACCCTGAAACGGGTGCCGGAAGAGGAAGAAGTGCTGGAAGTCGAAGGCTTGCGGATCATCATCAAGAAGATGAAAGGGCCGAAGATTATTTTGGCCAAGGTGTTGATGCTGGATTGAGCATCGCATTCGCAGAGTGAAGGGCTGTTTGTGGCGAGGGAGCTTGCTCCCGCTCGGCTGCGCAGCAGTCGCTAACCGGTGAATGCAGTGTGGATTGCCGGGGCGAGGGCCGCTTCGCAGCCCAACGGGAGCAAGCTCCCTCGCCACATTAAATCTCCATCGTCTTCACTGCTTGCCCAACGCAAAGTTGGGCAACGCGCCTACCGGCTGATTGAACTGGTATGGAATCGACACCAGCCCCAACCCGGTATTGCGCTGCACCACGAAGTGCAGGTGCGGGCCGCTGCTGTTGCCGGTATTGCCTGACAGCGCCAGCGCACTGCCCACCACCACTCGCTGACCTTCCCGTACGCTGACCGAACCTTTCTTGAGGTGCAGGTACACGCCCATGGTCCCGTCATCGTGCAATACCCGCACGAAATTGCCCGACGGATCGTTGCCGCGCCCGGTCTGGCCATTCTCGGTTTTCACTACCATCCCGCCGCGCGCCGCGATTATCGGCGTGCCTTCAGGCATCGCGATGTCCATCGCATAACGGTTCTTCGGCCCGTAGTGGCTGTATTGGCCATTGGCGCCCTGACTCAGCCGAAACGGCCCGCCACGCCAGGGCAACGGATATCGATAGGCCATGGCGGCCCCTGCGGGGTCGCCCAGGGAATATTCGAACCTTGGGGTATACGCCAGCGGTCTTCCGGCCTTCGTCGCCTTGAGCAGCGCCAGACGAATGTTACTGCGCGCCGGCAAAACCCGACGGATCGGTCGGCTTGGCGCACCGCTGACGTTATTCAGCCCGGCAAAACTCAGCTCGATCTCGACCGGCGCATACAGGTCGTTGCGCACGAATACACTGTCCATGCCCCTCTGTTTCTTGATATCGAGGTACACCTGCCGCTCAAGACGCTCGACCATTCGGTCCCGAAAAACGAACACCGTCGCGCCTTTGGTGGGGCGGTCGCTGTAAGAGACCACGCCACTGGCGTCGGTGGACCGGTAAATCGTCATGGCCACAGCCGAGGTGGAGGCCATGAACAGACCACAGAAAAACAGCAGGCGCGCGAGCATGGGCAAGATTCTGTCGAGTAAGGCCTGGAAAGGAGCCTAGCAGCTGAAATGGACCAGCGTAGTCGACAGATGTTTCAAGATGGGCGGTTCAGGAGATGTGCGGTGTATTCGATGGCCCCATCGCGAGCAGGCTCGCTCCCACATTGGAACGCATTTCAAATGTGGGAGCGAGCCTGCTCGCGATGACTTTGGATCAGGCGACGCCGGGCTACGCGCCCGGTACGAAATGCTTCTGCGCGGTGCCACGGGCGATCAGGCGGGAGATGTAGTCGAGCTTCTGCGCATCCTGGTCAACAAAGCGGAAGGTCAGTTGCAGCCACTCGCTGTCGGGCTTCGGCTCGTGGGCGACGATGGCGTGCAGGTAGCCGTTGAGGCGGGCGATTTCAGCATTGTCGCCCTGCTCCAGGTCGAGCACGGCGCTGTCGAGGACTTGCGGCAGGGTGTCGGTGCGTTTCACCACCAGCAGCGCTTCCTTGATGCTCAAGGCCTTGATCACGCATTGCTGAGTGCCGCTGGGCAGGCGCAGTTGGCCTTGGCCACGACCGCCAGCCGATGCGGCGGAGGCGGCAGGTGCCTTGACTGGCGGGCTATTGAGTAGGCCGCGGGACGGCGCGGCAGCCGGGGCTGGCGTGGCGGCGGCAGGTTTGGCGAACGGATTGACGATGGCTGCCGATGGGGTAGCCACGGCAGCCTTGCCGCCGGTCAACGCGCTGAGGGAATCATTGCCGAACGCCGAGTTCATTTTGGTCGGCGCGCTGTTCATCAAGGTGTCGAGCTTGCCGACCTTGTTCAGCGCCTGCTTGACCTTGGTCAGCAGTTGCTCGTTGGTGAACGGCTTGCTGACGTAGCCGGAAACCCCGGCCTGAATCGCCTGGACGACGTTCTCTTTGTCGCCACGGCTGGTGACCATCACGAACGGCATGGTCTTGAGGTTTTCCTGCTCGCGGCACCAGGTCAGCAGCTCCAGACCGGACATTTCCGGCATTTCCCAGTCGCACAGAACCAGGTCGAACGCTTCTTTGGCCAGCATGGCCTGGGCCTTTTTGCCGTTGACTGCATCTTCGGTCCGGATCCCCGGGAAGTAGTTGCGCAGGCACTTCTTCACCAAGTCACGAATGAACGACGCATCGTCCACTACCAACACACTGATCTTGCTCATCCAACACCCCTTTAAAAATCCCGGCAAGCATAACGCTGGCTGATGGCACTTTGCCAAAACTCTTCAGTCACGCCGGGACTTTTCGTTCGCGGGTGCTGCTTTTCTATTCGGTTTTTCAATTCGGCTTTTCAATTCGAAAGCCACGCAAACAAAAACGCCCGGCCAAAGGGCCGGGCGCTTTTCTTGGGCAATCTTACTTATCGTCAGCTTTGCCCGGAACATTAGCGGTTTCGGCACTTGTGCCTTCAACTTCTTCTTTCATGCGCTTGAGGCCCAGGTGACGCACGTCAGTGCCACGCACCAGGTAAATCACCAGTTCCGAGATGTTGCGCGCGTGGTCGCCGATCCGCTCCAGCGAGCGCAGCACCCAGATAATGCTCAAGACCCGCGAGATAGAGCGTGGGTCTTCCATCATGTAGGTGGCGAGTTCACGCAGTGCGGTCTTGTATTCGCGGTCGATGATCTTGTCGTATTGCGCCACCGACAACGCCAGATCGGCGTCGAAGCGGGCAAATGCGTCCAGGGCATCGCGAACCATGTTGCGCACCTGGTCGCCGATGTGGCGAACCTCGACGTAACCGCGCGGCGCTTCGCCTTCTTCGCATAACTGGATGGCACGACGGGCGATCTTGGTGGCTTCGTCGCCAATGCGCTCCAGATCGATCACCGATTTGGAGATGCTGATGATCAACCGCAAGTCCGACGCCGCCGGCTGACGACGGGCCAGAATGCGCAGGCATTCTTCGTCGATGTTGCGTTCCATCTGGTTGATCTGGTCGTCGATCTCGCGCACTTGCTGGGCCAGGCCGGAGTCGGCCTCGATCAGCGCGGTGACCGCATCGTTGACCTGCTTCTCGACCAGCCCGCCCATGGCCAGGAGGTGGCTGCGCACTTCCTCGAGCTCAGCGTTGAACTGCTGGGAGATGTGATGGGTAAGGCCTTCTTTACTAATCATGTTGGCGTCCTTGGAGCGTCCGGTAAGGTGCGGTGGGCCGCAGCGTCAGTTCAGTGAGCAATAACAGCTTCCTAGCCGTAACGACCAGTGATGTAGTCTTCGGTCTGCTTCTTCGCCGGATTGGTGAACAGAGTATCGGTGTCGCCGAATTCCACCAGTTTGCCCATGTACATGAACGCCGTGTAGTCGGAAACCCGCGCGGCCTGCTGCATGTTGTGGGTCACGATAACAATGGTGAACTTGGATTTCAGTTCGTAGATCAGCTCTTCGACTTTCAGCGTGGAGATCGGGTCGAGTGCCGAGCACGGTTCGTCGAGCAGCAGCACTTCCGGCTCCACGGCGATGGTGCGGGCAATCACCAGACGTTGTTGCTGACCACCGGACAGGCCGAGTGCCGACTCGTGCAGACGGTCTTTGACCTCATCCCACAACGCCGCGCCTTTCAACGCCCACTCGACGGCTTCGTCAAGAATGCGTTTCTTGTTGATGCCCTGGATGCGCAAACCGTAAACCACGTTTTCGTAAATGGTTTTCGGGAACGGGTTGGGCTTCTGGAACACCATCCCGACGCGACGACGCAGCTCGGCCACGTCCTCGCCCTTGCGGTAGATGTTGTGACCGTAGAGGTTGATCGCGCCGTCGACGCGGCAGCCGTCCACCAGGTCGTTCATGCGGTTGAAGGTGCGCAGCAGCGTGGACTTGCCGCAGCCGGACGGGCCGATGAAGGCGGTCACACGCTGTTTCGGGATGTTCATGCTGACGTCGAACAGCGCTTGTTTGTCGCCGTAGAACAGGCTCAGGCCCGGCACTTCGATGGCCACGGTTTCCTGCTCGAGGCTCAGGCTCTGTTTGTCGCGGCCCAAGGCCGACATGTTGATGCCGTGAGTGTGTGCTTCGTGCTGCATGGGAGGCTCCCTGTGCTAACAAATTCGGTTCGTTGAACCGCTGGCTTGGTGTTCGGGCCAGCGGCTTACTCAAAATCTCTGTCTGACGCCGGTCCCTGTGGGAGCTGGCTTGCCTGCGATGGCATCACTACGGTGTTACTGATAGACCGTGTCGTCTGTATCGCAGGTAAGCCAGCTCCCACAGGGACAGCGGCGACCAATTAACTTAGCTATCCAGTGCTTTGTATTTTTCGCGCAGATGGTTACGGATATAAACGGCCGACAAGTTGAGCGTGGCAATCACCAGCACCAGCAGCAATGCGGTGGCGTACACCAGCGGCCGCGCGGCTTCGACGTTCGGGCTCTGGAAACCGACGTCATAAATGTGGAAACCCAAGTGCATGATCTTCTGGTCCAGGTGCAAGTACGGGTAGTTGCCATCCAGCGGCAGCGACGGCGCCAGTTTCACCACCCCCACCAGCATCAGCGGCGCCACTTCACCGGCGGCACGGGCCACGGCGAGGATCATGCCGGTCATCATTGCCGGGCTGGCCATTGGCAGCACAATCTTCCACAAGGTTTCGGCCTTGGTCGCGCCGAGAGCCAACGAGCCTTCACGCACTGTACGAGGAATCCGCGCCAGGCCTTCTTCGGTGGCCACGATCACCACCGGCACCGCCAGCAGCGCCAGGGTCAGCGAGGCCCAAAGCAGGCCCGGTGTGCCAAAGGTCGGCGCCGGCAGTGCTTCAGGGAAGAACAACCGGTCGACCGAACCGCCGAGCACGTAGACGAAGAAGCCCAGACCAAACACGCCGTAAACGATGGCCGGAACACCCGCCAGGTTGTTCACCGCGATGCGAATCAGGCGAGTCATCGGCCCCTGACGTGCGTATTCACGCAGGTACACCGCCGCCAATACACCGAACGGCGTTACGATCATCGCCATGATCAGAGTCATCATCACGGTGCCGAAAATCGCCGGAAAGATCCCGCCTTCGGTGTTCGCTTCACGCGGGTCATCACTGAGGAATTCCCAGACCTTGCTGAAGTAGAAGCCGATCTTGGTGAAGGTGCCCATGGCGTTCGGCTGGTAGGCGTGAACCACTTTACCGATGCCGATTTCGACTTCTTTGCCGTTCGCGTCGCGAGCAGTCAGGCTGTCGCGGTTGAACTGCGCGTGCAGATCATTCAGGCGCGCTTCGATTTCCTGATAACGGGCATTCAACTCGGCGCGCTCGGACTCCAGGTCCGCTTGAGCGGCAGCGTCGAGATGGCCGGCCAGTTCCAGTTTGCGACCGTGCAGACGCACTCGTTCGAGCCCTGCGTTGATCGCGCCGATGTCGGTTTTTTCCAGGCTCTTGAGCTGTGCGGCGAGCTGGTTGACGCGATCGACACGCGCCTGCAACTCAGGCCATGCGGCCTCGCCTTCAGCGATAACCTTGCCATCCTGTTTGACGTTGACCAGATAACCGTAAAAGTTGCCCCACTCGCGACGCTCAATGGTCATCAGCTCAGGTGGGGTTTTCTGGTTGGTCAGCCATTCGCCGACAATCCACGTGAAGTCGGTGCCGTTCAGATCACGGTTGCCGACCTTGATCAGCTCGCGGGTCATGAACTCCGGGCCCTGATCGGGCACCGGCAGGCCAGCGCTTTTCAGGCGCTCGCGTGGCACTTCTTCCTTCTGCACCACTTCGCCGATGACGAGGTGATTGGCTTGTCCCGGCACGTCGTAACTGGCGTGGATCAGGTCCGCCGGCCAGAAGTGACCCAGACCGCGCACGGCAATCACCGCCAGCAGGCCAATGGTCATGATGACCGCAATGGACACCGCGCCGCCGCTGATCCAGACGCCGGGGGCGCCGCTCTTGAACCATCCATTCAGGGAGTTCTGTTTCACAGACTTCTACCTTTGTTAAAGCGACGAGTATTTCTTGCGCAGACGCTGACGAATCAGTTCCGCGAGGGTGTTCATGATGAAGGTGAACAACAGCAGCACCAGCGCCGAGAGGAACAGCACGCGGTAGTGGCTGCCGCCGACTTCCGATTCGGGCATTTCCACCGCGACGTTGGCCGCCAGGGTGCGCAGGCCTTCGAACAGGTTCATTTCCATGACCGGGGTGTTACCGGTGGCCATCAGCACGATCATGGTTTCACCGACCGCACGGCCCATGCCGATCATCAGCGCGGAGAAAATGCCCGGGCTGGCGGTGAGGATCACCACGCGGGTCATGGTCTGCCACGGCGTGGCGCCGAGGGCCAGGGAGCCCAGGGTCAGGCCGCGAGGCACGCTGAACACGGCGTCTTCGGCGATGGAATAGATGTTCGGAATCACCGCGAAGCCCATGGCCAGACCGACTACCAGAGCGTTGCGCTGGTCGTAGGTAATCCCTAAGTCGTGGGAGATCCACATGCGCATGTCGCCGCCGAAGAACCAGGTTTCCATGTACGGACTCATGTACAGCGACAACCAGCCCACAAACAGAATCACCGGGATCAGGATCGCGCTTTCCCAGCCTTCCGGCACTTTCAGGCGGATCGATTCAGGCAAGCGGCTGAAGGTGAAACCCGCCACCAGAATGCCGATCGGCAGGAGCATCAGCAGGCTGAAGATGCCGGGCAAATGCCCTTCCACATAAGGTGCGAGGAACAGGCCGGCGAAGAAGCCGAGGATCACCGTCGGCATCGCTTCCATCAGCTCGATCACCGGCTTGACCTTGCGACGCATGCCCGGAGCCATGAAGTACGCGGTGTAGATCGCAGCGGCGACGGCCAGTGGCGCGGCCAGCAGCATCGCGTAGAACGCAGCTTTCAGGGTACCGAAGGTCAGCGGCGAGAGGCTCAGCTTGGGTTCGAAGTCGGTGTTGGCCGCGGTCGATTGCCAGACGTATTTAGGCTCGTCGTAGTTCTCGTACCAGACCTTGCTCCACAACGCGCTCCATGAAACTTCCGGGTGCGGGTTGTCGAGCAGCAACGGTTGCAGCTTGCCACCCTGCTCCACAATCACGCGGTTGGCCCGTGGCGACAGACCGAACAGGCCTTGGCCGTCGACCACCTGGTCTACCAACAAAGTGCGGTGAGCGGTGCTATGGAACACGCCGAGCTTGCCAGACGCGTCGAGGGCAACGAAGCCTTTGCGACGTTCTTCGGCGGTGATTTCAACGATCGGCGCAGTGCCCATCTGGAAGGTACGAATCTGCTTCAGACGCAGCTCGCCATCCGGGTCGCGGGCCATGAACCACTGGGCGAGGCCACCCTTGGAGTTGCCGATGATCAGCGAGATGCCGCCCAGCAATTGGGTGCTGGCGGTCACTTCGGCATTACCGTCTTCAAGCAACTTGTAGCGCCCGTTGAGGCTCTTGTCGCGCAGGCTGAAAACATCGGCCTGAGCGCGACCGTTGACCACGTATAGCCACTGCTGACGCGGGTCGACGAAAATGTTCTTCACCGGCTCGGTCATTTGCGGCAGTTCGATGCGCTTCTGCTCGTTGGTGACTTCGCCGGTCATCATGTTTTCTTCGCTGGTCAGCGACATGACATGCAGCTGCGCACCGGTGGAGCCGGCCAGCATCAGTGTCGAATCGGTAGCGTTGAGGCTGACGTGCTCCAGAGCACCGCCCGCCTCGTTCAGCGCGACCGGCGTTTCGCCATACGGGTACTCGATGGCCGGCGAGATGGTTTTCTTGCCTTCCGGGTAGCTGACTTTATACGTGTGACGGAACACCAGCGCCTGGCCGTTGGACAGGCCCACCGCCACCAATGGATGGCCGGGCTGATCTTCACCAATGGAGGTCACGCTGGTGCCGGCCGGAATCGGCAGGTCGACGCGGCGCAGTTCAGCGCCAGTGTCGATATCAAAGAACAAGGCCTGGCCCTTGTCGGAAACCCGCATGGCGACCTGGTTCTGCTCTTCGAGGGAGATCATCAGCGGCTTGCCGGCGTCTTGCATCCAGGCGGGCGTGATGGCGTCTTTGGCGGTCAGGTCGGCCCCCTGGAACAGCGGCGCGACGACGTAACCGAGGAAGAAAAAGATCAGGGTGATTGCGCCAAGAACGGCGAGGCCGCCGACGAGGACGTACCAGCGGGTCAGGCGATCTTTCAGCGCACGAATGCGGCGCTTGCGTTGCAGCTCAGGCGTATTGAAGTCAATTCGCTTGGGGGGATTTGTAGTCATGGTGGAGTTGGCCAGATCATTCATTCGCACACCCTAGCGATCCTGTATGACAGAAAGATGACAATGCAGTGACGCAACAAATCCGCCGCCGGTGGGAACTGGCAGTGGATCGGAAATTTGGGGGGGTGTAGGAGCTGTCGAGGGAACCGAGGCAGCTCCTACACAGGTCCGGGTTTAGCCCGGACCTAGGGTTTTACTTTTTTACTACGTTGTTGCCTTCTTGCAGACCCAGGTCAGCCAGTGCTTTTGCAGCAACCTTGGCTGGCAGCGGGATGTAGCCGTCTTTCACAACCACTTCCTGACCCTGTTTGGACAGAATCAGTTTCACGAACTCGGCTTCCAGCGGGGCCAGAGGCTTGTTCGGGGCCTTGTTGACGTATACGTAGAGGAAACGCGACAGAGGATACTTGCCATTCAGGGCGTTCTCTTCGGTGTCTTCGATGAACTCAGTGGTGCCTTTCTTGGCCAGGGCCACGGTTTTCACGCTGGCGGTCTTGTAGCCGATGCCCGAGTAACCAACACCGTTCAGCGAGGAGCTGATCGACTGCACGACCGAAGCCGAGCCTGGTTGTTCGTTCACGTTTGGCTTGTAGTCGCCTTTGCACAGGGCTTCTTCTTTGAAGTAGCCATAAGTGCCGGATACCGAGTTACGACCGAACAGTTGCACTGGCTTGTTGGCCAGGTCGCCGGTCACACCCAGGTCGCCCCAGGTTTTCACGTCAGCTTTGGCGCCGCACAGACGCGTCGAGGAGAAGATCGCGTCGACTTGTTCCATGGTCAGGTGCTGGATCGGGTTGTCTTTGTGTACGAAGACAGCCAGGGCGTCTACGGCAACCGGGATAGCGGTTGGCTTGTAGCCGTACTTCTGCTCGAAGGCAGCCAGTTCGGTGTCCTTCATCTTGCGGCTCATCGGGCCCAGGTTAGAGGTGCCTTCAGTCAGCGCAGGTGGCGCAGTGGCGGAGCCAGCGGCCTGAATCTGGATGTTTACGTTCGGGTATTCTTTTTTGTAGTTCTCAGCCCACAGGGTCATGAGGTTGGCCAGGGTATCGGAGCCGACGCTGGACAGGTTGCCCGACACACCAGTGGTCTTGGTGTAGCTCGGGATCGACGGGTCAACAGCGGCGAACGCGTTGGCAGTCGCAACGCCAGCAGCGACAAAAGTCATTGCCGCCATCAAACGCTTCAGTTTCATGCCTTACTCCTAGCAGATAGGTGTGTTAAGTCGGGGCCAAGTATCAGCAGGCCGTGTGAACACTCTATGGCTGAAATATGACAATTGGATGAAAGGCCAGCATTTGGGTTTTACAAAATGGTTCGCGTCGACTTCATCGCGGGCAAGCCCGCTCCCACAGGTTCTGTGTTCTCCGCAGACTCCTGTGGGAGCGGGCTTGCCCGCGATGGGGCCAATGCACTCGCTGAAAGACGTCGCCTTAACGTCCCTTCTTCCAGAGGTACGCACCCACCAGAATCCCGACACCACAAATGATCGCCACATAATAGGCAGGCCCCATCGGGCTTTCCTTCAGCAGCAACGTCACCACCATCGGCGTCAGGCCACCGAAAATCGCGTAAGCCAGGTTGTAGGAAAACGACAACCCGCTGAACCGCACCACTGCCGGGAAAGCTTTGACCATCACATACGGCACCGCACCGATGGTCCCGACCAGCAGACCGGTCAGGGCATACATCGGGAACAGCCACTCGGGATGGTTGAACAGGCTGTGATAGAACGTCCACGAACTGATCAGCAGCGCGGCGCTACCGAACACGAACACCCGGCCAGCGCCGAAGCGGTCAGCCAGAGCACCAGAGGCCACACAGCCCAGGCTCAGGAACACGATGGCCAGGCTGTTGGCCTGCAATGCGGTAGTCGGCGCGAAGTGGTAGACGGTCTGCAGCACGGTCGGCGTCATGAGAATGATCACGATGATGCCGGCGGACAGCAGCCAGGTCAGCAGCATGGAAATCAGAATCGCACCGCGATGGTCACGTAACACGGCACGCAACGGCACTTCCTCGGCCAGGGCCTTGCGCAATTGCAGCTCGGCGAACACCGGTGTTTCGTGGAGCCAGCGGCGCAGATAGACCGAGAACAGACCGAACACGCCGCCCAGCAGGAACGGGATTCGCCAAGCGTAATCCGACACTTCCACCGGCGTGTAAACACTGTTGATCGCAGTGGCGACCAGCGAGCCCAAAAGGATACCGGCAGTCAGACCGCTGGTCAGCGTGCCGCAGGCATAACCGATGTGCCGCTGCGGCACGTGTTCGGAAACGAATACCCAGGCTCCTGGCACTTCACCGCCAATCGCCGCACCCTGGATCACCCGCATCAGCAGCAACAGGATCGGCGCCCACATCCCTATCTGCGCATAAGTCGGCAGCAAGCCCATGATCAGGGTCGGCACTGCCATCATGAAAATGCTCAAGGTGAACATCTTCTTGCGTCCCAGCAGATCACCGAAGTGCGCCATGACGATGCCGCCCAGCGGCCGCGCCAGGTAGCCGGCGGCGAAGATGCCGAACGTCTGCATCAGCCGCAGCCACTCGGGCATGTCAGCGGGGAAGAACAGTTTGCCGACCACCGTGGCAAAGAACACAAAGATGATGAAGTCGTAAAACTCCAGCGCGCCGCCCAGGGCAGACAGCGATAACGTCTTATAGTCGTTGCGGGTCAGCGGACGTGCGGGTTGGGTGGGCTGCGCGATGCTCGAGGGCGCTGTGGTCATGGCAAGGGCTTCTCTTATAGTCGGATCTGCAACCTCAACAACGCTGGCAGAGGCTTGGGCAGGTTCGGCACGATAGCAAATTGTTCGAAAAAGCACATAGAGGCGCGTATTTGACGGTCAAAATGAGAACCGGACGGTCGTCTCGGAGTCTACCGATCGATATACTCGTAACATTGCAACGGCTTGTAAGGGGTTGCTGTGCGAAACCGTCGTTGGCACCTGTCAGCCGATTTCGCAGAGTTTCCCTTTAGGCGCCTTACGAAAAACGTGACGAACGTAGTATGTTCGGGGCTGAATCGTTTTTCCAAGGCTCCAGTGCGCAAAGTCGCCGAGCGAAGGTCAGGCAAGGCAAAAACAGGCGAGGACCGGCTGGGGTCGCACCCGACTTTACTGCTGTAAATGAGCGTCCGAGCCTGTTTTTAACGCAGCATGACCGAGCGCAGGCACTTTGCGCGCGGAGCCGTAAGACGGCTATTCAACCTGAAGTACAAATGAAGAGTCACGGGTCAGAGGCACCCCCGGCATGATAGAGCTCGAACAAGAAGATCCAATCCCGCAAGGCGACCTGGCCCTGCAAATCACCGCGCTTCCGCGCGAAACCAATGGCTTTGGCGATATTTTCGGCGGCTGGCTGGTGGCGCAGATGGATTTGGCCGGTACCGCTATGGCCAGCAAGGTTGCCGGTGGTCGCGTAGCCACCGTGGCGATCGATCGCATGGCGTTCCTGGTGCCGGTGGCGGTGGGTGCTCAACTGTCCTTTTATACCCAGGCCCTGGAAATCGGCCGCAGCTCGATTCAGATGATGGTCGAAGTCTGGAGCGACGATCCACTGTCCAGCGAATGGCGTAAAGTGACCGAAGCAGTCTTCGTGTTCGTCGCCATCGACGGCAGCGGCCGCACTCGCTCGGTTCCGCCTCGAGCTCGTTAAACCAGAGCTCGTAAAAACGGTGCGTTAAACACGGCGACCGTTTTGCGGTCCATTGCAGTCATTGTTCCTGATCGAGAGTTGCCCCATGAGCACGCCCAACGTTGAAGCCGTGAAACTGGATGAACTGAACTGCTGGCGCATCCGCCACGGTCAGGCCGAATTGCTGGTGGCCCAGCAAGGCGCGCACATCCTCAGTTATCAATTGGCTGGCGAACAGCCGCTGATCTGGCTCAATGACGAGGCGGTGTTCAAGGCCGGCAAAAGCATCCGCGCCGGTGTGCCGGTGTGCTGGCCATGGTTCGGCAATCTGTCGCGCAACCCGCAGAGTGTCCAGGCCATGCGCGTCAGCCAGGAACCGCCGACCGCCCATGGCCTGGTGCGGGCGATGGACTGGGAACTGGGTGGCATCGAAACCGAGGGCGAAAGCCTGAAGGTGGAATTCGTCCTGCCCTACCCCGAAGACGGTCTGCCAGGATGGCCGCATCAGGTGGACTTGAAACTGAGCATTCGTCTGGATGAGCAGTTGCATATCAGCCTGACGAGCGAAAACAAGGGCGCCGAACACGTCACGATCAGCCAGGCATTGCACAGCTATTTCGCGGTCAGCGATGTGCGCAATGTGCACGTTGAAGGGCTGGATGGCTTGAGCTATATCGAAACCCTGGACGACTGGAAAACCGTCACCCAGACCGGTGACCTGCGTTTTACCGGCGAGACCGACCGCATCTATCTCAATACACCGCCGAAGCTGAGCATCGTTGACCCGCACTGGGAACGACGCATCAAACTGACCAGCAGCGGTTCGCGCTCTGCGGTGATCTGGAACCCCTGGATCGACCGCGCCGCAGCGTTCAGCGACATGGCCGACGATGGCTGGCAGCGCATGCTATGCATTGAAACGGCGAATGTGATGGGCGATGTGGTGACGCTGGCACCGGGGGCGAGTCATACCCTGGGCGTGAGCATCGCCAGCAAACCGCTTTAAGATCAAAAGATCGCAGCCTTCGGCAGCTCCTACATAGATCGGCGTAGGAGCTGCCGAAGGCTGCGATCTTTTTTTGCGGTATACGCGATTACAAATCCGACTCTTTAACCACCCGCACCTGCGCCGCATCCAGCGCATAAGCCGCGTCCGCCAGATCGTTGTTGACCGTCTCGATCTTCAACGTGCCCGTCACCCACAGCGGCGTGTAGATGTCATTCAGCTTCAAGCCTTTTGGATAACGCACCAGCACCAACTGGTTAGGTGGAGGTGGCGGCACGTGGATGCAAGCGCCCGGGTACGGCACGAGAAAGAACAACGTGCTGCGGCCCTTGGCGTCGGATTCCAGCGGTACCGGATAACCACCGATGCGGATGTGTTTGTCGTTCATCGACGACACGGTTTTGGTCGAGTACATCACCGCCGGCAAGCCCTTGCTCTGCTTCATGCCACCCTTTTGGGTAAAGGTGCCGTTGGCTTCCGGGGAGTTGTGATCGATTTCGGGCATGGCCTCGAGGGCTTTCTGGTCCGACTTGGGCATCAGTTCGAGCCAGTCGGTTTCCGGCAGTTCGCCGGCATGGGCCAAACCACTGCCCAGGAAGAGAAGAGTCAACAGAAGACGGCGCATGAAAGTGCTCGGCAAAGGATAGGACAATGTGACGATGGCAACGCCGAGCATTCTAGCCCTCTCCAGCGAGGACGCAGAGAGGGCTTTGTCGCTTCAATCAGTTCTTTTTGATCAGGCCGTAAATCACCAGCAATACCACCGCGCCCACCAGCGCACCGATGAAACCTGCGCCTTCGCCGGCGTGGTAAATGCCCAGGGCCTGGCCGCCATAAGTAGCCGCCAGCGAACCGCCGATACCGAGCAGGATGGTCATGATCCAGCCCATGCTGTCATCGCCCGGTTTCAAAAACCGAGCCAGCAGGCCGACGATCAAGCCGATAAAGATGGTTCCGATAATTCCCATGGCATTTCCCTCTGAATGATTTGGATATGCCCAAAGCCTAGACAGACTTTGGCATCCTGCCATCAGAGAACGGCGGCCCCTGAAGGTTCCGCCGCTGCCACATGAAACTATTCGGCGATGAGCGCTTCGACCTTGAGGATCTGCGCAGCCAACGTCTCACGGTCTGCACAGCGCAGATTGGCGTGACCGACCTTGCGGCCGACCTTGAAAGCCTTGCCGTAGTGATGCAAATGGCAGTCGTCGATCGCGATCACTTTTTCTACTGGCGGCACGACACCGATGAAGTTGAGCATCGCGCTCTCGCCGACCTTGGCAGTCGAACCCAGCGGCAAACCGGCGACGGCCCGCAGGTGGTTTTCGAACTGGCTGCACTCGGCGCCTTCGGTGGTCCAGTGCCCGGAGTTGTGCACGCGCGGGGCGATTTCATTGGCCTTGAGGCCGCCGTCGACTTCGAAGAACTCGAACGCCATCACGCCCACGTACTCCAGCTGCTTGAGTACGCGGCTGGAGTAATCTTCAGCCAACGCTTGCAGCGGGTGATCGGTGCTGGCCACGGACAGCTTGAGAATGCCGCTGTCGTGGGTGTTGTGAACCAGTGGATAGAACTTGGTTTCGCCATCGCGAGCACGCACAGCAATCAGCGAGACTTCGCCAGTGAATGGCACGAAGCCTTCCAGCAGGCAGGCGACGCTGCCCAGCTCGGCGAAAGTGCCGACCACGTCTTCAGGCTTGCGCAGGACTTTCTGGCCCTTGCCGTCGTAACCCAGGGTGCGGGTTTTCAGCACGGCAGGCAGACCGATCGAAGCCACGGCGGCGTCCAGGTCGGCTTGCGATTGAATGTCAGCGAAGGCCGGGGTTGGAATCCCCAGGTCCTTGAACATGCTCTTTTCGAACCAGCGATCGCGAGCGATGCGCAGTGCTTCGGCGCTCGGGTACACCGGGACGAATTGCGACAGGAAGGCCACGGTTTCGGCCGGGACGCTTTCGAACTCGAAGGTCACCAGATCGACTTCATCGGCCAACTGACGCAGGTGGTCCTGATCGCCGTAATCGGCCCGAAGGTGTTCGCCCAACGCGGCTGCGCAAGCATCCGGCGCCGGATCGAGGAAAGCGAAACTCATGCCCAGCGGAGTGCCCGCCAGCGCCAACATGCGACCCAACTGGCCGCCACCGATTACACCGATTTTCATCGTCAACAACCTCAGGCGATGCGTGGGTCTGGATTGTCCAGGACGCTGTCTGTCTGCTCAGCGCGGAATTTCTTCAACACGGTATGAAATTGCGGATGCTTGGCGCCCAGGATGCTCGCCGAGAGCAGCGCTGCGTTGATCGCGCCGGCCTTGCCGATGGCCAGGGTGGCGACCGGAATGCCTGCAGGCATCTGCACAATAGACAGCAGTGAATCGACGCCCGAGAGCATCGACGACTGCACCGGCACGCCCAGCACTGGCAGGTGGGTCTTGGCCGCACACATGCCTGGTAGATGGGCCGCGCCACCGGCACCGGCGATGATCACCTCGATGCCACGGGCCTCGGCCTCTTCGGCATACTGGAACAGCAGGTCCGGGGTGCGGTGGGCAGAGACCACTTTCACCTCGTAAGGGATGCCGAGCTTTTCCAGCATATCGGCGGTGTGGCTAAGGGTGGACCAATCGGACTTGGAGCCCATGATCACGCCAACCAGTGCGCTCATCGTCGTGCCTCTTCTCTCTGGGCGCCCGCAGGCGCGTCAAAAAACAACAAGCCACGCGGGAAATCCGGCGTGGCTTGATTGTACGAATTTAAGGCCGGGCGAACCGGCCGAAGGCCGCGCAGTATACCTCAATGAAGCAGATAAACAGCCCCTGTGACGACCATCTGTCATACGCCGCAAAACGGTGATTTTACTGACTCAAAAGTCAGGCGCTTTCGGTTGCTTCTCAGCTGGCAGGCAACAGCAACGAGCTGATAAAAACCAACTAATAAAAACCGCAATTTGAATATTCCAGAAAAAACATGCAACAAAAACAGAACAGCTAAAAAAACAGAACCTGTATATACATAATACATATCTACGCAGCACCAGCTAACTAAATTATCAATAAGCACCGCACGATAAAAGAACATACATGTTCAAAACTATTATCGATGATGTCTATTCGCGAGAACTAACCATGCACCTCTTATTAAAAATATTTATACTTGCCATCACATTGGCAATCAACATCAGCGCTCACGCACTAAATAATCCAGATGGGCTTAAAGATGACCCCGTAAACCCTATTCGTCTCTACGCCATCTTCCACGATGACGTACCGACCTCGAAGCGAACCTCCGCACTTGTTGAACATATCCGTCCTTTCACTATTGAATTCGAAAAAATCACCGGCCGAAAAATCCATGTGATCCCCGATCAAGATCGGCCGCCCTATACGAACTTCAACTACAAGTCCAACGACCACAAAAAAATGTTTGATGATTGGCGCAAACTGGCATGGGATTATAAAAAAGAACGACATGACAGCAATGAGTTTAGCTCTTCCCGCAATGACCGGGTTCTCCTGATCACCAATGACTTTATCAGCGGCGGCCCAATCTTCGGAGGAACAGGAGGTTATGCCGCCTCACCTGGATATGCCGCCATTGCTTCGCTTGATTACAAGCAGATCATTGGGCATGAATTGGGTCATACATTCAATGCTGTCCACGAAGAAGGCGAAGTGCATTATAACGGTTGGTGGTGTGAGACCTTTATGTTCACAGCGCTGCCACTCAGGTCGAATTGCTTTGTGTTCAGTGAAGAAAACAGAAAGCGCATAAAGGCCTATGTCGACAGTCGGTACTGACCCTGTCGCAGGTGTGGGCGCCCGCACCTGCGGCGCCCTTCATGCTCCAGCCGCCGCCCCACCCTCAAGTTTGCGCCAGAGCAACCGCACATTGGCCTTGCGCACCAACGCGCAGCGATACAATCGGATCTCCAACGGCACATGCCATTGCGGGCCGCCGCAGACTACCAATTCACCGCGCGCCAACTCGGCGCGCACGCTCAGTTGCGGCACCCAGGCGATGCCCAGGCCTTCCAGAGCCATGCTTTTCAGGCTGTCGGCCATGGCGGTTTCATAAATGGTGGTGAATCGCAGCGCTCGCTGACGTAAAAGCAAATTCACAGAACGCCCGAGAAATGCCCCGGCGCTATAGGCCAGCAAAGGCACGCTGGTTTCGCCTTCCAGGTCGAACAACGGCTTGCCGTCGGCATCGGCCGCGCAGACCGGGAGCATTTCAGTGTCGCCCAGATGCAGTGACGGGAAAATCTCCGGGTCCATTTGCATCGCCGAGTCCGGGTCATAGAACGCCAGCATCACATCACATCCGCCTTCACGCAGCGCATGCACCGCATCGCCGACGTTGGTGGCCACCAGCCGCGTGGCTATATTCAATCCTTCGTTGCGCAATTGTGCGATCCAGCGCGGGAAAAAACCCAGTGCCAGAGAGTGAGCGGCAGCGATTTGTATCACCTCGCCCTGCCCGCCTTCCAGGTGATGAAGATGGCGCAACACTTCACCCAATTGCTCGACCACAGTACGCGCAGTAACGAGAAACAGCTGACCCGCCGCTGTCAACTCGACGGGTGTGCGGGAGCGATTGACCAGTGTCAGCCCCAGCGCGGCTTCGAGGCTGCGGATCCGCCGGCTGAATGCAGGCTGGGTCACGAAACGTCGTTCAGCCGCTTGGGAGAAGCTACGGGTGGCGGCCAGAGCACTGAAGTCTTCGAGCCATTTACTTTCCAGATTCATCACACCCTCCCGGACACGCACCAATTTAGGTCACACGCTCGCCATACACGCGGCGTCACACGGGCATTATGCCGAATGTGCATAGGCTAGTGTTTAACAGCATTGGCCCAAAATAGTTCACCAGCCTAGGATTTGCAGTGTTCCGGCACAGACCGGGTCCCTATCGAGATGATTTCTATCATGTCCTCCGCTGCATCTTTCCGCACAGAAAAAGACCTGCTTGGCGTACTCGAAGTACCTGCTCAAGCGTATTACGGTATCCAGACCCTGCGAGCGGTGAACAACTTCCGCCTCTCCGGCGTTCCGATTTCGCATTACCCAAAACTGGTTGTCGGTCTGGCGATGGTCAAACAGGCCGCCGCTGACGCCAACCGCGAGCTGGGTCACCTGAGCGACGCCAAGCACGCTGCCATCAGCGAAGCCTGTGCCCGATTGATCCGCGGTGATTTCCACGAAGAATTCGTGGTGGACATGATTCAAGGCGGCGCTGGCACTTCAACCAACATGAATGCCAACGAAGTCATCGCCAACATCGCGCTGGAGGCCATGGGCCACAGCAAGGGCGAATATCAGTACCTGCATCCGAACAACGACGTGAACATGGCGCAGTCGACCAACGACGCCTACCCGACCGCGATCCGTCTGGGTCTGCTGCTGGGTCACGACGCGCTGCTGGCCAGCCTCGACAGCCTGATCCAGTCGTTCGCCGCCAAAGGTGAAGAATTCAGCCACGTTCTGAAGATGGGTCGTACCCAACTGCAAGACGCCGTGCCGATGACCCTGGGCCAGGAATTCCGCGCCTTCGCCACCACCCTGAGCGAAGACCTGGCGCGCCTGAAGACCCTGGCACCTGAGCTGCTGACTGAAGTGAACCTGGGCGGCACCGCGATCGGTACCGGCATCAACGCTGACCCGCGTTATCAAGCCCTGGCCGTTCAGCGTCTGGCAACGATCAGCGGTCAACCGCTGGTGCCGGCTGCCGACCTGATCGAGGCCACCTCCGACATGGGCGCCTTCGTGTTGTTCTCCGGCATGCTCAAGCGCACCGCAGTCAAGCTGTCGAAAATCTGCAACGACCTGCGCCTGCTGTCCAGCGGTCCACGCACCGGCATCAACGAAATCAACCTGCCAGCACGTCAGCCAGGCAGCTCGATCATGCCAGGCAAGGTCAACCCGGTTATCCCGGAGGCCGTGAACCAGGTGGCGTTCCAGATCATCGGCAACGACTTGGCCCTGACCATCGCTGCCGAAGGCGGCCAGCTGCAACTGAACGTGATGGAACCGCTGATCGCCTTCAAGATCTTCGACTCGATCCGCCTGCTGCAGCGCGCCATGGACATGCTGCGCGAGCACTGCATCGTCGGCATCACCGCCAACGAAGAGCGCTGCCGTGAACTGGTCGAACACTCGATCGGCCTGGTCACCGCGCTGAACCCGTACATCGGCTATGAAAACGCCACCCGCATTGCCCGTATCGCTCTTGAAAGCGGCCGCGGCGTGCTGGAACTGGTGCGTGAAGAAGGCTTGCTCGACGAAGAAATGCTCGCCGACATCCTGCGTCCGGAAAACATGATTGCTCCGCGTCTGGTGCCTCTGAAGGCTTAACCAAACGCCGGCTCTTCTAGTGAAGAGCCACGCTCACCAGGTCGAGGGACTAGACACCTCTCACCTTTTGAGGGCTTGGGGATTTCTTCCCTCAAGCCCTTTTTTTTACCCTTTCGCGGATTTTCCAAACATGAAGAATGTTTTAAGTGCCCCCAAGATCGCAGCCTTCGTCAGCTTCCACAGGGTTTGAGACCCTCTGTAGAAGCTGCCGAAGGCTGCAATTTTTTGATTTTGCAGCGCTCTCGTTTCGTCGCTTGCACCACAATCGTGCAGACGGACGGCACTCTCCTTATGTATAGTGCCGGCCCTCTTCGCGTGAGTGCTCGTCGTTAACGAGGCCCAAACCCATGCGAAACCCGAACTAATAACAATCCCGCGATATGGAACCGGAACGAACGTCGATCCACCTGCTGAGCCACGCGCAAGCGGGTGTAACGCAATATGTCGGACCATCCAGCATCTGCACCCACAAAAAACAGCGAGGAAAAATCCATGCTCGAAGTCATCAACGACTTCCTCTCAGGGAAAGTACTGATCGTGCTCATTGTCGGGCTCGGTAGCTACTTCACGATCCGCTCGCGTTTCGTTCAGTTCCGCCATTTCTTTCACATGTTCGCGGTCTTCCGCGACAGCCTGAAAAGCAGTGCTGGCCAGCTCAGCTCATTCCAGGCCCTGATGCTCAGCCTCGCCGGCCGCGTCGGTGCGGGCAACATCGCCGGTGTCGGTATTGCCGTGACCCTTGGTGGCCCCGGTGCGGTGTTCTGGATGTGGGTGACCGCGCTGGTCGGCATGTCCAGCAGCTTCTTCGAATGCTCCCTCGGCCAGCTCTATAAGCGCTGCGACTCCGAAGGTCAGTTCCGTGGCGGCCCGTCCTTTTACATTCAGCACGGCCTGCAGAAACGCTGGCTGGGGATGATCATGGCGTTCCTGCTGCTGATCACCTTTGGCTTTGCCTTCAACGGCCTGCAAGCCCACGCCGTAACCCACTCGCTGAACAATGCCTTCGGCCTCGACACTACATACACCGGCCTTGGCCTGGCGGTATTGCTGGGTCTGGTGTTCATCGGCGGTATCAAGCGGATTGCCAAGGTCGCTGACCTGTTGGTACCGGTGAAAACCCTGGTGTACATCGGCGTGACCATCTACGTGATCGTGCTGCAGTTCGACCACGTTCCGGGCATGTTGATGACCATCGTCAAGAGCGCCTTCGGTCTGGACCAGGCGTTCGGCGGCCTGATCGGCAGCGCCATCGTCATGGGCGTGAAGCGCGGCGTGTTCGCCAACGAAGCAGGCCTGGGCAGTGCGCCGAACGTCGCCGCTGTGGCCTCGGTCGAGCATCCGGTTTCGCAAGGTGTGGTTCAGGCGTTCAGCGTGTTCCTCGACACCTTCGTGATCTGCACCTGCACCGCATTGCTGATCCTGCTGTCGGGCTTCTACACCCCGGGCTTCGAAGGCGACGGCATTGCCCTGACCCAGAACTCCCTGGCTGCCGTAGTCGGTGAGTGGGGTCGGATGTTCATCTCCGTGGCTCTGGCGCTGTTCGTATTCACCTCGATTCTCTACAACTACTATCTGGGCGAGAACAACCTGCGCTTCATGATCGGCGAAAACCGCAAGGCACTGATCGCCTATCGCGCGCTGGTACTGGTACTGATCTTCTGGGGTGCCATCGAAAACCTCAGCACGGTGTTCGCGTTCGCCGACATCACCATGACCCTGCTGGCGTTCGTGAACCTGATCGCGCTGTTCCTGCTGTTCAAGGTCGGCATGCGCATCCTGCGTGACTACGATGACCAGCGCGCTGCCGGCATCAAGACTCCAGTGTTCGATTCGAGCAAGTTCCCGGATCTGGACCTGGACCTGAAAGCCTGGCCAGCCAATCCGCCAGCCGCAGCCCCTCAGGCACAGCCTCAGTCGGAAGGCGTGACCGCAGCGCAACGCTGATCGGTAAAAAACCGGGCGCATCCCCTGCGCCCGGCGTGACACAGCTTGCGACCGGCGTCATGCTCGGTCGTATGTTGTGGCAGCTTTTTTGATGCTGCCGTTTTGGTTCGAACTTGAGACCACATCGATCGAGCGCGACCCCGGTCCATCGCGAGCAGGTCGAATCGTCGCACCGTCGCTCCCACATCGTTTTCGGAGAACCTCCATGAACCCTTCGACTTTTCCTGCCGCCCAGCACGTCATGGTGCTGTACACCGGTGGCACCATCGGCATGCAAGCCAGTGCTCACGGCCTGGCCCCGGCGTCCGGTTTCGAAGCGCGGATGCGTGAGTATCTGCACAGCCAACCCGAACTGGTGGTACCGCAGTGGCGCTTTCGCGAGATGTCGCCGCTGATCGACAGCGCCAACATGACGCCCGCCTACTGGCAGCAACTGCGTGAAGCGGTGGTCGATGCCGTTGATGTCCAGGGCTGCGACAGCGTGTTGATCCTGCACGGCACCGACACCCTGGCCTACAGCGCCGCGGCCATGAGCTTTCAATTGCTCGGTCTGCATGCCCGCGTGTGCTTCACCGGTTCGATGCTGCCGGCCGGCGTGACCGACAGCGATGCCTGGGAGAACCTCAGCGGTGCGTTGGTTGCTCTTGGCCAGGGCCTCGCACCGGGCGTTCATCTGTACTTCCACGGCGAACTGCTCGACCCGACCCGTTGCGCCAAGGTTCGCAGCTTCGGTCGTCATCCGTTCAAGCGGCTGGAGCGTCAGGGTGGCGGCGTGAAAGCGTCCTCGATACCTGAGCCGCTGAACTACAACCAGCCTAAACAGCTGGCGAAGGTCGCGGTGCTGCCGCTGTTCCCAGGCATCGGTGCCGATCAACTGGATGGCCTGCTCAACAGCGGTATTCAGGGTCTGGTGCTGGAATGTTATGGCAGTGGTACCGGGCCAAGCGACAACCCCGAGTTTCTCGCCAGCCTGGAACGGGCGCGAGATCAAGGTGTGGTGGTGGTCGCGGTGACGCAATGTCATGAAGGTGGCGTGCAGCTCGACGTGTACGAGGCAGGCAGCCGCTTGCGTGACGCCGGTGTGTTGTCCGGTGGCGGCATGACTCGCGAGGCAGCGTTTGGCAAGTTGCATGGGTTGCTGGGTGCAGGGCTTGAGACCACTGAAGTTCGGTGGCTGGTTGAACTCGATCTTTGCGGCGAACTGAGCTGACACAAACCTTGTGGGAGAGGGCTTTTGTGGTGAGGGGGCTTGCCCCCGTTGGAGTGCGAAGCACTCCCGAAGCCAGTAGGCGCGTTTTTCAGTTAATGCGCGTCACCCATTTACGGCTGCTTCGCAGCCGAACGGGGGCAAGCCCCCTCACCACAAAAGCCCGCTCCTACAGGATCGTTGTTGGGCATATAACTTGCTCGCCTCCAGCTACTTAACGGCTGGAACTACCCATGCTCCACTCCCACCTCACCACCCTCAACGCCGTCTCTCTGGTGCTCAACACCTTCAAGGCCGAAGGCCTGTCGAGCGATGCATTGCTGGCCGGCAGCGGCATCAGCGCGGCGGATCTGAGCCGGGCGGATACGCGTATTACCACCAACCAAGAGATGCGGGTTTGCGCCAACGCCGTCGCGTTACGCCACGATATCGGCCTGGAGTTGGGCCGGCGGATGCATGTCTCGTCCTATGGCATGCTCGGGTACGCCTTACTCACCAGCGCCACTTTAGGTGACGCCTTGCGACTGGCGCTGCACTATCCGGCGCTATTGGGAACACTGTTCGAGTTGAGCCTGGAAGAAGATGGCGAACGCATCTGGCTCACCGCCGGCGACTATCGGGAAAATCCGGCGCTGGCACCGTTCAATGTCGAGTTTTGCCTGGTCTCGATGAAAGTCACCTGCGAAGACCTGCTCGGCCACCCTCTGCCGCTGCTCGGCGCCCGCTTCGAACACCCGGCGCCGGACTATCAGGCGCGCTACGCCGAGCGTTTCGACTGCCCCTTGCAGTTCGATGCTGTGTCCAATGCCTTTGCCTTCGATAAACACTGGCTCGAACAACCCCTGCCTCTGGCCGACGCCATTACGCAGCAAGCCATGGCCGAGCGTTGCCGCAAGCAAAACACCGAATTCACCGGGCGTCAGGCCTGGCTCGGGCGTATCCGCCAACTACTCGCGGAGCAACTGAGCGCGGCGCCGGGCCTGGATGGGTTGGCCGAACAGCTGAACTGCTCGGCGCGCACGCTGCGTCGACATCTGAAGGACCTGGGTTGCAGCTATCAGGAACTGCTCGATGAGTTGCGCTTCGAGCAGGCCAAGCGAATGCTCTGCGAAGATCAATTGCCGATTTATCGAATTGCCGAGGCGTTGGGGTTCAGCGAGACCGCGAGCTTCCGCCATGCGTTTGTGCGCTGGAGTGGCGTGGCACCGAGTCAGTTCAGACCTTGAGGATTGCGGCGTCCTGAATGCCGTCATCGCGAGCAGGCTCGCTCCCACATTGGATCTTCAGAGAACCCCGTATTTGTGTGCGGCGCAAAACTACTGTGGGAGCGAGCCTGCTCGCGATGGCGTCTTCAAGTACGCCAAAAGCTTCGCGGGCAAGTCGGATCGCCGCACCGCTCGCTCCTACAGGGTCGGATGCATCATTCGAGGGCGCCGGCGTGCCATTAAGGGGCGAATTTCGGTCAATTTTTTTGGCCATATCGATCCCCTTTTGGCCTTTCCTGCCGTTCTCCCAAACGCTGCCCGCCGCAAGACTGTATGCAACCGAATCAGCCTGCGGAGAACAAGAATGCTGACGATCTACTCGGACGATCACCACCTGCATCACGGCCGTTGTGAATTGATGGACGGGCAATTGATGCCGTGCTTCGAAATGCCCTCGCGGGCCGACCATGTGCTGGCACGCGTACAGTACCGCCGTCTCGGCCCGGTCGAAGCGCCGCAAGATTTCGGCCTCGGGCCGATCGAGCGCATCCATAGCCGCGACTACCTCGACTTCTTCAAAGGGGCCTGGGCGCGCTGGACCGAATTCAAAACAGACGGCGACTTGCTGCCCTATACCTGGCCGGCCCGCACCTTGCGCCGGATCATGCCCACCAGCCTGCACGGCCAGCTCGGCTATTACAGCTTCGACGGCGGCGCACCGATTACCGCCGGCACCTGGCAAGCGGCGTACAGCGCGGCGCAAGTTGCCCTCACGGCTCAAGCGGTGATCCAGCGTGGAGCGCGCAGTGCCTTCGCCTTGTGCCGTCCACCGGGACACCATGCCGCCAGCGATTTGATGGGCGGTTATTGCTACCTCAACAACGCCGCCATCGCCGCTCAGGCTTTCCTCGATCAAGGCCACAAAAAGGTCGCGATCCTCGATGTCGATTACCACCACGGCAACGGCACCCAATCGATTTTCTACGAGCGCAGCGACGTGCTGTTCACCTCGATCCATGGCCATCCGGAAGCCGAGTTTCCGTTCTTCCTCGGCTACGAAGACGAACACGGTGAGGGCCCGGGCGAAGGGTTCAACTTCAACTACCCTTTGCCCGCCGGCTCAGGCTGGGACAGTTGGAGCGCGGCGCTGGAGCAGGCCTGCAAAGAGATCGAAAAGTACGGCGCCGACATCATCGTCGTGTCTCTGGGTGTGGATACATTCAAGGACGACCCGATCTCCCAATTCAAACTCGACAGCCCCGATTACCTGGCGATGGGCGCGCGTATCGCGGGTCTCGGCAAACCGACGCTGTTCGTGATGGAAGGTGGTTACGCGGTAGAAGAAATCGGCATCAATGCCGTGAACGTTCTCGAAGGTTTTGAAAGTGCCCAGAGGAATTCGAACAAATGAACCGACTCAAGCGTTTTATCGCGCCAGCGCTCTTTCCCACAGTGCTATGCGCCACGTTACTCAATGGTGCTGTTCACGCAGAAGAACGCACCTTGCGGGTGTACAACTGGTTCGACTACATCACCCCCAAAGCGCTGGAAGACTTCAAAGCCCAAAACACCCAGACCAAACTGGTCTACGACATCTTCGACACCAATGAAGCGCTGGAAGCCAAGCTGCTGACCGGCAACTCCGGTTACGACGTGGTGGTGCCATCCAATGTATTCCTCGCCAAGCAGATCGAAGCCGGGGTGTTCCAGCCACTGGACCGCAGCAAACTGCCGAACTGGAACCACCTCGATCCGAAGCTGATGAAGCTGATCGAAGCCAACGACCCCGGTAACAAATTCGCCGTGCCTTACATGTACGGGACCATCCTGATCGGCTTCAACCCGGACAAGGTCAAGGCGGCGCTGGGCGACAACGCACCGGTGGACAGCTGGGACCTGATCTTCAAGGAAGAGAACATCAGCAAGCTCAAGCAGTGCGGCGTGGCCCTGCTCGACTCGCCGTCGGAGATTCTGCCGCTAGCCCTGCAACACCTCGGTCTGGACCCCAACAGCAAGAAGCCGGCGGACTACGCCAAGGCTGAAGCGCTGCTGATGAAGATTCGTCCGTACATCACCTACTTCCATTCGTCCAAGTACATGGCCGACATTGCCAACGGTGACATCTGCGTGGCGGTCGGTTACTCCGGCAGCTTCTCCCAGGCCGCCAACCGCGCCAAGGAAGCCAAAAATGGCGTGATCGTCGACATGCGCCTGCCCAAAGAAGGCGCGCCGATCTGGTTCGACATGCTCGCGATCCCCAAAGGCGCGAAAAACCCGGAAGACGCTTACACCTTCATCAACTACTTGCTGCAACCTCAGGTCATCGCACCAGTCAGCGACTTCGTCGGTTACCCGAACCCGAACAAGGACGCCACGGAAATGGTCGACCCGGCGATCCGCAACAACCCGAACCTGTACCCGACCGAAACGGCGATGAGCACGCTCTACACCCTGCAACCGTTACCTCGCGACGCCGAGCGGGCGCGGACCCGGGCCTGGACCAAAATAAAATCCGGCACTTGAAACCTTCACCCGATTCCATTCGAGACCCGTCTGTGTGCGGGTCTTTTTTTGGCCTGCCGATAATTAATTACCGCACGGTCGTACCTGACGCGCCCTATTTTCGTTGCCAGCCAGGACCTTGTTCGTCCTGAAACACAGCAGCGAAGAAGCGACCATGACCGAAAACAATCTGCCCAACGATACAACGCTACTATTGGAAAAAAGTGAACTCGTCAGCCAGACCAGTCACGGCCCAACGCTCAATGAAGTGGCTTCACACAAACTACGCCAGTCATTGAAAACGCTTTATCCAAAGCTGGATATCGATCCCGACACCGCCATCGTCGCCACACCGCAATGGCTTGTGGTGAATGATCAGGTCGAGGCCGGCCCTACAACATTCGAATCACTCACGCACGCACTGGTTCACCAAGGTCTTTATGGCACAAGGGCCAATTACATCGAAGGAGAACACTTTCTCTCGCTTGAGCCAAAGGCCCTAAACCCTGTTCATCTTGCGGTGAGCATCGAGGAAATTGCCGAAATGCTCAATGATCTGGCGCCTTTGCTGTTTGTCGAGCTTCAAGCCCGGCAACTGGATTTCTGGAATAGCAAAGGACACAGCATCGCGCGTTGGCAGGAGCTTTCCAACTCGTTGCGCAAAGCCCTGAATGTGCAGAAAGTCAAAGGCTGGGACGCTGATGAGTGCGCCATGGCGCGCGAAGTGTTCATCGATCCCGACAAAGCCACGCGCAAGAATGCAAACAGCGACTTGTCAGCAATCCAGGCGTGTTTGATCGATGTCGATGCCCTGGAGAATGAAGTTGCCAGCCATCTCTTGATCGGAGGTGCCTTGGTGCTCAAGGCAACGTATCGCCAGCGTGAATTGTTAGTGCTGTACACAATCGAGGGCGGTTACGAGTCGTTCAGCTCGATGGCGCAATTGGGTGATTTGCTTCCCGCTCGCCTGGAAGCACAACTGGCAGGGCGCACTCCGAAATGGCGACTATACGAGCCCGACGGCAACATCTTCGATCACATGGCCTGGGCGTTGGTGTCATCGCAGCTCGATGCCATAGATACGCTAAGGTTCCTTGATCCAACGGCCATCGACGAGACCGAATCCGGGCTCGATAAAACCGAGCATGCAAGATACCAGCAATTGGAAACAGCGATTCCCGACTGGCTGCGCGAGGCATCGGTTGACGATATACAAGATTACGGACGTTACATCACGGCATTGGGCAAGTTATATCGCCGCCCCGAAAGCAAGGCGGCCAAAGGCGAGATTCCTGCCATTACCGATTATGCCCAGCGCCGGATGTGTGAAGCGATCATCAAGGATTCACGTGCAGTGGGTGCCACGAACCTTTCACTGAATGAACTGCGGATCAAAGTTACCAATAGCTTCACCGTCGATAACCTCATACTGCCCAACCCTCTGGATCAACGCACAGAAACGCTTGCCGAATTTGCCCTGGAGAATGAAGCGCCCTATAGGGCCACCGTTTTTTTCAAACAGGGAGAGCAAGTTCCAGACTGGCTAACATCCGAGTTCCTCACGGACATGTCGACCCAGGTCAACATCGGCAAGGCCTATCCCGAACTGATCAAACGCAAGTTGATAGACGACCCTGTCGAATCCCGACGCCAGAAAGATTTCTATCGCGATCAGCTGCAATTACTGCTGCCGCTGTTGGCGCTTGAAGGCAAGGTCAAAAAAGAAGCGGGAATCGATGAGCAGGGCTATCGGTACATTTGCGAACTGTTTAATCCTGACACCGACACCGTGCAGTCCATTGCGATATATCCGTTATCGATGACGCCACAGCATCGCCTGATCGGCGTCAGCGACAGCGTCACGAACATGTTCATCATCAGCCCTCGAGAGGCCGAAAGCGGCCCCTGCCTACTGTATCGTCCGTTGCTGGATCAACCCTTGCTTCAGTTTCCTTCCCGACAAAATCTGTTGTATGCGCTGCACCAACCCGGCGAACTCAGAGACTCGGTGCTCGCCTGGCTGCCTGATAAAACATTGAGCTTTGAATATGCTCAATACGTATTCCCGGTCGGCCTGCCTTCTCCGTGGCTAGTCGCCGAACAGGTCATCAACCCGTTGCAACGACTGGACAGCTTCGGGCGTGTGGTTTTTGAAAATATCGAAATAACCGGCGACATCCTGTCGACGCTGTTCAATAGCAATGCCAAGGCGTTGATCGATCTGGCCGATCGGCAAGCGCAGTCAAATGCCGAACGACGCTGGAGCTTGCTGAAAGAAAGCAGTTGGGCTCTGTTCGAGGTCACCGCGAACGTGTTCAGCGGCGCTGTAGGCACTGCTATCTGGGTCTGGCAATCCATCAATGCAATACAACAGGCACTTGATGCCCGTGATCGAGGTGATCGTTTCATTGAATGGACATCGGCGGCGGACGTTCTGCTGACCATCGGGATAATCCTCAGCCATCACGCAGTGATGCGACGCAGAACACTCTCCGATAAACCACGAATCGAGAAGTTATCGATAGAAAAGGAGATTCAGCCCGAGACTGTTTACGCGACTGTCACGTTCAACCCTGTGCCGCTTTCAGGAGAACTGCCAATGGACCATTGCACTTCGCTCGAGGTGGCCGGGTCGGTCCCACGGCGCAGCCCTTCCGCATTGGGCTCCTATCTGGACACGCTGAAGGTCACGCCGCCCGACCTCGCCGACGCCAACCTGACCATCGTGAACGAAGCAGCTCCCCATCTCTACCAGCTTAACGACAGGAATTATGCACAAGTGGGTGAGCGCTGGTTCAACGTCCTGGTGGACGGCGACGACCAGGTCACCATTGTGGCCCCCGATGAACCCTACCGGGATGGCCCGCTACTGGCCCGCACTGGAACAGGCCAGTGGGTATTGGACCTGAGATTGCGTTTACGAGGAGGGTCACCGAAAGGTCGTCTTAAAGCCCTCAAAGCCGCAAAAGAACGGCGTAAACATGAACTGGAAACAGCCTTGCAGTCATTCAGAACCCAGGAAGCGTTGGACAAAATCGAGATGGCAAAAGTGCAAACGGACGTACTCGAAGCCAAGGGTGCCGACTTCGATCGGATATCGGAGCTGTACTCGCAAAAACTTGAAGCAATGATTGATACGTACCAGCAAGCACTCGCTCAATTGCAAGAGTGGCGCAACCTCGGCGGTACGACAGGTTACACCTATGACTTGCTGCGCCTGAGCACCGAATTGGAGAGGTATCTGTCGCTCTGGTTCGTCACAAAGAAAAATCGATATATCGAGGCCACCCAAAAACTGGCTCAGGCCGCAGACCAAGCGGTCGTTTCGCAGCAAACCTATGTCGACACCATTCAGCAGGCGACAGACTTGAGTCACGAAATGGTCAACAAACTGTCGATTTCGCACACCGTACTTGAAGGGATGAAAGCCGCAGGAAGACCTGGTATTACCGAGGCCATGCATATTCGCAAACTGCTACCTTCTTTCACGGCACTGGAACTGAAAGCCAATGAGATCGGCATGGCACAGGAACTTTGCGTGCAAGAGCAGGCGAGCCCGGAGATGCCCGAAGCGCGTAATGCCATCGGCAACATTATCGTGAGTGCCGGCAGGGCCGCTCATCAAGTTGCCGATCTGGTAAAAGGTGCAGACGCCAGTATCGACTTAAAGGTTCGTATCGAAGAACTCCACTCCCTTGTCGAAGTATTTGCCGATGCAGAGCAACGCCTCCAGGAGTTACCGGATACCTACCCTGAGTTGCTTAAGCGAAATCAAATCGACCATCTGCGAAGTCTTATCGAAGAGTTTGCACAATTGGCACAAAGTCAGCTCCAGTCTTTGCTGCCGGAACAAGCGCTTGAGCCACAGCAGAATCCGTCCAGACGAAACCGTCCAGCCCCTTCGCGTCAGCCGGTCAAAGTCAGCAAGAGCCGGCCGCGCAAGCCGGGCGACGATGAAGCAGCAAAAGCCACGGAAGATCCGCTCAAGCCATTCATCCCTGTGATCCCCAAACAGCCGCTACACGCCTTGAAAGACATGGAGATCATCGGCATCGGTCTTGAGCTGAGCCAGGAGAGTGAACAGTTTATTGACCGTACCCGTAAAGACGCTTTTCGACCCAGGCGTATACCCGCCGACATGCAGGATCTATTCGATCAGCAAGCCCTGAAACTTGAACAAAACGCTGCAAGCGTTGAACAAGCCATGACCAGAATCAAAGCTGCCACGGGAACTCCACCACCTGTCGCCACACTGAGCACAGAACTGATTCAGGCAGCCAACAGAATGCGTAAAGCAGGGGTCAGTGTTCGAGCGAACCTTTATAAACAACGCAAGCCCACACAAAGCAGCTTCAAATGGATGCACGAGAATAAGCAGATCGATATCAGCCGCAATGAACAAGGGCGAATCCGCACCAAACAACTGGGAGATTACTTTCAGGAGTATCGGATTTTCGACAAGGCCAATACCCATCAGCCCATTTGGGTCGCGCACTTCCATTACCCTACCGTCAATAGCCCGGCCGACAGACCCGGAACAGCCCATCTGAAAGTCTCAGACGACTATCTCAAGACACTTACACCCGACCAGCAAATGGCGTTGAGTACCTTCGAACCGATCGATGGCGTACTGCGAAAAATAGACGATCCGGTCCTGCGCAAACTGTTTCTGGATCTTGAGCCTGTGCGGGAACGCTGAAGGGCAAGCGTGGAACGTTATTGTCACGCTATGAACGCCAGACTTTGACCAAACGCCCGAGCGCTGCATTGATTGTCGCCTCGGGCACCGCCGCAAAGCCCAGCACCAGCCCCGCACGCAAATCCATCGGCGGGTGAGAATCCGGCAACCAATAGTTGCTTAGCGCACTGATTTCAACATCGACACTGGCGGCCTGCTCGATCAACTCCTGTTCCCGAGCCTGAGAGTTGACCGCTATCGTCAAGTGCAGCCCTGCGGCGACATTCGGTGGAACACCAACACCAGGAATATCTCGAGGCCAGCCAGCAAGCAATGCGTTGCGTCTGATTAACGCCGCACGCCGCATACGCCGTATGTGCCGTTGAAAATGTCCTGTCGCCATGAACTCGGCCATGACCGCTTGCGTGCTGACTTCCGAATGCCGCACGTCCACTGCACGCCGCCGGGAAAATGCCTCGACCAGCCCCATCGGTAATACCAGATACCCCAGCCGCAACGCCGGGAACGCAACCTTGCCGAAAGTCCCGACATAAAGCACCCGGGCGTGACGATCCAGTGCAGCCAAAGGTGCTAGAGGCGCGCCGCTGTAACGGTACTCACCGTCGTAATCATCTTCAATGATCCAGCCTTGCGTGCGTTCGGCCCAAGCCAGCAACTCAAGACGTCGCGCGAGACTCATGACGACACCGGTCGGGTACTGATGGGATGGCGTGACATAAGCGAGACGGCAATTCTCAATCCCGGCCAATTCGGCACAATCGATACCCTCACTGTCCACCGCTATCCCGTGCAATCGCGCGCCGGCTACAGCGAAGGCATGACCCGCCGCTCGATACCCCGGATTTTCAATGCCCACTCCATCGCCAGGCTCCACCAGCAACTGTGCACAAAGGCTAATCCCCTGTTGCGCGCCACTGGTGATCACTATTTGCTCAGCCGAGCACTGCATACCCCTTGAGCTGCGCAAGTAGGCCGCAATCAATCCGCGCAAGCGTTCATCACCCGCCGGATCGCCATAACACAGTTGCTGTAAATCCGGCTTACGCCAGAAAGCCGCGTTCAGCTTGGCCCAGACCTCGAAAGGAAACAGATCGAAAGCCGGAACACCAACCCTGAATGCGCGAGGCGGACCACTGGGAGGCAAGGCCAAATGGTTCTTTTCAACCCTTCCCAAAGCACCGCTGTGGATAACTTTACTGGATGAAACCACAGGTAAATCCAGCCAATTTGTGGATAAGGCTGTGGGTAACCCTGTTGAAAACCCTGTGGATACTTTTGTGGATAGTTTTTTTACCGGCATTGCGGCTTGAGGCAATTGCGCGACATACGTTCCGTCACCCACACGCCCCTCGATGAAGCCCTCAGCGTAGAGCTGATCGTAGGCACGGACCACGCTGTTACGGGAAATCGATAACGCCGCCGCCAGATCGCGACTGGCCGGCAGTCGTGTGCCGCTGGCCAGTCGTCCGTCGAGCACTCGCACCCGCAGCGCTTGATAGAGCTGACGACTCAGGCCCTGACGGCGATCAAGTTCGATACCCGCGGGGTTGAATGAAGAAGGAAGCGGCGTGTTCGACATAATAATGGACCTATGAAATTGGTCATTAATGGCTCTTACAACAGACCAATAGCCTGCCTAGGATGCAGGCATTCGCCAAGGAAAATTTCCATGTACACGCCCGGCTCTTTCACCATCGATGATTTGAATGAACTGCATCAGCAGATTCTCGGGACTCGTCTCGCGGTCTTGGTCACCCACGGTGAGCAAGGCCTGCAAGCCAGTCATTTACCTTTGCTGCTCAATGTTGATCAAGGCCCAAATGGCACCCTCTACGGCCACTTCGCCCGGGCCAATCCGCAATGGCGGGAATTGCAGAACGGCGCGCAGGCGCTGGTGATTTTTGCCGGTGCGGATGCTTACGTCAGCCCGGGGTTTTATCCGAGCAAAGCCGAGCATGGCAAAGTCGTGCCGACCTGGAACTACGTCGCCGTGCACGCTTACGGCACCGCCGAAGTGTTCAGCGACGCTGACCGCCTGCGAAATCTGGTCAGCGCCCTGACTGATCGTCATGAATCGGGCCGCGCTAACCCATGGAAAGTCGCCGATGCCCCCACCGACTACATTGATGGCATGCTCAAGGCCATCGTCGGTTTTGCCTTGCCGATCCAGCGTCTGGAGGGCAAACGCAAGCTCAGCCAGAACCGCAATGCTGCAGACATCGCCGGTGTGCGCGAGGGGCTGGCCGCCAGCCCTGATGTGCACGACCAGGCCCTCGCCCACTTGATGCGTTAAGGAATCCACATGAGTCAGATCGACATCCGCCAGGTCACCGCCGACGATCACGCTGCCTGGCTGCCGTTGTGGCAAGCCTACTTGCGCTTCTACAACACCGAATTGCCCGATGCAGTCACCCAGAGCACCTGGCAGCGCCTGCTCGATCCGAGCGAACCGACCCATGGTGCGCTGGCCTGGGCCGATGGCAAAGCGGTGGGCATGGTGCATTTCATCTACCACCGCTCGAACTGGAGCATCGAAAACTCCTGCTACCTGCAAGACTTGCTGGTGACGCCCGAAACCCGTGGCACCGGTGTCGGTCGGCAACTGATCGAATTCGTCTACACCACGGCCAAGGCCGACGGATGCTGCGAAGTCCATTGGTTAACCCACGAAACCAACGCCACCGCGATTCAGCTCTATAAGCGCATCGCCGAGCGCCCCGGTTTCATCCAGTTTTGCAAAGCCCTTTAAGACTCAAGGAGAGCAGCATGTCGACTTCACTCGCGGACTGGAAAGGTGTTCCGCCGCCTTCGGTCCAACTGATTGAAGGGCGTTTCATCCGCCTGGAAAAACTTGACCCGGTCCGTCACGCCGACGGTTTGTGGGAAGCCCTGGAAGGTCCGGGCTCGGATCCGAAACTCTGGGACTATTTACCTTACGGTCCTTTCCCGGAGCGCAGCGCTTTCGACGTTTGGCTGAGCAACCACGCGGCCAACAGCGACCCGTATTTTTTCACGGTGATCGACCGCGCCAGCGGCGACGTGCAGGGAATCCTCAGCCTGATGTCGATTGTGCCTTCTCAGGGTCGCATCGAGATCGGCCATGTGACCTTCGGCGCACCGATGCAGCGTTCACCGAAAAGTACCGAGGCGGTTTACCTGCTGGCCAAGGAATCCTTTGCGTTGGGTTACCGGCGTCTGGAATGGAAATGCAATAACGGCAATGCCCGCTCCAAGTACGCGGCCGAGCGATTGGGGTTCAGTTTTGAAGGGGTGTTTCGTCAGCACATGGTGGTCAAGGGTCAGAACCGTGACACGGCGTGGTATTCGATTCTGGATTCAGAATGGCCGGCGATTGGCGCAGGGTTCGAGCGGTGGCTGTCCGATGAAAACCAGACGGAATCGGGGCAGTTGAAAACGTTGGTGGAGTGTCGCCAGTAATCTTCGGCGTCTGGACGGACGCCATCGCGAGCAGGCCTCGCTCCTACAAGGGTTTTGCGTCGATCACCATTTTATGGTCAACCGAAAACCTGTAGGAGCGAGGCTTGCCCGCGAATGGCATCAGGCTAACTTCTGCGCCAACACCGCAATATGCTCCGGCCCGATCCCGCAGCAACCGCCCAAATGGCTGGCCCCGCGCTTCTGCCAATCTGCCGCCCACTGTAAATAACCCGGTGGGTCGAGATCGTCGCGCAACGGGTCCAGACCGTCATTGGCCGTGGCCTCTTTCGGCTGCGGCGGGAAGGCATTGGCGTAGGCGCCGATGTGAATCTTCACACCCAGACGTTCAAAGGTTTCCCGCGCAGCATCAATCGCAGCGCCGATCACTTCTGGCTGGCTGCAGTTGAACAGCAAGGTCTCGACACCCAACTCAGCCGCCACCGCAGCGGCCTCAGCCACGGGCTCACCCGAACGCAGACGCGGCACTTCGTCGGTGTCTTCATCCTTCAAGGTAAACGACAGCCAGAACGGCTTGCCGTCCTTCGGCAGACCGGCATGGATCGCCTTTGCTTCGGCAGTCGAACTCTGGGTTTCGGCCAGCCACAGGTCGACATGAGGCGCCAGTCCATTGACCAGCGGCGCCAGCAATTCAGTTACGCGAGCAGCGTCGAACAGGTCCGGACGATAGGAGCCGAACAAGGGTGGCAATGAACCGGCCACACGCACCGGTTTGCCCGCCGCATCGACCGCACGACGGGCCAGTTCACCGGCCAACGCCGCAAGCGCCTGCCCCTCAGCGGCAAAACGCTCTTCGCCAATATGGAACGGCACCACTGCGTAACTGTTGCTGGTGATCACGTTGGCGCCGCTTTCAATATAAGCCGCGTGCACCGCCTCTACGGCTTGCGGCGCCTCGCTCAAGGCCAGCGCCGACCACTCGGGCTGCCTGAACGGCGCCCCTCGGCGTTGCAGCTCCCGCCCCATGCCGCCATCCAGAATTACCGTGCTGTCTGCGCCCATATGCTTTTCACTCATAAGCTTATGAAAATAACTCACTATCAGAGTCGTTCTTATAACTATTTAATACGCACCACCCGGTTAATAACAACCTCTTTTTTTCAGGGATCAACTGTGAAATTTCAACCACTGCTGGCCCTGGGCCTGACGATTCTGACTGCCTCTACCCAAGCCTTTGCAGGCGCCACCCTGGATCGCATCGAGCAAAAGAAAGAACTGGTGGGCGTGCTGATGGAAAGCTATCCACCCTTCTCATTCCTCAACGACCAAAACCAGCTCGACGGTTTCGACGTCGATGTGGCCAAAGCCGTGGCAGACAAACTGGGCGTCAAGCTGCGTCTCGAAACACCGTCCTGGGACGTGATCGCCGCCGGTCGCTGGAGCGGGCGCTACGACATCTGCATCTGCTCCATGACTCCGAGCAAGGCCCGCGCCGAAGTCTTCGACTTCCCGGTTGAATACTACGCGTCCCCTGCCGTGATTGTGGTCAACGCCAAGAACGACAGCATTCACAGCGCCAAGGACCTGAGCGGCAAAAAAGTCGGCCTCACCAGCGCCTCCAGTTATGAAAGCTACCTGAACAAAAACCTGGTGATCGAAGGCGCCGAAGACACCCAACTGCAGTACCCGTTCGAGAACGTGCAGATCGCCCCGTATGACACCGACAACGTGGCCTTCCAGGATTTGGGCCTGGGCGCTGGCGTGCGTCTGGACGCAATTCTCACCAACCTGGTGACCGCGCAACCACGCCTGAACGAGGACAAACGCTTCAAGCTCGCCGGTGATCCGCTGTACGCGGAGCCGAACTCGGTGGCCATCGAAAAAGGTGACGTGCAGTGGAACAGCAAAGTGCGTGAAGTTTTCGCTCAGTTGAAACAAGACGGAACCCTGAGCAAACTGTCGCAAAAATGGATCGGCGCCGACATCAGCAAATGACTTCTTTCCCCAAACCACCTCAGCCACCGCAACCGGTGGCTGAGTCATTGCTGCAACGGATTTTCGGATTCCGCACGCGGCTGTACCTGACCTGGGCGGCGATGTTTGGCTTGTTCGCGAGTTTCTTCCTGAGCTTCGACCTGAAGTTCTCGATCATCCTCGACAAACTGCCGAACCTGATCGGCCTGCACCTGGCGCCCAACGGCTTTCTGCAAGGCGCAGCGCTGACGTTGTTCTTGTGCCTGTGCTCAATCGTGACGTCATCGCTGCTGGGCTTCATCACGGCGTTGGCGCGGCTGTCGAAAAGCGCGGTGGCGTTCGGTATCGCAAGCTTCTATGCCTCGTTCTTTCGCGGCACACCGCTGCTGATCCAGATCCTGCTGATCTACCTCGGCTTACCGCAATTGGGCATCGTGCCGGGCGCCATCGCCGCGGGCATCATCGCGCTGTCGCTGAACTACGGCGCTTACCTGAGCGAAATCTTCCGCGCCGGCATCCTCGGCGTCCCCCATGGCCAACGCGAAGCATCATTGGCCCTGGGCATGCGCGAAACCGTGATCTTCTGGCGCGTCACCCTGCCCCAGGCCATGCGCACCATCATCCCGCCCACCACCAACCAGTTCATCTCCATGCTCAAAGACTCGTCACTGATTTCGGTGATGGGGGTTTGGGAAGTGATGTTTTTGGCGCAATCGTATGGGCGTTCGAGTTATCGCTATATCGAAATGCTCACGACCGCGGCGATTATTTATTGGTTGATGTCGATCGGGCTGGAGCTGATTCAGGCGCGGATGGAGCGGCATTATGGGAAGGCGTATTTGAGCCGTAGTTAGCGAAAAGTCGCAGCCTTCGAATAGTGTAGATACCGTCTTGAATGTCACCGAGCAAGCTCAAGTTTCGGGTTATTTGGTGGCCCGACTTGAGCAAGCGCCGTCGACATCGCCTACAAACAGTGTCGATTCAGCTGAGATCACGTCGAACCCGCACCACGCCCATCTTCAATCCAAACGGTCGGAACACCGAATTCAACGATTTCAGCGTCTGATTCCCCTCCCCATGTTCGATATGCACCAGCGTGCGCACCGAGACTTTGCACATCTTTGCAAACTGGGTCTGGTGCAGGCCTGTGACTTCCACCCGCAAGCGACGGACTGCCTCACCAATCTCAAGAGTGCCTTGGGCCAGCGCCTCTTGAATGCTTTCTATGAGCAATGTGCGCTCGGCAACTGTCATGCTCATTTCAGGTCCCACTCTTTCAAACGCTGCTCCAGATTTTTCAATGCAATTCGCGGGTGATTCATTGTGGCGTCGGGCAATCCGCTGTCAGTCAGAATGTCCGGGAGTGCCAACAAGTATTTGGCATCCTCACGCAGGCGTTCAAAAGAACCCGGCAAATCAATTAGCGCTGCCAGCGGATCATTCGGATCAGCGATGTCGGCCAATGCCTGGCACACACCACGCCAATTTACATCCCCAGCCCTCTCCAACTCTTTCGGCCACTTGGTGGTTCTTGTGACGCCTTCGTCGTCCATCACCATTGGCGCCAAGTCATAGATCGGTGCCAGGCGAAACGAGGCCGTATCGCGGATGATTGCGGTATTGCGCCCGTGGTTATCTGAGTTGCCTAGGATTTTATTGAGCAGATCCCGACGCAGATAGTCAGCAACGAGATTCGGGATTTGGTCCGCCTGCCCTGCATCACGCCATAGCCCCGCAAGCAGCCGGATAACTTCCATGTGGTCCATCGGGCTACCGGGCGTGGTGATTTGCGCCAGAGAGTAGATCGACTCCACGGCAAAACGCTCGACACCCTGAGGGGTCACTTGCCGATCAAAACGCTGCATCCACAAGCTAGGTTTGGTCGCCTCCTCCAAGGCCAAGCCCTGTTCTGCCACCGTTTCGATGCCTAGTTTTTGTAGTGCCTTGTAGTAGTGGTACTCGCTTCTGAGAATGTCCTGATCGTTCCGGGTTCCTTTATTGCGAGAGAACTTCACGAACCAGTGCTGGGTAACGTCTGCATCGTCCAATACTGCATCGGGGTATAGATCTGTGCCCTTACCCTGAGCTAACAAAAGTTTTGGCGCCTCGCCACCTGCCCCCGTTGCTCCACCAATTGCAGCGCCCTGCTCATAGGCATATTCGAGAAACCGGTTATCACGACTAATGACGTCCTGGCGTTTAAACCCTATAGGCCCGCGCTGATCTACTGCCTCGGCGGATTCCTTTATGCGCATATTGCCAATCGGTGCCGGAGTGCTTCTGGCCAGTAAATAAAGGTCGGCACTGACGTCAGCAGGCTTGTCACGACCTATGTGTGTCAGCAGAAATTTCTTGGCGGCACCGGCAGGTGCGATGTCGTGCAGAAATGCTGGCGCGTTGGATCGCTTACCCTCCCAGTCCAAAGGAAACCTAGCACTTACGGCTTTGGCAAAGGGTGTTCCAATACCCTCAATGTTTTCGACGAGATAGGAGGTTTCGTAGCCAAAGTTGCATCGACTTTCGAACCCTTTTTCAGGGCTGTCGAAGTTGAAGACCATGGCGTCGTGCCAATTCCCGGAGGTAAAGATCTGTAAAGTCAGGTCGTACATATCGTCATCACCTGCATTTAAATGCATCTGTCAGAAGGTAGCGGGCACTAGAACTGCAATATAGTGCATTTATAGTCACCGGGCATCGTATCCATGCGCAATAAAATGCACATGAACTCAACCTTATGTAGAAAACACGCAAAATAATGCAGATTCGAACCAATATTGGTATCGGCAGCAACAGACGGAGGCTGGGTTGACCAGTCAGTGGCAGATGAGTTTCCGAGTTGCGATAGCCGACCATGTCTCGATTTGTTGTAAGAAAAAGCGTCAGCTCGAACAGGTAAAAACAGCCTTCCTCAGGAGGCTGGCAATTTTCTACACAACCTTCTGACAACCCCCGCAAGCCTGCGGGAAGCAGCTGACATCGGCACCTATAGCCTGCCTCTTAGAGTTTGGCCTCCTATCAACAGAGGCCGAATTCGATGTCCGTTCAACATAAATACCGACCAAAACACCTGGCGCTGGCCATTGCGCTTGCGCTGGGGTGCGCTGAATTTTCGCTTGCCCAGCAAGTATCCATCGATGACACCATTCCTTCGGATGCAACGCCGGAGCAGCTCATAGCGGCGCTGGACGCATTTATAAATGCCCCCACCACCAACAAGATTCCCATCAACAAAGCAGCGGATGGTACTGATCGGACATTCGGCGATGGAGATGACCTGGTCATTGTGTCTGGCCGCGGAGTCCTTTCCGGATTTATCGACGGTGGTGGCGGTATCAACTTCCTGCAACTCGATACCGCCAGCGGTGGCACGTTAGGCGAGAGTCGTCGTTTTGAAGGCCTGGAGCTCAAACGAAGCACTTGGACCATCAATGGTTCCGGTGATTTCAATACCGGTGTCTTGATACGTCCAAAAGCAACGCTAATAAATAATGGACATATCCAGGGTGGGGCGTTGACCCAAGGAACGCTTGTCAACAACGGAAAGATTGGCGGCGGAGCGACCGTGCAATCAGGAGGCACCCTGAACAACCCAGGAACTATCGACGGAGACGTCGTCATCAATGAAAAAGGTGCTTTCGCGGGCAACGGTTTAACGGGTTCCCTGAAGGTAAACGGAAAGCTTTCTGTCGACAGTTTGCACGGCGCACCGACAGTTAAAGGTAACTTGGATCTCTCAAAAACTGCCGAGCTAACCTACGAGGTCAATGCCGACCGCAAAAGTGAAACGATAATAGTCGATGGCACCGCCAGCCTTGGCGGCTCCACACTGAACATCGTTGCAGCACCGGGTGAATACCCGCTAATCAGCGAAAACAACATCCTTATTGCCAATAAAGTCGAAGGGGTGTTTGGGAAAGTCCTCAACAACCTTGCCTTCTTAACGCCCAAGCTCAAATACGAAGAAAAGACTGTCGACCTGATCTTCGTCCGTAACGATGTGAAGATGGAGAGTGTCGCAACCACGGATAACGGGAGGGAAGCCGCCCAAAGCATTGAAGAGCCGAAGGACATACCTCAAGCACCCACCGTCGCTGAAGCTCCGAATCCACCTGCAAATGTCGACACATCCGTTCCGGTCTCCACACCGACAACTACCGCTGAAAAACCTTCGACTGCCGCAACGCCACCTACCACCGACAAGCCCCTCACAGCTTCAACTCCACCCCCTGCTACCAATTCCGTCGCCACAGTGCCAAAGGCATCCCGCCCCACAAACGCTGCTGTCGCAGCCCTGCTCAGCGCTGACAAACAGACGGCATCTGTTGCCATCGAACAGCTGGCCGGCGGCAACAACGCTAACCTTGCGAAAGCGACCCTGAACAGTGACAGTCCAATCAGCGCGACCATGCTCTCGGCCATGCGTCAGCTGGACAGCGCCAGTAGCTACGCCAATTCCACCAAGCGCAATGCACCACGCCTGGCCGCCGGCAGTGAAGACAATGGCCGAGTCTGGCTGCAAGTGCTGGGTCATGGCGGGACGCTGGATCGCGACCATGACCCCCTGCAACACTCCACCCAAGGTCTGGTTTTGGGCGCAGATTGGGGAGTTGATGAGGAATGGCGCATCGGAGTGATGGGCGGCAAATCCGAAACGCGTCTGGATAGCCGTGGACTCGACGGCGATCTGGACAGCTGGCATTTGGGAGCTTATGCCCTACGTCAAAACGGACCAATGTCCCTGCGCCTCGGCGCGACCTATAGCAGTCACGACGGCAGCACTAAACGCCGGGTTGCCTTCAAAGGTTTCAGCGACCGCCCTGAAGGCCGTTACGATGCCAACACCCAGCAGGCCTTTGCGGAATTGGGTTACAACCTGGGGCGGGCGAACGTCAGCATCGAACCGTTTGCCAGCCTGGGATACCAACGCTATCAGCGCGACACTTACACGGAAAAAGGTGGCGCAGCGGCACTGAAGGTACACGGTCAAACGCAGAACAATTTGAACAGCACATTCGGCCTGCGGCTGGCGAAGCTCAACACTCTGGATAACGGCATGCAACTGACGCCGCGGTTCAGTGCCGGCTGGAAACACACTTACGGGGACGTCTACAGCTATACCCGTCAACGATTGGTTACGGGCGGAAAAAACTTCACCGTTTCCGGCGCGCCACTTGACCGTGACAGCTTGATACTCGATGCAGGGCTGGACCTTGGATTGTCAGCAAAACACACCCTGGGCGTCGGCCTCACTGGCGAGATCGGCACCGACAGCCGAAACCACGGCGTCACGGGTCAGTGGCGAATGAGTTTCTAACAGCCACAAACTCCGGGCGAAAAAAAAGGGGAGCACATGCCCCCCCGAGGTTTAAAACGGTATATCGAGGCTGTTAACTCAGCCTTCGATCTCGATCAGAATCTCGCCCGGGTTCACCCGGTCGCCCTTGGCCACGTGGATGGCGGTGACTTTACCGGCGATGGCCGCTTGGACTTCGGTTTCCATCTTCATCGCTTCGGTGATCAGCACGGCTTGGCCGGCTTTCACGGTGTCGCCTTCCTTGACCAGCACGTCGACGATGTTGCCCGGCATGGTGGTGCTGACGTGGCCCGGTGCAGTGGCTTGCTTGCGCTTGCTGCTGCCACCGCTGACGAATTCGTTGAGCGGTTCGAACACCACTTCTTCCGGCATGCCGTCGATAGACAGGTAGAAGTGACGCTTGCCTTCAGCCTTGACGCCGACACCGGTGATGTCGACGCGGTAGGTTTCGCCGTGGACATCGATGACGAACTCGGTCGGCACGCCTTCACCGCCGGCCGACGCCACGCCGCCCGCTTCCGGAATTGGCAACAGCACCTCTGGTGTGAGGGTGCCGGCTGCGCGTTCTTCGAGGAACTTGCGGCCGATGTCCGGGAACATGGCGTAAGTCAGCACGTCTTCTTCAGACTTGGCCACGGCGCCAATTTCGGCACGCAGCTTGGTCATTTCCGGCTTGAGCAGGTCAGCCGGACGCACGTCGATCACTTCTTCGCTGCCGATCGCCTGACGACGCAGTTTTTCGTTCACGGTGCCCGGCGCTTTGCCGTAGCCGCCTTGCAGGTAGAGCTTCACTTCGTTGGTGATGGTCTTGTAGCGCTCGCCGGCCAGCACGTTGAAGAACGCTTGGGTGCCAACAATCTGCGAGGTCGGCGTCACCAGAGGCGGGAAGCCGAGGTCTTCGCGAACGCGCGGGATTTCCGCCAACACTTCGCTCATGCGGTTCAGGGCGCCCTGCTCTTTCAACTGGTTGGCCAGGTTGGAAATCATCCCGCCCGGTACCTGGTTGACTTGAACGCGCGTGTCGACCGCGGTGAATTCGCTTTCAAACTGGTGGTACTTCTTGCGCACGGCGTAGAAGTACAAGCCGATTTCCTGCAACAGCTCCAGGTTCAGGCCGGTGTCGTATTCGCTGCCTTTAAGGGCAGCGACCATCGATTCAGTGCCTGGGTGGCTAGTGCCGGAAGCGAAACTGGAGATCGCGGTGTCAATGTGATCGGCACCGTTCTCGATGGCCTTGAGTTGGCACATGGTGGCCATGCCGGCGGTGTCGTGCGAGTGAATGAACACGGGCAGCGATTGCTCGGATTTCAATGCCTTGACCAGTTCGCCTGTGGCGTACGGGGTCAGCAGGCCGGCCATGTCCTTGATCGCCACGGAGTCGCAACCCATGGCTTCCATTTGCTTGGCTTGCGCCACGAAAGCCTCGATGGTGTGCACCGGGCTGGTGGTGTAAGCGATGGTGCCTTGAGCGTGTTTGCCGGCGGCTTTCACGGCTTCGATGGCAACTCGCAGGTTACGCACGTCGTTCATCGCGTCGAAGATGCGGAACACGTCGATACCGTTGACCGCAGCCTTGGCAACGAAGGCTTTGACCACGTCGTCGCTGTAGTGGCGGTAGCCCAGCAGGTTCTGGCCCCGCAGGAGCATTTGCAGACGGGTGTTAGGCAATGCCGCGCGCAGTTGGCGCAGACGCTCCCACGGGTCTTCTTTCAGGAAGCGTACGCAGGCGTCGAAGGTCGCGCCGCCCCAGCATTCCAGCGACCAGTAGCCGACTTTGTCGAGCTTGTCGCAGATCGGCAGCATGTCTTCGGTGCGCATGCGGGTGGCGAGCAGCGATTGGTGGGCGTCGCGCAGGATTGTGTCGGTAACGTGGATTTTCTTGGACATTGGAATATTCCTCACAGGCCTGCGTGGGCGGCGATGGCGGCGGCGATGGCCAGGGCCAGCTCTTCGGGTTTGCGCTTGATCGAGTAGTTGGTCAGTTCAGGGTGGCTTTCAACGAAGCTGGTGTTGAACTGGCCGCTACGGAATTCCGGGTTACGCAGGATTTCCTGGTAGTACGCGGCGGTGGTCTTGACCCCTTGCAGACGCATGTCGTCCAGAGCTCGCAAGCCACGGTCCATCGCCTCTTCCCAGGTCAGCGCCCAGACCACCAGTTTCAGGCACATCGAGTCGTAGAACGGTGGAATGGTGTAGCCGGTATAGATCGCTGTGTCGGTGCGCACGCCGGGACCGCCGGGCGCGTAGTAACGGGTGATCTTGCCGAAGCTCGGCAGGAAGTTGTTTTTCGGGTCTTCGGCGTTGATCCGGAATTGCAGCGCGAAACCGCGGTGCTGGATGTCTTCCTGTTTCACCGAAAGCGGCAGGCCGGAGGCGATGCGAATCTGCTCGCGAACAATGTCGATGCCAGTAATTTCTTCGGTGATGGTGTGTTCCACCTGCACCCGGGTGTTCATTTCCATGAAGTACACCTCGCCCTCGGCGAGCAGGAACTCCACGGTGCCGGCGTTCTCGTAGCCCACAGCCTTGGCCGCACGCACCGACAGGTCGCCGATGTAGGCGCGCTGTTCCGGGGTCAGTTGCGGGCTCGGAGCGATCTCGATCAGCTTCTGGTTGCGACGCTGGATCGAGCAATCACGCTCGAACAGGTGCACCACGTTGCCAAAACTGTCGCCGAGAATCTGCGCTTCGATGTGTTTCGGATTGACGATGCATTTTTCCAGGAACACTTCCGCCGAACCGAAGGCCTTGGTGGCTTCGGAAATGACCCGCGGGAATGCTTGTTCAAGTTCTTCTCGGCTGTCGCAGCGACGGATACCACGGCCACCGCCACCGGAAGTCGCCTTGAGCATCACCGGATAACCGATGCGGTCGCCTTCGATCAAGGCTTCCGCGATATCCGCGACGTTGCCTTCGGTCCCCGGGGTGACGGGTACGCCAGCCTTGATCATGCTGCGACGGGCTTCAGTCTTGTCGCCCATGCGGCGAATCACTTCAGCCGATGGACCGATGAACTTGATGCCGCGCTCGGCGCATATATCTGCCAGTTCAGCGTTTTCCGAGAGGAAGCCGTAGCCGGGATGCAGCGCATCGCAACCGGTTTCTACCGCCAGATTCACCAGCTTGCGCGCATTCAGGTAGCCGGCCAGTGGCTCGGCACCGATGCTGTGGGCCTCGTCCGCACGCTTCACATGCAAGGCATGGCGATCGGCGTCGGAATAGATCGCGACCGAGCGAATGCCCATTTCGGCGCAGGCACGCACGATTCGTACGGCAATCTCACCACGGTTGGCGATCAGGATCTTTTTTATCACTTGGAGGTTCCCTTGAGCCGGTGGTACCCACGACCTGTCAAACCAGGTCGACGCGTGACCAAATGTTTCAATTCAGTCGCAGCTCCACACTAGCCCGCGCAAGGGATTAACAAAAATGAATAATAATTGGGTTACACATAAGCAAAGACTTATAGTTGAAGCATCAGCCTCCGCTCAGGGTCTCTAGAAAATGCGTAAGTCATTGATGCGTATGACGTTGCGTCAATTGCAGATCTTCAATGAGGTGTGCGACTTAAGGTCCTACAGCCGCGCGGCCGACGAAATGTCTCTCACACAACCTGCCGTGAGCCTACAGATTCGTCAACTCGAAGAGCTGATCGGCCAACCTTTGTTCGATTACGTCGGCAAAAAACTCTACATGACCGAGGCGGCCGAAGCACTGCAGCGCGCCAGCCGGGACATTTTCGGGCGCCTGGAAAACCTCGATATGCAGCTGTCGGACATGCAAGGCTCGTTGCAGGGTCAGCTGAAACTGGCGGTGGAATCCAGCGCCAAGTATTTCGTGCCGCACCTGTTTGCCGCCTTCAAGCGCCAGCACCCGGAAGTGAATCTGCAACTGACGGTGGTCAACCGTGGGCAGGTGATCCGGCGCCTCTCCGACAACCGCGACGATCTGGTGATCATGTCCATGGTGCCGCAGGACATGGGGCTGGAGTTCTTGCCATTTCTCAACAACCCAATTGTCGCCGTAGCACCACCGGATCATCCGCTGTGCCACATGGGCCCACTGCGCTTGCAGGATCTGGAGCCCTACACACTGCTATTGCGCGAATCCGGCTCCGGTACGCGATTAGCCTGCGAAGAGTATTTCAAAGAAAAGCGCGTGCACTTCAACCAGACCCAAGAAGTCTCATCGGCCGAAGCCCAGCGTGAATGCGTGCTCGCGGGTCTGGGCCTGGCGCTGTTGACGCGCCATGCCCTGAACCTTGAATTGGCAACAGGCGGATTGATTGAGTTGCCCGTCGAAGAGCTGCCGCTGTATCGCAGTTGGTGCCTGGTGCAGGCAAAAGCCAAACGGCTGTCACCGGTGGCGCACGCATTCCTTGCGTTTATCCGCAGCGAGCGGATGCAGATCAGCGCCCTGGTTGAGCGTTTCGACGGGAAGTTACGGGAGCTGCCTGCCAGTAATTGAGTTCGAGGTCGTCAGGAAATTCGCCAATTTCCGCCAGAAGCTGACGGCGTTCGCAGCGGTCTTCGATGGCGCGGCGAAATTCCATGCGGCGCTGATCTTCTTGCTGACGACGGGTTTTGACGGCGCTGTTGCGTTCTTCGTAGGACTGAGCCATTTCGAGTCTCCCAAGGCGAGTACGGGAGTTACAAGATAGGTGCGAGGGATGACGGTTTGGCGGCAGAAGGGTTACAGCAGTGTGAACATTGGCAGTGACACGGATGTTTTTGAGGACGCCTTCGCGGGCAAGCCCGCTCCCACAGGGACCGGTGGTGTTCACTCATTCTGTGCAACACAGCCAATCCTTGTGGGTGCGGGCTTGCCCGCGAAAAGGTCGGAACGACCTTCCGGCAATGTCAGATCGGGCTCAATCGTCGAGGGCTTTTACTGACTTGGGCGACAGCCGCAAGCTGCGAAGACTGCGTTTGACGCTCTTGAGGTGATTGACCAGGCTCGGACCGCGGGCCATGGCCACGCCCATCGCCAGCACATCGATCACCACCAGGTGCGCAATGCGCGACGTCAGCGGCGTGTAGATTTCAGTATCTTCGTGCACATCGATCGCCAGGTTGACAGTCGACAGCTCGGCCAACGGCGTCTGGCTCGGGCACAACGTGATCAACGAAGCGCCGCTCTCTCGCACCAGATTGGCAGTGATCAACAGGTCCTTGGAACGCCCCGACTGGGAAATACAGATCGCCACGTCGCTCGGCTTCAAGGTAACCGCCGACATCGCCTGCATGTGCGGGTCGGAATACGCCGCTGCAGTCAGCAGTAAACGGAAAAATTTGTGCTGGGCATCCGCCGCCACTGCGCCCGAAGCACCGAATCCATAAAACTCGACACGCTGGGCCTGAGACATGAGCGACACCGCCCTCTGCAACTCCACCGGATCGAGTTTCTCGCGAACCTCCATCAGGGTGTGCAGGGTGGTGTCGAAGATTTTCAGACTGTAGTCGGCGACCGAATCGTCTTCATGGATCGCGAACTGCCCGAAACTCGCGCCAGCCGCCAGGCTCTGCGCCAGTTTCAGCTTCAAATCCTGAAACCCGGAGCAACCGATGGCACGGCAAAACCGCACGATGGTCGGCTCGCTGATGCCCACGCTGTGGGCCAGGTCGGCCATGGAACTGTGCATCACCGCCGCAGGGTCAAGCAGCACGTGGTCGGCGACCTTGAGCTCCGACTTGCGTAACAGGTGGCGTGACTGGGCGATGTGTTGCAGCAGATTCAAAGGGGCGGACTCTTTGTTATTGGCAGGTGCCGGGGATGTAGCACGCTTGTAGTTATACTACATGAATCGGCATTTTGCCTGCTCAATGCGTAACTCAATGTCCCCATTTCATGCGACATGCGCTCCATGTAGCCCTCTCGGCCCATGGAGCAGCTGGCGAAGCCTGCAGCTACAAAGGGTTGGCGTCGCGACGTAAAAGCTCGGCCAGGTCGGTGGCCTCGACCGGACGGCTGACCCAATACCCCTGCACTTCATCGCAACGCTCGGCTTTCAGAAATTCCAGCTGTTCCGGCCGCTCAACACCTTCAGCCACCACTTTCAGCGACAAACCATGCGCCATGGCGATGATCGCCCGGGTGATCGCCGCATCCTCACTGCTCTCCCCCAGACCACGAATAAACGCCTGATCGATCTTCACGTAGTCCACGGGGATGCGCTTGAGATAGCTCAAGGACGAATAGCCAGTGCCAAAGTCGTCGATGGCCAGCTTCACCCCAAGATCACGCAACTGCTGGAAGGTCGCAATGATGTGCTCGACGCTATCCAACAGCTGGCTCTCGGTGAGCTCCAGTTCCAGGTAATGTGGCGCCAGGCCGGTTTCCTCCAGCACCTGGCGTACCAGGCTAACCAGTTTTCCCTGACGCAGTTGATGCACCGACAGGTTGACCGAAACGCGAATCGGCTCCAGTCCCTGACGCTGCCACTCACACGCTTGCCAACAAGCCTGACGCAAAACGAACTCGCCGATAGCGCCGATCAACCCGGTTTCCTCGGCCAGACCGATGAAGTTACCCGGCGGTACCTGGCCCAGGGTCGGGTGACTCCAGCGTACCAACGCCTCGGCGGCATTCAGCCGACCGGTGGTGAGGCAGAGTTTCGGTTGATAAAACACGTTCAACTGCTTTTCTTCGATGGCTTTGCGCAACTGGTTCTCGAGCTGCAAACGCTCGAGCGTGCTGGCTTGCAGGCTGTCTGTATAGAACTGGAAGTTGTTGCCGCCCAAGTGTTTGGCATGCTGCATGGCCATGTTCGACTGGCTGACCAGCGCGGAAATCTCCCGCGCGGTGTCCGGCAACAGGCTGATGCCCATGGACGCGCTCATCACCAATTCATGCCCCTCGACGGTGAGCGGCAAACGCAGTTTGGTCGACAGTCGGGTCGCCACCCGCGCCAGGCTCGACAGGTTGCCGTAGGTATCGAACAGCACTGCAAATTCATCGCCGGACAGCCGAGCGATAGTGTCCGCTTCCGGCAGTGCATTGACCAACCGTCGGGCCATTTTTTGTAACAACTCATCGGCAATTTCGTGGCCGAGGCTATCGTTGAGCAGCTTGAAACGGTCCAGATTGATGTGCAATAACGCCAGACTGCGACGACCGCCCTGGCGCCCACGTTGATGAGCCTCGTGCAGCCGCTCGCGGAACAACGAACGGTTGGCCAGCCCCGTGAGTTCATCGTAATGAGCGAGGTAGCGCATACGTTCTTCGGATTCACGCCGAGCGGACAGATCGGCGAAGAAGCCGACGATATGACTCACATTTCCCCGCGTATCGCGCACGGCATTCAGTTGCAGCCATTGCGGATACAGCTCGCCATTCTTGCGGGCTTCGACCAGCTCGCCCTGCCAGCTACCGTCCTGCTCCAGCGCCTGACGAATCGCCGCGTAATGCCGGCGGGCATCGCGGCTGCAGGGCAACTCGACCACGTTGCGTCCGAGCATGTCATCGATGTCATAGCCGGTAACCCGACTGAAGGCCTGATTGACGGCAATCAGCGCGTAATTCGGGTCCAGAATAACAATGCCTTCGCTGGCAGCCTCAAACACCGTCGCCGCCAGTTGCCGCTGTTGCTCCAGGCCCTTGCTGGCGCTGATGTCGCGGCGGGTGCCGACCATGCGGATCACCCGGCCGTTTTCACTGCGCTCAACCGCTCGACCACGGTCCTCGATCCAGACCCAATGGCCATCGCCATGTCGCACCCGATACTCGATCTGATAATCCTCGCTACGCCCCTTCAAATGCTCGACCAGCGCCCTCTTCAGCGATGGCAAGTCGTCGGGGTGCAGCCTCGGCTTGAGGTGGCGGAGCATCGCCGTCACGAATTCCGGCTCCAGGCCAAACAGTTCCTGGAGTTGGGTGTGATGAACTTCGTCGGTCTGCAGGTTCCAGTCCCACAACCCGAGTTCGCTCGCCTTCAACGCCAGCGCCAGCCGCGCTTCGCTTTTGCTCAAGGCCTGGTTGGCGGCGTCCAGCTCCAGACTGCGTTGTGCGACCCGGTTTTCGAGGTCGACCTGAGTTTCACGTAATTCGTCTTCGGCGCGGCGACGCTGGTCGATTTCCTTGCCCAGCTCGTGGTTGAGCTGATCGCTACGACTTTGCGCCTGCTGCAAATGCTCGATCAGGGCCTGATTTTGAAAGCGTCGCAGCAGCCCTTGGTTAATCAGCCGATTGACCTGCCAGGCGACCACGCTCAACGAACCCAGCAAAATCAGGCCAAACCAGCCCCAGCCCTGTTCCTGCTCATCCCCGCCCCAGAACAGATAGCCGATGGCCGGCAACAGACAGGGCAAGGTAAAGGACAGAAAAGCCGGCAGGCTGACGGCATAAGCGACGCTGGCCGAGAGCGCCGCCGCGCCGATCAGGCCGAACACCCAGGCTTGCTGCATGAAATTGTCAGCGGGCACCAACGCGATGCCGGCACCGGCCAGGGTCAGGCCAGTCATGGCTGAGCCGAGCATGAACATGCGACGCCAGACCGGATGGGCCTGACGGTTGGGAATCGCCGAATCGAAGGCCGCGACCTGAATCACCCGCAACGCCACCAACGACAATAGCCAGATCAACCAGACGCTGACCACGAAGTAACGCTGCGGGCTCCAGAGCAAACCGGCGCACACCAGACCGTTGATCAGCATGAACAGCGTAGGCAACAGCGAGCCTTGGTACAGCAGGCGCGTGCGTTCGACCGCCATTTCCATGGCGTACTGTTTGCGGATAACCCGGGGCTCCACAGAGGGGCCCGACAGGTCGGAGCTGAGGGTCATAGGCAATGTTCTTGTTCTTATAGTGAGCATGCGAGCCCGAATTGTGGACGGAGCATACACAAGCAAATGCCCGGACCAAACAGCCCAAGGTCATAAAATAGACGAAAGTTCGAGCCGCCCGCCTCGGTAAAAAAGCCGCCAGACGAGCTCCGCCAATGCTTGCAGCCGGTGACCGACCGGTCGTCATCGGTGCTTCTTTCATCGGCTAATGCAAAGCTCGGTTTGCCCGGTGTGGCGGCGCACCCTAGAATGCCCCGATGCGCGATGATCTCTCCCTTCTGCTGAACTCCCTCAACGATGCCCAACGTCAGGCCGTAGCTGCCTCCGTGGGTCGTCAGTTGGTCCTGGCCGGTGCTGGCTCCGGCAAAACCCGAGTGCTGGTGCACCGTATCGCCTGGTTGATCCAGGTCGAAAACGCCTCGCCCCACTCCATTCTGTCGGTGACCTTCACCAACAAGGCCGCTGCCGAGATGCGTCATCGCATCGAGCAGCTGATGGGTATCAACCCGGCCGGCATGTGGGTCGGCACCTTCCACGGCCTGGCGCACCGCTTGCTGCGGGCGCATTGGCAGGAAGCCGGCTTGAGCCAGACCTTCCAGATTCTCGACAGCGACGACCAGCAACGGCTGGTCAAGCGGGTGATCCGCGAGCTGGGCCTGGACGAACAACGCTGGCCGGTCCGACAGGCCCAATGGTTCATCAACGGGCAGAAAGACGAAGGTCTGCGTCCGCAACATATTCAAGCCAGCGGCGATCTGTTCCTGGCGACCATGCGCAGCATTTATGAAGCCTACGAGGCCGCGTGCCTGCGCGCCGGCGTCATCGACTTCTCTGAACTGCTGCTGCGCGCCCTCGATCTGTGGCGCGATAACCCGGGCCTGCTCGCCCACTATCAGAAGCGCTTCCGGCACATTCTGGTGGACGAGTTCCAGGACACCAACGCCGTGCAGTACGCCTGGTTGCGTCTGCTGGCCAAAGGTGGCGACAGCCTGATGGTGGTCGGCGACGACGATCAGTCGATCTATGGCTGGCGTGGCGCGAAAATCGAGAACATTTATCAGTATTCCGACGACTTCCCGGATGCCCAAATCATTCGTCTGGAGCAAAACTACCGCTCCACAGCCGGGATCCTCAAAGCCGCCAACGCCCTGATCGCCAACAATACCGGGCGCATGGGCAAAGAGTTGTGGACCGATGGTGGCGAAGGCGAAGCGATCAATTTGTACGCTGCGTTCAACGAACACGATGAAGCACGCTACGTGGTTGAAACCATTGAAAGCGCGCTAAAAACCGGCTTGGCTCGTAGCGATATCGCGATTTTGTACCGCTCCAACGCCCAATCGCGCGTTTTGGAAGAAGCCTTGCTGCGCGAACGCATTCCGTACCGCATTTATGGCGGTCAGCGCTTTTTCGAACGGGCAGAAATCAAGAACGCCATGGCGTACCTGCGTTTGCTGGAAGGCCGTGGCAACGATGCGGCGCTGGAGCGGGTGATCAACGTTCCGGCCCGTGGTATCGGCGAAAAAACCGTCGAAGCGATTCGTGATCATGCGCGCCACAGCGATGTATCAATGTGGGAAGCCATGCGTCAGCTGGTGGCGAACAAGGGCCTGACCGGTCGTGCTGCCGGTGCCCTTGGCGCGTTTATCGAGCTGATCGAGAATCTCGCCGCCAAGTGCCTGGAAATGCCGCTGCACCTGATGACCCAAACCGTCATCGAGCAGTCGGGGCTGATTGCCTACCACCAGGCGGAAAAAGGCGAGAAAGGCCAGGCCCGGGTAGAAAACCTTGAGGAATTGGTTAGCGCCGCGCGCAACTTCGAAAATCCGGAAGAGGATGAAGAGCAGTCGCCATTGGCGGCGTTCCTCGGTCATGCCTCGCTGGAGGCCGGAGACACCCAGGCCGACGAGCACGAAGACAGCATTCAGTTGATGACCCTGCACAGCGCCAAGGGCCTGGAATTCCCTTACGTGTTCCTGGTGGGCATGGAAGAAGGCCTGTTTCCCCACAAGATGAGCCTGGAAGAACCCGGCCGTCTTGAAGAGGAACGTCGTCTGGCCTATGTCGGTATCACCCGGGCGATGCAGAATCTGGTGCTGACTTATGCTGAAACCCGACGCCTGTACGGCAGCGAGACCTACAACAAGGTGTCGCGTTTCGTACGTGAAGTGCCGAAAGGCCTGATCCAGGAAGTGCGGCTGTCCAACAGCGTCAGCCGTCCGTTCGGCGGTGGCCAGCAGCAGAGCTCCAGCAGCCTGTTCGGCGGCAGCGAGATCCCGGACACCGGTTTCAGCCTCGGCCAGACTGTGCGGCATTCGGTGTTCGGCGATGGTGTGATCCTGAATTTCGAAGGCGCTGGCGCTCAGGCACGGGTGCAAGTGAACTTCAGCGAAGGCAGCAAGTGGCTGATGCTGGGTTACGCCAAGCTGGAAGCGGTTTAAAGGCAACCGAGAGCTTTTTGTGGGAGCGGGCTTGCTCGCGAAGAACGATGACGCGGTGCCTCTGATACACCGAGGTGCTGCCTTCGCGAGCAAGCCCGCTCCCACAGGTTGATACCCTGACTCCTACAGAACTCATCCACTCGTCCTACAGGCCAAAACCAACAGGCCCTATTGCGCTGACTGAAGCTGAACACAACCTGTCAGGCAAAAGCCCGAAACACTCTGCCGCTAGCCAGTAACACTTCAGCTGTGCAACATGGCGCGCGTGCCATCCACAAATGGGAATTCCCTTTATGAAACGTTTTCTTAGCATCGCCATGGCGTTGTGCATCGGCCTGACGATGAGCCTGGACGCCAACGCCAAGCGCTTTGGTGGCGGCAAGAGCTCCGGCGCTGCGCCGACTCACCAGACCAGCCAAATGGCTCCTTCTTCTGCTGCAGGCGGCGCTGCTGCCACTGCGGGCGCGGCCGGTGCCGCTGGCACTGCCGCCAAAGCCGGCGGTGCTTCGCGCTGGCTCGGCCCTCTGGCCGGTATCGCGGCCGGTGGCCTGCTAGCCTCCATGTTCATGGGCGGCGGCTTCCAGGGCATGCAGATCTTCGACATCCTGATCATGGCGGTCATTGCCTTCCTGGTCTTCCGCTTCATCGCCGCCCGTCGTCGCAAGCAGCAGGAGCACATGGCTCCAGCCGGCGCGCCGATGCAGCGTGAAGTGTTCGAACAGAAACCAACAGCCATGGGTTCGATCTTCGGCGGCTCGGCGGCACCTGCTGCCGCTCGCCCGGTGATCAACGCTCCGGTCTGGTTCAATGAAAACAACTTCATTGAAGCGGCCCGCAACCACTTCCAGTCCCTGCAGCAGCATTGGGACGCCAACGAAATGGACAAGATCGCCGAGTTCGTGACCCCGCAATTGCTGGAGTTCCTCAAGCGCGAACGTGCCGACCTGGGCGACGGCTTCCAGTCGACCTACATCGATAACCTCCAGGTACAACTGGACGGCGTTGATGACCGTGCGGACAAGACCATCGCCACCCTGACCTTCAGCGGCGTGTCGAAATCCTCGCGTTTCGACCAGGGCGAAGTGTTCAGCGAAAGCTGGAACATGGAACGTCCACAGGGCGAAAACCAGCCTTGGCTGGTGGCCGGTATCCGCCAGAACGGCTGATCACTTCCCGCGCTTCACCTGTTGTAATAAAACCCCAGCCTCGGCTGGGGTTTTCTATTTCGCGGTTGCATCTATAGCGAGCTACTGTATAAACCGCCCCAACTAAACCGCGCCATCAAGCAAGAGGATCCCGGACGTGGAAGAAATCATCGAACAACTGCGTGAAGCCAACGAACCGGTACCGGTCCCCTTGGAGTTGCCTGACGAAGATCAGATTGTAGAGATCGAAGAACAACTGTTCATCGACATCCCGTTCGTCTTCAGAGAATTTTTGCTGACCGTCAGCGACGTGGTCTACGGCAGTCTGGAGCCGGTGACCGTCACCGATCCGCAGTCCCACACCTACCTGCCAGACGTTGCCGCCAACGCTTGGGACGCGGGCGTCGATCGCAGCATGATTCCGATCTGCCAGGACGGTGACAATTACTACCTGGTCGAAGAAGACGGCACCGTGGTGCTATGGCTGGCCGAAGAAGAGCTGATTGCCGAAGAAACCTGGGAATCGGTATGGCACTGGGCGCGGGACGTCTGGCTGGAAAGCTGATCCACCCTGATGCGTCGAGTGGTCAATGCCCGGACGAGTCCTTGTGATTGTCCAGCGTTTCCAGCAAGGCCACCTGCATCCGCGTATGCACGCGGATGAACCAGCGCCAGAGCAGCGCCACTACGGCGGCTGCGACGATGACAATCAGCAGCAGCAACTTGTTGGTCGGCAGAATACTGGCCGACAAGGCTGCCAGCAGCAGGAAAATCACTAACAGCGAGAGTATCGGGATCACTTCGGCGATCACCCGACGCACTCGCTGTGTGTGGCGGCCGGCCATTTCCGGCTTCACGCCCATCTCTGCCAGCAACATCGACAGCGCCTTGAGCTTGCGATAAGCGGCGATCAGAAACGGCAGCGACAACAGCAACGCCCCGCCCCAGATCAACGCTTTCTGCCAGCTCGGATCGCTGATCCAGTCTTGCAGGTAAACGGACATGCGTTCGGCGAAGAACGCGCCCGAGAGAAAGATCGCAATCACCAACGCCAGATTGACCCCTACCTGCAATAGAATCCGCCGGATCATCGACGCCAACAGTGCGCCCTCGCCCTGAGGCTGAATGCTGCGCAGCCATTCACCATACATCCCCAGCACACGGCTCAGACGCTGCGGCATCACTGCAGCAAGCTTGATCGACAGAGGATCGGCCGCGCGAATCAGATACGGCGTCAACAGCGTGGTGATCACCGAGACGGCCACCGCCACCGGGTAGAGAAAGTTGCTGGTGACCTGCAGCGTCATGCCCAACGCCGCGATGATGAAAGAGAATTCGCCAATCTGTGAAAGCCCCATCCCCACGCGCAGTGAGGTGCGCCCGTCATTGCCGGCGATAAAGGCGCCGAGACCGCAGGACAGCATCTTGCCCAACACCACGGCCACGGTGATCACCGCGATTGGCCACGCATATTGCAGCAGGATCATCGGGTCAAGCATCAGGCCGATGGCGACGAAGAAAATGGCACTGAACAAGTCGCGAACCGGCTCGATCAACTGCTCGATCTTCAGCAATTGCCGCGATTCGGCCATGATCGCGCCAATCAGGAACGCGCCGAGGACCATGCTGTATTCAAGTTTGACCACCAACAGGCAGAAGCCGAAACACAGGCCCAGTACGGTGATCAGCAGCATCTCGTTGCTGTCGAATTTCGCCACATAGGCCAGCAGTCGGGGCACCAGCAGAATGCCTATGACCAGTGCGACAATCATGAACAGTGAAAGCTTGCCTACCGTGGAAAACACTTCGCCGGAACTGACGGTGCCGCTGACCGCGATGCTCGACAGCAGCGCGATGATGCCGATGCCGAGGATGTCTTCGACGATCAATACGCCGAAGATCAGCTGCGCAAAACGCTCGTTCTTCATCTTCAGGTCGTTGAGCGCCTTGACGATGATGGTGGTCGAGGAAATCGCCAGGATCGCGCCGAGGAACAGCGAATCCATGGTATTCCAGTCGAACCAGCGGCCGATTTCATAGCCGATCCAGATCATCAGGACGATTTCCAGGAAGGCCGCGATGAACGCCGTGGCGCCAACCTTGAACAGCTTGCGCAGGCTGAACTCCAGGCCCAGGCAGAACATCAGGAAAATCACCCCGAGTTCGGCGAGGGTTTTGATGGTTGCTTCGTCGTGGATCAGGCTGAACGGCGGCGTGTGCGGGCCGATGATGAAACCGGCGACGATGTAGCCGAGTACCACCGGTTGTTTGAGACGATGAAACAGCACGGTCACCACACCCGCGATCAGCATGATCACTGCCAGATCCTGAATGAAGCTGATGGCATGCATGGCATATGGCTCCTTGGGGTGGGCTTTTGAAGGGTAACACCGCGACTTCCGGCGGGAAGACGGTGCAATATATGGAAACAGATCGATTCGGGCGTGACGGCGGCCCCCCGCACGGCGTCCCGATAACTGTTGGTTTGAAAAACCAAGCACCCACAGAGGTGCAATCCCGAATCCTGCCTTGAACCCGTGAGTACGTTATGGAACCCGGAAACGCCCAGCTGTCGATGACGGTATTGATGACCCCCGACATGGCCAACTTCTCTGGCAATGTCCACGGCGGCACCCTGCTCAAATACCTCGATGAAGTGGCCTACGCCTGCGCCAGCCGGTATGCCGGCCGCTATGTGGTGACCCTGTCGGTGGATCAGGTGATTTTCCGCGAGCCGATTCACGTCGGCGAACTGGTGACCTTTCTGGCCTCGGTCAACTACACCGGCAACACCTCGATGGAGGTGGGCATCAAGGTCGTGACCGAGAATATTCGCGAGCGCTCGGTGCGCCACACCAACAGCTGCTTCTTCACCATGGTCGCAGTGGATGACCAGCGCAAACCGGCCGCAGTCCCGCCGCTGCAACCGCAGAACAGTGAAGACAAGCGTCGGTACATGCAGGCGCAGCAGCGTCGGCAGATTCGTCAGGAACTGGAAAAGCGTTATCAGGACATCAAGGGCGACGCCTGAGGTGTTCAGTCAGTTTGACGGTGTTCATTAGATCGTCTTCGCGAGCAAGCCCGCTCCCACAATAGATTTTCAGCGCACACAGTTTTCGTGTACGACAGAGAACCAGTGTGGGAGCGGGCTTGCTCGCGAATGGGGTCGACGCGAAGCTCAGAGGCTGATCGCTGTCGCCTCAAACCGCACCCGAGGATGGGCAATCCGGTCCTGCGCCCGCACCAGTTCCAGCTCATAGCTGGCGCAAGCCTGGGTTTCCAGCAGCACTTCATGCACCGCCGCCGCAGTGAATTCGAAGGCGCTCACCAGGTTGTCACCCAGCAGCACACGCGCCAGGAACAGCCCGGCAGTCAGATCGCCAACGCCGACCGGCTGACGCGGAAACGCCAGCAGCGGCCGACGCAGGTGCCAGCTGCCTTCAGCGGTCACCAGCAACATCTCGAAGCCATCCGCCGGTTTGCCGGGATAGTCGAGATGCTTGACCAGCACCGCCTTCGGACCGCGCGTCAGCAGTGCCCGCGCCATGGCCAGGCAATCGAACAATGACTGCGCCTTACGCCCCGAGAAGCTGTTGAGCTCCAACTGGTTCGGGCACATGAAGTCGGCCACCGCTGCCGCCTCTTCCAACAGAAAATCGCTAACCTCCGCCGGTACGCTGCAACCCTTCTCCGGATGGCCCATCACAGGGTCGCAGAGGTATAGCGCTTTGGGATTGACCGATTTGATTCGTTCCACGCCCGCGAGAATCGCCCGGCCCTGGGCCGCGCTACCAAGGTAGCCGGACAACACCGCGTCGCAATTGCCTAGCTCACCGATCGCCGCGATGCCTTCCACCAATTCCGGAATCTGATGCGGAGGCAACACTTCCCCGGCCCACTGGCCATATTGCGTGTGGTTGGAGAACTGCACGGTATTGAGCGGCCAGACGTTCACCCCGACCCGCTGCATCGGGAAAGCCGCGGCGCTGTTGCCTGCGTGGCCGAACACCACGTGGGACTGGATGGCGAGCACATGGGGCGTACGTTTCATGCGGTGAGTTTTCCGTCAAACGATTGAAATTCGAGCCGCGCAGTATGCGACTAAACGCAGCCTGTACGACAGACCGGAGACACAGTTAAGCTGGCACTATCTTGTTGGAGCACCCTGTTGATGCTGACCCTCGGAAATATCTTCGTGCTGATGCTGCTCGCCACTGGTGGCGCGTGGTTGTGGCACAACCACGGCTTGCGCGAACGCGCGCTGGAGCGGGTCATGCAGCATTGCGCCAAGCTGCGGATCGAGCTGCTGGACGGCAACGTAGCCTTGAAGAAGATCGCCTTCATTAAAGACGCCAACGGCCGTCGGCGCCTGGCCCGTGTGTATAACTTCGAATTCACCGTGACCGGCGAAACCCGCCACACCGGCACCATCACCCAATTCGGCGCCCACAGCGCACAGATCGAGCTCGCGCCCTACCCGATGCCGTTCGATGACACACCGCCGGTGGTCGACATCACGAAGCCCAGAGCTGAGGTGATTGAACTGAGTCAGTGGCGGCAAGAACACACGAAGTGGCGTCCATGAGTCGGAGTCAGTCTATTAAAACCAATCGCGGGCAAGCCCGCTCCCACAAGGTTCACACTGTACCTGTGGGAGCGGGCTTGCCCGCGATGAGGCCTTCAAAAACTGCACAAAAACTCGCTAATGTGCCTAAGTGCGGCACCCCGCCAAACCTTCCTGCAGTTCCGGGACAGCCTGCGCCTCACTGAAAATCAGCTCGATACGCGAATCCCGACGCCATTCGCTGATCTGCCAATCCAGCATCGAGTTATCCAGCGCATTCGCCGACACCCAACCCTCGGCACTGTGGATAACCAGCTTCGCCCGCCGCCATTCAAGGCGCTCAAGCCATTTCCCGATCAATACGGCATCGAATATCTGACTCGGATGCCACCGCCATCCAACACTCCAGCCGCCCTCCTGCGCCTGACTCAAGCAAATCGGCAGCGTGGGGTCAGTCCAGATGGCTGGCATCTGCGCCAATCCCTTGGGCATGACAAAGTTATCCACACCCCCGACAGCCTGAGCCCCGAGCCCCGGTAACTCGCTCAACGGCAAGACCGCTTGCTGCGTCCAGTACAAAGGACTCATCGGCAACTGTGCGGCGATTCGCTGGCGATCGCTGTCGTCGACCCCTTCTGCCTTGTTCAGCAACAGCAACCCGGCACTGTGCAAGGCTAGCTGTTGCGCCTCAGGCAGCGGTTTTCCGGCCGCGAGCGCCTGGGCATCCAGCACCAACACACACGGCTGCACCGCCAGGACACCTTGCCATGGCGCCTCACTCAATTGCCTGAGCAACTGCGCCGGATGCCCCAGCCCGGAGGGTTCGATGAACAGGCGATCCGGTCGGGCCTTGCGCAGCAACCGCCCGAGGCCGATCTGAAACGGTGCCCCATTGACGCAACACAAACAGCCCCCGGCCACTTCCCCCAGTGCGATACCATCGGCGTCCTGGGTCAACAGCGCGGCATCCAGACCGATCTGGCCGAACTCGTTGATCAACACCGCCCAGCGCTCACCCGCGGGCCGTTGCGCCAACAGGTGCTTGATCAGGCTGGTCTTGCCAGCACCTAACGGGCCGGCAACGACGTGGGTGGGAATGTTCTGCAACATGGTCGAGTTTTCTGAGGAGGTAAAGAATGCGGTTGATGGGATGGTCGTTGCTTCTGGCGCTCACATCGGGCGAAGCGCTGGCCCAAGCCTGCGTGGTACACAGCACGGCTGAGCGGCTCGACGTGAAAGTTTGCCAGCAAAACCGCAACATCCCGGAAAAACTGTTCGCCGACGGATTCTGCCAGCCAAATCTGCCCGGGCAGAAAGTCGAGGTGCAATACGTCGACCAATGCCCTGCCGGCGCGTTCGGGGTGTGCAGCAACGCTCAAGTCGCCAATATGCCTTACCGGCAGGATATTCACTATTACGGCGTGGCCACCGATGCGGCGTATTTGAAGCCGTTTTGCGAAGCCCAGAGCCAGGGAACCTGGCTCAAACCTTGAGCCACTAACTCAGCCAGTCCAGGGTCAGAATCAAACGACGCTCGCCCGGCGCCGGCTGCGGCGAACGGTGGATCAAACCGAAGCCTTCGTTGCCGTGCCACTTCTCCCCTTTAAGCAGCGCCACTTCGCCGCTGGCGATCTGCCGGATCAGCGAATCGTCCTGCGGTTCGGCTTCAGGTTTGCCTAATTGCCGACGATCCATCGCCCCTTCTTGCAGCCATTGGCTGCCGATACCTGCGTAGGTGGTGATCAACCGCACCGGCACATGATCGACGTGGAAACGCGGGCACATGGCTGTGTCCAGAACCCGCAGGCGCAGGCCGATACGCTGGGCGCCCAACAGGCAGGCGAAGGCGCTGACCAGCCAGGAAACATCGGCGATAAAGCCTTCGTAGCCTTCCAGATCGCTGAAGCCTGAGGCTAAACCGTGGAGGTTAGGTTCGGCGTCATCGCTAGGCATTTCCAGGGACAACGACTCGGCCAGCGGTTCGTTCAGGGACAACAACAAGCGACCGAAATCAGCAATATGCGCCGGGAGTTGGCGTTGCCAGAGAGCGAGGTTCACGCCGTCGTCCAGAATGCCGGTCAGCGCTTTTGGCGCATCACCTTGAACCTGACGAATGACCGGTCGCCGCTTCAGACTGGGCGCCAACATCAAGCAGCCGCCTCTTCGTGCCAAGGACCAAACGGATCGGGCAATAGCTGCCAGCCCTCGACACCCAAGGCCATTTCAGCATCCGTCAGCAGGCAGTTATCGAGTTCGACGGCGAGTTGCGCGAAATCGATGTTCTGGCCGATAAACACCAGTTCCTGGCGGCAATCACCGGTGGCTGCCGTCCAGTTCTCCATGATCCCGGCGGTGCTTTCTTCGTCTTGCGGCCACTGGTTTTTCGGCACGAAACGCCACCAGCGTCCGGCAAAACCGTGACGCATCAAGCCGCCGGCCTGGGACCAGCTGCCAGCGTCCCTGTGTTTGCTGGCCAACCAGAAAAAGCCTTTGGAACGCAGCAATTTGCCGTTCACCCACGGACGGTCGATAAAACTGAAGAAGCGTTGTGGATGAAACGGTCGCCGCGCCCGATATGCCGTGGAGGCGATACCGTATTCCTCGGTTTCCGGCACGTGCTCACCGCGCAGCTCCTGTAACCATCCCGGTGCCTGAGCGGCCTTTTCGAAGTCGAAGCGCCCGGTGTTAAGGATTTTCTTGAGCGGTACTTCGCCCATGACCATCGGAATGATTTCCGCTTGGGAGTTGAGCCGTTCGAGGATCGCGATCAACTCTTGGCGCTCGCTACTGCTGATCAAATCGATCTTGCTGATCAGGATCACGTCGGCGAATTCTATCTGCTCGATCAACAGGTCGGTGATTGAGCGTTCGTCTTCCTCTCCCAGGGTTTCGCCACGGGAAGCGAGGCTTTCGGCGGCCTGATAGTCGAGCAGGAAGTTCATGCCGTCGACCACGGTGACCATGGTATCGAGCCGCGCGATGTCCGCCAGGCTCTGCCCTTCTTCATCGCGAAACGTGAAGGTTTCCGCTACAGGTAGCGGCTCGGAAATCCCCGTGGACTCGATCAACAGGTAATCGAAACGACCGTCCTTGGCGAGTTTGCTGACTTCTTCGAGCAGGTCTTCGCGCAAGGTGCAGCAGATGCAGCCGTTACTCATTTCCACGAGTTTTTCTTCGGCACGGTTCAGGCTGACATCGCGCTGAACTTCGCTGCCATCGATATTGATCTCACTCATGTCGTTGACGATCACTGCGACCCGCAATTTATCGCGATTACGTAATACGTAATTAAGAAGTGTACTTTTTCCGGCGCCGAGAAAGCCCGACAGGACGGTCACGGGGAGACGATTGGGCATCAGGTATTCCTCATCAGGATGTGGCCGGTCAAATCGCCCGTTGATGGCGTTCGCGCAGCTCTTCACGTTCTTTGGCTTCAATGCACAGAGTGGCGGTGGGTCGCAGCAGCAGGCGCTTGAGGCCGATCGGCTCACCGGTTTCGCGACACCAGCCGTACTCGCCGCGAGCCAGGTGTTCGAGGACTTCGTCGATCTTGTCCAGCAGCTTCTTTTCCCGCTCCAACAGGCGCAATTGCCACTGGCGCTGTTCTTCGGCGCTGCTGATATCGGCAGGATCGCTGTGGGGTTCCTGCTCGCGCAACGCGTCGAACTCGCCGGCAATGCGCTCCTGCAGCTCGCTGCGCTGAGCCAGTAGCAGGTCGCGAAAGAAGCCTTGCTGGGCGTCGTTCATGTAATCGGCGGCGGATTGAGCGAGGAGTTCTTGTTCAGTCATGGCGGTGGATCATCAGAGCGGGTGTATTTTAATGTTATAGTATAACAATACAAATAAGCCACTCCCCTCTTGCTCGCTGCGACAAAGGGCACGATGCTTTAGCCCGTCCGCCCCCTTGAGAAATGCCATGGGAAACGCCCTGAAATTCTCGCTATTGAGCCTTTCGCTGCTGATCGCGGCCGATACCTGGGGACAAGTCCCGAGCCTGGCCAACTGCACTCGCAGCGCCAATCTGCTGGCCTGCGTGGATGCCGACGGCAATGCCTACAGCGTCAACACCGTCGGTAGCACGATCTATCTGCGTGGCTTCGAAGTGGCCGGCAAACGCCAATGGGCGCAAACCAATAGTCGCTACGGGCAACTGACGTTCTTCACGGGCATCGCGTCCGATGGCGAAGCCTGGGTCGGCTACAACCGCCGGGTTGGCTGGACAACCATCAATCGGTTTTCCAGCTCCGGCGGCACCAGCGGCAAGTTCACGTGCAGCCGGATGACCGGCTGCTAGGCCTGTGCCTTTTTCTGTTCCTGCTGCCAGGCGATGTAGCTGTTCATCGGTGGGTTCTTCTGAAAATAGCGCTGCAACCCTTCGAACAAACCATCTGCCACGGCCTGCTGATGACGGGCGGTCACCAGTCGCTGGCTGTCGCGGACGTTCGAGATGAAGCCGGTTTCCACCAATATCGACGGCACATCCGGCGACTTCAATACAGCGAATCCCGCTTGTTCCACGCGCTTCTGATGCAGCGTGGTGATGCCCGCGAGGCTGCCGAGCACCGTACTGCCCAACTGCAAACTGGCGGCGATGGTGGCGTTCATCGACATGTCGAGAATTACCCCGGCGAGCATCGGGTCCTTGTCCTTGAGATTGAGATTGAGCAGGCTGGTGGCGCCCAGCAGGTCTGCACCGTTCTCCCGTTGCGCCATGAAGCGCGCCGTGGCTGAAGTCGCGCCGCCTTCGGACAGGCAGTACACCGACGCACCTGAAGCGGTGAGACGCGGCGCCGCGTCCGCATGGACCGAGATGAACATGTCGGCCTTGTGCTTGCGGGCGATCTCCACGCGCTTGCGCAGCGGAACGAAGAAGTCGTCGTTGCGCACCAGCTTCACGTCGAAGCCCTTCTCGCGCTTCAGCCGTTTGGCCAGCAGCTGGGCGATCGACAGCACCACGTCTTTTTCCCGCTCACCTTTGGCACCGACCGCGCCCGGGTCTTTGCCGCCGTGACCAGGGTCGACCACCACGATGATGTCGCGCTTGGGGTGAGCCTTATCGGTGACGGGTTCAGGTTTTTCCGAGGGTGCCGCCGCGATCTGTAGCGGCGCAGCGGTCTTCAGATCGAGCACCAATCGGTGCCCCTGCCCGTCTTGGGGCGGCAGCAGGAAACTGTTGAGCTGCACCGGGCCGCTGAGGTCGAGGACGATCCGCGTATCGCCCTGGCCGAAATGTCCGGAGCGGATTGAACGAATCACCGTGTTGCTGAGTGCCAACTGACTGAAGTCGTCACTGAGATTGGCGCCACTCAGATCGATGATCAGCCGTTCCGGAGCGCTCAAGGAAAACGTCTTGTATTGCACCGGCCCGCTCAGATCGAACACCAATCTCAGCTTGTCGTCAGAGCGCCACAGTCGTGCATTGCGAATTTGCGTGGCCGACGCACCAAAGGGTAAAGCGAAGGCCGCGCTGGCCAGAATCAGGTTGAGCAAGTGACGTCTGTGCATGGTGAAAGCCCGCTCACGAAAAAGGCATCGTCGATTTGATTGTTATAATATAACATGCCAAATCAACTCCCACGATGGACCTGCTCATGAATGCGCTGACTCTGCCGGATATCGCCGCGCAGGCCTCACGCCAAGCCCTGCCACTCGATTGGGTGGGCATGTGCGGCATTGCTCTTCCTGTTTTATTCGATGGCCAGCGGCTGAGCGCAAAGGCCGACGCTGGCGTTAGCCTCGACGATGGAGAGGCGCGCGGCATCCATATGTCGCGGCTATATCTGGCGTTGGAAATGCTTGAGCAGGAAAACCTTTCACCGGCGTTGTTGTGGCGAGTCTTGCAGAATTTTCTCGAAACCCATGAAGGACTTTCCCACAACGCTTACCTAAAAATTCACACCGAACTATTGCTCAAAAGACCCGCGCTCATCAGTCCGCTAGCCGGTTGGAAAACTTATCCGGTGAGCATCGAAGCCAGCTTGAAAAACGCGATGTTCCACGTGGAACTAAAAATCGACGTTCCTTATTCCTCAACCTGTCCATGCTCAGCGGCACTTTCGCGGCAGCTGATTCAGCAGCAATTCGTTGATGACTTCGCCAATCGATCATTGCAACACGCCGACGTTCTGGCTTGGCTCGGTTCCACGAAAGGCATCGTCGCCACGCCGCATAGCCAACGCAGCAATGCGCAATTGCAGCTGCGTCTGGACGGCTATCTGGATGACCTACCGCTGATCGCCGCGATCAACGATGCGGAAGCAGCCCTCGGCACCGCCGTGCAAACTGCCGTGAAACGCGCCGACGAACAAGCTTTCGCCCTCGCCAACGGCCAGAACCTGATGTTCTGCGAAGACGCCGCTCGACGCTTGAACCTGGCCCTGAAACGCTCACCGGGCATCAACGCCTTTCATGTGCGAGTCGTTCACGCAGAAAGTCTTCACGCCCACGATGCTGTCGCCGAAAGTCGCTGGAACTGGGAGGCCGCATGATCCAATGCCAAGCCTTGCGCTGGGGCGCTCCCGGTCAACCGCTCACTCCGTCGGTGGATTTCCAATTACCCAAAGGAAGTCTGACCGCCGTCATCGGTGCCAACGGATCGGGTAAAAGCAGCCTGCTAAAAGTCATCGCCGGTCTGCAAAAGCCACTGACCGGAAAAGTCATCATTGATGTTCCACGCAAAGGCGGCCTTTCGTTCCTGCCTCAGCAACAACATCTGGACCGGCAATTCCCCATCAGCCTGCAAGAGTTGGTGGCCGCAGGTTTCTGGGGCAGCAAGCAAACTCCGGAAATTCGCAGCCAGCGACTCAAGTCTGCGCTGGAAGACTGGTGCCTGACCGGCCTGGAACATCGACCATTGATGGCCCTCTCCGGGGGTGAATTGCAGCGAGCCCTGCTCGCACGGTTGAGTCTCGCCGAAGCCCCCTTGCTGCTGCTTGATGAACCTCACGCCGCGCTCGACGAACTCGGCCAGGCGCTGCTCTGGAAACACATCCACGCTTGGCATGCCGAAGGTCGAACCCTTGTGGTGGTGTGTCATGACCTGGCCGCCGTGCGCCAACATATTCCACAGGCCGTGTTGATCAAAAGCAGTGGCTGCGTCCTCGGTCCCAGTACCGAGCTGATTCGCCAACAACCCCATACGCAGGTGGCTTGATGATCGCTGCCGCGCAGCTTTGGCAACCGTTCCACGAATTCGTATTCATGCGCCGGGCGTTGCTCGGTGGTCTTGTTCTGGCATGCAGCACCGCTCCGCTTGGGGTATTTCTGATCCTGCGGCGCATGAGCCTGATCGGCGACGCGGTGGCTCATGGCATCTTGCCGGGCGCCGCATTGGGCTTCTGGTTCGCCGGGTTGAGTCTGCCCGCGTTGACCATCGGTGGCCTCGGCGCTGGCCTGAGCATGGCCGGGCTGGCCGCCTGGATCACCCGCCGCACAGGCCTGCGAGAAGACGCGAGCCTGGCCGCGATCTACCCGATATCGCTGGCCAGCGGCGTGCTGATCCTCGGCATCGCCGGCAAGCGACTGGACCTGTTGCACCTGTTGTTTGGCTCGGCGCTCGCGGTCGACGGGCCTACTTTGACCGGCATGATTTGGGTCTCAGGCTTCAGCCTGGTCGCCATGGCCCTCATCTACAAACCCCTGTTACTGGACACCCTCGATCCACTCTTTCTGCAAACCGTCAGCCGCCTCGGGCCACTGGCTCATGGGGTATTTCTGACCCTGGTGGTGCTGAACCTGGTGATCGGTTTCCAGGCCATCGGCGCCCTGATGGTGGTCGGTTTGATGATGTTGCCAGCCGCCGCTTCTCGCTTCTGGAGTCGTCGCTTGCCGGTACTGATGGTCATCGCCGCACTGCTCGGCTGCCTCTCGGTCTGGCTCGGATTGTTGCTGTCGTTTTACTGCTCACTGCCCAGTGGCCCGGCGATCGTGCTGGTGGCTGGCGCTTTGTATTTGCTGTCCGTGGTGTTCGGTCCGGTGCATGGTTTGCTGCGCCGCCCTCCTTTGCTCACATCCCAATGAGGTGTTGCCCGATGCGTGCTTTACTAGTGCTGTTCAGTTTGATGCTGTCGATGTCGCTGTCTGCCGCGGAAAAACTCCAGGTAGTCACCAGCTTCAGCATCCTCGCCGACATGACCCATCAGGTCGGCGGCGACCATATCCAGATCACCAACATGGTCGGGCCGGACGCCGATGCCCATACCTACGAGCCGACTCCGGACGATGCCAAGGCATTGCTCAAGGCCAGACTGATCATCAAGAATGGGCTAGGTTTCGAGCCATGGCTGGACCGTCTGGTGACCAGCACCGAGACCAAAGCTGCGGTCATCAGTGCCAGCCACGGTGTCATTCCACGCTCGCTGGATGAAGACGGCGAAACCATTCCCGACCCACACGCCTGGCACAATCTGGCGAACACCGAGCTGTACATCAGCAACATCACCAAAGCGCTGATCGCCGCCGACCCTGCGAACAAAGCCGACTACGAACACAACAGCCAGGCCTACCTGAAAAAGATCTACGCCTTGCTCGCCGAGGCCAAAGCCAAGCTCGGTTCGCTGCCGCCGGGTAACCGCAAAATCGTGACCTCCCATGACGCCTTCGGCTATCTCGGTCAGGCTTACGGCATCGACTTCATGGCGCCACAAGGTCTGTCCACCGAACGTGAACCGTCGGCCGCCGAAGTCGCTGCGCTGATCACGCAGATCCGTCAGGCCAAGGTCAAAGCAGTGTTCATGGAAAACATCAAGGACGCACGCCTGCTCAAGCAAATCGCCGATGAAAGCGGCGCGCATATCGGCGGCACGCTGTACTCCGATGCCCTCGCGGCGAGCGGCCCCGCCAGCACGTTCGCCGGGTTGTTCGAATACAACCTCAACACCTTGTATGAGGCGTTGAGCAAGCCATGATCCGCAAGAATCCTTCAGGTGATCTGCCGTTGATTGCGGAGTCCGCGTACGTGGATAAAACCGCGATCATCTGCGGCAAAGTGGTGATCGGCGAGAACGTGTTCGTCGGTCCGTACGCGGTGATTCGCGCCGATGAAGTGGATGATTCGGGCGAGATGGAAGCGATCACCATCGGCGCCAATTCGAACATCCAGGACGGCGTGGTGATCCACTCCAAGTCGGGGGCCGCGGTAAACATTGGCGAGTTCAGCTCCATTGCCCACCGCTCCATCGTGCATGGCCCCTGCACCGTCGGTAACCGCGTGTTCATTGGGTTCAACAGCGTGCTGTTCAACTGCGCGGTGGGCGACGGTTGCGTGGTGCGGCACAACTCGGTGGTCGACGGTCGTGACTTGCCTGAAGACTTCTACGTGCCCTCCACCACGCGCATCGGCCCCAACACTGACCTGTCGCAGTTCCCACCGGTGAGCGTCAGCGCCTCGGAGTTTTCCGAGGACGTGGCGCGCACCAACGTCGATCTGGTGCGGGGCTACAAAGCCCTGCAAAACGAGTTCTGACCATGAGCAGCGTGCTGATTCGTAATGCCCGGCTGGTCAATGAAGGTCGTGAATTCGACGGCGATCTGCTGGTGAGCCACGGTCGCATCGTCAAGATCGCCAGCAGCATCGAAGGTGAAACGGCTGCCGTGGAAATCGACGCCAACGGTCAATGGCTGCTGCCGGGCATGATCGACGACCAAGTACATTTCCGCGATCCCGGAGCGCCGGACAAAGGCAGTTTCCATACCGAATCCAGAGCGGCAGTGGCTGGCGGTATCACCAGTTTCATGGACATGCCCAACACCTCCCCGGCCACCCTGACCCTCGCCGCGCTGGCCGACAAGAAGCGTCGAGCGGCGACCGATTCAGTGGCCAATTACGGTTTTCATTTCGGCGTGAGCAACGACAATCTCGACACGGTTGCCGCGCTCAACCCTTGCGAAGTGGCCGGGGTCAAAGTGTTCATGGGCGCCTCCACCGGCAACATGCTGGTGGACGATCCACGGATACTCGAGCGACTCTTCGCCGATGTGCCGACCATATTGTTGGCCCACTGCGAACACACGCCCAGCATCGAAGCCAATGCAGCGAACCTGCGAGAACTGTTCGGCGAGCATCTTCCGCCCGCGGCTCACCCGCTGATCCGCAACGCCGAAGCGTGCTTTCGCTCCTCCTCAATGGCAGTTGATCTGGCCAGGCAACATGGCACCCGACTTCACGTTTTACACTTGAGCACTGCCCGTGAACTGGCGCTGTTCGAAGACCAGCCGCTGACACAGAAACGCATCACCGCTGAAGTCTGCCTGCATCACTTGTTGTTCGATGATCGCGACTACCCGAGCCTTGGAAACCTGATCAAGTGCAACCCGGCGATCAAGACTCAGGCCGACCGCGATGCCCTGCGCCAAGCATTGCTGAGCAATCGACTGGATGTGATTGGCAGCGATCACGCGCCTCACACCTGGGCCGAAAAGCAGCGGCCCTACCGCCAGGCGCCGTCCGGTTTGCCGTTGGTGCAATACGCCCTGCCCGCGCTGCTGGAGCTGGTGTCCGATGAGATATTGCCGATCACCACCCTTGTTGCCAAAACCAGTCACCGGGTCGCCGAGCTGTTTGCCATCCCCGACCGCGGCTACCTGCGCGAAGGCTACTGGGCCGACCTGGTGTTAATCAAACCCGAGCCCGATGGCGTTGTCGTTTCCAGACAACCGATCCTCTCTCAATGCGGCTGGACACCCTTCACCCACCATCGTTTTCGCCACAGCGTCAGCACTACGGTCGTGTCCGGGCAAATTGCCTGGCACGACAAACGTCTAAATGACAGCTGCCAGGGTTTACCCCTACGGTTTATGCGCTAACGCGCGTTATCGAAAACATCCGCCGGGAAACAATTCACCGGGCGTATTTGTTAGTAGTAGGCGAGAAGGAAAAAGATGGCGGGTTTGTCAGTATGCGCAGCGGCAGCGGAGAGGACTTCGGGGAGAAAGGGATTGAGGCGGTGTGTGAATTGTTGAATCCGCCCAAGACTGGAGGTGCCTGAGCGGACGCCTTCGCGGGCAAGCCCGCTCCCACAGGGATCTCGTATGACCTTGTGGGAGCGAGCCTGCTCGCGATGCTTTTAGGCCCTTGGCTTCACTGTGCCGCAATCCTGTCCCAGCCACACAGCGCGAGTATCGAGGCTACCCTTTTGCTGAATGCCGGTGGCGTTGAAAGTGCCGTTGACCTTGGTAGTGAACTCACGATCGCTGAGGAATGTGGCAACACCCGCACCTTGCGCTTTCGGACAGCTGAAACGGAATTTCCACTGGTTGCCGGTACGTTCGGTGATTTGCTGCTTGCAGCCCGATTGTGGGTCCGTCAGTGGAATGTTGTCGGTCTTCACCTGCTCAGGAGTCAGGCAAGCCCGAATACCTTTGCCGCCCATGGTGATGCCCTGCTTCTCCAGCTGAGCGCGCTGTTCAGGGGTCATCTGACTCTGTATCTGGCCGAGAATCAGTTGAAGATCGGGCAGGTTTTGGTCATCGACCTTCATGTTGCTTGAAGTCATTTCCCACAAACCCGGTTGCAACATCTGCGCCTGAGCAGCCACAGGAAGTGTCAAACCAAACGCAATGGCCAAACCCAGCAGACGAACGTTCATCGAGTAACTCCTGATCATTAGTGGCCGTTAGACGTCGGCCACGGGCTTCGGTTCATGGGCCAATTAAATAGCGACATTCTGCCCGGAACATGGTCTGTTAAGCATTGAATCTTCAGGAGCAAGGCTGCCCCATGGATTATTTTGGACCGCATGTTTTCGGTTATCTGATCGCAATGCTGCACACGCTGGGCTCGATTGCCGCCATCCATGCCGTATTGACCGTTCGGACCGCTCAAGGCTCGATCGCCTGGGCTCTGTCACTGCTGTTCATTCCCTACCTCACGCTTATCCCTTATCTGGTCTTCGGCCGCAGCACCTTCGATGGCTATATCAAGGCCCGGCGGCAAGCCAACGAGGAAATGCGCAAGGCAATCTCCGAGTTGAACTGGCGTCCCTGGGTAGAAGAGGCACTGGCTGCTCGCGCCTCCAGCGCCTACGCGTCCTTGAGGGCCATGCCGAAACTGGGACGCATGCCGTGTCTGGCGAATAACGAAGTACACCTATTGATCGATGGCCAAGCCACCTTCGATGCGATTTTCGACGCCATCAGCAACGCCCGGCAAGCGGTGTTGATCCAGTTTTTCATTATTCACGATGACCGCCTCGGCCAACGCCTGCATACCTTGCTGACCAAGAAAGCTGCCGAAGGCGTGGCGATTTACTTGCTCTACGACCGCATCGGCAGCCACTCCCTGCCCCATGGTTATGTGCAACCGTTGCGCGATGCCGGTATCGAGGTCAAAGCCTTCGCCACCCGCAGCGGCTGGCTCAACCGCTTTCAGGTCAATTTCCGCAACCACCGCAAGATCGTAGTGGTCGACGGGATTGTCGGTTTTGTCGGCGGGCTCAACGTCGGTGACGAATACATGGGCGAGAAACCGCCCCTGGCGCCATGGCGTGACACCCATGTGCAAGTGCGCGGGCCAGTGGTGGCCTGTATGCAGGAGTCCTTCGCCGAAGACTGGTTCTGGGCGGCCCGCTCTCTACCGCCACTGATTCTGCCGGAGGTCTATCCGGACGACGGCGTGCTCTGTCAGTTGCTGGCCAGCGGCCCGGCGGATTCCTACGAAACCTGCTCGCTGTTCTTCGTCGAAGCCATCCATGCGGCGACGGAACGGGTGTGGATCACCAGCCCTTACTTCATCCCCGACGAAGCGGTATTCGCCGCGTTGCGACTGGCGGTGCTGCGCGGTGTGGATGTACGGATTTTGTTACCGTCGCGACCGGATCACCGGGTCGTCTACGCCGCTTCCAGCCTCTACGCCTTCGAAGCGGTACGTGCAGGCGTGCGCGTGTTCCGTTACCAGCCGGGGTTCATGCATCAGAAAGTAGTGCTGATCGACAGCGAAATCAGCGCCATTGGCAGCGCCAACATGGACAACCGTTCGTTCAGGCTGAATTTCGAAGTGATGTTACTGACAGTCGACAGCGTATTTGCCGCCGAAGTGGAACAGATGCTCAACGATGACTTCGCCCAGGCTCACGAGATCGCCAAAGAAGAAGGCCGGGAGACCCGCCGCCTGCAACAGGTCGGCATGCGGATCGCCCGGCTTATTTCACCGATTCTTTAAGGGTTGTAAATGTCATCGCGGGTCCATGGCAGTTCATGGCTGCCATCGGGATGGGCTTTCACCGCGAGGATTTGATGCAGGTTGATCCAGCCTCTGGCGAAGGCATAGGCGCACCCTGCCAGGTACAACCGCCAGATCCGTAAAGCCTGTTCTGGCACCAGTTTGCCGGCGGCTTCCAGATTGTCCTCCAGGCGTTCGCTCCAGTGGTCCAGGGTACGTGCGTAATGCAGGCGCAGACTCTCGACGTCGACGATCTCCAGCCCCGCGTCGCTGATCTCGGCCGAGATCATCGACAGGTGCGGCAGCTCGCCGTTGGGGAACACGTACTTCTCGATGAACTCACCGGCACCGCGCCCGACCGGACGACCGTCGATGTGTTTGGCAGTGATCCCGTGGTTCATCACCAGGCCGCCCTCTTTCACCGCGCCGAACAAGGTTTTGCAGTACTCGGCAAGATTGGCATGGCCAACGTGTTCGAACATGCCGACGCTGACCACCTTGTCGAAGCGCCCGTCCTGGGGCAAATCGCGGTAGTCGAGCAGTTGCAGTTCGATCTGATCCTCCAGACCTTCGGCTTTCACCCGTTCGCGGGCCAGTTCCAATTGCTCTTTACTGAGCGTGATCCCGAACACCTTCGCGCCGAACTCACGAGCCGCATACCGCGCCAACCCGCCCCAGCCGCAACCGACATCCAGCAGATACTCGCCTGGTTGCAACCGCAGCTTGCGGCACAGGTGGCGAAACTTGGCCTGTTGGGCTTGCTCGAGGGTTTCACTGCCGGTCTCGAAATAGGCGCAGGAATACGCCATGTCGCTGTCGAGCCACAGCTGGTAAAACGCGTTGGAGAGGTCGTAGTGGTAGGAGATGGCTTTGGCGTCGGTTTCTTTGTCATGAACCGTGCGCATCGGTTGCGCATCGTCGTCTTCGTTGATCAGCGCCTGACTCCATTCATCGCAGACACGAATCACATCGCTGATGGAGCCTTCCAGCTCTAGCTTGCCTTCGACAAATGCCGCCCCCAACGCATCGAGGCTGGGATGGGTGAACTGGGTAACCATGTGGGGGTCCTTGACCACAATGGTGACGCTGGGCGTCGGCCCCAGATTGAACTCATGGCCGTCCCAGAGTCGCAAGCGAAGCGGTAATTGCAGATTCTGTAAGGCCGGTGGAAGTTGCGCGAGCATGAAAAGTCCCCCTTGTTTCAGACGTCAAATCTGAGGGTAGACCATCCTTGAAAAATAGCAGGCTATCGAATTAATAGCCTTTTTCTATTCCCGGTGTTGCCTGCAACACTGAAACCATCCCACGGGCGATCGTTGAAAATGACCGCCTTACCCTAGATGACTACAAGTCCGGCACACAGTTCTGAACAGTTGTAGACGCTCACACCTCATCCTTAAGCTTGAGTAGGGGTTCCTGAAAGCGTAGCAAACGCCCGGCATTACCGAGCACTAATAACGTGCTCAAGTTATGCAACAGGGCGGCAATCATCGCGCCTGCCACGCCGAGCCAGCCGAATGCGGCGAACGCGACGATGGCGAGGGTCCAGCCCAACCCGATAATCACGTTGACCTGCAAGGTCTGCCGACATTGGCGACTCAAGCGCACGCAGGTCCCAAGCCGGCGCAGATCGCTGCCAATCAGTACGATATCGGCCGAGGCCAGCGCGATGTCCGCACCGCCCGCGCCCATGGCCACGCCGACGACTCCAGCCTTGAGCGCCAGGGAATCGTTGATGCCGTCTCCCACCACCATCGGCCGGAACCCGCTGCCGATTTCCTTCAGCACACGATTGAGTTTGTCCTCGGGCAAAGCCTGGGCTTCGACATCGCTGATACCTACATCCTGGGCCAGCGTGTGCGCGACGCTTTGCCGATCCCCGGTGAGCAACAACTGACGACCCAAGCCCAGTTCACGCAACTCGTTCAGGGCAAACCGTGCCTCGGGTTTGACGCTATCGGCGAGCAACAGCCAGGCGAGAAATTCACCGTTGAGTGCCAGCCCGGCAATCGGGCCGTCGTGTTCGGGAACCGCTGATGTGGCGATGCCCAATTGCGCGAACAGCTCCGGACGACCGAGGGCCGCCTCGCCCTGCTCGGTCATCGCCACTACACCCAGCCCCTGACGCTCGTGAATGTCAGAGAGCAGCAGAAAGTGTTCCTGAGTAACCAATCCGGCCAAGGCGCGGCTGACTGGGTGGCTGCTGGCGGAACCGAGGCTGGCGGCGAGCTTCAGTACGTGACTGCGATCCTGCAGTGGACTGTCGATGGATTGCAGGCGCAAGGTGCCGAACGTCAGGGTTCCGGTCTTGTCGACCACCAACGACGTCAGGTCAGCCAATTCTTCGAGGAACGCCGAGCTGCGAATCAGAATCCCGTGTCGAGCCGCCACCGCCACCCCGGCGATGGCCGTGGCCGGTGCCGACAACACCAGCGCGCAAGGGCAAGCCGCTACCAACACTGCGAGCATCGCTTGGGCATCATTGGTCACGAACCAGGTCACGGCGGCCAGCAGCAACACCAACACCATGTAGCTGCCAGCGTAGCGTTCGAGCAAACGGGTGATCGGCGGCTTGGAACGTTCGGCGCTTTGCATCAGCGCGATGACTTTACCCAGAGTCGATTCGTTACCGGTGCGGGTCACTTCAATGCGCAGCAGGCCATCAAGATTGATCGCCCCGCCGAACACCGACATGCCCACACCGGCTTCTATTGGCACCGACTCACCGGTGATTGACGCAGTGTCGAGGCTTGCCTGACCGGACAGCACTCGGCCATCCGCCGGCACCCGATCACCGGCACGCACCTCCACGAGGTCACCGGCCTTGAGTGTTCCGTTGTCGACTTCAACGACGGAACCGTCAGCCTGAATCTTGCGTGCATGGCTGCGAGTCAGTTTGCCGAGGGCATGAATCGCTTCCTGGGAGCCGATCACGCTACGCTCTTCCAGCACGTGACCGAAGATCATGATGATCGGCAGCAACGCCGCCGTGAGCAGATCGCCTGTGGCCCAGGCGCCGAGCATGGCCAGGGCAATCAACTGATCGGTGATCCCGTGCAGGCTCGGATAACGCAGGCTGTACCACGCCGAGCGCATGACCGGCACAGCCACCAGCAAGGACGCGAAACCCAGCAGCAATTGGCTGACACCGGTCTGCTCCGGCGACAACCAGCGCCAGATCAGGCCTAGCGCAAGCAACCCAAGCGCAAGCATGGCCAGAGTCAACTGACGCGCGGCGCTACGTTGTTCAGCCGAGGACAACATGCTCGGCGCGGCGGCGGTTTGGGCAGTCATTGCGCAGCTCCCTGAATGATCAGGCGGGAATCGTCTTTCGGGTCGACCGTGGTTACCGAACCGGCCTGTCCGAGAATCTTCGGCATCCGCTCACGGTAAATACGCAGCAGCATTTGCGGGTCCGTGCCCTGCTGTTGCGCCTTGGCCAAACTCAGTACCGTGGCGGTGTCGGCAGAGGCTTTTGCCAGGCGTTCGCTGGCTTGGGCGTGAGCCACTTGCAGCGTGCGGTCGGCTTGTTCGTTGGCGGACTGAGTCAGCTTCTCGGCTTCAGTACGCGCGTTGGCAACAGCTTTGTCGGCCTGTTGGCTGGCGGTTAATACCGCGTTAAACGCGTTCACCGCCGGGCCGGGCAGACTCGATTGCACATCGACCCGCGCCACTTCGATGCCCAACCCCTGCCCGGTCGCCGTCAGTTCCGCCAAGCGTTGATTGATGCCCCGCACCAGATCGCCGCGTAGACGTTCGCGGCGCTCAGCGGCCTGATTGTCGGCACCGATCAGTTCCGGTCGAGCCACCAGAATGGTGTCCAGATCTCGCGCGGCGGTGAGCGCCACGGCGCTGCGGGTCACCAGCCGATCCAGTGCCGGCAGCACATGTTCACCTTGGAGAACGAAGGCATACGGCTCGGCGACTTTGTAGAACACCCGCACATCCAGTTGCACGACACCTGCATCACCGGTCAACAAATAACCTGAGCCGGCGAGCGCATCGCTGATCGGCGTGGCGAAACTCGCCACTCGATCCGCCTGCAATGCAGCATCGGTGCGCAGCAGATTTTCTACACGGCGCTCGATCACCCGATCCGCTGCTGGCAACAGGATTACCTGCTCAAACGGGCGGGGCCACGCCAGCAGCAAACCGGCATTTTGAATGCGATCCAGTGCGCCGAAGTGCAGCACCACGGCACGATTCTGCGGGTCGATTTGCCGCACATTGGAGAATGCCCACGCCAACGCAGCCAACACGGTCACGGCGTATAGCGCCAAAAAAGCCAAGCGCCCGGCCTGAATCCAGGGACTGCTCAACTCATGTGTTCCACGTGGAACTAAACTCATGGCTGCGATCCGGATTTGTTATCGAGTGTCGGCGGCCCGTCAACCAACACCCGGAACGGTGCAGCATCGGTGCGCAAAATCAGTTTGGTGCCCGGCGTGACGATGGTGCCCAAGGTGTCGAGAGAACGCAGCAAGTTGTAGAGCTGCGGCGAGCCGGCGTAGGCACGGCCGTAAATCTGCGCGGCTTCGACGCGGGATTGGGCTTCGATGTCTGCGGCTTTCACTGTCGCATCGGCTTGCACGATTCGCGCATCACGCTCGGCCGCAGAGCGAATTTGCGCAGCTTCACGCTTGCCGATGGCCGTGCGTTCAGTCGCGATTGTTTCACGCTCGGCGCGCATACGATCGACAGTCGCGGTGAGCGTCACCGACGGCAGGGTCAAACGCTCGATGCCCACTTGCAACACTCGCACGCCATAGGTGGTGAGCAACTGCTGATCGATCTGCTGACGCAGCTGCGCTTCAAAATCGGCGATGCGCACCTGGTTGGCATCGGTGTTCACCAGGTTGGCCAGGTCAAAACTGCTGGCGGTGGTTTCCAGCGCCGAGCCGACAAAGGTGCGGATCTGCCGCGCCGCTTCGTCCGGCTGGTTCTGTACGGCGCGCATAAAGCGTTGCACGTTGTCTGGATCACCCTGCACCTGCCAAGCCACATAGGCTTGCACGATGATGCGCAGACCATCGCGCGTGCCCACATCCTGCAAACCGCTGGAGGTAGTGCGCAGCCGCAGATCCACCGGGATCGCCGCCTCGAACGGTGCCGGCCAGCGCCAGCCAAGTCCTGGCTCCAGCAACACCCGCGATGGATTGCCGAAGCGAGTGATGACCGTGGCCTCTCCTGAACGCACTTGCACCAGGCTCGCCGCTGCAATGGCAAACGCCACCAGCAGCGCCGCCCAACCCATTCGGCGCCACGGGAAAGGGCCAGCTTCTTGTGGATCACCGTGGTGATGATGGTGATGACCGTGGTGATGTCCGCCATGGCCGTGATCGTGGCCGGCGTGATCATCGTGATCGCGATTGTGAGTAGGGGTCGACTGGCTCAATGGACAGCTCCAGGTTGAACAGTATTACGCGGCGGCGCAGGGTCAGCCGGCAGCGTGAATGTGCGTAGGTCGATGGTCGGCGCATTACCGCTGCCGCCCAGACGATGATCGAGAACCAGCAGCTTGGCGTTGGCCAAACCTTGGGTCAGTTGACTGAAGTATTGCTCCAGCACGAAGGCCTGGCCGGCGCTGGAATAAGCCTTTCGCTCGGCGGCAAATTTCAGGTCGGCGGCCTGCGCGGTCGAATTGATTTCATGAGCACTGGCCGTGGCTTGATCGTGAGCGATGCTGGCTTGCAATTGCGCCTGGTTGGTCGCCTCCGCCGCGGCACCGCGCTCGCGGGAGATCAATGCCTGGGCGCCAATCTGCGCCGCTTGCACGCCGTGATAAGCGTTAGCCGCTCCCGCTGGCGGATGAATGGCCTCGACCACCGTGGCGAGAATTTCCACGCCGCTGTCGAGTTTTTGCAGGTCAGCCTGCACGGCGCGACCGATTTCTTCGGCGAGCCCTACCCTGTCCTCGCCGAGCAAACCGTCGAGGGTTCGCGAGGCGAAATCGTGGACCAGAATCCGGCTGGCGGTGCTGCGGATCAGCGTTGGCACATCGGCGCTGTTGTACGTTGCTGCCAGCGCCGCCTGATCGCTCAGGCCGATGCGATAGACGAAGCGCACATCCATGTTGACGATCTGGAAGCTCTGTTTGTCGGCGCGGCTGCTGGCGATGACCTGGGATTTGTCATTCACATGGCTGGCGTCCCACAAGCGATTGGCAATCGCCGGTGCCGGGCCTTCGGCCGGTTCGGCCTCGACCGGTGCCGACGTTTCGCCAACGCTGGTGGCCAACTCGTGGACCACACCGTTTTCGACGCTCAGCACGCGGCCCAGCGGCCACGGTAAACCGGCGTGCAAACCAGGGCCGAAAACTTCCACCGGTTTGCCGAAACGTTCATAGATACCGCGCCCTTGCAGTGGAATTTCGTGAATGCCGGTGAGCGACCAACCGACGATTGTCACCACCGCCAGCACCGGCAAAAACGCCCGGCGCATGTAGGTAAAGGCCCAGATTTGTCGCAGGTCGATGCCGAAGCGGTTGTGCAATTCGTGCTGCAATGCGAGCAAAGGTTGCGGCGGCCAACGCAGCATGTCGGCGACGAAGCTTCGCGCCAGCAAGGCCGGTTCCAGCTGCTCACGACGGGGACTGAACAGCGACAACACGGCGCGCAGCAGCAACTCGACGGCGACCAACCCCGGCAGCAAGCCGATCAGCACCGCCAGACGCACCGGCCAGACCGATGTTTCGCTGCCGAACAACAAACACAGGGCGCTGAGCACCAGGCAAATAATCGCCACCCGCGTCAGCTGCGCCAGCGGCCCTGCTTCAGGCCACTGGGCGACGTTTTCCTGCGCCAGTTGCCGCTCCAGCACCAGCAAACCGAAAGCCAGCAGCAACGACAGCGCGGCGCCGACACTGGCCGACAACCCCAGTGCAGCGGGCGGCAAGGCCAGATTCCAGACTTGCTCAATGCTGTACAACGTCAACAACGCCCAGCCGCCAAGCCAAAGCGTCGGTGCACCGATCTGCCCCAGCACGCGCAACCAACGCTGACTGATCCGGTCCAGCAACCGCTCGTACCAGCCTTCAGCGGCAACGACTTCCTCAGCGACAGCCACCGGCACCAACACGGCCGGATTCATCGCCCGTGCGCGCCACTGCGTTACCCACCAAGCCGATTGCAGGCCGGCAACCAGCACCAGCAAACCGGCGCTCTGATTGACCAGCAACGCCGGCCAGAGCGACTGCGGCGCAAACAGACCAACAAAAAACGCCAGCACCAACCCTGCGCCGGCCAAGGCACCCAAACCGATCGCGAATTGCCGCAATCGGCGTCCTTGAATGACCGCCTGCTGAAAGCGCGGCAGCCCTGCTATCTGTGCTCCATCGCCATCGAGATCGACTTGCATACCACCCCAGCCATTGCCCACATCACAATTCGTTACGATATAACGAAAATGGTGAAATTTTCGTCCTGAATCGTTCTATCTAAAAGCGCTAAACCTGTCGCCAAGCTGAAGCCTTGACCGAAATGCTGAGAAACGCACATATTACGTTCGTAATTTTTACTGAAGACTACTTTTTATCGATCCCGTCCCTCTCAATCCAGGAGTTGCACCATGAGCACCTATGACGTCGTGATTCTGGGCGCCGGCCCCGGCGGTTATAACGCAGCGATCCGCGCCGGGCAGTTGGGCTTGAAAGTGGCGTGCGTGGAAGGCCGCGCCACTCTGGGCGGGACGTGCCTGAATGTCGGCTGCATGCCGTCCAAAGCCCTGCTGCATGCCTCCGAACTCTACGACGCGGCCATGGGGGCGGAATTCGCCAACCTGGGGATTGAGGTCAAACCTGTCCTCAACCTTGCTCAAATGATGAAACAGAAGGATGAAAGCGTTACCGGGCTGACCAAAGGCATAGAATTTCTGTTTCGCAAAAACAAAGTCGACTGGATCAAGGGCTGGGGCCACATCGACGGGCCGGGCAACGTCACGGTGACCGACAGCCAGGGTGGCAAGACCGAGCTGAGCGCCAAGGACATCGTTATCGCCACCGGTTCCGAACCCACTCCCCTGCCCGGCGTGGACATCGATAACAAACGCATCCTCGACTCCACGGGCGCGCTGTCGCTGGGCGAAGTGCCGAAGCACCTGGTGGTGATCGGTGCCGGGGTGATCGGCCTGGAGTTGGGCTCGGTATGGCGGCGCTTGGGCGCTCAGGTGACGGTGGTCGAATTTCTCGATCGGATCTGCCCCGGTGTGGATGGCGAAGCGGGCAAGACCCTTCAGCGCTCATTGAGCAAGCAAGGCATCAGCTTCAAGTTGGGTTCGAAAGTCACCAGCGCCACGACGTCGGCAAGCGGTGTTCAGCTCAGCGTCGAACCGGCCGCGGGTGGCACTGCCGAGCTGCTTGAAGCCGATTACGTGTTGGTGGCCATTGGGCGGCGCCCTTATACCCAAGGCCTGGGACTGGAAAACGTCGGTCTCGCCACGGACAAACGCGGGATGCTCGCCAATAAGGGCCACCGCACCGAGGCCGCTGGCGTCTGGGTGATCGGTGATGTCACGTCGGGGCCGATGCTCGCCCACAAGGCCGAAGACGAAGCCATGGCCTGCATCGAACAGATCGTCGGCAAGGCCGGCGAGGTCAATTACGACCTGATCCCCAGCGTGATCTACACCAAACCGGAGCTGGCCAGCGTCGGCAAGACCGAAGAACAGCTGAAGGCCGAAGGTCGCGCTTACAAGGTCGGCAAATTTCCCTTCACCGCCAACAGCCGGGCGAAAATTAACCATGAAACCGAAGGCTTCGCCAAAGTATTGGCCGATGAGCGCACTGACGAAGTCCTCGGCGTGCACCTTGTGGGCCCAAGCGTCAGTGAAATGATTGGCGAATATTGCGTGGCCATGGAGTTCAGCGCCTCGGCCGAAGACATCGCCCTGACCTGTCATCCACATCCGACCCGCTCCGAGGCCTTGCGCCAGGCGGCAATGGATGTGGAGGGGATGGCGACGCAGATGTAGGAAGATCAAAAGATCAAAAGATCAAAAGATCAAAAGATCAAAAGATCAAAAGATCAAAAGATCAAAAGATCAAAAGATCGCAGCCTGCGGCAGCTCCTACGCAGGCTGCGATCTTTTCAGCTGGGCAAATGCTCCAACGGCAATGCCCCCGGCGTCTTCACCGTGTGAATTGCAAAATTGCTGCGGATGTCGCTCACACCCGGCAATTTCAGCAGACGCCCGGTGAGAAAACGGTCATAGGCGCGCAAATCCGGCACCACCACTTGCAGCAGAAAATCTGATTCCCCTGACACCAGGAACGCCGAAATCACCTCAGGCAGTGCCGTCACGGCCAGGCGAAATGCTTCGGCCTGTTCGTCGTTGTGTCGTTCGACTTTGACCCCGACAAACACCGTCAGCCCAAGGCCCACTTCATCTCGATCCAGATTGGCCTGATAGCCGCGAATCACTCCCGCCTCTTCCAGCATCCGTACCCGACGCAAACAGGGCGAGGCGGACAAACCGATTTCGTCAGCCAATTGCACGTTGCTCAGGCGACCGTCCCGTTGCAGCGCGGCGAGAATCTTGCGGTCGTAGGCGTCTAGTTTCATGGTTTGGCAGATCCCGATGGTTCGATCATCACAAAATGGCAGATTATGCCAAATATGGAAGCTTTAGAAGCTGACTACGCAACCACCTGCCCTGCTCTTCAGCCATAGACTGACCCCACCAAATCGACAACGAATGGGGTGCAACATGGCAGGTCTCTGGCTGTTTTTCATGGCGCTGGCGGTGGTGTACCTGTTGCCCGGCCCGGACATGATTCTGCTGTTGCAGACCGGCGCGCGTCAGGGCAAAGGCGCGGCGCTGGCCACGGCATTGGGGCTCGGTGTGGCGCGTGGTTGTCATGTGGCGTTGGCGGCGTTGGGTTTGGCGGCGCTGTTCAAGACGGCGCCCTGGACCTTCGACGTGGTGCGCCTGGTCGGGGCCGCGTACCTGCTGTGGATCGGCATTCAGTGCCTGCGCACCACGATGCTGCCGAGCTTGAACGGTACAGACGCAACCACCGAAAAACCGCATTGGCGCGAGGCGATCCAGCGCGGTTTGCTGACCAACCTGCTCAACCCCAAGGCGCTGCTGTTCTGCTCGGTGCTGTTGCCGCAGTTCATTGAGCCGCACGCCGGGCCAGTGCTCGCGCAATTTGCAACGCTGGGCGTGATGCTGGTCGGTGTCGGGTTGTTGTTCGACAGCGCCTACGCGCTGGTCGGCGCCGCACTGGGCCGCTGGCTGCAACGCAGTCCATCGGCCCAGCGGGTGCAGCAGTGGTTGTTCGGTAGCCTGCTGATCGGCTTCGCGGTGCGGCTGACCTTTGTGCAGCAGGCTTGAGGCTTGAGGGTTATCGCGCTCTACGACGGCGGCGACTGATCAGCAGCAAAGCCGCCGCCGTGATCGCTACCACACCGCCAATCTGCAATGGTTTTTTGTAGGGTCGTAGAACGGATCGCGCAGCGTCGGTGACCTGAGTCACATAACGCTTATCGGCGCTCTGGAAGTCTGGATCCTGGCATTGATGACCGAAATCACCGGCCCAGATCACATACGGTCCCTCCTCTACATAACGACGGTAGAACGCACTTTGCTCTTGCAGGCTGGTACCCCACGTTGAAGCTTTGCACAGCACTGAAGCAAACGCCTGACTGGTGTGGGGGAGATGATCAGCGGCCTTACTCGCCAGGGCTGTGGCGATATAACGGTAATGGAAACGTTCATCCGGTTGCGCCACCGTGGCTTGCCGACGCTGCACCTCACCCTCGGCTATCAGCGGGCCGACCTTGAGATCGGGAGCCTCCAGACTGTAATTGCCGCCGAAGGTCGCGTAATCCGGGGACATTTCGTAGCCCAACAACTCCATCCCATCGTAGCGGGCCACTGTCGCGGCGTAGTAGTAAGCGAATGCCCGCTTGGTCGGCCACCATTTTGATTCGGCGTCGTTGCGCAACTCACCGTACCACTTGGCCTTGGCCTGCAAGACAGCATTATCGAAATACCCTGGTGCTTCGTCATAACGCCCTTCACGCAACAGACGCCGCCCGAGCAAATTGCGCAGGTTCGCGGCTACCGGCAACGGCACATAATTGTCGCGATCCTGCTGGCTGAGCGGCGGCGGTGCGGGCACCTGAGTGTCGACGTACTGCTTGAGTTCATCGAGGGTCAGCACCCGCTCGGCAACGGTGGCTGCGTCGTACCAGTAAATGCTTTGGCTGCGATAGAGCTGATCAAAGGCTTGCAGATAATCGCCACGCTGCAGGGCCAGAATCGCGCTTTCGCCGTCGACCCGGCACTTGGGCTGCACCGTTTCGTAATCCCAGTCCGGGGTCCGTCGTTCCCCCCAGGACTCGTTCTGCGGGAAGGCCTGGGCTGCCTTGGCATAAGCTGCGGCGGCAGCATTTTTGTCGCCATCACGCAACGCCAGTTTCGCCCGCAGCCACCATGCGAGACCGCCGTCACCGGCCTGTTCAAGGAAGGCTTTGGCACTGGCGTAATCGCCCTGTTGATAATTCATCGCCGCCAGGCGATCGGCGTTATCCAGGCTGCCGCGGGTGCTGTTTTGCAGCAGTTTGATCAGTTTCTGTTCGTTCGGCGGTTGATCACCGAATGACCAGCCCAATCGACTGATCAACGACGCCGTCACCAGTTGCTGAACCGCTTTGCCCTTGAGCAACACGGCCAGTTGATCGTCGGGCATTGTCATCAGATCGGCCATCAACAACTTCAATGAGCTGTAGCCCACCGCCGAACCGTGGAGGTTCTGCGTCGCATAAAGTGTGATGGCGCTATCCCAATCGCCAGCGGTGCGGGCCACTCGCGCTTCTTCGCCGAGGCTGGCGACCCCCAACTCCAACGGGTCGCTGAAGCCGTCGATACTCAATTGACGAGTCTGCTCGAAGGCCTTTCGAGATTGAGCCAACAGGTCGGGACCCGCGTCCGCCTCTGAACTCATGGCAAACAATGCCCGCCCCGACGAGTAAGCCGCCCAGGTACTGCGCAACGCGCGTTGATCCGCCGGCAGCGCCAGCACTTTCTGAAAGTATTCGGCGGCCAAGCCGTGGTCACCCGCGTTGAACGCAACAGCGCCCGCCAGATACAACATGTGCTCGGCCGGCAGGCTCGCGCCTTGCTCTTCAACCTGACGGGCATCGGTCAAATTGCGCAGCTGCTTCACCAGTGCTTGCTGCTCAGGCGTCAAACCAGCCTGTTCGGCGGTGTTCCGCTGACCCGTGTAATCCGGCGCATCGCCATAACCGTCCCCCGGAATGTTGGTGGCAGCCGTGACATTTTTCAGTCCCGCGATGGCATGCCCGAGACGGTTGATCTCGACGTTGAAGTTGCCTTCAGGCAGTTCCGCCAGCGACTGGCCACGGTTGTCCAGCAAGCGCATGGGGAAGTCCGGCCCGCAGGCCAACGCCGAACCCAACGGCAGGCTGAGGCTCAGGCAAAGCACATGGCGGGGCCAGTTACGGGTGAACATTCGAACCTCCTTGATCAATAGTTGCGCAGCGTGCCCAACCGATGGCGCGCTGCCCTCCGGCGGGGATTCGACCCTCGCGCAGGCGGGTGAAGGTAAGCAGATCCGGGCGCTGTTGCAACGCATAACCGGCCAATGCATCGGCGCCATCGCAGCCTTGCACCGCCAATGTCAGGCGTTCGGGCCAGGCGCTGTCGAGATTGCCTTGGTTGCTGATGCTGATGTCGTAGAGGCCGTCCTGCGCCGAGAGCTTCAGCCCCACGCGGCTGTCGAGCGTATCGCCACGCGCCACCGCGATTAGCGTCGTCAGGCTCCAGGCCCTGCGATCATTGGCCAGCGGCAGGCGAAACCAGATCAGCCCAGCCAGATGAGCCGGGGGATCAGCGCGCAACTCGGCGCCGAATCTGCTCAGTTGCAGCGGATCCGCCAGTAACTCCCGACGATCGCCACCTCGGTCGATAGACACTTCACTTTCCACCACCGGCGCGCCACTGGCCCCTGGCAACAACGCCACGCCATAAGCCGGTAGCGCCAGATAAAACGGTTTCGAGGTGATACGGCTCCAGGCCTTGGCCCACTGCCGAGCCTGATCCGGGTCGAACAGCCCACGCCGTGGATCGCTCACCGCATGCACCTGCAAAACGCTGCTGTCGACCGTCGCCAGCAACGCCGGTAACTCAGGGCTGTCGAGCCAGGCCGGCAACGCGGTGATGCTCAGTGGTAAGGAAGCCGGGAGAGCAGCGCGTAAATGCGTGAGAAATTCGCGGTAGGCCAGTAGCCGGGCGTTGCCCGCATCGTGGTCGACTTCCACGCCGGAGAGAATCAGCCCCTGCCCTTGCCAATCGCTGAGCACCTGCCGGATTTGCGCCGTGACCTCGTCCTGATCCAGCCCCTTGAGCTGTCCATCCAGACGAATCACTGCAATCAGCGGTCGGCCATCACGCTTGAGCAGCACCGGATCGATTCGCACCCGGCTCCAACCGGCCTGCGGAAACGCCTGCAAGGCCAGTACGCGTAAGGTCGAGAAATCGGCGCGGCTGTCGCGTAGCGCGGCGTCATGGGCTGACGTCCATTGGCGTTGCCAGACATAGAGTTGCTGATCGAGCGGCGGCGCGTCCGGTCGCTCGCAACCGTTGAGCAACAGCAATGCGGCGAGCAAGGCCGACAGACGAATGAAAAACACAATGAACCCTCATCCTCTGTGGCGAGGGAGCTTGCTCCCGCTCGGCTGCGCAGCAGTCGCAAATGCAGCCAATGTGGTGTGTCTGATGAAATGAGGGGCTGCTTCGCAGCCCAGCGGGAGCAAGCTACCTCGCCACAATTGATCTATTACGAATTCCCGGCAGCCTACTCAGCCATCGGCTTGCGGGCAATGATCACCTGACTTTTCGCCACCACTGCGTCCAGCGCCTGTTTGATCTGTGCGCCTCGTGGCGAGGACAGCACGGCTTGCCAGGTGTCGGCCCAATGGTTGAGCAATGGGTGGTCGGCGTTGCTGAAATCGACCTTGGCTTCCCAGAACAACAGCATCCACATCGACCAATAGAACCCGTACTGGCTGTGGCTGATGACTTCCAGACCGGCGTCGCTGACCATCGCCTTGAACTGTTCTTCGCTGATGATGCGAATGTGGTTGGGCTTCTGGAAATACTCCGGCGCGGCGATGTCTTTTTGCAGGTCTTCGGAACTCGGGTGCGGAACGCTGAGCAAATACAGCGCCCCAGGCTTGCCGACCCGCACCAGTTCGGCAAGGAACTGCGCCGGATCGTCCACGTGTTCGATGACTTCGGTGGACACCACCCGGGTTGCGGTCGCGTCGGCAATCGGCAGCGGATTACAGTCGGTGACGTGGCACTCGACGCCCCGCGCCGGTGTGTCACTCAGGCGCTGACGAGTCGCTTCGACCTTGGCGGCGTCGATGTCGGCGATGATGATCTTCGCCCCGCGCATGCCGCAGAAATGCACGTTGCCACCGTCACCGCAGCCCACGTCCAGCAGCGTGTCCTCGGGGCGGACCGGGAAACCGGTGAACAGCTCGCCGGTTTGCTGGTTGAACCAGCCGCTGAGCATCGCGTCGTGCAGGCCGAGCATGTACGGGTCGACCTTGTCCGGGGCCGAGGGTACTGGCGTCGCGGCAGCAGGCGTGCCTGTCGTGAGTTTCTTCAAAAGGCTCAGCATGAGGTGGCTCCAGAGGATGGAAGGGCTGATCGGGACATACGCAAGCGTTGCACCAGATGGGCACCCCGGTTGCGCATGGGCAGCTCGATGAATCGGTAGTTGAGTTCGCTCAGCAGCACAATCAGGCTCATGGCGCAAAACAACGCCAGTGCCGGCTGCATCGCCACGTCCTGCGAACCGGCGGGCGCAAAACGAAACCAGCCTTCGCGCACGGCAAAAAACGCCGGAATGTGGATCAGGTAAATGCCATAGGAACGGGCGCCCAACCAGACCAGTATTTGTTTGAGCTTGCCCTTGGGCAGCAGGTAATCGCGATTGTAGGAGGCGATCCAGACCAGCACCGCGCACAACAAGGCAATCGCTGCGACCCGATAGCTCACCAGGTTGAACGGTGTGCTCGCCAGCACGCTCACTGCAGCGCCCAGACAGATCAGCATCAACGGGCCTGACCAGGGGCGGCGCAACAACCGTGGCTCCCAGGTCAGATAGCTCGGCCTTGAGCTCCACATCGCCAGCAATACGCCCAACGCCAAGGCATCGGTCCTGATGCTCATCAACAAGGCGGAGCGCCAAGTGAACAATTGCACGGCAACCAAGGCCAACAATACCCACACCAACCGCTTGCGGCAGACAAGGATCAGCAACGGCAACAGCAGGTAGAACTGCTCTTCAAGGGATAAGCTCCAGTACACGAAACTGGCGCCGTATTCGAAGCGCATGAAGCTTTCGGCAAAGCGGAAATTGGCAAATTGCAGAAAGCCCGCCAGCGTCGCCTGCAGATTGGCCTGCACCGTGCCAAAGGCACCTGAATGATTGAAAAACAGCGCGCCCGATAACATCAGCAGCAGCCACAACCAGGCGGATGGCAACAGACGAAAGGCCCGGCGAACCCAGAAATCCCGGGTTTCCTGCCAGAAGGCCTGCGGTGTCTGGCAACCACGCAGCAGCGGAATCAAGCCTCGGGCGATGACAAATCCGGAGATGACGAAAAACAGGTCCACGCCCCACCAGAATTGCCCGTGGGCCGTGCCCGACTCAAAGCCCGGCAGCCCACCTGGAAACGGCATGGTTTGCAGGTGATGCACCAGCACGCCGAGCACGGCGACCCCGCGCAACAACTCGATGTCGAGAATCCGCCGATTACTCATGGCGCGGTCCCGGCCTTTGAGCCGGTTGTCATCGGTTTGCGCGCAATGATCACCTGGCTCTTGGGCATGAACTGATCGAGCATCTGCTTGATCGCCAGGCCATTGGGTTGCGCCAGCAGGTCTTGCCAGGTTTTTGCCCAGCTCTCCATTAGCGGTGGGTACGGCGCCTGAATCCGGTCACGCACCGCGCCGCCCAGGTCGCGCCCGGCCGCGCGCTCGCTGGCCCAGAAGAAGATCATGCCCATCACCCAGAAAAACCCGGTGGCCTGGCGATGTTCGATCACCAGACCGGCGTCCTCCACCAGCGCGGCGAAGCGTTCCGGGGTAAAAATCTGCACGTGATTGGGCGACTGGAAATAGCTGGCCGGGGCGATGCCCTGCTGCAAATGCTCGCCCACCGGCGCCGGCACGCTGAGCAGATACTGCGCACCGGGACGGCCCATGCGCACCAGCTCGGCCATGAACGGCTCGGGCTGATCGATGTGCTCGAGCACTTCCATGCACACGATTTTGCTCGCGCAGCCATCGGCGAGCGGCAACGGCAGGCTATTGCTGACCAGCCCCAGGTTGGGCTTGTCCGTCTGCGCTTCCACTTGCCGGGCCAGATCACGGACCTTGTCGTGTTCACTGTCGGTGAAAATTACCGACGCGCCCTGACGCACCGCAAACAACGTCGCCACGCCCTCACCGCAGCCGACATCCAGCAAAGTGTCTTCCGCAGTGATCGCAAAGCCCTTGAGCAGTTCGCCGCTGTCGCCCGAAAACCAGCCATCGAGCATGGCGTCGTGCAAGCCGACATCGCGCGGCGACACGCTGCCTTGCGCCACCGGAGCCGGCACAGGCATCGTTTCGGATTTCGCCAGCGGACGCAGCCACCTCATCAATGAGCGAATCATGCCTCAGGGGTTTCCACGGCGGATGCGTTGCGGGTTTCGAACAGCCGGGCAAGAAATGCTATCAGACGCTGTTCAGCGGTCGTCTGACTGCAGAAGTTTTGCAGGCTGGTCACCGAGTGGGCGGACATCCTTGCATAGCGTTGCGGGTCGTCCCTGGCCACGTCATAGCTGGCCCGGTAGGCCGTGCACAACGAGGCCCAGTTGGTGATGTAACGCAGGGTGCGAAACGCCTTGCGCGGGTCGTGGGGCCAGGCTGTCAGCTCATCCGTGGAGTCGATGAGGAAAGCGTTGTCAGCGTCCAGGTAATCGATCATTGCCGTGGTGCGCGGTGCCACTGCCGGCTTGCCGCAGGACATGAACTCCATCAGCGGCAGGCACTGGCCCTCGCCGTAGGACGTGTTCACCACGTAACTGGTGGCCTGCACCAGACGCTCGTAGTCCGCATCCGCGAGGTAGCCGTAAATCAGCACGATGCGGCAGCGGTAGGGCTGGTTTTTGTACAAGTGATGAAGGATATCGGTCAGCGCTTCTTCGGCATCGTGGTGCGTCAATTTGAGCACCAGCGTGGCGTCTTCCACCTCGCGGAAAGTCACGCAGAAGGCACTGAGCATGTCTTCCCAATTCTTGCGCCCGTCGCCTGGGTTGAACACCGAGGTATAGATCACACCGTCGAGCACCAGCTCCTGTTCACGAGCGGGCGCCTGAAAGTCGATGCCCTTGCCGGCACGCAAATGCGCAGGACCAAAGGCTCGCAGATCGAGTTGGCGACTGTCCGCCAGCAAGCCTTTGATCTTCAATCGCACTTGATTGGCCAAAGGCTGGCGCTGCAACTGCGCACCGCGTGCGGCAAAACGATCCCACACCGGTGCTGGCACCGCGATGATCGGATAGTCGGCGCCCATGGCTTCGCGCACGGCATTGACGGTGTAGCTGGAATGGGTGATCGCCGCACCGCATGCGCGCAACACCGTGCGCCAGTCATTACGCGGTTCACCGGCGAACGGCTCGTTGGGGATGGTGCTGAATTCCCACGCGAACACCGCCAGGGTCGGACAGGCGAAATGCACCGGCGTGCGATGGGGCGGCGAGAACGACAGGAACACGCAGTCCTCGCCATGGGACAGGCAGTCGAGGTACAGCGCGTCGACTTCGGTCTGCGGGTCGCTGACTTCCACTACCCGCCCCAATCGCTCCAGCACCGGCCGATACTCCTTGAGCACGAAGTAGTAGCTGTATTCCGAACGGCCCAGGTTCTGGGCAATGGTGTGCTGGTTGGTTTCCGAATGAATGATGATCAGCATGAGGCGTTATCCGTCACGGCCACTGCCGGCACACCGTGTGGCGCCAGCCCGAAAAAATCCGCCAGGCGCTGTTGCACCGGAGCGAAGGCACAGTAATCGTGCATGCGCTCGACCGCGGCGTGAGACATGCGCTGATACTCCGGCGGCTGCTCCTTGGCGATCCGGTAGCTGTTTTCGTAGGCCGCTTTCAACGACCCCCAGTCCGGTCGATAGCGCAGGGTTCGGTAGATGATGCGGGTGTCCTGGGGCCAGATGGTCAGCTCTTCGCTGGACTTGACCACAAACGCCACATGCTCATCGATGTAATCCTCCATGGCCGTGTGGTCCGGGGCGATCACCGGTTTGCCGCTGGCCATGAACTCCATCAGCGGCAGGCACAAACCCTCGCAGCGCGAGGCGTTGACGTAATAACTCGCCGCCTCATAGAGCCGGGCATATTGCGGATCGTCCAGGTAACCGTGCATCACCACCACCCGACAGGCGAACGGTGACAGCTGCGCCAGCAAGGTCATCAGTTCGGTGTAGTAGGACGACAGATCGCTTTGGGTAATCTTCAGCACCAGTGTGGCGTCCTCGGTTTCCCGGAACGCCCAGCAGAATGCGCTGATCAGCTGATGCCAGTTCTTGCGCCCGTCCTTGGGGTTGAACACGGTGACGTAGACAACGCCGTCGACTCGGGTTTGCGCCTGTTGCGTAGTGTCTGGCAGGTCCACCGGTGCCGGTACATGGACCGGCACCGACTGCGGCCCGGCAATGGCCGGGAGGTATTTTGCGAGCCAGGAGTGAGCCGGATCGGACAACCGATCGCGAATCCCCTCCCAGTACCACTGGCTCAGAAAATAAGTGCGATGGACCGGCACCGGTTGCGCCTTGCCCAGGTCCAGCGCCCACAGACGCAAGTAGTGCCTGGCGATGACGAAGCGGCGTTTCAGGGTCAGCGGCGGCGGTCGCAAGGCATCGAGTTCGGCTTGCTGCTCGGGGGTCAACGGTGGCGGAATCAGCGAGTCGGCAGACAGTCCGAGCGTATGGGTATCGAGGATGCAGCCCTTGATGTCGAGGGTCGAACCGGCATTGACCGGCACACTGGTATGGCGGCTACGGATGGCCGCGAAGTTTTCCCACAAAGGAGTCGGCAAGACCAACACCGGAAAGTCTTCGCCCATGGCCCGACGAATCGCCCGGGCGGTATGACTGGAGAGCGTGATCACCCGGCCCTGGCGCGCCAGCATGCGGGTCCAGTCATGCCGGGGATCGTTGTCCCACTGCTCATCGGGAATCGAATCGAACTCCCAGGCCACCACGCAGATCGTCGGGCATTCAAGGTCGTTCGGGGTTTTCTGCGGTGGCGTGAAGGACAGAAACAGGCTGTCTTCGCCAGCGGCAAGCAGCTGCCTGTAGAGGGGGTCGACCTCGGCCGTGGAGGACACCACATGCACCCGCCCAAGGCTTTCGAGCACCGGGCGATAAGCCTTGAGCACGAAGTAGTAACTGTATTCGGGACGACCGAGGCTCTGGCTGATGGAGCTGTCGTTGACGTCCGAGTAAAGAATAAAATTCATGGCATCCCACGATGAGGCCACCATCCCGGCGACCTCACTCTATGACGGCGAAGCCACGGATCGAGTCGGCGTACCGCCCTCGTCTATAGTCTTCGTGACCGTCTACATTCTTGTTTTAGTGGTCAGTTTCGCGGAGTTTCAGAACAACCCTGCCGAACCCTGGGCGATCGTGACGAGGGGCATTCTAAACACATCCATCAAGGGTTCGTGAACCGCTCGGCGAGAATAAATAGGCCTGCAAAAACGAGAACTGACCAGTCACGGTGGGACCTGTTGAAATTGCTGCGCAATTGGCACAGATTGGCTACCAAACAACTACAACAACGACTTCGCCTGTCTTTCGACCCAGTCATCCACCCGGTCTGTCAGACATCTCCGCCAAGCCTGTGGGGAATGGACGAGGTTTTATGATCAAGGGGCCATTGCTTGAAAAAGCGTCTGTTCGTAACGGGTCTGAGTGGATTCGTAGGACAACACATCCAATCTCGTCTGAAGGCTGATGCCTCGGAATGGGAGCTGCTGCCTGCCCCGTCCCGGTACGATCTCGCACAGCCAGAAAGCCTTGAAGGCCTGTGGCCAGAGATGCCCGACGCGATCATTCACCTGGCCGGCCAGACTTTCGTCCCCGAAGCCTTTCGTGATCCGGCACGCACGCTGAATATCAACCTGCTGGGCACCCTCAACCTGCTTCAAGCCCTCAAGACCCGCGGCTTCAACGGTACCTTCCTGTACGTCAGCTCCGGTGACGTCTATGGCCAGGTCAACGAGACCGATCTGCCCATCACCGAACTCCAGCCACCCTGCCCGCGCAATCCTTATGCCGTGAGCAAACTGTCGGCGGAGTTCCTGAGCCTGCAATGGGGCCTGAGCGAAAGCTGGCCTGTGCTGGTCGCGCGCCCGTTCAACCATATCGGCACCGGGCAGAAAGACAGCTTCGTCATCGCCAGCGCTGCGCGGCAGATCAGCCGGATCAAGCAAGGCCTGCAAGCACCACAACTGGAAGTCGGTGACATCGATGTCACCCGCGACTTCCTTGATGTGGGCGATGTGGTGTCGGCCTACCTGGCGTTGCTGGAAAAAGGCGCGCCGGGGCAGGTCTACAACATTTGCTCGGGGCGCGAGCAAAGCATTCGCAGTTTGATCGAACAACTGGGGGACCTCGCCCAGATCGATATGCAATTGATTCAGGATCCGGCGCGTCTTCGCCGCGCGGATCAGCGTCGCGTTTGTGGCAGCCACGCCAAGCTTGCCCAGACCACAGGATGGACGCCTGAAATCACAACACAACAATCCCTGCGGGCGATCCTGTCCGACTGGGAGAAGCGAGTACGACAAGAATGACAAAAAGTGCACTGATCACAGGAATTACCGGCCAGGACGGCGCGTATCTGGCCAAACTGTTGCTCGACAAGGGTTACAAGGTTCACGGCCTGGTGGCGCGGCGCAGCAGCGACTCACGTTGGCGACTGCGCGAGACGGGGATCGAGGGCGATATCGTCTATCTGGATGGCGACATGGCCGATGCCTGCTCGGTGCAGCGCGCGGTGATCAAGTCGGCGCCGGACGAGGTCTATAACCTGGCGGCGCAAAGCTTTGTCGCCGCCTCCTGGGATCAACCGGTGACCACCGGCATCGTCGACGGCCTGGGCGTGACCCATCTGCTCGAAGCGATCCGCCAGTTCAGTCCGCACACCCGCTTCTATCAAGCGTCCACCAGCGAAATGTTCGGCTTGATTCAAGCCGAACAGCAGGACGAAAACACGCCGTTTTACCCGCGCAGCCCGTACGGCGTGGCCAAGCTCTACGGCCACTGGATCACCGTGAACTACCGCGAAAGCTTCAACCTGCACGCCAGCAGCGGGATTCTGTTCAACCACGAATCACCGCTGCGCGGCATCGAGTTCGTGACCCGTAAAGTCACCGACGCCGCCGCTCGCATCAAACTGGGCAAACAGCAGGAGCTGCGCCTGGGCAATATCGACGCGAAACGTGACTGGGGGTTCGCTGGCGACTATGTCGAAGCCATGTGGCTGATGCTGCAACAGGACAAACCCGACGATTACGTGGTCGCCACCGGCGTGACCACCACCGTGCGCGAAATGTGCCACATCGCTTTCGATCACATCGGCCTCAACTACCGCGATTACGTGAAGATCGACCCGGCGTTTTTCCGCCCGGCCGAGGTTGAGGTGCTGCTTGGCAACCCGGCCAAGGCTCAGCGTGTACTGGGCTGGAAACCAAAAACCGATCTGGACACCTTGATCCGCATGATGATGGACGCGGACATGAAACGCGTTGCCAAGGAGTAGGCCATGCTGATTCCGGTGATTCTCTCCGGCGGTGCCGGGACCCGTTTGTGGCCGGTGTCCCGCGAAGGCCATCCCAAGCCGTTCATGACCCTGCCCGACGGTCAGTCGCTGCTGAGTAAAACTTATCGGCGTGCGGCCGGTTTGCTCGATGGCTGGGGCGATATCGTCACGGTGACCAACCGCGACTATTACTTCCAGAGCAAGGATCACTATCAGGATGCGCGCCTGGAGCGTCATCGCGGGCATTTTCTGCTCGAGCCGATGGGCCGCAATACAGCCCCGGCCATCGCGGCGGCCGCCCTTTCGCTACAAGCCCTGCACGGCGACGAAGCGATCATGGTGGTGATGCCCGCCGACCATCTGATCCTCAACGAAGACGCGTTGAAAACCGCGGTCGAGCACGCCATCACGCTGGCCAAGGCCGGTCATCTGGTGACCTTCGGTGTCGTGCCGACAGCCCCGGAAACCGGCTTCGGCTACATCGAAACCGGTGCACCGCTGGACGACAAAGGCGCCGCGAAGGTGCAGCGCTTCGTTGAAAAACCCGATTTGCAAACCGCCACGCATTATCTGGAGAGCGGCAATTTCCTGTGGAATTCGGGGATGTTCTGCTTCTCGATCGCCACACTGCTGGCCGAGTTGCACCTTCACGCCCCCGCACTGCTTGAACAGGCTCGGGCCTGCATGGCGGCCAGTGCGCCGGTGGAAACCGGCGGTTGCCTGCAACAGGAACTGTCGCCAACGCACTTCGCCGAAATCACCGACATCTCCATCGACTACGCCTTGATGGAGCGCTCCGACAAAGTGGTCGTGGTGCCAGCCTCTTTCGACTGGAGCGACATCGGTTCCTGGGGCGCCGTGGCGGCGCTGGTGCCGGCCGATGCACAGAACAATCGCGCCAGCGGCGATGCAATCTTCATCGATAGCCACAACAACTTCATCCAGAGCGAAGACCGGTTGGTCGCGGCAGTGGGTGTGGATAACCTGATCATCATCGACACCGCCGACGCGGTGCTGGTGGCCCACGCCGACCGCGCCCAGGATGTGCGCCGGGTAGCCCGGCAGCTCAAGGACGATAAACACGAAGCCTATCGCCTGCATCGCACGGTCAGCCGACCTTGGGGCACTTACACCGTGCTTGAGGAAGGTCCGCGTTTCAAGATCAAACGTATCGTGGTCAAGCCCGGCGCCAAGTTGTCGTTGCAGATGCACCACCACCGCAACGAACACTGGGTGGTGGTCGAAGGCATGGCCAAGGTCACCAACAACGGTTCCGGTTCGCACCTGGTGGCCAAGAACGAGTCGACGTTCATTGCCGCCGGGCACAGGCACCGCCTGGAAAACCCCGGCGTGATCGACCTGGTGATCATCGAAGTGCAAAGCGGTGAATACCTGGGGGAGGACGATATCGTTCGCTTCGAAGACCAATACGGCAGGACGGTTTGAATGCTGCTTTCCCTGTATCGCTCGCTGTGGGGCTATCGAGGTTTCATCCTCGGTAGCGTCAAGCGAGAGTTTCAAGCGCGTTATCGCAATTCGCTGTTCGGTGCCCTGTGGACCGTGCTCAACCCACTGTCGATGATCGTCGTCTACACGGTGATTTTTTCCCACATCATGCGCGCACGCTTGCCGGGTGTGGATGACGGCATGGCCTACAGCATCTACCTCTGCGCCGGGTTGCTGACCTGGGGGCTGTTCTCGGAAATTACCCTGCGCAGCCAGAACATGTTTCTGGAAAACGCCAACCTGTTGAAGAAAATCAGCTTCCCGAGAATCTGCCTGCCGGTGATCGTGCTGTTCAATGCCGGCATCAACTTCGCGATTATCATCGGGCTGTTCCTGGGCTTTCTGCTAATGACCGGACGCCTGCCGGGCATGGCCCTGCTGGCGTTGCTGCCGCTGCTGGCGTTGCAGGTAATGTTCTGCGCCGGGCTGGGAATGATCCTCGGTGTGCTGAACGTGTTCTTTCGCGATGTCGGGCAATTCTTCGGCATCTGCCTGCAATTCTGGTTCTGGCTTACGCCGATCGTGTACCCGATGAGCATCTTGCCCGAGTGGGTCCAGCGGCTGTTGCAACTCAACCCGCTGACGAACCTGATTGGCAGTTACCAGAACCTGTTCCTCTACGGCCAATGGCCGGTCTGGAGTTCGCTGCTGCCGATCTTCGTGATCGGTCTGTTGTTCTGCGTGATCGGGCTGCGACTGTTTCGTCAGCGGGTCGGCGAAATGGTGGATGAACTCTGATGGGACACATACGCGTGACCGGCCTGGGCAAGGCTTACAAGCAATACGCCACGCGCTGGAGCCGACTGGCCGAGTGGCTGATCCCGTTTTCGCCAATCCGTCATCGCCAGCACTGGGTGCTGCAAGACGTGGCATTCGAGATCGCTCCCGGTGAAGCGGTGGGCATCGTCGGGGTCAACGGTGCGGGCAAAAGCACCTTGCTGAAGATGATCACCGGCACTACCCAACCCACCTGTGGGCAGATTCAGCTCGAAGGCCGCGTCGCCGCCCTGCTGGAACTGGGCATGGGTTTTCACCCGGAATTCACCGGCCGCCAAAACGCGGTCATGGCCGGGCAATTACTAGGCATGCAGGTCGAAGAAATCGAAGCCCTGATGCCACAGATCGAACATTTCGCGGAAATCGGCGAAGCCATCGACCACCCGGTGCGCACCTACTCCAGCGGCATGCAGATGCGCTTGGCGTTCAGCGTGGCCACCGCCCGCCGCCCGGACATCCTGATTGTCGACGAAGCGCTGTCGGTGGGCGACGCCTACTTCCAGCACAAGAGCTTCGATCGCATCCGCAGCTTCCGCAAGGCCGGCACCACATTGCTGATCGTGTCCCACGACCGCTCGGCGATTCAGTCTATCTGCGACTCGGCGATCCTCCTGGAAAACGGCCGCATGGCCATGCATGGCAAGCCCGAAGCCGTCATGGACTACTACAACGCCCTGCTCGCCGAGCGCGAAGGCCAGACGGTGCGTCAGGAAATGCTCGCGGACGGCCAGGTGCAAACCGTTTCCGGCACCGGTGAAGCCGGGATCCTCAGCGTGCGCATGCTCGATGAGCGCGAACGCGCCATCGATGCGGCCGAAGTCGGCCAGCCGGTGGTGCTTGAGGTGCAAGTCGAAGTGCGCCAGGACATCGAACGCCTGGTACTGGGTTTCATGATCAAGGATCGCCTGGGCCAGGCCATGTACGGCATCAATACCCATCGTCAGGACCTCGCCCTCACCGATCTGCAGGCCGGCGAGCGGCTGACCTACCGCTTTGCCTTCGTCATGGGCCTGGGCAAGGGCAACTATTCCGTGGCTCTGAGCCTGTCGCGGCTGGACTCGCACCTGGACCGCAATTTCGAGTGGCGCGACTACGGCTTGGTGTTCCACGTGATCAACAACCGACACGAAGACTTCGTCGGCTGCTCGTGGCTGGGGGCGAAAACAACCATCACGCGCGCGGCCGAATCGATTGTCTCGGAGAACACGCCATGACGCGTCTTCTGGTGGAATGCACGTACGTGTTCCAGCACCCCAAGGTCAATTCGGGCATTCAGCGGGTGGTGCGCAACGTCATCAATCAGTTGCCTGAACGCGTCGAGGGTGTTGAGTGCATTCCGGTGGTGATGCTCAAGGGCAAGCTCTACCGGGTTCTGAAGCTGAGCCCTTCGGGCAGCCCTTTTTTCAATGGGCTGATGGAATTCGGTGGGCGTCTGGAGCGTTTGGCCCATCGTTTCTGGCAACTGCACCAGCGCCTCGACAAGCGCTGCACATCGCGATGGACCCGGCGTGCGCTGTATGTGGCCTACCGCCTTACGGCACTGGCGGGGTTCAGCGTACCGTTGCGTGTGATTGACCGGATCAACCAATATCACCTGCCCAAACGTTGCTCGCCGCTGCAGCATCAACCGGGCGATCAACTAGTGTTGCTGGATTCGTCCTGGCACGCCGATTTCTTCCCGTTGGCCGAACAGCTCAAACGCGAAGGCGTGGGCATTGTCTCGGTGATCTACGACCTGATTCCCCTGACCCACCCGCAGTTCTACGACACGCGACTGGTGCAGATCTTCAACGAGTGGTTCGACTGGATCGCCAAAACCGCCGACGGCTACGTGGCGATTTCCGCCACGGTGCGCGATCAGGTGCGCGAGGAATTGCATCGTCGCGTCGGTCCTGCCAAAGCCGACACCTTGTGGTTCGACTATTTCCACCTGGGCTCCGAGCTGGACCTGCGCGAAGAAACCGCCGCCGTCGAAACGCGTTTGACACGGCTGTTCGATACCCCGGAATCGGTGTTCCTGATGGTCAGCACCATCGAGCCGCGCAAGAACCATGACTACTTGCTGGACGCCTTCGAACTCGCCTGGGCCGCAGGTTCCACCGCCCGTCTGTGCATCGCCGGGCACATTGGCTGGAAGTGCGATGCCCTGCTCGCCCGGGTGCGTAATCACCCGCAGCTGAATTCGCGATTGTTCATGTTTAACGACCTGAGCGACACCAGCCTCGAACACGCCTATTCCCACGCCAGTGCGCTGGTGTTTCCGTCCTACGTCGAAGGCTTCGGCCTGCCACTGGTGGAAGCCATGCAGCGTGGCTTGCCGGCCATGGGCAGTGACATCCCGGTTTTCCGTGAAATAGGCGGCGAGTTCATGGCGTACTTCAACCTGGCCGAACCCCAAAGCCTGGCCGATCTGGTTGCTCGATTCGAGAGCAGCGGGCAATTCCCGGCCGCCCGCAACGTGGTGGACTGGCACTGGATCGGCTGGCGTGAAGCCAGTGCGCAACTGGCCGAACGGACCCTGCGCAACCTTGTGGAAACACCCGTGGTAGAGAGGCAACATGCGAATTGCCCTTAATGCACGAATCCTCCAGGCCCCGCGCACCGGCATCGGCCATTACGTTGCCGAACTGGTGAATGCCCTGGCCGGTGAGCCGGATGTTGAATTGTCGTTGTTCCATGGCTGGGGCTGGAGTTCTTCGCTACCCGATGCAGCTATGCCCGGCTACTCGCGACTGACGCCATTGTTGCGGCAGATACCAGGGGCGTATCAGGCTCGACGCTGGCTGACGCAGAAACGCTTTGATCAAGGCCGCGCCAAGGCGATCGACCTTTATCACGAACCCAGTCTGTGGCCATTGTCGTTCGACGGCCCGACGGTCATCACCCTGCATGACCTGACGCACTTGCACTATCCCGAGACGCAACCGCCGGCGCGCCTGCGAGAAATCGAGCGGCGACTGGCCGATGGCGTGCAACAGGCGCAGCTGATTCTCACCGACTCGCAGTACATTGCCGACGAGGCTCAGGCCTGGTTCGCACTGCCGGCCGAGCGTTTTGTGGTCGCACCGCTGGGCGTGGCTGCACGCTTCCACCCCCGCGAACCCGAGGCCATCGATGCGGTACTCAAGGCTCACGGGGTCGAGATGCGGGATTATTTTCTCTGCGTCGGTACCCTGGAACCACGCAAGAACCTGACTCTGGCCCTGCGCGCACACGCCCAACTGCCGGAAGCGCTGCGCCAGCGTTTTCCGTTATTGATCGTCGGCATGGCCGGCTGGCAGCGCGAGCAATTCAGCGATGAGCTGCGCCAGGCATTGGCCAATGGTCATGTGTGTTTGCTCGGCTATCTGCCCGACGAGGAGGTCGCGCAGCTGTTGGCCGGCGCCCGGGCGCTGATTTTCCCGTCGCTCTATGAAGGCTTCGGCCTGCCGGTGCTGGAGGCCATGGCCAGCGGCACGCCGGTGATCCTGACCCGACGTTCGGCCATGCCCGAAGTCGCAGGTGTTGCGGGCAACTATATTGAACCTGACGATCCAGACGGCCTGCGCGATGCCATGCGCCGTCTGATCGACGATCAAAAACAGTGGCAGGCATGCTCGGATGCCGGATTGCAGCAGGCAAGGCTTTTTTCCTGGGAGCGTTGCGCGAAGGTTACGGCCCGCGCCTACCGCCAGGCTATGGGAGGTTGAATGCGAGTTCTTCATTTTTTCAAGACGTACCTGCCTGACTCGGTCGGCGGGATCGAACAAGTGATCTTCCAGTTGTGCGAAAGCGGCGCCCAACATGGCATTCAAGGCCAGGTGCTGACCCTCAGTGCCGATCCGACACCGCCGGTGGTGCAGCTCGGGCAGCACGAAGTCCATCGGGCCAAACTCGACATTCAGTTCGCTTCCACAGGCTTTTCTTACAGCGTCTTCAAGCAATTTCGCGAAATGGCGGCTGAGGCGGACGTGGTCAATTACCACTTCCCGTGGCCATTCATGGACCTGGTGCATTTCTTCAGCGGCATGAACAAGCCCAGCGTAGTGACCTACCACTCGGACATCATTCGCCAGAAGCACCTGCTCAAACTTTACCGGCCACTGATGAACCGCTTCCTCGCCAGCGCCGACCGGATCGTCGCCGCCTCCCCCAACTATCTGCACACCAGTGATGTGTTGCAGCAGTTTCAGGACAAGACTCGAGTCATTCCCTATGGCCTGAACAAGGCCGGTTATCCACAGGCCGATAAGGAACGCATGGACCATTGGCGGCAAACGCTTGGGGATAAGTTTTTCCTGTTTGTGGGCGTGATGCGCTATTACAAAGGCCTGCACATCCTGCTCGACGCCTTGAAAGACGTGGATTACCCGGTGGTGATCGTCGGCGCCGGGCCGCTGGAAGCCGAACTGCACGCCCAAGCCGCGGCGTTGGGTTTGCGCAATATTCACTTTCTTGGGCGTCTGGGGGACGAAGACAAAGTCGCGCTGCTGCAACTGAGTTACGCGATCGTATTTCCGTCGCACCTGCGCTCCGAAGCGTTCGGCATCTCGCTGCTCGAAGGCGCGATGTATGGCAAACCGATGATCTCCAGCGAAATCGGCACCGGCACCAGCTACATCAACATCCACAACGAAACCGGGTTGGTGGTGCCGCCAAGTCATCCACAAGCGTTCCGTGAAGCCATGCGCACGCTGTGGGAGAACCCGACGCTTGCAGCCGAAATGGGCGTGAAGGCAGAAGCCCGTTATTGGCAGTTGTTCACGGCGGAAGAAATGGGTCGCAAGTGGACGCAGTTATACGAAGAACTGCTGGAAGAAAAATCCCTGTCCTACGCCTAACTCTGCGGGGGACTTTTGTGGCGAGCGAGCTTGCTCGCGCTGGGCTGCGTAGCGGCCCCAAGATTCTGGCAACTATTGCCGAATTTGTGAGTGCTGCGCACTCAACGGGAGCAAGCTCCCTCGCCACAAAAGCCACCCTCCCATTGAATCAGCTGTGTGGCGCAGGTTTTGGTACGCCCACGTTATCCAGCATCCGGTTCACCGCCAGTTCTGCCAGCATGACGATCTGTTGAATCGCCATCGCTGTGTGCCGGTGCGGCCCTTCCAGATATCCCGCAAAATCACTCGCCATCACACTGGCCTGGGCCAACGATTCACAGGTGTGGGCCAACAGGTCTTCGTCTTTGATATCCGGCGCAATCATATACATCGTGCTCGGTTTGCGGGCCACGGGGGATTTGAGGGCGGAGGGGTTGAGGTAGTGATTGAGTGCGCGGTCAGCGGCTTCGTTGAATTTTTTTGAATTGGGGGATTCGTAAGGGGAAGTGCTGTCCGCTTCGGGCGGATTTGGTGTCGGCTTAAACATGGCAAAGATCCTTAAAAGAGATGGAGCTGCCATTTTTCGTTTTCCAGACGAAAGGGGTGGCAGCTGTACGCGGACTGGAAAAACCGGTAAAGGATCAACCCCGGCAGACCCGAAGGTCTCCCACGCACAGCCGCCATAACTGCAGAGCTGAAAAAGCGCCGCATTATGTCATCTGCTGTGATCCTATACTTCGGGTTTTCCAGACCCGATCGCTGAATTGCCAGCGACCCCCAAAGCCTATCCACCCCATTTCCGATCGACAACCGTCAAAACTTGTCGGAAACATTCCCCCAAAATCATCGTCTGTAGGACTGCCTGAAGATCAAAAGATCGCAGCCTTCGGCAGCTCCTACGTGGGGTTTGTTTACACCCTGTAGGAGCTGCCTAAGGCTGCGATCTTTTTCTAAAGGTCGAGCACCAAAGGCCCTGAACCCTGCGCCGGCACCGCACAACAAATCAGCACATCTCCAGCGTCAGGAACCTCCGCAGGGGGCTGTGGATAATTCACCTCTCCGCTGATCAGGCGGGTTTTGCAGGTCCCGCACGAACCGCCACGGCAGCTGAATTCCGGACGCAGGCCACGGCTTTCCGCCAACTCCAGCAAACTGCCGCCGTCCGGCTGCCAACGCGCCTCTTTGGCCGAGCGCTGGAACACCACTGGCACCGAAACGGTGGCGGCCGGTGGTTGCTCGATGACCACGGCATCCGGGTCCGGCTTGCGACGCAGCGTCGACGGGCCAAAGGTTTCGGCATGAATCCTTGAGTCGCGGATGTCCAGATCCCGCAGATTGTCGTACAGCCCCTGGGTAAAACTTCCCGGGCCGCAGAGGACGAAATCCACTTGGTCGTAGTCTTCCACCTCGAGAATCGTCTTGAGCAAGTCGGCGTCTATGCGCCCTGTCAGGTCGTAATCTTCACCCTCGCGGGCGTCGGATTCCGGCTGGCTGAGCAAACGCAGCACGCGCACCACGTCACCGAGGCCGTCGAGCAAGCGATCCAGCTCAGGACGAAACGGCTGATCAGCCAAGGTTCGCGAACTCTGAAAAAACCACGTAGGACGGATGCGCCGCGTGCGTAGGCCTTGATAAACCACCTCACGCACCATCGACAGCAACGGCGTGATGCCGACGCCAGCGGCCAAGAGCACCAGTGGCCGACGCTCATTGGGTGCCACAGTGAAATGTCCCTGAGGCGCACGGGCTTCCAGCACATCGCCGATACGGATCTGCTCATGCAGGTGCGAGGACACAAGACCTTCACGCTTCACGCTGATGCGAAAAAAGTCATCGGACGGCGCGCTCGACAGGCTGTACGTGCGGATATGCACATCGCCTGCAAGGTTGAACCGCAATGGCAAATGTTGCCCCGCCTGAAACAGCGGCAACCCGAAGCCATCGGCAGGCTCCAGATAGATCGAACGGATGTTGTGGCTCTCCTGTTCGATGCGCGTCACTCGCAGTGGCCGCCAGCGATCCCCCAGGGCCTGGGCTTGCAGGCGTGCGTTCGCCTGCGCCCAGGTGCCGGTCAGCAAACTGGTGGGTGACGCGCCGTCAAAGCGCCAGCGCAAGGCTAGCGCCGCGGGCCGACGCACCACCCGCTCCACCTCGAATGTCCACAGCCGCTCGGCCCCTTGAAAGGCTTCGACCTGAGGGCCTTCGAGGATGACTTGTGTGCGACCGCTGAGGTGCAGCAGGTCGCCGGAATCGAAATCGATGAACAGCAAACCGGCTCGAGGATTGGTCAGCAGGTTGCCCAAGGTATTGAAGAACAGATTGCCGGCGAAGTCCGGGATGGTCAGACGATTGCCCTCTACCTGGACGAAACCAGCCTGGCCACCTCGATGAGAAACATCCACCGAGCGTTGGCCATCGACGTCCACATAGCTGGCGACAAAGAAGGTATCGGCGCCGGCGATCATGGCTTGGGCCGCGTCATCCAGCTCTTTAAAGTGCTGCGCGATGCGAGTCGACGGATCCGCCAAGGGCACCGAGCGAAATTGCCGCAATTGTATGTATTGCGGGCAATTGCCGAAGGATTGCTCCACCTTCACCTCGAAGCCGCTCGCCGTTACAGCGCCGACTCGACCATTGAGACGGTTGCGACGTCGGGTGTGCAGTTCGATACCGAGCAGCCCGATCGCCGTCCCGTCTTGCAGCTGTGCAGGGTCGTCGTTGCCAGGCAGGCTGTGGAACTGCAACAGCGCTGGCTCTGGGGCGTGAGCAAAACCCGGCGCCCCTTCAAGAATGCTGGCCCAAGGGTTGCCGTCAGCATCCACCGCGCCGTACAGCATGAACGGCAGTTGCTGATAGAACATGCGGTGCTGATCCGGCATCTCGCTGCGAATCACCTTACGACCTAATACGTCCATTCGCTCGGCAACACCCACGTGAGCCTGCAACTGTTTCTCGCCTGCGTGCCACGGTGAACGTTCCATAACGGCTTCTCCTCTGCGCTCAACGCGCAACAAGAACGGCCCAACTAAGTCGGGCCGTGAGCATCAGGCAGTTTGTTGCAAACCGGCAACAGTGCGCGGCATGCCGACAAACCCTGGCAAAGCTTCGATGCGTGCCAACCAGGCCCGGATGTTGGCGTAGTCGTCCAGCGACACATTGCCTTCCGGTGCATGGGCGATGTAGCTGTAGGCCGCAACATCGGCAATGGTTGGCTCACTACCGGCCAAATAAGCAGTAGTGGCCAGTTCCTGATCGATCACCTTGAGCAACGCGTGAGAATTAGCGATCACCTCTTCAGCGTTGTAAGGCGCACCAAACACAGTGATCAGCCTTGCTCGGGCGGGGCCAGCGGCAATCGGCCCGGCGGCGACCGACAACCAGCGCTGAACCTTGGCCGCACCGACCGGATCGGTTGGCAGCCAGTGGCCGTTGCCATATTTCAGCGCAAGGTAGACCAGGATCGCGTTGGAATCGGCCAGCACCACGCCTTGATCATCAATCACCGGCACCTGACCAAACGGGTTGAGCGCCAGGAAGTCCGGTTGCTTGTGGGCGCCCTTGGCCAAATCGACGAAGATCAGCTCGGTCGGCAGTTGCAACAGCGACAGCATCAGTTCCACACGGTGAGCATGGCCAGAACGTGGGAAATTGTAGAGTTTGATGGCTTGCATGGTCGACTCCGCTGGGTGGTGGCGCCATTCAGGAAAGATCAGCGCCGATAGGGGGCTATCTTCCATCCGCAACCAAAACAACAGAATAACCAGCAAACGCAATCCATTATTTCAGCCAGTGCAATAACTAACCATGCAAGGCCGGGTGTTCGCGCAGTACGTCCACCGCGAAGTCCACAAAACTACGGACCCGCACCGGGGCCTTGCGCCCACCCTGGTAGACCACATGAATGGGCAATGGCGGCAGTTCGAAGTCGGCCAGAACGATTTCCAGCTCACCGGCAGCGACCTTGCTCGCCACTTGATACGACAGGACCCGGGTCAGTCCCAGTCCCATGGCGGCAGCAGTAATAGCCGCCTGATTGGCGGTGACCACCAGACGCGGTTCCGGACGAACGCTGATCGGCTCTCCCCCGTCAAGGAACGGCCAACTTCTGTGCTGCCCAATGGACGAGGTGGCGATGATCGGGGCGACGCTCAAATCTGCAGGATGGCGAGGCCGACCATGCTCGGTCAGGAATCCAGGGGACGCGCAGATAACCCGCCGCACTTCGCCCACGCGAATTGCATGTTGATTGCTGTCAGGCAACTCACCTATGCGCACAGCCACATCGATGCCCTCCTCGACCATGCTCACCACCCGGTCGACCAATAGAGCGTTGATGCTGACTTCAGGGAATTGAGACAAGTAACCGACCATGACCGGCGTAACGAACAAATCACCGAACAACACCGGCGCCGTGATCGTCAGTTGCCCACGGGGTTGGGCATGGCTCCCGGCTGCCGAATCCTCGGCTTCCTGCACCTCGGTGAGAATTCTCCGACAATCTTCCAGATAGCGTTGACCCGCCTCGCTCAAATGCACACTGCGGGTGGTACGCGTCAGCAATTGGGTGCCGATGCGTTTTTCCAGCGCCGCCACCGCGCGGGTGACACTGGCCGCCGACATCCCCAAACGCCGCGCCGCCGCCGAGAAGCCTTGCTCCTGAGCGACTGCGGCGAAGACCTGCATTTCCTGGAAGCGGTCCATGGATTAACTCCTGAGCACTGAAAAATGCGAGGCCGACAGTTCCCGATTGGACCTGGATATCGCTGGAAGAGGATGAGCCGTGCAGTTTTACTGGCATTCTGATTATTGTGACGTATAACCCTGAACGTTCACGCTTTCAATTGCTGAGACCGTATCCAGATGCCCTCCATCTACCAACTTAAACCCGCCTTCCAGAATCTGTTGCGACCGCTGGTTCAGCGATTGTTCGATAATGGCACCACCGCCAATCAAATCACCGTGCTGGCCGGCATCATTTCGGTCGTGACGGGCGTCGGGATTGCCTGTTTCGCCAATCACCTATGGGTATTTCTGCTGATTCCCGTGTGGATGATCCTGCGGATGGCGCTGAACGCTATCGACGGCATGCTGGCCCGGGAATTCGGCCAGCAGTCACGCCTCGGCGCCTACCTGAATGAACTGTGCGATATCGTTGCCGACAGCGCGCTGATCCTGCCTTTTGCCCTGATTCCCGACGTGAGTGTGTTGATTGTGCTGTTGGTCACGCTGCTGGCATTGTTCAGCGAGTACAGTGGCGTCCTCGGGCCGATGGTCGGCGCGTCGCGGCGTTATGACGGTCCGATGGGCAAGAGCGATCGCGCGTTTGTACTGGGCGTGTTGGCCACCGGCATTGCCATCGGCTGGATCAACGCGTTGTGGATTAACGTTGTGTTTGCGGTGGTCGCCGTCCTGCTGGCTTACACCTTGGTCAACCGGGTCCGTCTGGGCCTGAAAGAAGTGCAGGAAAACGCTCCCTCGGCATAAGCCTCAGCGTAAGGCCCCCCAAGCATAAGGAAAGTGCAATGCGTGAAACTCAGAATCAGACCTTCACTACCCACGACGGCGTCGAGCTGTTCTACCGCCATTGGCCGGCCACAGCGGGTAATCCTGGCGAACCGCGCAAGGCAGTGCTGCTGTTTCATCGCGGCCATGAACACTCGGGGCGCATCGCCCACCTGGTGGATGAACTGGACCTGCCAGCGTTCGACTTCTTTGCCTGGGACGCGCGCGGCCATGGTCAGTCGCCGGGCGCTCGCGGCGACAGCCCAAGCTTCGCCACCAGCGTGCGTGACGTGCAGACCTTTTGCGATCACCTGAACGCGACCCACCAGATCGACGAAGAGAACATGGCCGTGATCGCCCAGAGCGTCGGCGCGGTGATTGCCTCGACGTGGGTCCACGACTATGCACCGCGCATCCGCTCGCTGGTGCTCGCGTCGCCCGCATTCAAGGTCAAGCTCTACGTACCTTTCGCCCGTCCGGGCCTGGCGCTGATGCGCAAGTTTCGCGGCAACTTTTTCGTCAACAGCTACGTCAAGGCCAAGTTCCTCAGCCACGACCCGGAACGCGTCGCCTCCTACGACAGCGATCCGCTGATCACCAAGGCGATTTCGGTGAATGTGCTGCTCGGCTTGTATGAAGCCGCCGACCGTGTGGTGGCCGATGCGCAGGCGATTCAAGTGCCGACTCAGTTGCTGATTTCCGGCTCGGATTTTGTGGTCCACCGCAAACCCCAGGAACAGTTTTTCGAACGCCTGGGCAGCCTGAAAAAGGAAAAACACATTCTCCCGGGCTTCTTCCACGACACGCTTGGGGAACGTGATCGCGCCGTGGCCGTAGCCAGTGCCAAACGCTTTATCCTGCAAAACTTTGAGTACCCGCTGGACCGGGCCTCGTTGCTTGATGCCGACAAGATCGGCCTGACCTGCGCTGAGTCCGAATCACTCGCCGCCCCGCTGCCGCACAACTCGTTGCGTGACCTGTACTGGCGCATGACCCGCGCCAGCATGCGCCTGGGCAGCCGGCTGTCTGACGGGGTGAAGCTGGGCTTCGACACCGGTTTCGACTCCGGCAGCACCCTGGACTACGTTTACCGCAACCAGCCCACCGGCAAGGGCGGACCCGGGCGGATGATTGATCAGAACTACCTGAATTCCATCGGCTGGCGCGGCATTCGCCAGCGCAAACTCAACGTCGAAGAGTTGCTGCGCCTGACCATGGCCAAACTGCGCGAAGAAGGCCGACCGGTGCGCATCGTCGACATCGCCGCCGGTCACGGCCGCTACATTCTCGAAGCCTTGCAAGGCGTCACCCCGTTACCGGAATCGATATTGTTGCGCGATTACAGCGACATCAATGTACGTGACGGTGGTGCGCTGATTCGCGATAAAGGCCTTGGAGACATCGCGCAGTTCGTGAAAGGCGACGCGTTCGACCGCGCCGACCTGGCGGCACTGGACCCAAAGCCGACACTGGCGGTGGTGTCCGGTTTGTATGAACTGTTTGCCGACAATGCACTGGTCGGCGGCTCTCTGGCGGGCCTGGCCGAGGCCGTGGAGCCCGGTGGCTATCTGGTCTATACCGGTCAGCCCTGGCACCCGCAGCTGGAGCTGATCGCCCGCGCCCTCACCAGTCACCGTCAAGGCCAGGCTTGGGTGATGCGTCGGCGCAGCCAGGCGGAAATGGATCAACTGGTGGAAGCAGCGGGTTTTCGAAAAATCACCCAGCGAGTGGATGAATGGGGGATCTTCACCGTGTCCCTCGCGCAACGGGTGCAATGATGGGGGCTGCCCCGAGAGAGCCGGGTTTGCTGAAACCCGCGGTGCTCTGGTTGCTGGTGCTGGCGCCGCTGTTTTTCGCCAGCTACGGCTTTGCCACGTGGGTCACGGCCCAGCGCAGCGATGTCGACACCTTCGTTTTCGATTGGGAAACCGCCATGCCCTTCTGGGCCTGGACCATCGTCCCCTACTGGACGATTGATCTGTTGTACGGTTTTTCGCTGCTGCTGCCCGATAGTCGCCACGAACTCAAGCGCCACGCCTTGCGCCTGCTGAGTGCTCAAGTGATCTCCGTCAGTTGTTTCCTGTTATGGCCGCTGCGCTTCACCTTCGAACGGCCTGAACTGGATGGAGTGTTCGGCTGGCTGTTCGCAGTGCTGGCCGGGTTCGACAAGCCGTTCAATCAGGCGCCGTCGCTGCACATCGCCCTGCTGGTGATTTTATGGGTCATGTACCAACGGCATTCTCGAGGGCCATTGCGCTGGCTGGTGCACGGCTGGTTCGCATTGATCGGAATTTCGGTGCTGACCACTTATCAACATCACTTTATCGACTTACCCACAGGCGCCCTCGCCGGCTGGCTGTGCGTGTGGTTGTGGCCACTGGATCGGCCCAGCCCCTTGAGTAGCCTGCGGTTGGCCAAGGATCCGAAACGCTGGCGCCTGGCCCTGCGTTATGGCATCGGTGCGGCGATATTCGCCATTCCAGCCTTTGGCCTGGGCGGCGGATGGCTGTGGCTGATCTGGCCCGCCGTGGCGTTGCTGTTGGTGGCGCTCAACTACATGCTGCTGGACGCCGCCGGGTTTCAGAAACGCGCCGACGGCCGCCTTAGCCCGGCCGCCCGTTGGTTGTTTGCGCCTTACGTGGCAGCGGCGTGGATCAATTCACGGATTTGGACCCGCAAGCATCCGCAGCCCAATGAGGTTGTGGATAACGTTTGGCTCGGCAGGCTTCCCGACGCTGATCAGTTGGCGCCGTTCAAGGCTGTGGTTGATCTATGCGCTGAGCTGCCGCTCAACCCGAGAGGCCGTGCCTATCAAAGCGTTCCGGTACTCGACCTGACCGCGCCCAGCGCTGAGCAATGCCTCGCCGCCGCTCAGGCCATTGAGCACCTGCGCCAGCAAGGTCCACTGCTGGTTTGCTGCGCTTTGGGCTATTCGCGCAGCGCCACCGCTATCGCGGCCTGGTTGCTGCACAGCGGTCGAGCGGCCACTGTCGATGCCGCCGTGGCGATGATCCAGGCCGCCCGCCCGCAAGTGGTGCTGCATCCGGCCCATCGCCAAGCCCTGGAGAGCGCCTATGCCAGTTGATATGGAACTCCACGTGGTCGCCAGCCTGCTGCGCCGGGGCCGCACCCTCGATCAGTTATCCACAGGGCTGACCTTGCTGGGTGTGTTGTTCGGCCTGCTGCAACTGCTGCTGATCACCCCGACTGCGCCGTTCTTGATCCTCAGCGCCTGGCTGATCATCCTCGGGCTATGGCAAAAATACTGGGCGCTGCGGGTGGCCTTCGACGCTGACCTGTTTACCCTGCTGGCCCGCGACACTGACGCTTTGTCAGACCGCACTCAAGCCCTCGATCAGGCCCTGCAAAACCTCGGCCTGCAACCGGCCAACCGTGCCGGCCGGCCCTGGACCGAACGTCAGCGCGGGGGGCTTAAACTGCTGCGCAAGCAGGCTGTCCTGCTGGCCACCCAAGTGCTGCCACCCTTGGCTGTCATTCTGGCCAGCCCTTGGCTACCCTTCGCTGGATAAGGAAATCGTTAATGTTCGAACCTGTGGTCGCCACCCTCATCACCTCCATGGCCCGAACCGTTACTGGCGCCCGCAGCCTGTGGATGGGTTGCGCGCCGGAACCCGTGCAGCGCATTTATTTTGCCAACCACAGCAGCCACGGCGACTTCGTGCTGCTCTGGGCCTCGCTCCCTTCCGCCCTGCGCAAACTTACGCGACCGGTGGCCGGCAGCGATTACTGGAACAAGAGCGCCTTACGCCGTTACATCATCAGCCGGGTGTTCAACGGCGTGCTGATCGACCGCGAGCGCAAGGACCCTGTGGATAACCCGTTGCAGCCCATGCTCGACGCTTTGGAGAAAGGTGATTCGTTGATCATCTTTCCCGAAGGCACGCGCAATCTGGAAGAGGGTTTGCTGCCGTTCAAAAGCGGCCTGTACCACTTGGCAAAACGTTACCCACAGGCCCAGGTGATTCCGGTGTGGATCGCCAACCTCAACCGGGTCATGCCCAAGGGCCGAGTGCTGCCACTGCCGCTGCTGTGTACCACCAGTTTCGGCGCGCCCCTGCAACTGACTGAAGACGAGAGTAAGGAGCAGTTCCTTTCACGCAGCCGAGACGCACTGCTGGCCCTCGCCCCGGAGCACTTCTGACATGGATAGACAAACCCTGATGCTGTTCGGCGGGATCGGCATGATCCTGGTACTGGCCTCACTGATTGGCCTGATCCTCAAACTGCGCACCCGCGGTACGCACAATGCAGTCATCGAAAACCTCAACGCCCGCATCAATGCCTGGTGGGTGATGGTGATGGTGATCGGCGTCGCTTTCTGGCTGGGCACCGGCGCGGTGATCCTGTTGTTTTACGCGGTATCGTTCTATGCGCTACGCGAATTCCTCACCCTCATGCCCACCCGACGCAGCGACTACCCGGCGCTGGTGGCAGCGTTTTACCTGGCATTGCCTCTGCAATATCTACTGATCTATTACGATTGGTACGGACTGTTCTCGATCTTTATTCCGGTGTACGTGTTTTTGCTGCTGCCGATCCTTGCGTCTCTCGGCGGCGACAGCACGCACTTCCTCGAGCGCGCGTCGAAGGTGCAATGGGGCTTGATGATCGCGGTGTTCTGCGTGTCGTTCGTGCCCGCCCTGCTGACCCTGGACATCGTCGGTTATGAAGGCCGCAACCTGCTGCTGATCGCGTATCTGGTGATCGTGGTGCAGCTGTCGGACGTGCTGCAGTACGTATGCGGCAAGTTGTTCGGCAAACACAAAATCGCGCCCAATCTGTCACCGTCGAAAACCGTCGAAGGCTTTGTCGGCGGCGTTTTACTGTCCTCGCTGATTGGCGCGGCCTTGTGGTGGACCACACCGTTCAACCCGTGGCAGTCGTTCCTGATTGCACTGCTGATCAACCTGCTGGGGTTTGCCGGCGGCATCGTGATGTCGGCAATCAAGCGTGATCGCGGCGTGAAGGATTGGGGGCACATGATCGAAGGCCACGGCGGGATGCTGGATCGCCTGGATTCGGTGTGTTTTGCGGCGCCGATCTTCTTTCATCTGGTGCGGTATTGGTGGACTTGAAATAGCTGACTTTTCTCAAAAAAAAAACCGCAGCCAAAACTGCGGTCTTTTCAATTCATTGCTTGTGGATAACTTATTCCACAGTCACCGACTTCGCCAAGTTACGCGGCTGATCAACGTCAGTACCTTTCAACACAGCCACGTAGTAGGAAAGCAGCTGCAACGGAATGGTGTAGAGGATCGGCGACAAGATGTCGTGGATGTGCGGCATCTGGACGACATGAGTGCCTTCGCCATTGGTCATGCCGGCCTGCTCGTCGGCGAAGACGATCAGCTCACCGCCACGGGCGCGGACTTCCTGAAGGTTGGACTTCAGCTTCTCCAGCAACTCGTTGTTCGGCGCCACGGTGACCACGGGCATGTCGTTATCCACAAGCGCCAACGGGCCATGTTTCAGTTCGCCCGCCGGATAGGCTTCCGCGTGGATATAGGAGATTTCCTTGAGCTTGAGAGCCCCTTCCATCGCCACCGGGAATTGCGCGCCGCGACCGAGGAACAGCGTGTGGTTCTTCTCGGCGAACAGCTCGGCGATTTTTTCCACGGTGCTGTCCATGGCCAGGGCTTCGCCCAAACGAGTCGGCAGGCGACGCAGTTCTTCGACCAGTGTGGCTTCGACACCTTCGGCCAACGTACCGCGAACCTGCCCCAGGGACAGGGTCAGCAATAGCAGGCCAACCAGTTGAGTGGTGAAGGCTTTGGTTGAGGCCACGCCGATTTCGCGACCGGCCTGGGTCAGCAACGTCAGGTCCGACTCACGCACCAGCGAGCTGATGCCGACGTTGCAGATTGCCAGGCTGGCGAGGAAACCGAGCTCCTTGGCATTGCGTAGCGCGGCCAAAGTGTCGGCGGTTTCACCTGACTGGGAGATGCTCACGAACAGGGTGTCCGGCTGCACCACTACCTTGCGATAGCGGAATTCGCTGGCGACTTCGACCTGACACGGGATGCCCGCCAGTTCTTCGAGCCAGTAACGAGCAACCATGCCGGCGTGATAGCTGGTGCCGCAGGCGACGATCTGTACATTGCGCACCTTGGCGAACAGCTCGGCAGCGCCCGGGCCGAACGCCTCGACCAGCACCTGGTGCTGACTCAGGCGACCTTCAAGGGTGCGCTGCACTACGGCCGGTTGCTCATGAATTTCCTTGAGCATGTAATGGCGGAATTCGCCCTTGTCAGCCGCTTCGGCACCGTCGCGGTACTGAACGCTTTCACGCTGGACGAGCGCGCCATTGATGTCCCAGATCTGCACGCTGTCGCGGCGAATTTCGGCGATATCGCCTTCTTCCAGGTACATGAAACGGTCGGTCACCTGACGTAGCGCCAATTGGTCCGACGCCAGGAAGTTCTCCCCCATACCCAGACCGATCACCAGTGGGCTGCCACTGCGAGCCGCCACCAGACGATCCGGTTGCTGAGCACTGATCACCGCCAGACCGTAAGCGCCGTGCAATTCTTTCACGGTCGCTTTCAGGGCCGCCGTCAGGTCGGGTTGCAGCTTGAGTTTCTCGTGCAGCAAATGCGCGATGACTTCAGTGTCGGTGTCCGACGTGAACACGTGGCCCAGAGCCTTGAGTTGCTCGCGCAGGGCTTCATGGTTCTCGATGATGCCGTTGTGCACCACCGCCAGATCGCCGGAAAAATGCGGGTGAGCATTGCGTTCACACGGCGCGCCGTGGGTCGCCCAACGGGTATGGGCAATGCCCAGGCGGCCGACCAGAGGCTCTTCGATCAGCGCCTGTTCCAGTTCGCTGACCTTGCCCGGACGACGCGTACGCAAGAGTTTTCCATCGTTGGTGTACACCGCCACACCGGCGCTGTCATAGCCACGGTATTCCAGGCGCTTGAGGCCTTCGAGCAGGATGGCGGTAATGTTACGTTCTGCGACTGCACCGACAATTCCACACATGCTATTTCTCCTGACTGACGGCGGCGCAGATCAAATTAATGCCGCGGGCCTGAATCTGATCGCGTGCCTCCAGTGGCAGGCGATCATCGGTAATGAGGGTATGGACACTGCTCCATGGCAGCTCCAGATTGGGAATTTTGCGGCCGATCTTGTCGGCCTCGACCATCACGATCACTTCACGGGCAACCTCGGCCATGACACGGCTCAGGCCCAGCAACTCATTGAAGGTCGTGGTCCCGCGCACCAGATCGATGCCATCGGCACCGATAAATAGCTGATCAAAGTCATATGAGCGTAGTACTTGCTCGGCCACCTGACCCTGGAAGGACTCGGAATGCGGGTCCCAGGTCCCCCCGGTCATCAACAGCACTGGCTCATGCTCGAGTTCGCTCAAAGCGTTAGCGACATGCAGGGAATTGGTCATCACCACCAGGCCCGGTTGTTGGCCGAGTTCGGGGATCATCGCGGCGGTGGTGCTGCCGCTGTCGATGATGATTCGCGCATGCTCGCGGATCCGCGTGACAGCGGCGCGGGCAATGGCCTGCTTGTATTTGGAAACGGGTTGGCCGAGGTCGGCAACCAACTCCTGAGGCATGGTGACCGCTCCGCCATAACGACGCAGCAATAGACCGTTGCTTTCAAGCGCCGCCAAGTCCTTGCGAATCGTAACTTCCGAGGTTTCGAAGCGCTTGGCCAATTCATCCACACTGACTTCGCCCTGCTCATTGAGCAAGGCGAGGATGTTGTGGCGGCGTTGGGGTGTGTTGCGCTTTGACATGACTTGGTAAGTTTCGATTCGAAAGATAACGTAAGCAATCAAAACCTATTAGCGAAACTTCGTCAAGTCGGCGTCAGAAAAAAAGATGTGTGGATAACCCATAAAAAAGATCACAGCCTTCGGCAGCTCCTACAGGATGAACACGAATTCCCTGTAGGAGCTGCCGAAGGTTGCGATCTTTTGATCTTACTGTGGATAACTCAGCTCTTCTTGATCTTCTCCGGCCGCTTCCAGCCATCGATATTCTTCTGCCGAGCGCGACCCACGGCCAACTGAGCCTTATCCACATTCTGGGTAATGGTCGAACCGGCCGCCGTCGTCGCACCCGCCGAGATATCCACAGGCGCCACCAACGAGTTGTTGGAACCGATGAACACATCTTCACCCAACACGGTTTTCCACTTGTTGGCGCCGTCATAGTTACAGGTGATGGTGCCTGCGCCTATGTTGGTACGCGCACCGATTTCGGCGTCGCCCAGATACGTCAAGTGACCGGCCTTGGCGCCTTCGCCCAGGTGAGCGTTCTTCAGTTCAACGAAGTTACCCACATGCGCGCGAGCTTCCAGCACCGTGCCGGGACGCAAACGAGCGAACGGGCCGGCATCGCTGCCTTCACCGAGCATCGCGCCTTCGATATGGCTGTTGGCCTTGATCACCACGCCTTTGCGCAGGGTGCTGTCCTTGATCACGCAATTCGGGCCGATCACCACGTCATCCTCGATGACCACTTTGCCTTCGAGGATCACGTTGATGTCGATCAGTACATCGCGACCGACAGTGATCTCACCACGCACATCGAAACGTGCCGGGTCGCGCAAGGTCACGCCCTGAGCCATCAAGCGACGGGCAGCGCGCAGCTGATAGTGACGCTCAAGCTCGGCCAGTTGCTTGCGATCGTTGGCGCCCTGCACTTCCATAGGGTCGTGGGGTTGCTCGGTAGCCACCACCAGACCATCGCTGACCGCCATTTCGATGACATCGGTCAGGTAGTACTCACCTTGAACATTGTTGTTCGACAGACGGCTCGTCCAGTCGGCCAAGCGATCGGCAGGAACAGCAAGGATGCCAGTATTGCCTTCGTTGATAGCACGTTGAGCCTCGTTGGCATCCTTGTGTTCAACAATGGCTGCTACGTTACCGTCCGTGTCGCGCACGATACGGCCATAACCAGTCGCGTCGTCCAGTTCGACGGTCAACAGGCCCATCTGCCCCGGCACGACATGCTTGAGCAACCGTTGCAGGGTTTCGACTTCGATCAAGGGTACATCGCCGTACAGAATCAGCACGGTATCGGACTCGATGAACGGCACTGCCTGGGCCACCGCATGTCCGGTACCCAGCTGTTGATCCTGCAGGACGAAATTCAGGTCATCGGCCGCCAGACGCTCGCGCACGGCTTCGGCGCCATGACCGATCACCACATGGATGCGTTGTGGATCAAGTTGCCGGGCGCTGTGGATAACATGGCCAAGCATTGAATTACCCGCAACCGGGTGCAGAACTTTCGGCAAGGCCGAACGCATGCGCGTGCCTTGACCGGCAGCGAGGATAACGATTTCAAGAGACATGACAGGCTACTAATCCTGGGAGGTCAGCGACTGCGACCGGGTGATGAAAGTCAGAAAAGAAAAAAGGGTAGCCGAGGCTACCCTTTTTAATCAATCACACAATTAGTCGATGGCCAATTAGTGGCCGAACTTCTTGCGGATCTGCTGGACGGTGCGCAGCTGAGCTGCAGCCTCGGCCAGACGTGCGGCAGCAGAACCGTAATCGAATTCCGCGCCTCGCTCATGCAAGGCCTTCTCGGCAGCCTTAACGGCTTCCAAAGCTGCGGCTTCGTCCAGGTCGGCAGCACGTTGCACGGTGTCGGCAAGAACCTTGACCATGTTCGGCTGAACCTCGAGGAAACCACCGGAGATGTAATACACCTCCTCTTCCCCGCCCTGCTTGACCAGGCGGATCGGGCCCGGCTTGAGATTAGTGATCAACGGCGCGTGACCCAGAGCGATACCAAGATCACCCAGTGCACCGTGCGCAATCACCATCTCGACCAGACCGGAAAAGATTTCCCCTTCCGCGCTGACGATATCGCAATGGACTGTCATAGCCATCTGATTGCCTCAACCTAAATTAGCGCCCGTTGCCGGGCACCGGGATTACAGTTTCTTGGCTTTCTCGATCGCTTCTTCGATGCCGCCGACCATGTAGAACGCTTGTTCTGGCAGGTGGTCGTAGTCACCGTTGAGGATGCCTTTGAAGCCAGCAATGGTGTCTTTCAGGGAAACGTATTTACCCGAAGCACCGGTGAAGACTTCAGCCACGAAGAACGGCTGCGACAAGAAACGCTGGATCTTACGAGCACGGTTTACCAACTGCTTGTCGGCTTCCGACAGCTCGTCCATACCCAGGATCGCAATGATGTCCTTCAGTTCTTTGTAACGCTGCAGAACATACTGTACGCCGCGAGCGGTGTCGTAGTGGTCCTGGCCGATTACGTTCGGGTCCAACTGGCGCGAAGTCGAGTCGAGTGGATCGACAGCCGGGTAGATACCCAGGGAAGCGATGTCACGGGACAGAACGACGGTGGCGTCCAAGTGGGCGAAGGTGGTCGCTGGCGACGGGTCAGTCAAGTCATCCGCCGGTACGTATACCGCCTGGATCGAAGTGATCGAACCTTCCTTGGTCGAAGTGATACGTTCTTGCAGAACGCCCATCTCTTCAGCCAGGGTCGGCTGGTAACCTACTGCCGAAGGCATACGGCCCAGCAGTGCGGATACTTCAGTACCGGCCAGGGTGTAACGATAGATGTTGTCGACGAACAGCAGAACGTCGTTACCTTCGTCACGGAACTTCTCGGCCATGGTCAGGCCGGTCAGTGCTACGCGCAGACGGTTACCCGGCGGCTCGTTCATCTGACCGTAAACCAGTGCCACTTTGTCCAGAACGTTGGAGTCCTTCATCTCGTGGTAGAAGTCGTTACCCTCACGAGTACGCTCACCCACACCGGCGAACACGGAATAACCGCTGTGCTCGATGGCGATGTTACGGATCAGTTCCATCATGTTTACGGTTTTGCCTACACCGGCACCACCGAACAGACCGACTTTACCGCCCTTGGCGAACGGGCAAACCAGGTCGATAACCTTGATGCCGGTTTCCAGCAGGTCGTTGCCGCCTGCTTGTTCAGCGAAGGATGGCGCAGGACGGTGAATGCCCCAGCGCTCTTCGGTGTCGATCGGGCCCGCTTCGTCGATCGGGTTACCCAGAACGTCCATGATCCGGCCCAGAGTCGCTTTACCGACGGGTACGGAGATGGCTGCGCCGGAGTCGATGACGTCCAGACCGCGCTTCAAGCCTTCGGTGGAACCCATCGCAATGGTACGAACCACGCCGTCGCCCAGCTGCTGCTGAACTTCCAGGGTGGTCCCGGCCGCGCTTTGAACTGTCAGCGCGTTGTAGATGCTCGGTACGCTGTCGCGTGGAAATTCCACGTCGATAACGGCGCCGATGATTTGAACGATACGTCCGCTACTCATAGCTGGATCCTCTGAATATTTGAACCGTTAAACCGCGGCAGCGCCGCCGACGATTTCCGAGATCTCTTGGGTGATCGCAGCCTGACGCGCCTTGTTATAGACCAGCTGCAAATCGCTGATCAAATCACCGGCGTTGTCGGTAGCGTTCTTCATCGCGATCATCCGCGCAGCTTGTTCAGCCGCGTTGTTCTCGACCACCGCCTGGTAGACCTGCGACTCCACGTAGCGGACCATCAAGCCGTCAAGCAGCTCTTTGGCGTCCGGTTCGTACAGATAATCCCAGTGGTGCTTGAGTTCTTGATCCGGGGTTGCCACCAGTGGAATCAACTGCTCCACGGTAGGCTGTTGCGTCATGGTGTTGATGAACTTGTTGGATACCACGGACAGGCGGTCAATACGGCCGTCCAGGTAGGCATCCAGCATCACCTTGACGCTGCCGATCAGGTCATTGATCGACGGCTCTTCACCCAGGTGGCTGATAGCTGCAACGACGTTACCGCCGAAGTTGCGGAAGAAAGCCGCACCCTTGCTACCCACTACACACAGATCAATCTCGACGCCGTTTTCGCGGTTTACCGCCATGTCCTTGACCAGGGCCTTGAACAGGTTGGTGTTCAAGCCACCACACAGACCACGGTCACTGCTCACCACAACGTAACCGACGCGCTTTACTTCACGGTCGATCATGAATGGGTGGCGATATTCCGGGTTGGCGTTGGCCAGATGGCCAATAACCTGGCGGATGCGCTCCGCGTAAGGACGGCTAGCAGCCATGCGCATTTGTGCCTTGCGCATTTTGCTGACCGCCACTTTTTCCATGGCGCTGGTAATCTTTTGCGTGCTTTTGATGCTCGCAATCTTACTGCGAATCTCTTTTGCGCCTGCCATGTAACACCTATCAGGTTAGCAAGCGGGAGCCTTGCGGCTCCCGCTGCGGCTTACCAGGTTTGGGTGGCCTTGAACTTCTCGATACCGGCTTTCATGCCAGCGTCGATTTCGTCATTGAAGTCACCCTTCACGTTGATCTTCGCCATCAAATCGGCGTGATCGCGGTTGAAGAAAGCAATCAGCGCTTGTTCAAAGCTGCCGATCTTGGCGATTTCGACGTCAGTCAGGAACCCACGCTCAGCGGCATACAGCGACAGCGCCATGTCAGCGATCGACATTGGTGCGTATTGCTTCTGCTTCATCAGCTCGGTAACGCGCTGACCATGCTCAAGTTGCTTACGGGTCGCTTCGTCCAGGTCAGAAGCGAACTGGGCGAATGCCGCCAGTTCACGGTACTGAGCCAGAGCGGTACGGATACCACCGGAGAGCTTCTTGATGATCTTGGTCTGAGCGGCACCACCCACACGGGATACCGAAACACCGGCGTTCACAGCAGGACGGATCCCGGAGTTGAACATGGCCGATTCCAGGAAGATCTGACCGTCGGTGATGGAAATCACGTTGGTCGGAACGAACGCGGAAACGTCGCCAGCCTGGGTTTCGATGATCGGCAGTGCGGTCAGGGAACCGGTTTTGCCGGTCACTGCGCCGTTGGTGAACTTCTCTACGTATTCTTCCGAAACGCGGGATGCGCGCTCCAGCAGACGGGAGTGGAGATAGAACACGTCGCCTGGGTAAGCTTCACGGCCTGGTGGACGGCGCAGCAGCAGGGAAATCTGGCGGTAAGCCACTGCTTGCTTGGACAGATCGTCATAAACGATCAGCGCGTCTTCACCGCGGTCGCGGAAGAATTCACCCATGGTGCAACCGGAGTACGGTGCCAGGAATTGCAGCGCAGGAGATTCCGAAGCACTGGCAGCCACGATGATCGTGTTGGCCAGAGCGCCGTTTTCTTCCAGCTTGCGAACCACGTTGGCGATGGTCGATTGCTTCTGACCGATCGCTACGTAGACGCAGAAAATGCCGCTGTTTTTCTGGTTGATGATCGCGTCGATCGCCAGAGCGGTTTTACCGATCTGACGGTCACCGATGATCAGCTCACGCTGGCCACGGCCGACAGGAATCATGGCATCGACAGCCTTGTAGCCAGTCTGTACAGGCTGGTCTACCGACTTACGCCAGATCACGCCTGGAGCAACTTTCTCGACCGCGTCGGTCTCGGTGTTGCCCAGTGGACCTTTGCCGTCAACAGGGTTACCCAGTGCGTCGACTACGCGACCCAGCAGTTCCTTACCAACCGGAACTTCGAGGATGCGGCCAGTGCACTTGGCGCTCATGCCTTCAGCCAGAGACTGGTAAGCGCCCAATACAACGGCACCTACAGAGTCTTGCTCGAGGTTGAGAGCCATACCGAAGACGCCGCCCGGAAACTCGATCATCTCGCCGTACATAACGTCGGCCAGACCGTGAATCCGCACGATACCGTCAGATACGCTGACGACAGTGCCTTCGTTACGGGCTTGGGAGGTCACATCGAGCTTGTCGATGCGGCCCTTGATAATTTCACTTATTTCGGAAGGATTGAGTTGCTGCATTGCTCTGCTGCCCCTTCAAACTCAAGATTTCAATGCTTCGGCAAGGTTCGCGAGTTTGCCGCGAACCGAGCCATCGATAACCAGGTCGCCGGCGCGGATGACAATGCCCCCAATCAGGGATTTGTCTTCCTCGACTTGCAGGCGCACTTCCCGGTTGAGTCGTGCACTGAGAACCTTGGCGAGTTTGTCTTGCTGTTCTTGGTTCAATGCAAAAGCACTGGTCACTTCAACGTCTACCGACTTCTCTTGTTCAGCCTTGTACAGGTCGAACAGAGCGGATATCTCCGGCAAAAGCGGGAGACGGTCGTTTTCGGCAACGACGTTAATGAAGTTCTGTGCCTTGGCATCAAACTTGTCGCCGCACACGTCAATAAACGTGGCGGCCTTGTTTGCGCTCGTCAGTCGCGGGGCCTTGAGCACGCGCTGCATGGTGTCGTCTTGCGACACTGCTGCAGCCAGGCCGAGCATGGCTGACCAAGAGGCCAGTTGCTGGTGGGCCTGGGCGTGCTCGAAGGCTGCCTTAGCGTAAGGTCGGGCCAACGTGGTCAATTCTGCCATGATCGCCCTCGCTTAAATTTCAGCAGCCAGTTTGTTTACCAGCTCCGCGTGCGCGTTTTGATCGATTGTGGCACCCAGGATCTTCTCGGCGCCGCCGACAGCCAGTGCACCCAGTTGGGCACGCAGCGCGTCTTTGACACTGTTCAGTTCCTGCTCGATCTCGGCCTGAGCCTGAACCTTCACACGGTCAGCGTCGATACGGGCCTTTTCAACGGCTTCTTCGACGATCTGATTACCGCGTTTCTTGGCTTGCTCAATGATTTCAGCTGCCTGAGCTTTCGCTTCGCGCAGTTGCTGACCCACTTTCTCATGGGCCAACTCCAGGTCGCGAGCTGCTCGGCTGGCAGCGTCCAGTCCATCCGCGATCTTCTTCTGACGTTCGTGCAAAGCCGCGATGACCGGAGGCCACACGAACTTCATGCAAAACAGTACAAAAATGAAGAACGCAACGGACTGGCCAATCAGGGTTGCATTAATGTTCACGCCAACACCTCGCTCGTTCGTTGCACATCACACCAATCAACTCGAAGGTTCGAGTGATTAGCCAGCGAGTTGACCAACGAATGGGTTCGCGAAGGTGAAGAACAGAGCGATACCAACACCGATCATGGTTACGGCGTCGAGCAGACCGGCAACGATGAACATTTTGACTTGCAGCATTGGAACCATTTCTGGCTGACGCGCTGCGCCTTCCAGGAACTTGCCGCCCAACAGGCCGAAACCAATTGCGGTACCCAGTGCGCCCAGGCCGATCAACAGTGCAACAGCGATAGCGGTTAGACCAACTACAGTTTCCATCTTTCCTCCCGACTTTTACGTCGTATGGTTTAGGTTTTTTAGATTTTAAAGCGGTAAAACAAATCGTTTCATAGCCCTGTTCGGGCACCCTCTCGTTTGACCGAGAGGGACATCAGACTAGTCGAGACTGGTCTTAATGGTTCTCTTCGTGCGCCATCGACAGGTAGACGATGGTCAGCATCATGAAGATAAACGCCTGCAGGGTGATGATCAGGATGTGGAACACAGCCCACGCCCACTGCAGAACTACGCCCAGGCCGCTAAGCCAGAGCAGACCGCTGCCGAACATCACAGCAATCAGAATGAAGACCAGCTCGCCGGCGTACATGTTGCCGAACAGACGCAGTGCCAGAGAGATTGGCTTGGCCACCAGCGTCACGAACTCCAGCAGGAAGTTCACCGGGATCAGCAGGGCTTGAACGAAGATGTTCTTGCTGCCGAACGGGTGCAGGGTCAGTTCGCCAATGAAGCCGCTGATGCCCTTGACCTTGATGCTGTAGAAAATGATCAACGCGAATACCGACAGGGACATACCCAGGGTCGCATTCGGGTCAGTGGTAGGAACGGCACGGAAGACTAGGTGCGGGTCGCCGGTAATGATGGCAGCCAGCTTCGGAATCCAGTCAACCGGTACCAGGTCGACGGCGTTCATCAGGAACACCCAGACAAAAATCGTCAGGGCCAATGGTGCGATCAATGGATTACGGCCGTGGAAAGTATCTTTCACGCTGCCGTCGACGAACTCGATCAGAACCTCGACGAAGTTCTGCAGGGCGCCAGGTTGACCGGAAGTCGCCTTTTTTGCCGCCATGCGGAAAAGAAGAACGAAAATCAGACCCAACGCGACCGACCAGCCGAGAGTATCGACGTGAAAAGCCCAAAAGCCCATTTCTTTGGCTTCTGCTGCGGTGTGGGCAAAACCCCACCCGCCAGTTGGGTGCTGACCGAAGGTCAGGTTCTGCAAGTGGTGCTGGATATAGCCCGAAGCGGTTGTCTCTGCCATGGTTGCCTCAAACGCCCTAAGGTCTCGAAAGTCTTGTTCTCATTAGCAGGGGAGCGAACCAGCTAACCAGTTGGGTCAGCACGAAGACGCCGAATACTGCTAACGGCGCCAGTGGCTTCACACCTGCAAACGTCAATGCAAACAGCACTGCCGTCAAAATCAGTTTGCCCGCCTCGCCGGCATAAAAAGACCGGACGATGGCTTGAGCTGCTCGGGCGCCGGAAAACCGAAATGCCCTGTGAGCGAAATAAATATTGGGAAGCAAGGCTATCAGGCCTCCGCAGAGTCCTGAGTACCCGGCAACGACTCCATGCCATTGCCAGAGCGCCAAAGCAGCAATCAGCAAAACGACAAATTGAGCCATTAACACCGGAAAAACTGCCAGGCGATGGAACGGCAAGCGGTCTGGCGTGCGGTTTTCCATCTCTTTTGCTCCCCAATGGTCGGCTGCCAGAACGCAATAACTTGGCATAATTTGTGCCGACAAAATGCGCGCAGAGTATAGGGGCGGTTCTGCCCCTATTCAACTGTCAGGTAGTGATTTCCGACTTCACGCTACATGAGGAATTGTTTCAGCGGATGTGTGCAAGCACACCTTGAAGCTCATCAAGAGAGTTGTAGCCGATCACCAGCTGCCCCTTACCCTTCTTTCCGTGGCGGATCTGCACCGCAGAGCCTAGGCGCTCGGCCAGGCGCTGCTCAAGTCGGGCGATATCCGGGTCCTGTTTTGCAGGTTCCACAGGCTCCGGTTTGCCACTCAACCACTGGCGAACCAGTGCTTCAGTCTGGCGCACAGTCAGCCCCCGTGCGACAACGTGTCGCGCCCCTTCAACTTGTTGATTTTCCGGCAAACCAAGCAAGGCACGGGCATGACCCATTTCCAGGTCGCCGTGAGACAGCATGGTTTTGATGACTTCCGGCAGCGCAATCAGACGCAACAGGTTGGCGACGGTAACGCGGGACTTACCCACAGCCTCGGCCACTTGTTGCTGAGTCAGCTGGAATTCCTGCTGCAAACGCTGCAAAGCCACCGCTTCTTCGATCGGATTGAGGTCTTCGCGCTGGATGTTCTCGATCAGCGCCATGGCGATGGCGGTTTCATCCGGCACATCGCGAACCATCGCCGGGATGGTTTCCTGGCCAGCCTGCTGGCTGGCGCGCCAGCGGCGTTCGCCGGCGATGATTTCGAAGCGCCCGCTGCCGATCGGGCGAACCACGATCGGCTGCATCACGCCCTGGGCCTTGATCGACTGCGCCAGCTCCTCCAGCGCTTGAGGATCCATGTCCCGACGCGGTTGGTACTTGCCACGCTGGATCAGGTCCAGGGGCAGGTGCTGCAGCTCGCGCTGATCGGCTTGCACCGCTTGCTCTTCCAGCGAGCTGACAGTCGGACCACTCAGCAGTGCATCCAGTCCACGTCCGAGACCTCGTTTCTTGACGGCCATGGGGATTCCTTAAGTTGCCTGAGCAGCGGCAATGCGTGAGTTTTTGCGTTGACGGCGAACCATCTCGCCCGCCAATGCCAGATAGGCAATCGCGCCCCGCGATGATTTGTCATACGCCAGCGCCGGCATGCCATAGCTTGGCGCTTCGGCCAGGCGGATGTTGCGCGGAATCACGGTGTCGTAGAGCTGATCGCCGAAGTGTTCCTTGAGCTGCGCCGATACGTCGTTCATCAGGCTCAGGCGCGGGTCGTACATGGTCCGCAACAGGCCTTCGACTTTCAGATTCGGGTTCAGCAGTTCGGCAATGCGCTTGATGTTATCCACAAGGTCGCTCAACCCTTCGAGCGCGAAGTACTCGCACTGCATGGGGATAATCACCCCGTCGGCGGCAACCAGCGCGTTGAGCGTCAACATCGACAGCGACGGCGGGCAGTCGATCAAAATGTAATCGTAGTTTTCACGGATCGGCGCCAACGCACTGCGCAGACGGCTTTCCTTCATCTGCATTTCCAGCAGAACGACTTCGGCCGCGGTCAGGTCGCGGTTGGCCGGCAGCAATTGATAACCGCCGTGCTCGGAATAGTGCATGGCCTGGGCCAGATCGCATTCACCGATCAGCAGGTCGTAGACCGAGTTTTCCAGGCCGTGTTTATCCACACCGCTACCCATGGTGGCGTTGCCCTGTGGATCGAGATCGATCAACAGCACCCGACGCTTGGTGGCGACCAGGGAAGCTGCGAGGTTGATGCAGGTGGTGGTCTTGCCCACACCACCCTTTTGGTTCGCTATCGCGAATACCTTAGCCATTCTTGCTTGTGTTCCCAATCATGCCGTGCGGCGCAGTATCAGCAGATGGCGTTGGCCTTGGCAACCGGGTACGGCCAGGGCGTGTTCGCTATCGAGGTGGAAGTCTGCCGGCAATGCTACCAGCTCATCAGCGGGATGAACGCCCTTCATTGCCAGCCAACGTGTTTGGGTATCGCCCAAATGGCGAGTCCAGTTGCTGAAGTTCTCCATGCTGCTGAACGCACGGGAAATGATCCCGTTGAATGGCAGTTCAGGCTGGAAGGCTTCGACGCGACTGTGGATAACTTGCAGGTTATCCAGTTTGAGTTCGAGTTTGACCTGGGTCAGGAAGCGGGTTTTCTTGCCGTTGCTGTCCAGGCAGGTCACTTGCGACTCGGGAAACAGGATCGCCAGGGGAATCCCTGGCATGCCGCCGCCACTGCCCACATCCAGCCAACGGCCGTTTTCGATGAAGGACATAACGCTCAAGCTGTCGAGCAAATGCCGTGAAACCATTTCATCCGGATCACGCACTGCCGTGAGGTTGTAGGCCTTGTTCCATTTTATCAACAGGGCCAGATAACCCAGCAGCTGTGCATGCTGGGCTTCAGTCAGGTTGACACCGAGCTGGCGAGCACCTGTGGATAACTCTTCGGCGTGTTGCGAGGTGACCAACGAACTCAAGCGCTTTGCTCCAACTGACGGCCCGCGCCGCGTTTTTTCAAATGAATCATCAACAGCGAAATCGCTGCCGGGGTTACGCCCGGAATACGCGACGCCTGGCCCAGGGTCTCTGGACGGGTCGCGCCGAGCTTGCTCTGGATCTCTTTCGAGAGACCGGAGATGTTCGTGTAATCGATATCCACAGGCAGTTTGGTGTCTTCGCTGGCCCGCAGACGCGCGATTTCATCCTGTTGACGATCGATGTAACCGGCGTACTTGGTCTTGATTTCGACCTGTTCGGCGACCTGTGGATCTTCTGCGCCCCCACCGGTCACGGCGATCAGACCAGCGTAGTCGATTTCCGGACGGCTCAGCAGGTTGAGCAAATTGTATTCGTGGGTCAGCGGCGTACCGAATTTCTCGGAAATAGCATCGCCCTGCTCGGTGCCCGGGCGAACCCAGGTACTTTTCAGGCGTTGTTCTTCCAGATCGATGCTTTCGCGCTTCTTGCAGAACGCTGCCCAACGCACGTCATCCACCAGACCCAATTCACGACCTTTTTCGGTCAAGCGCAGGTCGGCGTTGTCTTCGCGCAGGATCAAACGGTATTCGGCGCGGGACGTGAACATCCGATACGGTTCCTGGGTACCCAGGGTAATCAGGTCGTCGACCAAAACGCCGATGTACGCTTCATCGCGACGCGGGCACCAGGCGTCTTTGCCCTGAGCGCGCAGTGCGGCGTTGGCTCCGGCCAGCAAACCTTGGGCGCCGGCTTCTTCGTAACCGGTGGTGCCGTTGATTTGCCCGGCGAAGAACAGACCGCCGATCACTTTGGTTTCCAGGCTGTATTTCAGGTCACGCGGGTCGAAGTAGTCGTACTCGATGGCGTAGCCAGGGCGAACGATGTGCGCGTTTTCCATGCCGCGGATCGATTGCACGATCTGCAGTTGCACGTCGAACGGCAGGGAAGTGGATATTCCGTTCGGGTACAGCTCGTGGGTGGTCAGACCTTCCGGCTCGATGAAGACCTGGTGGCTTTCCTTGTCGGCAAAGCGGTGGATCTTGTCTTCGATCGATGGGCAATAACGCGGGCCGATACCTTCGATCACACCGGAATACATCGGCGAACGATCAAGGTTCGAAGCAATGATTTCGTGGGTACGGGCGTTGGTGTGGGTAATCCAGCAGCTGACCTGTTTCGGATGCTGCTCTTTGGAGCCCATGAACGACATCACCGGAATCGGCGTATCCCCTGCCTGCTCGGTCATCACCGAGAAATCCACAGTGCGACCGTCGATACGCGGCGGTGTACCGGTTTTCAGGCGACCGACCCGCAATGGCAGTTCACGCAGGCGATGAGCCAGAGCAATCGATGGCGGATCACCGGCGCGACCGCCGGAATAATTCTGCATGCCGATGTGGATAAGTCCACCGAGGAAGGTGCCAGTGGTCAACACCACGGAATCTGCGAAGAAACGCAGGCCCATTTGGGTGACAACACCGCGCACTTGTTCCTGCTCGACGATCAGGTCGTCAGCAGCCTGTTGAAATATCCACAGGTTCGGCTGGTTTTCCAAAGCTTCGCGGACAGCGGCCTTGTACAGAACCCGATCTGCCTGAGCGCGGGTTGCACGCACGGCTGGGCCTTTGCGGCTGTTCAATACGCGAAACTGAATACCGCCTTTATCGGTAGCCATGGCCATCGCGCCGCCCAGGGCATCGATTTCTTTAACCAAATGGCTTTTGCCGATCCCGCCAATGGCTGGGTTGCAACTCATCGCACCGAGGGTTTCCACGTTATGCGTCAGCAATAGGGTTTTTGCCCCCATACGTGCTGACGCCAGTGCTGCCTCGGTACCGGCATGACCGCCGCCGATGACGATCACTTCAAAACGGGAAGGGAAATCCACCACGCACCTCGTGCCTGCTTCAGTCAGGTAATCCGGAAATAGTTTGAGCTCAGGTTTTTGGACCTGGTCGGCAAGTATAGGGACTTCGCCCTTCCTAAAGAACCCTTTGCACAAAATTTAACCAGCTGTGGGGAAGTCGGGGTTATAGAAATTAAAAAGAGAGAAATTTATTAAATCTTTGTTTTTATGTTTATTTCTACTGACCCACCTTTCTGTGGATAGATTGGTACAGCCCTTTATTTTCAATATGTACAGAGATTCAAAACCCTGTGGTCATGTGCCAAGGAGGCCCTTGGATAACCGGTCTAAGCCTGTGGATGAAAGGGGTGGTTATCCACAGAGGTGGTTATCTTCAGTTTTGAGGCCTTGTTATCAACTGCCCTTAGCGGCACTTATTCACAGGGCTTAATCCACAGAAAAGCCGCCGAATGAGCAAATTCCGGGCAAGGGAAATCCGCTCAAGCGAAGAATCTGCTCGGCACTGGGGAAAAATTTCAGAAAAGGAGAGAACAGACAGGCCTCAATGGCCTGTCTGGGGACAGCAGAAGGGACTATTTACCGATACAGAAACTGGAAAAGATCCTTCCCAGCAGATCATCGGAGCTGAATGCGCCGGTGATTTCGCCCAAAGAGTGCTGAGCCTGCCGCAAATCTTCGGCCAAGAGCTCACCGGCACCCGCTAACGTCAGCTGCGCACGACCATGCTCAAGGGACGCACTCGCGTGACGCAGTGCCTCCAGGTGACGCCTGCGAGCACTGAAGCTGCTTTCGGAGGTCTGCTCGTAACCCATGCATTCCTTGAGATGCTCGCGTAACAGTTCCAGCCCCATACCGGCGGATTTGGCGCTGAGGCTGATTGTGACATGGCCATCATCACTGACCTCCAGGGCGATCGCTTCTCCCGTCAGGTCAGCCTTGTTGCGTATAAGGGTAACTTTTGCCGGATCCGGACGGATCTCAAGGAATTCAGGCCACAAGGCAAATGGATCAAGGGCCTCGGGAGCTGTGGCGTCGACCACCAGCAGTACTCGATCCGCTTCACTGATAGCTTTCAATGCCCTTTCGACACCAATCTTTTCCACCTGGTCATCGGTGTCACGCAAACCAGCCGTGTCGACCACATGCAACGGCATGCCATCGATGTGGATATGTTCGCGAAGAATGTCCCGGGTCGTGCCGGCAATCTCAGTCACGATCGCAGCTTCACGCCCGGCCAAGGCATTCAGAAGGCTGGACTTGCCGGCATTCGGCCGGCCGGCGATCACCACGGTCATACCGTCGCGTAGCAAGGCCCCTTGCCCGGCTTCACGCAGCACTGTGGATAATTCGTCGCGTACTTTGTCGAGCATGCTCAGCACGTGGCCATCGGCGAGGAAGTCGATTTCTTCTTCGGGGAAGTCGATGGCGGCTTCGACGTAAATGCGCAGGCCTATCAGTTGCTCGGTGAGGTTATGCACACGCTGGGAAAACGCGCCCTGCAACGAACGCAGGGCATTTCGTGCCGCCTGTGCAGAACTTGCCTCGATCAAGTCGGCAATGGCTTCGGCCTGAGCCAGATCGAGCTTGTCGTTGAGGAAGGCGCGCTCGCTGAACTCACCCGGCCGGGCCAGACGACAGCCCAGTTCCAGGCAACGCTTGAGCAGCATATCCAGAACGATCGGCCCGCCGTGGCCCTGCAGCTCAAGCACATCTTCGCCGGTGAACGAATTCGGTCCCGGGAAGTACAGCGCGATGCCTTCGTCCAGCACCTCTTCGTTTGCACTGAGGAACGGGCCGTAATGGGCAAACCGCGGTTTCAGTTCGCGACCGCTGATGGCTTTGGCCGCCAGACTCGCCAGCGGCCCGGAAATACGGACGATGCCCACACCGCCGCGACCTTGAGCGGTGGCGACGGCAGCGATGGTTTCACGAGGAACGCTCATAAACCGGTATCCAGACAAAAGTGACAGATAGCAAAACGCCCCACTAGGGGGCGTTTTGAGTGGTTATCCACAGTGTAAATCAGGCAGCTGCTTTGGTAGCCGCTTCGATCTTACGTGTGATGTACCACTGTTGGGCGATGGACAGGCAGTTGTTCACTACCCAGTACAGCACCAGACCCGCCGGGAACCACAGGAAGAAGAAGGTGAAGATGATTGGCATCAGCTTCATTACCTTGGCCTGCATCGGATCCGGAGGAGTCGGGTTCAACTGCTGCTGGATGAACATGGTTGCGCCCATGATGATCGGCAGAATGAAGAACGGATCCTTGATCGACAGGTCAGTAATCCACAGCATGAATGGCGCCTGGCGCATTTCCACGCTTTCCAGCAGAACCCAGTACAGCGAAAGGAAAACCGGCATCTGCACGAGGATTGGCAAGCAGCCACCCAGCGGATTGATTTTCTCTTTCTTGTACAGCTCCATCATGGACTGCGACATTTTCTGCCGGTCGTCGCCATGTTGCTCTTTCAGCGCGGCCAGTTTCGGTGCCACTGCACGCATGCGCGCCATGGATTTGTAGCTGGCAGCCGACAGCGGGAAGAAAATCCCCTTGATCAGCATGGTCAGGAAGATGATCGACCAGCCCCAGTTACCGACCAGCGCGTGGATATGTTGCAGCAGCCAGAAGATTGGCTGGGCAATGAACCACAGAATGCCGTAGTCGACGGTCAGTTCCAGACCTGGGGACAACTCTTTCAGCACGGCCTGGCTTTTCGGACCCGCGTACAGAACAGCGCTCGTTTCAGCTTTCGCACCTGGCGCAACAGTCATTGCCGGGGCGGTGTAGCCGATGATGTAGTTGCCTTTGCTGTCTTTACGGGTCTGGACGACGTTGTTTTCGCCCTTGGCCGGAATCCATGCGGTCACGAAGTAGTGTTGCAACCAGGCAACCCAGCCACCGGTGACGGTTTCTTTCAGCTGAGCCTTGTCCATGTCCTTCATCGACACTTTCTTGTACGGCTCGTTACTTGTCCACAGGGCGGCGCCCAGGTAAGTCGCGGTGCCGGTGGCGGTGCTGGAAGAAGGATCGGAGCTGGCATCACGCTTCAATTGCGCGAACATTGCACCGGACCAAGGCTGAGCGCTCTGGTTGTCGATCAGGTAGGAAACGGTTACGTCATACAGGCCACGTTTCAGTGTGAAACGCTTGATGTAGTTGACGCCGTCCTTGCTGAACTTCAGGTCCGCGACCAATTGGTCTTGACCGTCAGCCAGTTGATAAATCTTCTTCTCGGAGGAGTAAACCGGACGACCGGCAGGACTTGCGTCCGGACCGTTGGTGCCGATCAGGCCACTCTGAGCCAGATAAGTCCGCTCGTTGCCGTTATCAAACAGCTGGAATGGAATTTCCGGATGGTCCTGGCGACGTGGATACAGCGGCAACGTCAACTGGGCAACATCGCCACCTTGTGGATCGATGGCCAGGTTGAGCACATCCGTTTTGATCTGGATGAGGTCTTTGCTTGCAGCTACTGGTGTTTCAGCAGGTGCAGTTGCACTGGTATCGCTTGCGGCGCGTGGAATGTCGTCACTGACAGAAGCATTATTGCCAGTCGCCGTATCCGGTAGGCCCGGTGCGGTAGTACTGGAAGCAACATTCTGAGTCGGCAGGGCAGCCTGGCCATAGTCCTGGTTCCATTTAAGGACCATAACGTAGGACACGATTGCCAGGGCGACGATCAGGATCGTGCGTTTGATATCCATGATTACTCGGCCATCGAAGAAGAACGGGAGGTAGGGATAGATGGAACCGGGTCATAACCACCGGGATTCCACGGATGACAGCGACCTAAACGACGAAAGGTCAGCCAGCCACCGCGCAGAAGGCCATGATTTTCTATGGCTTCATACGCGTAGCAGGAACAACTGGGGTAGAAACGACAGTGACTGGCCATCAGGGGACTGATGGCATAGCGATAAAACTGGATCGGAACGAGTGCCAGTTTACGCATCGGGACTGTCTACCCCTACAGTTTCGGTTTTGACTGCTGGTACCGGCTTGCTGCGTGCCAGACGTTTCCAGAGTTTGTCGAAATGCTGAATCAATTCGGGGCTTTCTACGTCACCCAAACCTTTGCGCGCGACGATAACAATGTCCCAACCGACCAGTAAATCCTGGTTCAGGCGAAACGATTCGCGCATCAGACGTTTGAGGCGATTGCGCTCGACGGAGAGCTTTACGCTCTTTTTCCCGATAACCAGCCCGAGACGGGGGTGATCAAGATCGTTGTTGCGCGCAAGGAGCAGGAGATTTTTCCCCGGAACCTTGCCGGTAGGGGAGTCAAAGACTGCCTTGAAATGCCGGGGAGTAAGCAGACGCTTTTCCCGACTGAAGTCCTGACTCACCTCCAGTGCCGGCTTATCAAACTGCCAGACGCGCACGACCTTTGGCGCGACGACGCGACAGAACGGCACGACCGTTCTTGGTAGCCATGCGAGCACGGAAACCGTGGGTACGAGCGCGTTTGATAGTGCTTGGTTGGAAAGTACGTTTCATTGTCGTGTTACCTGGTTCGTCCACAACGGGCCGGAATGGCCCCCGTTTTAAGAGACCGGGGATTCTAGAGAAAGCAAGCCTCTAGGTCAATTTCCAACCAGCGTTTCCTTATAAATAGATCTCCAGACGATTTGCTCGCCGAAGGTCGTTCTCTAGATATAGAAATAAAGAAGGGAATTATTTAAAGCTTTTCTGTAAAGCTTATAAAAGCTAGGGCCACGTTCATCTGTGGATAACTGCCTTTAGCCCTTCTAAACCGTGATGTACAGAGAATGACAACTACGGTGGAAAACGGTGTTCAGCCTGTGCTGCGCTGTCGGATAAGCTGTGTGTGGAAAGGCTAGTTATCCACAGGCAGCTTATCCACCGAGTTTCGCCCCCACTTGTCCAGTGCCCTCATGGGCGGTTATCCACAGAGCTTATGCACATACCGTTGGTCTTCTTTTCAAGGGTTAACGCATTGATAAATCATGCCCTGTGCGCAACCTGCATGTGGATAAGTGGACGTCTGGTCGCTACAATGACCGCTTGTTTTTGCCTCACCGGCTTTCAACTTAGGGGATATCCGTGTCAGTGGAACTTTGGCAGCAGTGCGTAGAGCTTTTGCGCGATGAGCTGCCTGCCCAACAATTCAACACTTGGATCCGTCCACTACAGGTCGAAGCCGAAGGCGACGAGCTGCGTGTCTACGCGCCGAATCGTTTTGTTCTCGACTGGGTCAATGAAAAATACCTGGGCCGCGTCCTTGAACTGCTGGATGAGCATGGCAATGGCCTGGCGCCGGCGCTGTCCTTATTAATAGGCAGCAAACGCAGTTCGGCACCACGTGCGGCACCCAATGCCCCGTTGGCCGCTGCGGCCTCCCAGGCTCAGGCCGCTCAAGCGCCTGTCAGCGCTCCGGCGCCAGCCCCGGTAGCTGCCTCGACCAAGCGTGCGACCCAAAAAGTAGCTGAGGTCAGTGAAGAGCCGTCCCGCGACAGCTTCGATCCAATGGCCGGCGCCAGTTCGCAACAGGCTCCGGTTCGCGCCGAACAGCGCACGGTGCAGGTCGAAGGCGCGCTCAAGCACACCAGCTACCTGAACCGAACCTTTACCTTCGAGAACTTCGTCGAGGGCAAGTCCAACCAACTGGCCCGGGCTGCGGCCTGGCAGGTGGCGGACAACCCCAAGCACGGCTACAACCCGCTCTTCCTTTATGGCGGTGTCGGCTTGGGTAAAACCCACTTGATGCACGCTGTGGGTAACCACCTATTAAAGAAGAATCCGAATGCCAAGGTTGTGTACCTGCATTCCGAGCGTTTCGTCGCGGACATGGTCAAGGCCTTGCAGCTGAATGCGATCAACGAGTTCAAGCGCTTCTACCGCTCGGTGGATGCGTTGCTGATCGATGACATTCAGTTCTTCGCCCGCAAGGAACGCTCCCAGGAAGAGTTTTTCCACACCTTCAACGCCCTGCTTGAAGGTGGCCAGCAGGTCATTCTTACCAGTGACCGCTATCCGAAAGAAATCGAAGGCCTTGAAGAACGCCTGAAGTCACGTTTCGGCTGGGGCCTGACGGTTGCCGTCGAGCCGCCGGAGCTGGAAACCCGCGTGGCGATCCTGATGAAAAAGGCCGACCAGGCCAAAGTCGATCTGCCACACGACGCAGCGTTCTTCATTGCCCAGCGTATTCGCTCCAACGTCCGTGAGCTGGAAGGCGCGCTCAAACGCGTGATCGCCCACTCGCACTTCATGGGCCGCGATATCACCATCGAGCTGATTCGCGAATCCCTGAAAGACTTGTTGGCGCTGCAAGACAAACTGGTGTCTGTGGATAACATTCAGCGCACCGTCGCCGAGTATTACAAGATCAAGATCTCCGACTTGCTGTCCAAGCGTCGTTCACGCTCGGTAGCACGTCCGCGTCAGGTCGCCATGGCGTTGTCCAAGGAACTGACCAACCACAGCCTGCCGGAAATCGGCGATGTGTTTGGCGGCCGCGACCACACGACTGTTTTGCACGCCTGCCGCAAGATCAACGAGCTTAAGGAATCCGACGCGGACATCCGCGAGGACTATAAGAACCTGCTGCGTACACTGACTACTTGATGAACACCAGCGCAGCTTATTAAGGCAAGGGACTAGACCATGCATTTCACCATTCAACGCGAAGCCCTGTTGAAACCCCTGCAACTGGTCGCAGGCGTCGTCGAGCGCCGACAGACCTTGCCGGTGCTCTCCAACGTGCTGCTGGTTGTCGAAGGCCAGCAATTGTCGCTGACCGGTACCGACCTGGAAGTCGAGCTGGTCGGTCGTGTGCAACTCGAAGAGCCTGCGGACCCGGGCTCCATCACTGTGCCTGCGCGCAAGCTGATGGACATCTGCAAGAGCCTGCCGAACGATGCGCTGATCGACATCAAGGTCGACGAGCAGAAGCTCGTGGTGAAGGCCGGCCGTAGCCGCTTCACCCTGTCGACCCTGCCGGCCAATGACTTCCCGACGGTGGAAGAAGGCCCTGGCTCGCTGACCTGCAGCCTTGAGCAAAGCAAACTGCGTCGTCTGATTGAACGCACCAGCTTCGCGATGGCGCAGCAGGACGTACGTTACTACCTCAACGGCATGCTGCTGGAAGTCTCGGCCGGGATCATTCGCGCCGTGGCGACCGACGGTCACCGTCTGGCCATGTGTTCGATGCAGGCCGATATCGGTCAGCCGGATCGTCATCAGGTGATCGTGCCACGCAAAGGTATTCTGGAACTGGCGCGTCTGCTGACCGAACCGGATGGCAACGTCAGCATCGTGCTGGGGCAGCACCACATTCGTGCCACCACCGGCGAGTTCACCTTCACCTCGAAACTGGTCGACGGTAAATTCCCTGACTACGAGCGTGTTCTGCCTAAAGGCGGCGACAAGCTGGTACTCGGCGATCGCCAGGCATTGCGTGAAGCGTTCAGCCGTACCGCGATTCTGTCCAACGAGAAGTACCGTGGCATCCGTCTGCAACTGGCCAATGGTCAGCTGAAGATTCAGGCGAACAACCCGGAGCAGGAAGAAGCGGAAGAAGAAGTGGGCGTTGAATACAACGGCGGCTCTCTGGAAATCGGCTTCAACGTGAGCTACCTGCTCGACGTACTGGGCGTGATGACCACCGAGCAGGTTCGCTTGATCCTGTCCGACTCCAACAGCAGCGCGCTGGTGCAAGAGTCCGACAACGACGACTCGGCCTATGTTGTCATGCCGATGCGTCTGTAATCATGTTCAGCAGAACCTAGATGTCCTTAAGTCGTGTCTCGGTCACCGCGGTGCGCAATTTGCACCCGGTGACCTTCTCCCCCTCCCCCCGAATAAACATTCTTTACGGCGCCAACGGCAGCGGCAAAACCAGTGTTCTGGAAGCCATTCATCTGCTGGGGCTTGCCCGTTCGTTTCGTAGCAGCCGTCTGTTACCCGTCATTCAATACGAGCAATTGGCGTGTACGGTGTTTGGCCAGGTCGAACTGGCCGAGGGTGGACACAGCGCGCTGGGGATATCTCGCGACCGGCAGGGTGAGTTCCAGATCCGCATCGACGGGCAGAATGCCCGAAGTGCTGCGCAACTTGCAGAGATTCTGCCGTTGCAGCTGATCAACCCGGACAGCTTTCGCCTGCTCGAAGGCGCGCCGAAGATTCGCCGACAGTTTCTCGACTGGGGTGTGTTCCACGTGGAACCGCGATTCATGTCCACGTGGCAGCGCTTGCAGAAGGCCTTGCGCCAGAGAAACTCTTGGCTGCGACATGGTACACTTGACGCCGTTTCGCAAGCGGTTTGGGACAGGGAACTGTGCCAGGCCAGCGCTGAAATAGATGAATACCGCCGCGCTTACATCAAAGCCTTGAAACCAGTCTTTGAACAGACCTTGAGCGAACTGGTTGAGCTTGAGGGCTTAACGCTCAGCTATTACCGAGGTTGGGACAAAGACCGTGAGTTGAGTGCAGTGCTCGCCGGGTCCCTTCAGCGGGATCAGCAAATGGGTCATACCCAAGCCGGACCACAACGCGCTGATTTGCGTCTTAGATTGGGCGCACATAACGCCGCGGACATCTTGTCTCGTGGCCAGCAGAAGTTGGTGGTCTGTGCATTGCGGATCGCCCAAGGGCACTTGGTTAGCCAGGCCCGTCGCGGCCAGTGTATTTATCTGGTGGATGACCTGCCGTCCGAACTGGACGAGCACCACCGTCGCGCGCTTTGCCGCTTGCTGGAAGACTTACGCTGCCAGGTCTTTATCACCTGTGTAGATCACGAATTATTGAGGGAAGGCTGGCAGACGGAAACGCCAGTCGCTCTGTTCCACGTGGAACAGGGCCGTATCACCCAGACCCACGACCATCGGGAGTGAAGGCATTGAGCGAAGAAAATACGTACGACTCAACGAGCATTAAAGTGCTGAAAGGCCTGGATGCCGTACGCAAACGTCCCGGTATGTACATTGGTGACACTGACGATGGCAGTGGTCTGCACCACATGGTGTTCGAGGTGGTCGATAACTCGATCGACGAAGCTTTGGCCGGCCATTGCGACGACATCAGCATTATCATCCACCCGGACGAATCCATCACCGTTCGCGACAACGGTCGTGGTATCCCGGTAGACGTGCACAAAGAAGAAGGCGTCTCGGCGGCCGAGGTCATCATGACCGTGCTGCACGCCGGCGGTAAGTTCGACGACAACTCCTACAAAGTATCCGGCGGTTTGCACGGTGTAGGCGTTTCGGTTGTGAACGCGCTGTCCAAAGAACTGATCCTGACCGTTCGCCGCAGCGGAAAAATATGGGAACAGACTTATGTTCACGGTGTTCCGCAAGAGCCGATGAAAATCGTTGGCGAGAGCGAAACCACTGGCACCCAGATTCATTTCAAGCCATCGGCTGAGACCTTCAAGAACATCCACTTCAGCTGGGACATCCTGGCCAAGCGGATTCGCGAGCTGTCCTTCCTCAACTCCGGTGTCGGCATCGTCCTCAAGGATGAGCGCAGCGGTAAGGAAGAGCTGTTCAAGTACGAAGGTGGTCTGCGTGCGTTCGTTGAATACCTGAACACTAACAAGACTGCGGTCAACCAGGTGTTTCACTTCAACATCCAGCGTGAAGACGGCATCGGCGTTGAAATCGCCCTGCAGTGGAACGACAGCTTCAACGAGAACCTGTTGTGCTTCACCAACAACATTCCTCAGCGCGATGGCGGTACTCACCTGGTGGGTTTCCGTTCCGCGCTGACGCGTAACCTGAACACCTACATCGAAGCTGAAGGTCTGGCGAAGAAGCACAAAGTTGCCACCACTGGTGACGATGCCCGCGAAGGCCTGACGGCGATCATTTCGGTAAAAGTGCCGGATCCTAAGTTCAGCTCCCAGACCAAAGACAAGCTGGTGTCTTCCGAAGTGAAGACCGCGGTCGAACAGGAAATGGGCAAGTACTTCTCCGACTTCCTGCTGGAAAACCCGAACGAAGCCAAGTTGGTCGTCGGCAAGATGATCGACGCGGCGCGTGCTCGTGAAGCGGCGCGTAAAGCCCGTGAGATGACCCGTCGTAAAGGCGCGCTGGACATCGCCGGCCTGCCGGGCAAACTGGCCGACTGCCAGGAAAAAGACCCTGCCCTCTCCGAACTGTACCTTGTGGAAGGTGACTCTGCTGGCGGCTCCGCCAAGCAGGGACGCAACCGTCGCACCCAGGCCATCCTGCCGCTCAAGGGCAAGATCCTGAACGTCGAGAAGGCTCGCTTCGATAAGATGATCTCTTCGCAAGAAGTGGGCACCTTGATCACCGCGCTGGGCTGCGGTATTGGCCGCGACGAGTACAACATCGACAAGCTGCGTTATCACAACATCATCATCATGACCGATGCTGACGTCGACGGTTCGCACATCCGTACCCTGTTGCTGACCTTCTTCTTCCGTCAGTTGCCGGAGTTGATTGAGCGCGGTTACATCTACATCGCTCAGCCGCCGCTGTACAAGGTCAAGAAAGGCAAGCAAGAGCAATACATCAAAGACGACGACGCCATGGAAGAGTACATGACGCAGTCGGCCCTGGAAGACGCGAGCCTGCACCTGAACGAGGAAGCCCCGGGTATCTCCGGCGAAGCCCTCGAGCGTCTGGTGAATGACTTCCGCCTGGTGATGAAGACCCTCAAGCGTCTGTCGCGCCTGTACCCGCAGGAACTGACCGAGCACTTCATTTACCTGCCAGCGGTGAGCATGGAGCAACTGTCGGATCACGCAGCGATGCAGGATTGGATGGCTCAGTTCGAAGTTCGCCTGCGCACCGTCGAAAAATCCGGCCTGGTTTACAAAGCCAGCCTGCGTGAAGACCGTGAACGTAACGTCTGGCTGCCAGAGGTCGAGCTGATCTCCCACGGCCTGTCGAACTACATCACCTTCAACCGCGATTTCTTCGGCAGTAACGATTACAAGACTGTCGTGTCGTTGGGCGCTCAATTGAGCACCTTGCTGGACGACGGCGCGTACATCCAGCGCGGCGAGCGCAAGAAGCCGGTCACCGAATTCAAGGAAGCACTTGAATGGCTGATGGCTGAAAGCACCAAGCGTCACACGATCCAGCGCTACAAAGGTCTGGGCGAAATGAACCCGGATCAGCTGTGGGAAACCACCATGGACCCAAGCCAGCGCCGGATGCTCAAAGTGACCATCGAAGATGCCATTGGCGCAGACCAGATCTTCAACACCCTGATGGGTGATGCGGTCGAACCTCGTCGTGATTTCATCGAAAGCAACGCCTTGGCGGTGTCCAACCTGGACTTCTGATCCGGCAGGACCGCTAAACGAAAAAGGCCAACGCTTAGCGTTGGCCTTTTTTATTGCGTGTTATGGCTTAGGTCAACCAAGGGGTGGCTCGGTCTGGATACGCCTCGCATAAGCCGATCCGGGATCACGCAGTCCTGCACGCTGTGGGCAAAGCATCCGAGACTGTTCTTTCTGCCGCCTCGTTCTTATCTAGCGCCGCTTGGACCAGCTCAAGCGCACTGACATTGCCGTGCTCCAGCGCTTTGATTGTATCGCTCATGACTCTCACTCCATTGAGACGGCATATCAATTTATTAATACGTCGATTATTTCCCTTCTCGATCAATTGCTCAGAACATCGATGCGCCTTTGGACTTGGCCAGATAACGCCCCGGTGAATCCCCCAGATTACGCCGAAATACCGAGGTAAATGCGCTTGGGCTGCTGTAACCCAGATCAATCGCCACGTCGGTGATAGATGAACCATTGCTCAATCTGGATGTTGCTTCCAGCAAACAGACTTGTTGCCGCCAGAACACAAAACTCATGCCGGTCGCTTCCCGAAAACTTCGCGTGAACGTTCGACGGCTCATGCTCGACCAACTGGCCATTTCACTGATGGAAATATTCTGCGTGGGTGCATCAAGGAATCGATGGCACGCAAGAGCCAGTCGAGGCTCTGAAGGTAAAGGTGCGCTCAGTGGAAGCTCCGACATGGCGCCGATTTCATCCACCAGTAGCGTCTGCACGGATTGGCTTCGGATATTGGGCGGTTGCTCTGGATCAATGGCCAACGCCGCTTCCAACAGGTGCCTGAGTAGCGGCGAAACATTGTAGACCTGGCAATGCTCCGGCAAACCGGCGCGGAAGGAGGCAGCTTCATTGAGGTAAGTATTGATCATGGTCACGTCGCCGCGCATATGCATTTCATGCGACACGCACGCGGGAACCCAAAGCGCTCTTTGAGGCGGGACGACCCAATTCCCCTGATCGGTGAACATCTTCAACGCGCCCGTTGAGGCGTACGCAAACTGACCACGACTGTGCGTGTGCCGCGCAAAAACAGTACCCGAAGAATACTTGCGCAGACTCACCACCGCATCGGGGCTTCCATGCTCGTAGGGATCCAGTGTTTGATTGATCGACATGGCCCGATTTTGACAAAAATAGACCTGCTATAGCAAGCAGGCCAAAATTTTGGACCATAGAATCGCATCTCCAAAACTACCTGATGCGGAAACGGTTCGCATTGAACTGATTGGAATGCGACACACCGCCTACGCGGTGCGCCGCTTAATGTGAGGCTAGGGACATGCAGAAAAAACATTTGGTTCTGGCGATACTCGTCACCTTAGTGTGGGGAGTGAACTTTCCAATCACCAAGCTGGGTTTGCGCTCGATCGATCCCTTTGTGTTAACCGGAATACGCTTTGCTCTCGCCGCCATACCTTTGGTGTTCTTCATCAAGCGCCCCGCCATCAAGTTCAGCTATGTTGCCACTTACGGCTTCATTTTCGGGTTGGGGATGTGGGGTGTGATCAACTATGGCATTCAGGTTGGTGTCAGCCCCGGTATTGCTTCGCTGATCATTCAGCTCAGCGTGTTCTTCACCATGGGTTGGGGGGCGTTACTGTTTAAAGAAAAGCTACGCGGTGCTCAGCTTATCGGAGCACTGCTGGCATTGGTCGGGCTAGGGGGCATCATTTCCACCCAACAAGGGGAGCACGCAATACTTGGAGTACTGCTGATTGTGCTGAGTGCGGTCGCCTGGAGCGTCGGCAACGTGATTATCAAGAAATCCGGTGTCAAAGAGATCTTTTCATTCATGGTCTGGGCCAGTCTGTTTCCACCCATCCCACTCTTCTTCATCGCTTGGCTCATGCAGGGCGCCGCGCCCTTTGAGAACCTGCAAAGTAGTCTCGACTTCACGGCTGTGCTATCGATCGCTTTCCAGGTTTACCTGGCCACCCACTTTGCCTATTGGGGATGGAATTCGCTGTTGAAGCTTTATCCCGTATCCACAGTGGCACCGCTGTCGTTGTTGATTCCGGTATTCGGCATCGGCAGTTCGATGCTGATTATCGGCGAGCACATCTCGATACCGAACTTGATCTCAATTGCGATCATCATTATGGGATTGGCAGTCGGCCTCTATCGCAAGTCCGCCGGCACAATCCATGCAGCCCCCAAAGCCGCGTTCCGCCCTGACTGAACCGGTCGTGCCAGAACTATTCATCTTTGCCAGCATTTGCCAGGGCTGCCGAATCATCCGGCAAAACCGCTAGAACGAAAAAGGCCAACGCTTAGCGTTGGCCTTTTTTATTGATCGTCGAAACGTCGTCATGCGCTAGCGGTGGCCACGCTCTCGAGCCGATACCCATACCCGTAAATCGTCAGCAGTTGCCAACCGCGATCGGCCGTCAGGCCCAACTTGTTGCGCAGGCGATAAATATGAGTGTCCAGCGGGCGGGAGGAGACTATTTCTTCATGGGTCCAAAAGCGCTCATACAAATATTCACGGGATAAAGGTCGGCCCAGATTAGCGAACAGGCAACGGGCGAGACGGTATTCCCGTTCGGTCAGGCTGATGGGGGTGGACGCGCGGGTGACGGTGAGTTCGGCGTCGTCGAATTCAAGGTCATTGAAAGTCAGTATTTCGGGGGCTGCCGCGCGTTGCAGTCCATGCCGACGAAGTACCGCGCTGACTCGGGCCATCAGCTCGTTTGGACGAAATGGTTTGCTCACGTAATCGTCGGCCCCGGCGTTCAATGCCTGGACGATATCGCTTTCAGTATCGCGACTAGTGAGTATGATCGCGGCCGGTGGAGCGTCCATATGTTCACGGGTCCAGCGTAACAACGCCAAGCCACTGATATCGGGCAGTTGCCAATCGAGGATCAGCAGGTCGAAGGTCTCCCGCCGGAGTTGCCGCAGCAAGTCCTCTCCCCGCTCGAAACTGTGCAACGTCCACGTCTGCTCTCCCGTTGCGGGAATCTGTCGCAGTGTCTGTTCCACCCGGCGGAGTTCGGCGGGTTCGTCATCCAGTATTGCGACACGCATGCCGAGTGATTCCTTTATCTCGTAAGTGCAAAGTGAAAATTGCGGAGTTTAGGCCGATTGATTGAATCGAAGTTCCCAAGCAGGGGTGACGTTGATGATGTTTTAGCCTTTGAGCAATTCTGAACAAATATTGTGTATCGGCTCGCAGGTTACTTATGCCGGTAAATTCGTCGTCGCTGAGCGGCACAAGGGCATTGGGATGTGCCCGACGCAGGGAGCGTCAACCTGGCAGGACCATCGATTGCCGGTTTTCGACGGTTTTCAGTTCAGGGGGAAGTACACGGAGTGCCTGCTCGGTTCTAACACAAGGTTGTGTCATCTCTTTATGTCTTTTGCTCCGATGGCTATCTGCCAGAGCGGCCAGTCAGGTATCGTGCGTTAAATACTTGTGTGCGTTACTGGCGTGATTTTCATTAGAGCATAAAAGCCAATCCATGAACCCCATGACCTTATTGCTTCCACGCGGTGTTTGTCTCTTTGATGGGTTAGAGGGCAAGACAACGCATGTCCAATAGCTCCCCGGTCGACGACCGATGAAGAACCGAAGGAAGGACGGTCGCGAGCCGACCCAGGCTCAGCGGTTGTTTCGGCGTATGGTCCGAGAGTGGCTGTGGGTCTGTCTGATCCTGTTGCCGTTGACGGCGATGCTGTCCATGAGCCAAGGCCTGATCTTCAGCAAGCTGTTGTACGACAATCTTCGCCGGCTAAGCCCGCTGTCGGTGGACCCCCGAATACTGCTCGTAACGATCGACGACTACAGCTTGCAGCAGCTTGGCCAATGGCCGTGGTCGCGGGCCACGCACGCGCAACTGCTGGATCGGCTCAGCGCCGCGAACGTTAAAGGCGTTCTATTCGACGTAATTTTCAGCGAACCTGATAGCCAACCCGAGAATGATCAGCTTTTGGCCCAGGCGGCCTGCCGGGCCGGGAATGTTTTCGTGCCGCTGCTGCGCGAAGATGAAGCGCGTTACGGTCAGCCCTTGGGGGAGATTGAACCGGCGGATCCGCTGAACCATTGTGCCAAAGGCATGGGGCACATCAATGCCGAAGCGGACGCCGATGGGATCGTGCGCAGTGTGTATTTAAGCGAAGGACCGGCGCAAAAAACACGCCCGCAACTGGCCTGGCTGCTGTACGAAGAAACCCTCGCCAATAAGGGAAATGCACCAATGCCCGGTATCCCGGCCCTGCCATCAGAGCAGGGCTGGCAGCGAGCCCACGAAATAAGGATTCCTTTCATCCACTCCGACGCGGGCTTTCCTACTGTGCCCTACGTCAGCGTATTACGCGGTGAAGTTCCTCCCGAGTTGCTGCGCGATCGCTTGATCCTGATAGGCTCAACCGCTTCAGGCCTGGGCGACCGTTATGTGACACCGCAATCGGCCAGCATCGGCACCACATCGGGCATCGAGATACAGGCGAATATCCTCAACGGACTGCTACAAAAGCGCAATATTGTGGTTGTCGATAAGCGCTTGGCGGCATTGCTAACGATAGTGATTGTCGGTGAATTGCTGGGCTTGCTGTTGGTGCGTCCGCGTCGTGCCTTATGGCTGACCTTGGGTGCAATGACAGTCGCTCTGCTGGTTTCGAGTGTGCTGTTGCGCTTAGGTTGGTGGTGGTCGCCGGCTGCGAGCCTGATGGGTATTTTGCTGGGTTATCTGATCTGGAATTGGCGAAGGCTGAATGCGGTGCTCGCCTATTTCGGCTGGGAACTGGCGCGTCTGGACAGCGAGCCAAAAGTCTTTCCCGAACGTCGTCGTACCCAAGCGCCAGCCGGTGATGTGCTGCAAGGGCAAATTGTCGCGCTGGAGCAGGCCATGAGCCGGACCCGCGACACCCGGCGTTTTATTGCTGATGGACTTGAATACCTGCCGGTGGCGACGCTGATCAGCGATCCGAACGGGCGCATTCTGCTGGCCAATCGCAAGGCTCGAGAAGTATTTGGTCGCGGCCTGGTGGGCGAGGACATGCTTGAGCAACTGAGCGACCTGGGTTACCCGGTGCCGTCCAACGGAATGCCATCTGCGTTGTCGACCCTGGAGCCGCTGGAGTTTCGTGACACCCAGGCACGCAGCTTGCGTCTGGACCTGGCACCGCTGTTGCCGGCCGAAGGTGACTCAGTGATTGGCTGGCTACTGAGCCTCACTGACTTGAGCGTCGAGCGGGACGCCGAAGAACAGCGAGCCGTGTTGCTGCGCTTTTTGTCTCATGACCTCAGGGCTCCCCACTCGGCGATTCTGGCCTTGCTCGATGTTCAGCGGCATCAGGTGTCCGGCGACACTCAAGTGTTCAGCCAGATCGAGTTACAAGTGCGCAAGGCGCTGAAGCTGACCGAGGCTTTTGTGCAGTTGGCAAAAGCCGAGTCCGAGGCCTATCAGTTTCAGCCGAGCATATTCGCGATGTTGTTACTCGATACCTTCGACCAGGCTTCGAGTATTGCTCATCTGAAGAACATTCAATTGCAGCATGACCTCGACGAAGACGCTGAAGCGCTGGTGCTGGCCGATCAGTCACTGCTGACACGGGCACTGTTCAACCTGCTGGAAAACGCCATCAAGTACAGTCCGGCGGGTTCACGGATCTCGGTGCGGGTGAGTTGTGCCGAGGGCTGGTTGCTGTGCGAGATCGCGGATCAGGGCCGAGGGATTACTGTCGATGAACTTCCCGAGTTATTCAGTCAGTATCGGCGTTTTACCTCGGCTCACGGCAGTGATGGCCTGGGGCTGGGTTTGTCCATGGTCAAGGCCGTGGTAGACCGTCATGGCGGGAGGATTTCCTATCATAGCGTGGTGGGGCGAGGCACAACGTTCAGTGTCCAGTTACCGCTATTGAGCGAGTGAGCCAGACGCTTTCAACGGGCATAAAAAAACCGGCTATATCAGCCGGTTTTTTACGTCCGAAATAAACTTATGCACCTTTTCCGACGTTTTATTTACTTAAGAAATATGTATGTAAATCATAAGCTTAAAAACTAAAAACGACGTTTTTCAACAAAACGGTACACAGGTTATCCACAGAATCTCAGACAGTCACTTGATCGGTGGCATTGGGTGCCGTCGGGGCTGCTGGAAGCGAACCCATCTCGCGCTGCATCTGTTCGTTCCAGGCCTGCACTCTGTCATTCAGGTCGGCGATGGCTCGCGGCCCACTACCCTCGGCGTACATCGGCGCGCCAATGATGACGGTGATCACGCCTTGCTGCTTCGCCCAACCGGTTTTTGGCCAGAACTTGCCAGCATTGTGCGCAATCGGCAGTACCGGTAATGACGCATTGACGGCCAACGCGGTGCCACCGCGGGAGAACTTGCCGATGGTGCCGTAAGGAACGCGAGTCCCTTCAGGGAAGATCAGTACCCAGACATTGTCCTTGAGCAGTTCATCGCCCTTCTTCGCCACATGCTTGAGCGCAGCTTTGGGATTGCCACGGTCGATGGCGATCGGTCGCAGCATCGCCATGGCCCAGCCGAAGAACGGAACGTAGAGCAGTTCGCGCTTGAGCACCTGGCTCAGAGGCGAGAAATAGGCCGAGAGAAAGAATGTCTCCCAAGTGCTCTGGTGGTTCGACTGAATCACACAGGGCTGGTCAGGCACATTCTGGGCACCCTTCACTTCGTAACGGATGCCCAGAAAGACTTTGCTCAGCCACAAGGCGCAGCGGCACCAATACACGTTGATAAAACGATAACGCGCCTTGAACGGCAGAAACGGCGCGATAAAAAAGCTCAGGGTGCACCAGAGCAAAGAGCTGGTGCCCAGCAGCAGGTAAAAGAGGAAAGTTCTGATGGCCTGCAGTATCGACATGGCGACATTTACCGTTGCGGGCATTGCCCGCCTATTCAAACGCACTCCCGATCAGTCCTTGGCCAGGATGTTCAGAAGAGCCTTAGTGATGGATAAGTTCCGCGGCAATCGCCGCCAGATCGTCAAAAATCAAGGTGCCCGCCGGCAGGGTTTTGCTCTGAGTCTTTTCGCCTTTCCCTGTCTTTACCAAAACTGGCTGACAGTCGACGGCTCTGGCGGCTTCCAGGTCACCGAGAGTATCGCCGACGAACCATAGATTCGTCAGCGAAACGTTGTAATGCGCGGCGATGGTTTTCAACATCCCGGGTTTTGGCTTGCGGCAATCGCAGCCATCATCTGGCCCGTGCGGGCAATAGACGATCAGCCCGACGTCACCGCCCTGCTCCGCCACCAGCTCGCGCAAACGAGCGTGCATGGCGTCCAGGGTGGCGATGTCGTAATAGCCGCGAGCGATGCCGGACTGGTTGGTAGCGACCGCCACCGTCCAGCCGGCCTTGCTCAACTGCGCGATCGCTTCGATCGAACCGGGGAGCGGAATCCACTCCTCCACCGACTTGATGTACGCGTCGGAGTCGTAATTGATCACTCCGTCCCGATCGAGAATCAGCAGTTTCAACAGCAACCCCTTAGCCCAGCAGCGAAATGTCGGCGACGCCCAGGAACAACCCACGCAGACGCGCCAGCAGCGCATAACGGTTGGCTCGCACCTTGGCGTCTTCAGCGTTGACCATCACCGCTTCGAAGAACGCATCCACTGGCTCGCGCAAAGCGGCCAGACGTGCCAGCGATTCGCTGTACTGACGGGCCGCCGCCATTGGCTGCACAGCCTGGTCAGCTTGCTGGATCGCCGAGTACAGGGAGAACTCGTTGGCGTTGTCGAAGTACTTGGCTTCAACGACCGAAGGAACAGAGCCTTCGACCTTGCTCAGCAAGTTCGAAACACGCTTGTTCACGGCGGCCAGGGCAGCGGCTTCCGGCAATTTGCGGAACGCTTCTACCGCTTGTACACGCTGATCGAAGTCCAGCGCCGAACCCGGTTTCAGGGCACGTACCGACAGGTAAGTCCCGACATCAACGCCTTCGTCTTCATAACGGGCACGCAGACGATCAAAGATGAATTCCAGCACCGAGTCATTCAGGCCGGCAGCCTTGACCTTGGTACCGAACGCATTCACGGCAAACGCCACGGCGTCGTTCAGGTCGAGGTCGAGCTTCTTGTCGATCAGGATGCGCAATACACCCAGCGCTGCACGGCGCAGGGCATACGGGTCTTTGCTCCCGGTTGGCAGCATGCCGATACCGAAAATACCCACCAGTGTGTCGAGCTTGTCAGCGATGGCCACGGCCGCACCGGTCAGGGTGGTCGGCAGTTCAGCGCCGGCACCGCGCGGCATGTACTGCTCGTTCAGCGCCAGTGCGACTTCTTCCGGCTCGCCGTCGTTGAGGGCGTAGTAGTAACCGGCGACACCTTGCATCTCCGGGAACTCACCGACCATCTCGGTCGCCAGGTCGCACTTGGACAGCAGGCCTGCACGGGAAGCCCATGCGGCGTTACCGCCAATGCGTTGAGCGATGAATGCGGCGAGTCTGGAAACACGTTCGGCCTTGTCGTAGACGCTGCCGAGTTTTTCCTGGAACACCACGTTCTGCAGACGCAGATTGAAGTCTTCGAGTTTTTGCTTCTTGTCTTGCTTGAAGAAGAACTCGGCGTCGGTCAGGCGTGGGCGAACCACTTTCTCGTTACCGGCGATGATCTGCTGCGGGTCTTTGCTTTCGATGTTGGCCACGGTAATGAAACGAGGCAGCAACTTGCCGTCGGCATCCAGCAGGCAGAAATATTTCTGGTTGTCCTGCATGGTGGTGATCAGCGCTTCTTGCGGCACGTCGAGGAAACGTTCTTCGAACGAGCACACCAGCGGCACCGGCCATTCAACCAGTGCGGTCACTTCGTCGAGCAGGCTCGGTGGCACGATCGCCGTACCTTCCTGCAGCGTCGCCAGTTCTTCGGTGCGCTTGCTGATCAGCTCGCGACGCTCGTTGGCATCGGCCAGCACATAGGCAGCACGCAGATCGCTCAGGTAGTTGGCCGGCGAGGTGATGCGCACGCTTTCAGGATGGTGGAAGCGGTGACCACGGGAATCGCGGCCGGCCTTTTGGGCAAGCATGGTGCAGTCGATGACGTGGTCACCGAGCAGCATCACCAACCATTGAGTCGGGCGAACGAATTCTTCCTTGCGAGCACCCCAGCGCATGCGCTTGGGGATAGGCAGGTCGTTCAGGGAATCTTCGACGATGGTTGGCATCAGGCTCGCGGTCGGCTTGCCGGCGATGCTTTGGCTGTAGCGCAGTTTCGGACCGCTCTGATCGATTTCGCTCAGGTCGACGCCGCACTTCTTGGCGAAGCCCAAGGCTGCTTGAGTCGGGTTGCCTTCGGCATCGAACGCGGCCTGACGCGGCGGGCCGTCGAGGTTGATGCTGCGATCCGGCTGCTGGGTCGCCAGCGCGGTGATCAGCACGGCCAGACGACGTGGCGCGGCGTAGACGGTTTTGGTCTCGTAGTTCAGGCCAGCAGCTTGCAGGCCTTTGTCGATCCCGGCCATAAACGCTTCGGCCAGGGTGTTCAGGGCTTTGGGTGGCAGTTCTTCGGTGCCCAATTCAACCAGAAAATCTTGAGCACTCATTGTGCAGCCTCCAGCTTGGCCAGTACTTCATCACGCAGGTCCGGGGTCGCCATCGGGAAGCCCAGCTTGGCGCGAGCCAGCAGGTAGGCTTGCGCAACGGAACGCGCCAGGGTGCGTACACGCAGGATGTATTGCTGACGCGCGGTCACCGAGATCGCCCGGCGCGCATCCAGCAGGTTGAAGGTGTGGGAAGCCTTCAACACCATTTCGTAGCTCGGCAACGGCAATGGCTGATCGAGTTCGATCAGGCGCTTGGCTTCGCTTTCATAGAAGTCGAACAACTCGAACAGCTTCTCGACGTTGGCGTGTTCGAAGTTGTAGGTCGACTGCTCCACTTCGTTCTGGTGGAACACGTCGCCGTAGGTCACCTTGCCGAACGGACCGTCAGCCCAGACCAGGTCGTAGACTGAGTCCACGCCTTGCAGGTACATGGCCAGACGCTCCAGACCGTAAGTGATCTCGCCGGTCACCGGATAGCATTCGATGCCGCCCGCTTGCTGGAAGTAAGTGAACTGCGTCACTTCCATGCCGTTGAGCCAGACTTCCCAGCCCAGACCCCAGGCGCCCAGTGTTGGCGATTCCCAGTTGTCTTCAACGAAGCGAATGTCGTGGACCAATGGGTCCAGGCCGACGTGCTTGAGAGAGCCCAGGTACAGTTCCTGGAAGTTATCCGGGTTCGGCTTCAGCACGACCTGGAACTGGTAGTAGTGCTGCAGACGGTTCGGGTTTTCGCCGTAGCGGCCGTCAGTCGGGCGACGACTGGGCTGCACATAAGCGGCGTTCCAGGTTTCCGGGCCAATGGCGCGCAGGAACGTGGCAGTGTGGAAAGTGCCGGCGCCTACTTCCATATCGTAGGGCTGAAGTACCACACAACCTTGCTCGGCCCAGTATTGCTGGAGGGCGAGGATCAAGTCTTGGAAGGTACGCACGGCTGGCGTAGGCTGGCTCACGAAATTCACCTGTTTCTTGGGCTGCGATTTAAAGAGCGGGAGTATACCCGATTCGGTCCTGCGCACGCCCCCTGGAGCCTTATGCCACGCTGCTTTTGGTGTACCGAAGATCCGCTGTACATGGCTTATCACGATCAGGAGTGGGGCACGCCGCTACGCGATGCGCAGGGTTTGTTCGAGTTGCTTTTGCTCGAAGGGTTCCAGGCCGGGCTTTCCTGGATCACTGTGTTGCGCAAACGAGAGCGTTATCGCGAGGTGCTGTTTGGCTTCGACGTACAGCGCGTGGCACAGATGAGCGATGCGGAAATCGATGAATTGATGCTCGATCCGGGGATCATCCGCAATCGCCTCAAACTCAATGCCGCCCGGCGCAATGCCCAGGCCTGGCTGGCGCTGGAGGACCCGGTGGCGTTTCTCTGGTCGTTCGTCGGCGGAACGCCTGTGATCAATCATTTCAAGGATCGCAGCGAAGTACCGGCCGTGACACCGGTCGCCGTCGAGATGAGCAAAGGCCTGAAAAAAGCCGGATTCACGTTCGTCGGCCCGACCATTTGTTACGCGTTGATGCAGGCTTCGGGCATGGTCATGGACCACACTCGCGATTGCGATCGCTACGCCACCTTGGCGAACGGCGGTTAGAATAGCCGCCTCGCGCACAGCACAAGATCAGGAGTGACCTGTGGATAAGTTGAAAGGCGCCTTGCTGGTAGGCGCTCTGCGTTTGTTTGCCCTGCTGCCGTGGCGGGCAGTGCAGGCGGTGGGCTCGGCCATTGGCTGGGTGATGTGGAAAACCCCCAACCGTTCCCGCGACGTGGTGCGGATCAACCTCGCCAAGTGCTTTCCGCAGATGGACCCTGCCGAACGCGAGCGTCTGGTGGGCCAGAGCCTGAAAGACATTGGCAAATCCCTGACCGAGAGCGCTTGCGCGTGGATCTGGCCGGCTCAGCGTTCCATTGATCTGGTGCGCGAAGTCGAAGGTCTCGACGTTTTGAAAGAGGCGTTGGCATCCGGCAAAGGCGTGGTCGGCATCACCAGCCATCTGGGTAACTGGGAAGTGTTGAACCACTTCTATTGCAACCAGTGCAAACCGATCATTTTCTATCGTCCACCCAAGCTCAAGGCGGTGGATGAGTTGCTGCGCAAGCAGCGGGTGCAATTGGGTAACCGGGTGGCCGCTTCCACCAAGGAAGGCATCCTCAGCGTGATCAAGGAAGTGCGAAAAGGTGGTGCAGTGGGCATTCCGGCTGACCCGGAACCGGCCGAATCCGCCGGGATCTTCGTGCCGTTCTTCGCCACTCAGGCCCTGACCAGTAAATTCGTCCCGAACATGCTGGCCGGCGGCAAAGCGGTTGGCGTGTTCCTGCATGCCCTGCGGCTGCCGGATGGTTCAGGTTACAAAGTGATCCTCGAAGCTGCCCCCGAGGCCATGTACAGCACCGATACCGAAACCTCCTGCGCGGCCATGAGCCAGGTGGTCGAGCGCTATGTGCGGGCTTATCCGAGCCAGTACATGTGGAGTATGAAACGCTTCAAGAAGCGTCCGCCGGGCGAAGAACGCTGGTATTGAGACACACGTGGTCCCTTGTAGGAGCGGGCCTGCTCGCGAAGACGGTGTGTCAGTCGACTTCATCTTCGCTGGCACTCCGCTTTCGCGAGCAAGCCCGCTCCCACAGGGTTTTGTGTCAGATCTGACGCTCAAGCTTTTTCAGAAACACCGTCATCTCCTTCTCGGCCTGCTTGTCGCCATGGGCGCGTGCGGCTTCCAGGCCCTGCTCCCAGGCTTGACGCGCCGCCGCGTAATCCGCCAACGCCAGATGGGCCTTGCCCAATAGCTTCCAGGCCGCCGAATACTTCGGATCGAACTCGACGCAGCGCTGGAAATGCTCTGCGGCTTTGGCATTTTCACCAAGATCCAGATAACCCTTGCCCAGGCCGAAGCGCAGCAGTGAGTTATCCACACCCTTGGCGAGCATTTTTTCCAGGGATTCGATCATGGTGGATTCCTTATTGAGGTTATTCAGGGATGCCTGTTTGTTCTTGAGATTGCTTTCGCGGGCAAGCCCGCTCCCACAGGAGTCTCGGTCGTACACAAGATATGTGTTCACTGCAAAACACTGTGGGAGCGGCGGTGCGGCGATCCGACTTGCCCGCGAAGAGGCCCGTCCAGCCACTGCAAATGCCGGATCAGAAAAAGCTCAACCCCACATGGAACAGCTTTTCCACATCCCGAATATGCTTTTTATCCACAAGGAACAGAATCACATGGTCGCCGGCTTCGATCACTGTGTTGTCGTGGGCGATGATCACTTCTTCGTCGCGGATGATCGCGCCGATGGTGGTCCCCGGCGGCAGGCCGATGTTTTCGATGGCTTTGCCGATTACCTTGCTCGACTTCGCATCACCGTGGGCGATGGCCTCGATGGCTTCCGCCGCACCTCGACGCAATGAGTGCACGCTGACGATATCGCCGCGCCGCACGTGGGCCAGCAAGGTGCCGATGGTCGCCAATTGCGGGCTGATGGCGATGTCGATGTCGCCGCCCTGGATCAAGTCGACGTAGGCCGGGTTGTTGATGATGGTCATCACCTTCTTCGCGCCCAGACGCTTGGCGAGCAGCGACGACATGATGTTGGCTTCGTCGTCGTTGGTCAGCGCCAGGAAGATGTCGGCGTCGGCGATGTTCTCTTCCATCAGCAAATCGCGGTCGGAGGCACTGCCCTGCAACACCACGGTGCTGTCGAGGGTGTCCGAGAGGTGGCGGCAGCGGGCCGGGTTCATCTCGATGATCTTCACCTGATAGCGGCTTTCGATGGCCTCGGCCAAACGCTCGCCAATCTGCCCGCCGCCGGCGATGACGATGCGTTTGTAGCTCTCATCGAGGCGGCGCATTTCGCTCATCACCGCGCGAATATTCGCTTTGGCGGCGATGAAAAACACTTCATCGTCGGCCTCGATCACCGTATTGCCCTGGGGCAGGATCGGCCGGTCTCGACGGAAAATCGCCGCAACGCGGGTTTCGACATTCGGCATGTGTTCGCGCAGCTGTCGCAGTTGCTGACCCACCAGCGGACCGCCGTAATAGGCTTTCACTGCCACCAGCTGTGCTTTGCCTTCGGCGAAGTCGATTACCTGCAACGCCCCCGGATGCTGGATCAGGCGCTTGATGTAATTGGTAACGACTTGCTCCGGACTGATCAGCACGTCGACCGGAATCGATTCGTTGTCGAACAGTTCGGCGCGGGTCAGGTACGCGGCTTCGCGGACCCGGGCGATCTTGGTCGGCGTGTGGAATAAGGTGTGAGCGACCTGACAGGCCACCATGTTGGTTTCGTCACTGTTGGTCACTGCAACCAACATGTCGGCGTCGTCGGCACCGGCCTGACGCAGTACAGTCGGCAGCGAACCGCGACCCTGTACGGTGCGGATATCCAGGCGATCGCCGAGGTCGCGCAGGCGTTCGCCATCGGTGTCGACCACGGTGATGTCGTTGGCCTCGCTGGCCAAGTGTTCCGCCAGCGAACCGCCGACCTGCCCTGCGCCGAGGATGATGATTTTCATCCAGTCACTCCCTTAAAACCGGTTAACCGCGCGCGGCGGCAATCTTGATCAGCTTGGCGTAGTAGAACCCGTCGTGGCCTCCTTCCTGGGCCAGCAATTGGCGACCATGGGGCTGCTTGATGCCGGCCTGACTGGCGATATCGAGTTCACGGGCACCCGGCGTGCGTGCGAGGAACGCTTCGATGACTTCGGTGTTCTCGGTCGGCAGCGTGGAGCAAGTGGCGTAAAGCAGAATGCCGCCCACTTCCAACGTTATCCACATGGCATCAAGCAGCTCGCCCTGAAGCACCGCCAGCGCGGCGATGTCATCGGGTTGGCGGGTCAGTTTGATGTCCGGATGACGACGGATCACCCCGGTGGCCGAGCATGGCGCGTCCAGCAGAATGCGCTGGAATGGCTTGCCGTCCCACCAGGTCGCGGTGTCGCGGCCGTCGGCGGCAATCAGTTCGGCGCTCAAGCCCAGGCGTGCAAGGTTTTCCCGCACCCGCACCAGACGCTTGGCTTCCAGATCCACAGCCACCACGCCGGCCAGTTTGGGCTCGGCCTCAAGGATGTGGCAGGTTTTGCCGCCCGGTGCGCAGCAGGCGTCCAGCACCCGTTGGCCTGGCGCCAAGTCCAGCAGATCGGCGGCCAGTTGCGCGGCTTCGTCCTGCACGCTGATCCAGCCTTCGGCGAAACCCGGGAGGCTGCGCACATCGGCTGCTGCGTCGAGGATGATGCCGTCCTGACTGTAAACGCAGGGCTTGGCAGCGATGCCGGCGTGACTCAGCAACCCAAGATAAGCATCGCGGGTGTGATGGCGACGGTTGACCCGCAAAATCATCGGCGGGTGAGCGTTGTTCGCCGCGCAGATAGCTTCCCACTGCTCAGGCCAGAAGGCTTTGAGGGATTTTTGCAGCCAGCGCGGGTGAGCGGTGCGCACCACCGGGTCGTGCTCCAGCTCGGCCAGCAGCGCTTCGCTTTCCCGTTGGGCGCGGCGCAGCACGGCGTTGAGCAGGGCTTTGGCCCACGGCTTTTTCAGTTTGTCGGCGCAACCGACGGTTTCGCCGATGGCAGCGTGGGCTGGAACCCGGGTGTAGAGCAGTTGGTAGAGGCCGACCAGCAACAGCGCCTCGACATCGGCATCGGCTGCTTTGAACGGCTTTTGCAGCAACTTGGCCGCCAGCGCCGACAAACGTGGCTGCCAACGAGCCGTGCCGAACGCCAGGTCCTGGGTGAAGCCGCGATCGCGGTCTTCGACCTTGTCCATTTGCGTCGGCAGGGAACTGTTGAGTGAGGCTTTTCCGTTAAGAACAGCAGCAAGTGCCTTGGCGGCGGCCAGACGTGGATTCATTGAGCGTCCGCCGCTTGACCGAGAACGGTGCCGACGGCGAATTTCTCACGGCGGCTGTTGAACAAGTCGCTGAAGTTCAGCGCCTTGCCGCCGGGCAATTGCAGACGGGTCAGGCACAGCGCCTGTTCACCGCAGGCGACGACCAAGCCGTCCTTGCTGGCACTGAGGATTTCACCCGGCGCGCCCTGCCCTTCGGCGAGGCTTGCGGCTAGCACTTTCAGCGCTTCGCCGTTCAGCGTGCTGTGGGTGATCGGCCATGGGTTGAAGGCACGAACCAGACGCTCCAGTTCAACCGCCGGGCGGTTCCAGTCGATGCGCGCTTCGTCCTTGTTCAATTTGTGTGCGTAGGTGGCGAGGCTGTCGTCCTGCACTTCGCCTTCCAGAGTACCTGCAGCCAGGCCGGCAATCGCCTGAACCACGGCCGGTGGGCCCATCTCTGCGAGGCGATCATGGAGGCTGCCGCCGGTGTCTTCGGCGCTGATCGGCGTGGTGACCTTGAGCAACATCGGCCCGGTGTCGAGGCCCAGTTCCATGCGCATCACGGTCACGCCACTTTCGCTGTCGCCCGCCTCAACGGCGCGCTGGATCGGTGCCGCACCGCGCCAGCGTGGCAGCAATGAAGCGTGGCTGTTGATGCAACCCAGACGCGGAATATCCAGCACCACTTGCGGCAGGATCAGGCCGTAGGCGACCACCACCAGCAAATCCGGTTTCAATGCGGCGAGTTCAGCCTGAGCGTCTTCGTTGCGCAGGGTCGGCGGTTGCAACACCTGGATGTTGTTTTCCAACGCCAACTGCTTGACCGGGCTCGGCATCAGCTTCTGCCCACGGCCCGCCGGACGGTCCGGTTGGGTGTAGACCGCAATGATCTCGTAAGGACTGTCGAGCAGGGCCTTGAGGTGTTCGGCGGCGAATTCCGGGGTACCGGCAAAGACAATGCGCAGTGGCTCAGTCATGAAAGCTCTCAATTACAAAGCGTCTTGAAAAGAAAAAGGCTTGCCGCGGCAAGCCTTTGAAAGAAGGGCATCAAGCGTTCTGGCGATGGAGCTTTTCCAGTTTCTTCTTGATCCGGTCGCGTTTGAGCGTAGACAGGTAATCAACGAACAATTTGCCGTTGAGGTGGTCGCATTCATGCTGGATGCATACCGCGAGCAGGCCTTCGGCGACCAGTTCGTACGGTTGACCGTCGCGGTCCAGGGCCTTGATCTTGACCTTTTGCGGGCGGTCGACGTTTTCGTAGAAACCCGGCACCGAGAGGCAGCCTTCCTGGTACTGGTCCACTTCGTCGGTCAGGACTTCGAACTCGGGGTTGATGAACACCCGTGGTTCGCTGCGGTCTTCGGAGAGGTCCATCACGACGATGCGTTTATGCACGTTGACCTGGGTCGCGGCGAGGCCGATGCCTGGCGCTTCATACATTGTTTCAAACATGTCATCGACCAACTGACGCACTTCGTCGTCCACTACAGCCACTGGTTTGGCGATAGTGCGCAGGCGCGAGTCGGGGAATTCGAGGATGTCTAAAATGGCCATAAGCTCAATTGCTGCACGTGTGAGGTAAAGTCGGGTCGATGGCCTGGCGAGTCCGAGGATGCAGGCTACCGTTGTGAACGTAGCTTCCGGCTTTTCAATAATGAGCCGGGAGCGAGCCACGAGGGCTCTGGCGTTTCACGCGAACGTACATAATAAAGGGATTCACCGCATGAGGAAATCACTACTCGCCTTGCTCCTTCTGGCCTCGGCCGGTTTTGCGCACGGGCAAGTGCAACTCAGGGAAGGTTTTCCACAGCAATACACTGTGGTGGCAGGGGACACACTCTGGGACATTTCCGCCAAATATCTGCGTGAACCGTGGGAATGGCCGCAGCTTTGGCAGGCCAATCCACAGATCGAAAACCCCAATCTCATCTATCCCGGCGATACGCTGTCGCTGGTCTACGTCAACGGTCAGCCACGCCTGACCCTCAATCGCGGCGCTTCACGGGGCACCATCAAGCTTTCGCCACGAATTCGCAGCTCGCCGGTGGCCGATGCCATTCCGAGCATTCCGCTGAAATCAATCAACAGCTTTCTGCTGAGCAACCGCATCGTCGACAAGGCAGAGGATTTCGACAAGGCGCCCTACATCGTCGCTGGCGATGCCGAACGGGTGCTCAGCGGTACGGGTGATCGAATATTCGCGCGTGGCCATTTCGACCCGGCACAACCGGTGTACGGCATCTTCCGTCAGGGCAAGGTCTACACCGATCCGCAGAGCAAGGAGTTTCTGGGGATCAACGCCGACGACATCGGTGGCGGCGAGATCATTGCCACTGAAGGCGACGTCGCCACCCTGGCCCTGCAACGCACCACTCAGGAAGTGCGACTCGGCGACCGGTTGTTCGGCGGCGAAGAGCGCTCGATCAATTCGACCTTCATGCCCAGTGCGCCAACTACCGATATCGACGGCTTGATTATCGATGTACCGCGTGGGGTGACCCAGATCGGCGCGCTGGATGTCGTCACGCTGAACAAGGGGCAGCGCGATGGCCTGGCCGAAGGCAATGTGCTGGTGGTGATGAAAACCGGTGAAACCGTGCGTGACCGGATCACCGGCCAGCCATTGAAAATTCCCGACGAGCGGGCCGGTTTGCTGATGGTCTTCCGCACTTACGACAAGCTCAGTTACGGGCTTGTCCTTAACGCATCGCGCTCCTTGGCGGTGATGGACAAAGTGCGAAATCCTTAACACGCTCCACAAGTTACCAACAGAGTTATCCACAGCTTATTCCCGATTCGACGGGACTATATAACGATCAAGGATGATCCATGTCGCTGTCTGCCTGTACGTCCGTTTCCCCTGCGGAACTGGAAGCCCGTTTACGCCTGCACCGTTTGCCGGAACTCGGTCCTGTGCGTTTCAAGAAATTGCTTGAGACCTTCGGCTCTGCTTCCAAAGCCATCAGCGCACCGGCCAGCGCCTGGCGTGCATTGGGCCTGCCATTCGCTTGTGCGGAAGCCCGGCGCTCTATTGAAATCCGTGACGGCGCCAGTCACGCATTGGCCTGGTTAGAGCGCCCGGGCCAGCATTTACTGATGTGGGACCAACCTGACTACCCCGCGTTGCTGGCGCAAATCAGTGATGCGCCACCTCTGCTATTCGTCGCGGGCGATCCGGGCATACTGGAAAAACCACAGCTGGCGATGGTCGGCAGCCGTCGTGCTTCGCGACCGGGCATGGACACCGCCACCGCGTTTTCCCGCACTCTGGCGGGTGCTGGTTTTGTTATCACCAGTGGTCTGGCCCTGGGCATCGATGCTGCGGCGCATCAGGCGGCTCTGGACGTTGGCGGACAAACGGTCGGTGTACTTGGCACGGGGCTGGAAAATTTTTATCCACAGCGCAATCGGCGGTTGGCGGACGCCATGATCGCTTCGGGAAGCGCAGTACTTTCGGAGTTCCCGCTGGACGCCGGCCCTTCCCCCAGCAACTTCCCCCGGCGCAATCGAATCATCAGCGGTTTGTCCCTCGGCGTGCTCGTGGTCGAGGCGAGCATTGCCAGTGGTTCACTGATCACCGCCAGGCTAGCGGCGGAACAGGGGCGTGAGGTGTATGCGATTCCAGGGTCGATCCATCACCCTGGCGCAAAGGGTTGTCATCAACTGATCCGCGACGGTGCGGTGCTGGTGGAAACCATCGAGCACATCCTCGAAGCCTTGCGCGGCTGGCAACGGCTGCCGTTATCCACAGAAACGCCGCAGACTGCAGAGACTCATCCGTTGCTCATATTGCTCCACGCGGCGCCCCATACCAGCGAAGCCTTGTCGATCACCAGCGGCTGGGCGTTGTCGAAAGTGTTGGCAGCGCTGACGGAGCTGGAAATGGACGGCCGTGCGGTCTGTGAAAGCGGCCGCTGGCTTGCGCGGGGACGCTAGGTTTTGCATGGAAGATCGGTAAACTGCGCAGAGCCTTATTCCGGAGAGTCTTTCATGGTCAACAGTTGGCGTGTGCAACAAGCCGCACGAGAAATTCGCGCTGGGGCGGTCATTGCCTATCCAACCGAAGCTGTCTGGGGCCTGGGTTGCGACCCGTGGGACGAAGAGGCGGTAGACCGTCTATTGCTGATCAAGGGACGGTCTGTGGATAAAGGCCTGATTCTGGTGGCCGACAATATTCGCCAGTTCGACTTCCTCTTCGAAGACTTCCCTGAATTGTGGATGGACCGCATGGCCAGCACCTGGCCGGGGCCCAACACCTGGCTGGTGCCGCATCAGAATCTGTTGCCCCAGTGGATTACCGGTGTGCATGAAACAGTGGCGTTGCGGGTGAGCGATCACCCACTGGTGCGGGATTTGTGTGCGTTGGTCGGGCCGTTGGTTTCAACCTCGGCCAACCCTCAGGGGCGGCCGGCGGCGCGGACGCGGATTCGCGTGGAGCAGTATTTCCGTGGGCAGGTTGATTGGGTGCTGGGTGGCAATCTGGGTGGACGGAAGAATCCGAGCGTGATTCGCGATCTGGCCACCGGCCACGTTGTGCGCCCGGATTAGACCGCGTCATCGTTCTTCGCGGGCAAGCCTCGCTCCCACAGATCCGAGTCGTATACGAATAATGTGAACGACCGAAATCCTGTGGGAGCGGGCTTGCCCGCGATGGCGTCCTCAAGGCAACAAAACGGTAGACCCTGTCGTGCGCCGCGCCGACAATTCGGTCTGTGCTTTCGCCGCGTCAGCCAATGGATAGCGCTGACTGATGTCCACCTTCAACTTGCCGCTGATGATCATCTCGAACAGCTCATCGGCCATGCTTTGCAGGTTTTCAGCGTTGTTGGCGTAGGTCGCCAGGGTCGGTCGGGTCACGTACAGCGAACCCTTCCCCGCGAGAATCCCCAGATTCACTCCATCCACTGCGCCTGATGCATTACCGAAACTCACCACCAGCCCCCGAGGCGCGACGCTGTCGAGTGACGTCAGCCAGGTATCTTTGCCTACGCCGTCGTACACCACCGGTACTTTTTTACCGTCAGTCAATTCCAGCACGCGTTGTGCGACGTTTTCATGGCTGTAATCGATGGTCGCCCAGGCGCCATTGGCTTTCGCCAGTGCGGCTTTCTCTGGTGAGCTGACCGTGCCAATCAGTTTCACATTCAAGGCCTTGGCCCATTGGCAGGCCAGGGAACCGACGCCGCCGGCTGCTGCGTGGAACAGAATGGTTTCGCCACCCTTGAGTTCATACGTCTGACGCAGCAAGTACTGCACGGTCAGGCCTTTGAGCATTACGCCGGCGGCCTGTTCGAAGCTGATGGCGTCTGGCAGATGTACCAGATTGGCTTCCGGCAATACATGAACGTCGCTATAAGCGCCCAATGGGCCACTGCCGTACGCCACGCGATCGCCGATCTTGAAGCGGGTGACTTCGCTGCCCACCGCCTCGACCACGCCCGCGCCCTCTGCGCCCAGGCCCGATGGCAAGGCAGGCGGCGCATACAGGCCACTGCGGTAATAAGTGTCGATGAAGTTCAGGCCGATGGCCTTGTTGGTCACGCGTACCTGCAGCGGGCCGGGCTCGGCGGGTTGGTAGTCCACGTATTCGAGCACTTCGGGGCCGCCATGGGCGCGGAACTGGATACGTTTTGCCATCTGCTCTCTCCTTAGGTCTTGGCTTCTAGAGTTGTAGCGCCAAGCGCCCTATCGAACTCCCAAGCTTGATCTTCGTCAACTGCGGCAGGCTCGCCTGCGATGTTATGCTACGGGCCCATTTGCGCCGGCCCCCGCTCCGATGGAGCGCCGCGTAGCTTTGCCCGATTCAAGGTGATGACATGACGACCCGCACCGAGGCCGTAAAAGCCTACCTGCTCGACCTGCAAGACCGCATTTGCGCTGCCCTGGAAGCTGAAGACGGCGGCGCGCATTTCGTCGAAGACGCCTGGACCCGGCCTGCCGGCGGTGGCGGTCGCACCCGGGTGATCGAAAACGGCGCGGTCATCGAAAAGGGCGGCGTTAACTTTTCCCACGTCTTTGGTAGCGGTCTCCCACCCTCCGCCAGCGCTCATCGGCCAGAACTGGCCGGTCGAGGCTTCGAAGCCTTGGGCGTGTCGTTGGTGATTCACCCGCACAACCCGAATGTACCGACGTCCCACGCCAATGTGCGCTTTTTCATCGCTGAAAAAGAAGGTGAAGAGCCGGTCTGGTGGTTCGGTGGCGGCTTTGACCTGACCCCTTATTACGGTAATGAAGAAGACTGCGTGCATTGGCACCGCGTCGCCGAACAGGCCTGCGCGCCGTTCGGCCCGGACGTCTACCCGCGCTACAAAGCCTGGTGCGACAGTTACTTCCACATCAAGCATCGCCACGAGCCGCGAGGCATCGGCGGTCTGTTTTTCGATGACTTGAACGAGTGGGACTTCGATACCAGCTTCGCCTTCATGCGCGCCATCGGCGATGCGTTTATCGACGCGTACCTGCCAATCGTGCAGCGCCGCAAGAATGATGCGTTCACGGCAAAACAGCGTGAATTCCAGGAGTTTCGCCGTGGTCGTTACGTCGAGTTCAACCTGGTCTATGACCGCGGTACGTTGTTCGGCCTGCAATCGGGCGGGCGTACCGAATCGATCCTGATGTCGCTGCCACCGCAAGTGCGCTGGGCCTACGACTGGAAAGCCGAGCCGGGCAGTGAAGAAGCGCGCCTGACCGAGTACTTCCTGCAAGACCGCGATTGGTTGGCCAAGGCCTGATTCCAGGGTTTGAGTTTTTGCATCGTCGGGGCTGCAGTCAAGATCGCAGCCTTCGGCACTCCTACGGTTGAGGAATGTAGATGGATCGTTACGTCGTATTCGGTAACCCGATTGGCCACAGCAAGTCGCCGCTGATCCACCGTTTGTTCGCCGAGCAGACGGGGCAAAAACTGGACTACAGCACTTTGCTGGCGCCTCTCGATGATTTTTCAGGCTGTGCCCAGGCATTTTTCCGCGAAGGGCGTGGGGCGAATGTGACGGTGCCGTTCAAGGAAGACGCCTATCGTTTGGCGAACAGTTTGACCAAGCGAGCGCAGCGGGCCGGTGCGGTGAATACCCTGAGCAAGCTGGCCGATGGCAGTTTGCTGGGTGACAACACCGATGGCGCCGGGCTGGTGCGGGACCTGACGGTCAACGCCGGATTCAGCCTTGCGGGCAAACGCATCCTCCTGCTCGGGGCCGGCGGTGCGGTGCGCGGCGCGCTGGAGCCATTGCTGGCGGAACAACCGGCATCGGTGATCATCGCCAACCGCACGGTGGAAAAAGCTGAATTGCTGGCGGAGTTGTTCGCGGATCTGGGGCCGGTATCGGCCAGTGGTTTCGATTGGTTGCTGGAACCGGTGGATCTGATCATCAACGCTACGTCCGCCAGTCTGTCAGGCGATGTACCGCCGATTGCCAGCAGTTTGATCGAGCCGGGCAAAACCGTTTGCTACGACATGATGTACGGCAAGGACCCGACCTCGTTCTGCCGCTGGGCCAGCGAGCACGGCGCGGCGGTGGCGATGGATGGCTTGGGAATGCTGGCCGAGCAGGCGGCGGAAGCTTTCTTTCTGTGGCGCGGTGTGCGCCCGGATACAGCGCCGGTGCTGGCCGAACTCCGCCGGCAATTGGCGCTGTAGTTCTTTGTGGCGAGGGGGCTTGCTCCCGCTCGGGTGCGAAGCGCCCGCAGATTTTAGGGCTGCTTCGCAACCCAGCGGGAGCAAGCTCCCTCGCCACAGGTTATGCCGTTGCCTCAACGTCAGTGTTTCAATCTTCGAAGCGAATCGGGCATTTCTCCGCGCCTTCGAGCTTTCTCAATTCCTCTACCACCTGCGGCCGTGCACGCCGCAGGGTCAGGCTGCGATCCTGGCGCAGCAGCCGTCGCGCCTCCTGGTGCAGCATTTCCACGCCCGAATAGTCGATGAAGTTGATCTGCTGCGCCTCGATCACCACCCGCGCGCCGTGCATCCGTTGCAAACGCACTTGCAGGTAATGGCTGGCGCCGAAAAAGATTGAACCGCCGACTCGCAGAATGTCTTCGTCGCCCTCACGCCAATGCTGAACCCGTGGTTGCGAGGTGCGTTTGAGGTAGAAGAACAGCGAGGCCAGCACGCCGGCGTAGATCGCCGTTTGCAACTCCAGCAACAGCGTCGCGACACAGGTCAGCGCCATGACCAAAAACTCGGCACGGCTGACCCGCAACAAGGCGCGAATGCCGCGATGGTCGACCAATCCCCAGGCGATCAACAAAATGCTGCCGGCCATGGCCGGGATCGGAATGTGCGCGATCAATACCGCACCGAAGATAGCGAACAACGCCACCCACATCGCTGAAAAAACGCCCGCCAACGGTGAGCAGGCACCGGCGTCATAGCTCAGGGCCGAGCGGGTGAAGGAACCGGCGGACAGTGAGCCGGAAAAAAACGCACCGACCATGTTCGAAAAACCCTGGGCGCGGACTTCTTGATTGGCGTCGAGTAACTGCTGCGAGCGCGCCGACAAGGAGCGGGCAATCGACAGGCTCGTCACCAGCCCGAGCATCCCGACCGCCACCGCGCTAGGCAGCAGGCGCAACACCAGCTCCAGATCCAGCGGCAACGGGCTGAAGGGCGGCAGCCGCCCGACAAAGGCGCTGACCAACTGCACATGACCGAACATCGCAGGCCACAGCCACACCAGCAACCCGCTCAAGGCCAGAGCGATCAACAGTGTCGGCCAGCGCGGCAACAGCAGTTTCAGTACGATGCCCACCACGACCGTGGCCAGGCCCAGTACCAGCGAGGGTTTGTCCACCTCGCTGAGATGACTGAACAGCAGCACCAGGCTGTTCAGCGCCGTGGCCTGGTTGGGCACATCCAGCCCCAGCAGATTCGGCAATTGCCCAACGGCAATCACCACCGCTGCGCCAAGGGTGAAGCCCAGCACCACCGAGTGAGAGACGAAATTCACCAGGGCGCCGAAACGCAGCAAACCCAGCAGCCACTGGAAAATGCCCGCAAGGAGTGTCAGAAGCAGGATCAGCGTGACGTAGTCTTGCGACGCGGGGACGGCCAGAGGACTGACGCTGGCGTACAGCACGATGGAAATGGCCGCCGTAGGACCGCAGATCAAATGCCACGACGAACCCCAGAGGCAGGCGATCAGCACCGGGATAATCGCGGCGTACAACCCGTATTCCGGTGGGAGACCGGCGATCAGGGCGTAGGCAATCGATTGGGGCAACGCGAGAATCGCACCGCTCAGGCCGACGATCAGGTCACGACCGACGCTGGCGCGGGTTTGCCGGGGCAACCAGGTCAGGAAGGGAAAGAGTGAATGGCGGCTGGGGAAGGCCATGGGTCCTCTCGGGTGGGGTTTTACGCAAGGGTAGCAGGGTAAAACGGTCAATGTGGCGAGGGAGCTTGCTCCCGTTCGGTTGCGCAGCAGCCGCAAATCCGGACAACTCGGTGAGACAGATAAACCGTGTTTGCCGAAATGGGAGCGCTACGCGCTCCAACGGGAGCAAGCTCCCTCGCCACAGAGAACCTTACAGTTTGGCTTTGACCGCCGGCAACGCATCCTTCCCATCCACAGTCTTCACACCATCCAGCCACTTATCCAGCACCGCCGGGTTGGCCTTGATCCACGCCTTGGCCGCCTCGGCATTGCTGATCTTCTTGTTCACCACCTCGGCCATGATGCTGTTCTCCATTTCCTGGGTAAAACTCAGGTTGGTGAGCAGTTTTCCGACATTCGGACAGGCCTGTGCATAACCTTTACGGGTCAGTGTATAAACGCTGCCGGTGTCGCCGAAGTATTTCTCGCCGCCCTTCAGGTAATGCATTTTCAGCTGCACGTTCATCGGATGTGGCGTCCAGCCGAGGAAGGTCACGAACTTCTGTTTCTTCACCGCACGAGACACTTCGGCCAGCATCGCCTGCTCGCTGGATTCGATCAGCTTCCACTGACCCAGGTCGAAGTCGTTCGTCTTGATGATCTCTTGCAGCGAAATGTTCGCCGGGGCGCCGGAGCCGATGCCATAGATCTTCTTGTCAAACTTGTCGGCGTACTTGTTCAGATCGTTAAAGTTATGCACACCCGCGTCCCAAACGTAATCCGGGACCGCCAGCGTGAACTCGGTGCCGTCGAGGTTCTTCGCCAGTTGAGTCACGTCGCCATTGGCCACGAACTTGTCGTAGAAGCCCTGCTGCGCCGGCATCCAGTTACCCAGGAACACGTCCACCTGGCCATCCTTCAGACCGCCAAAGGTGATCGGTACTGCCAGCGTGTCGACCTTGGCCTTGTAGCCCATGCCGTCCAGCAGAAACCCGGTGATGGCGTTGGTTGCAGCAATGTCGCTCCAGCCAGGGTCGGCCATTTTTACCGTCTCGCAGCTTTGCTCGGCATAGGCCGAGGCACTGCCCAGAGCCAGAAGCCCGACCGTCAGTACTGTGGATAACCTTTGCATGGACTTCCCCTTAACATTATTGGTTTTGGCAGGGTTGTGGATAACGTGCTTTACGTTCCAGATCGTCGAGGTCGATGTGGTTGCGCATGTACTGCTGGCTGGCGTCTACCAGTGGCTGGTGATCCCAGCTCTTCAGCTTGCCGATGGTCAGGGCGTCGGCGACGAAACGCCGGCGTCGCTGACTGGCGAGCACCTGCTGGTGGATCGCCGGGATATCCCATTTGGCCCGCGCTTCGGCGAGAAAATCCTCGAAAATGTGACGATGTTGCGGCGAATGGCTGAGTTCTTCTTGTTCACGCGGGTCGTTATGTACATCGAAGAGTAGGCAAGGGTCGTCTTCGCTATAGATGAATTTGTAGGTGCCACGGCGAATCATCATTAATGGGCTGATGGTGCCTTCGGCCATGTACTCACCGAAAACTTCATCGTGACCGCCCTGCCCTTGCAGGTGCGAAACCAGCGAGCGACCGTCCAGCGGCAGACCCGGTTCCAGCGAGCCGCCGGCCAATTCCACAAAGGTCGGTAGCAGATCGGCGGTAGACACCGCCGCGCTGACCCGGCCAGCCCCGAATTGCCCTGGTGCACTGATCAACAGCGGTACACGGGCAGCCATTTCGTACCAGTGCATTTTGTACCAGAGGCCACGCTCGCCGAGCATGTCGCCATGGTCACCGGAGAATACGATGATGGTGTCATCGATCAGCCCGGTTTCCTCGAGTGTTTGCAGAAGTTTGCCGACGTTGCTGTCGATATAGCTGCACGCACCGAAGTAGGCACGACGCGCGTCGCGAATCTTATCCACAGGCAGCGGCTTGTCCCACAGGTCATAGACTTTGAGCAAACGCTGGGAGTGAGGATCAAGTTGATCCTGTGCAGGTGTTTCGGGCAAAGGGATGTCGGCATCGTCGTACATATCCCAGAAAGCTTTAGGAATCGTGTACGGATCGTGTGGGTGAGTCATCGATACGGTCAGGCAGAACGGCTGATCGCCATCCTCGCGGATGTGGTCGAACAAATATTGCTGAGCCTTGAACACCACCTCTTCGTCGAAATCCAGCTGATTGGTACGCACGCAAGGCCCGGCTTGCAGCACCGACGACATGTTGTGGTACCAGGTTGGCCGCACATCCGGCTCATCCCAGTTCACCGACCAACCGTAATCGGCCGGGTAGATGTCGCTGGTCAGGCGTTCTTCATAGCCGTGCAACTGGTCCGGGCCGCAGAAGTGCATTTTGCCCGACAGCGCGGTGCGATAGCCAAGGCGCCGCAGGTAATGGGCATAGGTCGGAACGTCGGCGGGGAAATCGGCCGCGTTGTCGTAGGCGCCGATCTTGCTCGGCAACTGACCGCTGACCAGCGTAAAACGCGACGGCGCGCAAAGAGGGCTATTGCAATAAGCGGCGTCGAACACCACGCCTTCGGCGGCGAGGCGGCTGAGATTCGGCAGTTTGATCGGCGAAGGGCCGTAGAACGGCAACATTGGCGCGGCCATTTGATCGGCCATGATGAAAAGAATATTTTTGCGCTTCATGTGATCGCGGCATTCCATAGTGGATATTTATGCGAGAGTGCTGTGATCGAGCATGGAGTCCATAATCTTTGTGGTAAAGCCCATGCCAGGCAATGACTAGGATAAGCACAGCTTATGTATGACGCCCTCGGTGATTTGTCCCTGGACCTGCTGCGTGCCTTTGAAGCCGCGGCCCGGCAACGCAGTTTCACCGCCGCCGCGGTGGAGCTCGGCACCACGCAACCGGCCATCAGTCAGCAGATCAAACGATTGGAAGAACAGCTCGCTACCCGGTTGTTCGATCGTATTTATCGCGGTATCGAGCTGACTGAGGCCGGGACTATTCTGTTCGAGCAAGTTCAGCTCGGTTTGCAGAATATCGATGCAGGATTGAGCGCAATCAGCGCACAACAACAGCACGAAGTGTTGCAGGTGGCCACCGACTTTGCCTTCGCTGCGTACTGGTTGATGCCGCGTCTGCATCGCTTCCATACCGCCAACCCTCAAGTGGACGTCAGCCTGGTCACCAGCGAACGCAGCCACAACATGCTGCGCACCGATATCGATGTGGCGGTGCTGTTCGGCGATGGCCGGTTCAAGCAAGGCGAGAGCCACTGGCTGTTCAGCGAAGAGGTGTTTCCAGTGTGCAGCCCGTTGCTGTTGAAGGACCGTCCCCTGCCCTTGCCGGCTCAGGCATTGCTGGAGTTTCCGCTGCTGCACCTGCGAGGCGAACACAGCAGCAACTGGTTCGACTGGAGCGGCGTGTTTCGCGAGCTGGGAATTACCTCGGCCCCAGCGCCGGGGCAACTGCGCTTCGACAATTACACCTTGCTGATTCAGGCGGCGATTGGCGGCCAAGGTGTCGCGATCGGTTGGCGGCACCTTGTGGATAATTTATTGGCGCAAGGTCTGTTGTGTCGCCCGATTGCCGACACGGTGATTTCCAGGCTGGGCTATTACGTGGTTCTGCCCCAGCGCAAACGGCGCGGGGCGTTGATTCAGTTGTTTGTGGATTGGTTGATGGCGGAACAGGCCAGCAGTGCGCAATCGCTCAATGGTCTTCCATTACCTTCGATTGCGGTGTGAATGCAAAAAGATCGCAGCCTTCGGCAGCGCCCACAGGCGCGTAGGAGCTGCCGAAGGCTGCGATCTTTTTACGATTCCGAAGTCGCAACAAAACTCACATGCTGACCAACATGCAAATTCAGCCATAACTCATCGGCAATCCCCACCGCTACCCTGTTCAGCCGTTCCAGCGCTTTGGCCACGCCAGGTTCCAGGCTACTGCTGACATGACTGAAATGCTCGATGGTCAGCCCAGGCACGCCACGTGGTGCATTCACCAACGTCCAGTGCAAAGAGCTGCTTTGCAGAGCTTCGCGGATTTCTTCGGCGGCGTGGCGTTGCAACGGGTCTTCGATTTCCGGGTCGTCCAGCACCTCGAAATCGCCCACCACAAACAGCCGGGCAATGCCCGCCGCCTGCATGCCGTCGATCAGTGCATCCACCGCCAGCACCTCTTCGACAGGACCGGGCACGATGGATTTTTCGATGTGTTCACTGTTCATCGGCAACCCTGGCGCATCGAGCAGGCAGATCACCGCCGAACAGCCGGCCACGCTTTGCTTGACCCGCTTGGCATCGAACAGGTCACCAGCCTTGGTGCGTAAACCCGGGCGCGGCGCGAGCGCGTTCAGGTCATCGAGAATCGCGATCACTTCATGTTGGCGCCGCAGCATTTCAGCCATCAGCGCACTGCCCAAGCTACTCATGGCACCATAAAGCACTACCTTCACCACCGGGGTTTCGGCATTTTTCATGGCTGTGCTCCGTACTTACTGCCTATATAACGTGAGACCTGCGGGGAGTGGTGTGGGTTCGACCAGGCTTAAAGGGGTTTCAGATGCAACGGATCAAGGGCTACCACGCTCATGTCTATTTCAACGCCAGCACCCTTGCTCAGGCTCGGGCCTTGTGTGAACAGGCAGCGCAATTGTTTCCACTGAAGATGGGCCGCGTGCACGAACGCCCGGTCGGCCCGCACCCGGACTGGAGCTGCCAATTGGCTTTCGAGCCGCAATACATTGGCGAGGTGTTGCCGTGGCTGGCGCTTAACCGCAAGGGATTAGTGATATTCCTGCACCCGGACACAGGCGACGATCTGCTCGACCACACCGAGCACGCGATCTGGATGGGCGCGATCCGGCCGCTGAACCTGTCTGTTTTCTGATCAAAGTTGTTCTTGGGCCTCACCGGGCAAGTGCTCGTCCAGATGCAGCCACGGCAAACGACTGTCGGTCCAGATGTGCCGCTCGGCCGGCGCCTGCTCGGGATGGTCGAGGGTAGCGATAGTCACATCGATGCTCTCGGGGCTGAGCTTCGTCTCCAGCGCCAGTTGCGCCCCGCAGTTACGGCAGAAATATCGCACGCAAGTGGACGAAGACTCGTACCGGGACGGCGTACCCGCCATCCATTCAAATGCTGAGGCGGACACGGTGATCCAGGTGGTCACGATCCCGCCGCTGACCCGCCGGCAAATCGAGCAATGGCAGTGAGCGATGTCGTGCAATGGCCCGCTGAATTGATAGCGAATTTGTCCGCAATGGCAGCCGCCGGTATGAAGTTCACCCATGTCTTTTGCTCCTGACCCCGTGTTTACGGCCTTTCAACCGGGCCGACGACCGGTCGTACATTCGGTCAATGCTTTCACTCGCGAAAGCTGGCTGAAAGCTTCCCCGATTAGGATCGCCCTCACTGCCGGCAACAGACCGGTTGGCCAATGCGAGTGTTTTATCGCTCGCCCGGTCCATTTAACAACAACAATGGTGATCCTGATGTCCTCTCCTATCCGCCTCTTCGCTGCAACTCCGCCCGTACGTCTCGTGCTTCCCGTTCTGCGCTGACCCATCCGGTTCGCCATTCCCTAGCCGCGCTACGCCTGGAGTATTCCTATGCTGACTTTCCTTGGCTTCGCCATGGTCATCACGTTCATGTTCCTGATCATGACCAAGCGCCTGTCCGCGCTGATCGCTCTGATCATTATCCCGATCATCTTCGCCCTGTTCGGCGGCTTCTCGCCGAAGATCGGCCCGATGATGCTCGAAGGCATCACTAAACTCGCGCCGACCGGCGTGATGCTGATGTTCGCCATTCTCTACTTCGCCCTGATGATCGACTCAGGTTTGTTCGACCCGGCCGTGCGCAAGATCCTCAAACTGGTCAAGGGCGACCCGCTGAAAGTTTCGGTCGGTACCGCCGTACTGGCGCTGATCGTGTCCATGGACGGTGATGGCGCCACCACTTACATGATCTGTGTGGCCGCCATGCTGCCGCTCTACAGCCGCATCGGCATGAGCCCGCGGATCATGGCCGGCCTGATCATCCTCGCCGGTGGCGTGATGAACATGACCCCTTGGGGTGGCCCTACCGCTCGTGCGGCCAGTGCGCTGCATGTGGACCCGTCGGCGATTTTCGTACCGATGATTCCTGCGATGCTGGCAGGCGTGGTGGCGATTCTGGCAATTGCCTACTTCTACGGTAAACGCGAGCGTGCGCGTCTGGGTGAGCTGCATCTGGTCGGTGATGAAGTCGATCACAGCGAAATCAGCGTTTCGCAGTTCCCGGACGCCCGTCGTCCAAAGCTGATCTGGTTCAATGGCGCGCTGACTCTGACGCTCATGGGCACCCTGATCGCTGGTCTGTTGCCGCTGCCGGTGCTGTTCATGGTGGCGTTCAGTATCGCGATGATCGTCAACTACCCGTGCCTGCAACAGCAGAAGGACCGCGTGGCAGCCCACGCCGGTAGCGTGCTGGCAGTGGTCGGGTTGATCTTTGCCGCGGGTATCTTCACCGGTATCCTGTCGGGCACCGGCATGGTCGATGCCATGTCGAAAAGCCTGCTGGCGGTCATCCCGGATTTCCTCGGCCCGTACCTGGCCGTGATCACCGCGCTGGTGAGCATGCCGTTCACGTTCTTCATGTCGAACGATGCTTTTTATTACGGCGTGTTACCGGTACTTGCCGAAGCCGCCAGTCATTACGGTATAACCGCGGTGGAAATGGCACGTGCCTCGATCGTCGGTCAGCCCGTCCACTTGCTGAGCCCGCTGGTACCATCGACCTATCTGTTGGTGGCCCTGGCCGGTATCGAATTCGGTGACCATCAGCGGTTCACCCTGAAGTGGGCAGTGCTGGTTTGCCTGTGCATACTGGTCGCTGCGTTGCTGATGGGGATTTTTCCGCTGTTCAGCACGCTATAAGCCCAAGACTCACCATGACGGGTCCAGGCTTTGTTGTTGAAGCCCGGGCCCTTCGTGGTTTAACACATCCTCAAAGGAATACACATGGAATGGCTGACCAACCCTGAAATCTGGGTTGCCTTCTTCACCCTGACTGCCCTGGAGATCGTTCTGGGCATCGACAACATCATCATGATCTCGATCCTGGTCAGCCGCATGCCCAAGCACATGCAGGCGCGCACCCGGATTTTCGGCCTCGCGCTGGCGATGGTCACGCGGATCCTGTTGCTGCTGTCGATCACCTGGGTCATGCGTCTCACCGCAGACCTGTTCGAAGTGTTCGGCCAGGGTATTTCCGGGCGTGACCTGATCCTGTTCTTCGGTGGTCTGTTCCTGCTGTGGAAGAGCTCGCAAGAGATGTACCACGCGCTGGAAGGCCAGGACGAAGGCGGCGACGAGCCTTCGGGCAAGGGCGGCAATTTCCTGTACACCATCATCCAGATCGCGATCATCGATATCGTGTTCTCACTGGACTCGGTGATCACCGCGGTGGGCATGGTGTCCCACGTACCGGTCATGGTCGCGGCGATTGTCGTTGCGGTACTAGTGATGATGTGGGCTTCTGGCACCATCAGCGAGTTCATCGACAAGCACCCGTCGCTGAAGATGCTGGCGCTGTCGTTCCTGTTGCTGGTGGGTACCGTGCTGATTGCCGAATCGCTCGACGTGCACTTGCCAAAAGGCTACGTCTACTTCGCGATGGCGTTCTCGTTGGCGGTGGAAGCGATCAATATCAAGATGCGCACCGCGATGATGAAAAAGAAGAAGCAGCAGGATCCGGTGAAACTGCGCAAGGATGTTCCGGGTCAGTAACCCTGGCTCCGATCGATTAACGCGCAAAACCTGTGGGAGCGAGCCTGCTCGCGATAGCGGTCAGTCAGTCAACATCAATGTTGAATGTGACGGCCTCATCGCGAGCAGGCTCGCTCCCACATTTTTTTGCCTAATGAACAGACATCTTTCTTCCTGCCCGCAGACAAACTGTCTTCATGACAGTTTTGTTTCAATCGCTTCTTTAGCTATGCGATGCTGGCGTCCAGACCGTTAGCCAACTACAGCTTAAGTAAAGAACGTAGAAAAACGCGCGGCACCGTTAACTTGCCCCACTGGGGCGCTACCACCACAGGGGGCCTGCATGCTCACCCTGCTCAATTTGTTATCAGCCGTGGCCCTGTTGATCTGGGGCACGCACATCGTCCGAACCGGCATCCTGCGGGTGTATGGTTCCAACTTGCGCCACGTGATTGCCCATAACATGTCCAAGCGCTGGTTGGCGTTTGCCGCCGGGATCATGGTGACCGCCATGGTCCAGAGCAGCAATGCCACCGCCATGCTCGTGACCTCGTTTGTCGGTCAGGGCCTGATGGCACTGACTCCGGCTCTGGCGACCATGCTCGGTGCCGATGTCGGTACCGCACTGATGGCGCGAGTACTGACCCTCGACTTGTCGTGGCTGTCGCCGTTGCTGATTTTCCTTGGGGTGATTTTCTTTCTGTCGCGCAAGCAGACCCGGGTCGGACAAATGGGACGGGTCGGCATCGGTCTGGGACTGATCATTCTGGCGCTGCAACTGATTGTCGAGGCCGCCGCGCCGATTACTCAGGCGCAAGGGGTGAAGGTCATCTTCGCCTCGCTGACCGGCGACATTCTGCTCGATGCTCTGGTCGGCGCGCTGTTCGCGATGGTTTCCTATTCCAGCCTGGCTGCCGTCCTGCTGACCGCGACCCTCGCCGGTGCCAGCGTGATCAGTTTGCCAGTGGCCATCGGCCTGGTGATCGGTGCCAATATCGGCAGCGGTATTCTTGCTTTCCTCAGCACTAGCATGCAGAACGCAGCCGGCCGTCAGGTTGCGCTCGGCAGCCTGTTGTACAAACTGATTGGCCTGCTGCTGATCATTCCGGTGCTCGACCCATTGGTGCACTGGATCGACAGCCTCAATTTCAGCCCTCAAGAAATGGTCATCGGCTTCCACCTGCTCTACAACACCGCGCGTTGCCTGATCCTGTTGCCCAGCGTCGGGCCAATGGCCAGGCTCTGCGCGTGGTTGTTGCCAGAGCGGCCGGACATCAACGGTACGGCCAAACCGCGGCATCTTGACCCGACTGCACTGGTTACCCCGAGTCTGGCACTGGCCAATGCTGCTCGGGAAACCCTGCGCATCGGCGATCTGGTCGACAGCATGCTCGAAGCCATGCTCGACGTGCTGCGCGGCAAACAGACCGCCGTCACTCAGGAAATGCGTCGCCTGACCGATGATGTCGAAGCGCTCTACAGCGCCATCAAACTCTATCTGGCGCAAATGCCCCGCGAAGACCTCAGCGAACAGGACAGTCGGCGCTGGGCGGAAACCATCGAGCTGGCGATCAACCTGAAACTGGCCAGTGATCTGATCGAACGCATGCTGCGCAAGGTTCAGCAGCAGAAAACCTCGCAACGCCGGTCTTTTTCCGAGGTCGGTCTGGAGGAATTGGCGGGGCTGCACAGTCAGCTGATTGCCAACCTGCGTTTGGGGTTGTCAGTGTTCCTTAGTGCCGACCCGGAAAGTGCTCGCCAGTTACTGCGTGAGAAACGGCGCTTTCGCGCACAAGAACGTCGCCTCGCCCACGCTCATGTCAGCCGTTTAAACCGTAAGATCGTGCAAAGTATCGAGACCAGTTCGCTGCATCTGGAACTGATTGCTGACATGAGACGCTTGAACTCCCTGTTCTGCAGCAGCGCTTATGCGGTGTTGGGCACGTCGGACACTGGCGCTCTGGCGGTCGACGATATGACTGACATCACGCATTCACCCTGAACGTCCACAGTTGCTTGAAGTCTGTTGAACTTACGCTGGTCGTACGGAAACTCGTTATGCGTTGTCTGTTGTTCGCTTGTCTGTTGCTCGGCTCACTGCCTTCATTTGCCCTGGATCGCTTTCAGGTCGAGGGTTACACGTTGCCCAACGGCCTGCAATTGGTCCTTAAACCGGGTACCGAGCGCGGGCATGTGGCGATCCGGTTGGTGGTTGGCGTAGGCCTGGATGATTTCAGCTGTGCCGACAAGGAGCTGCCGCATTTGCTCGAACACTTGCTGTTCAGCGGCATCGACGCCACCGGCGAAGGCGGTCTGGAAGAACGCATGCAGGCCTTGGGCGGTGAGTGGAATGCCTACACCAGCAATGCCGACACGACCTTCGTCATCGAAGCCCCGGCGAAAAACCAGCGCAAGGTCCTCGACCTGTTGTTGGCGCTGCTGACCCAGACCCGGATCGACGACAATGCGATCAACGTCGCCAAGCAAGTGGTCGAGCGCGAAGACGGTGGCCATTACTCGCACCTGCAACGCTGGCTGGATCGCCAGGATCTGGGGCACACCGCGAGTAATCAGTTGGCGGTGGAACTGGGCCTCAAATGCCCCGAGCGCGCGCAAGTCGATCACCTGACCCGCGAGCAACTGGAGAAGGTGCGCAATGCCTGGTACGCGCCCAACAACATGACCCTGATCGTGGTCGGCGACCTCGACCGCCTGCTGCCGGCCTATCTGGAGCGGGCCTATGGCGCACTCGAGGCGGTTGAGCCGACTGAGCACCGGCCTCTGCCAGACATTCAGGCCAGCGCGACCCACGAGCGCACTTTGAGTAGCGGTTTCGTCGGCGGCGGTGCCAAATTGCATTGGCTGGTGCCGGAACCGGTGCTGGAAGACCAGCACGACGAAACCTTCGACCTGCTCAAGGACTATCTGGACTGGGCGCTTTATCGCCAGTTGCGCCTGGCCCATGGGTTGTCTTACGGGCCCTCGGCCGAGCGCGAGGTATTTGGCGGGGTGGGCTTCATGAGCCTGAACGCCGACCTTGATCGCGACGATGTGCTGGCAGCGGAACAGGTGCTGGATGAGCTTAAAACCGATCTGCTCAAGAACGGTCTCGACGCCGCCACCTTCGCCCGTCTCAAGCAAACCGCCATCGCTCGCCAGGCCTGGGCCGTGCAAGGCAATAGCGCCTTGGCGGACTATTACTGGAGCGCCCTTGGCGACTACGAGGACGGCCATTTCGTCAACCCGGCCAAGGCGCTGCAAGACGTGACACTGGCCGAGGCGAACAAGGCAATGCGCGAGTTGCTGTTGCAGCCGGGGTATCTGCGGATCGAGAAGCCGCTGGTGAGTTACGACCAGGTGATGTGGGCGATTGTCGGGGGATTTGGGTTGATGGTGCTTGGAATATTGGGTTGGCGCGTTCACCGCAGAAAGAAGTAACTTCCCTGTGGCGAGGGAGCTTGCTCCCGTTGGGCTGCGAAGCGGCCCTGAAAAACGGCACCCCTGTTTATCAGGCACACCGCATTCACCGATATTGCGACTGCTGCGCAGCCGAGCGGGAGCAAGCTCCCTCGCCACAGGGTTTTGCGTTCGATCAAAGTGACCGCAAGCCTCGCCACACGGCCTCTCGGGCGGTACCCTGTCGAGGATTTTTCCCACGACTATTGTGAATCGCCGAATGCCGAATCTGACCCTGTACGTACAGCGCATCCTCGAATTGATGAAGCGCTATCCCGGGGTCATTGCGCTTGGTGGTTTCATCTCCGGGGTCGGCAGCTTCATGCTGGTGGATCGCCAACAAGGTCTGGCGACCTGGATCACCACCATCATGCTGGTCAGCTGGGTCTGGCTGATGCTGGAAAACAGCCTCACCAAGTTGTTCGCCAAGGTCTTCAAGCGCGAAATACCCCAGCCCTTGCTGCGTTACGCGACGCAGATGATCCATCAGGAAAGCCTGTTCTTCGTCCTGCCGTTCTTTTTAATCACCACCACCTGGAACAGCGGCCAGTTGTTCTTTACTGGATTACTGAGCATGGCGGCGCTGATTTCGATCATCGACCCGCTCTACTACAAATGGCTGGCACCGCGCCGCTGGGCGTTCCTGGCGCTGCACACCCTGACCCTGTTCGCGGCCCTGTTGACCGCCCTGCCCGTCATCCTGCACCTGACCACCGCCCAGAGCTTCAAACTGGCGCTGGGCATTGCCATGTTGTTGTCATTCCCGAGCCTGGCCTCGATCTTCCCGATTCGCACCGTGCGCAATGCGTTGGCGATCCTCAGCATCACCGTCGGCATCGGCGCCGCCGGTTGGGTGCTGCGTTCCTGGGTTCCGCCGGCGACCCTGTGGATGACCGATGTGGCGATCAGCACCCAAGTGCAGGATCGAACCCCCGGCAAGAGCCTGGAAGAAGTCAGCGCCGAGCAGATTCGTGGAGATGGGCTGTACGCGTACACCGCGATCAACGCCCCTCGGGGTCTGGCCGAGCGGATTTATCACGTCTGGATGTTCAACGGTAAAGAAGTCGATCGTATCCCGCTGGATATCAACGGGGGGCGCAAGGAAGGCTACCGCGCCTGGACCCACAAGCAGAACTTCCCCGGCAACCCCGCAGGCAAATGGCAGGTTCGGGTGCTGACTGAGGACGGTCAGTTGATTGGCGTACTGCGCTTCAAGGTCATGGACAGCACACCGATCAAAGAAAAGTAACGCGGTTCGTGCTATTAGTCAGGTCTGCGTAATAGCCGAACAAGCACGGAGCTTATGACCAGCAGCACAATGCCCGGCAGTGCCCGACTGGACACCTCGCACAGACCTGCCCTGTTGCGGGTCACGGGTGACTGGACGCTCGCCCATTATGCCGATCTCAGCCGCCTGAGCGAAAAGCTCCGTGGCCAATACGACAACGACACCCACATCGATCTCAATGGCCTCGGCGCGCTCGATACGGCGGGTGCGTCATTGCTGGTGGAGCTGCTGGGGGCCGAGCGTCTGGGCAAATCTGCCGAACACCCCGATTGCACCCTTTCTTCCGCTGATCGCGCCTTGTTGCAGACGGTGTACTGCTCACTCACCGATTTCTGCGTGCCGATCAAAGAGCCGGAAATCAGCGTCGGCATTCAACTGCTGACCCGCATCGGCCGCGCGGTCGACGCGGTCTGGCAGGACACGTTGCAACTGTTGGGTTTCGTCGGCCTGATCCTGGAAACCATCGCTCGCGGGCTGTTTCGGCCCAAGCGCTGGCGCCTCACGCCGATGGTCGCTCACATCGAACAAACCGGTCTCGACGCCGCGCCCATCGTCGCCTTGCTGACGTTTTTGGTGGGGGCTGTGGTGGCGTTTCTCGGGGCTACGGTGCTGGCGAGTTTTGGCGCGAGTATTTTCACCGTGGATCTGGTGGCGTTCTCTTTTCTGCGGGAGTTCGGCGTGTTGCTCACGGCGATCCTGATGGCCGGCCGCACCGCCAGTGCGTTCACCGCGCAGATCGGTTCGATGAAGGCCAATGAAGAAATCGACGCGATCCGCACCCTCGGCCTCGATCCGATGGAATTGCTGGTAGTACCCCGCGTCCTGGCGTTGCTAGTGGCGTTGCCGATGTTGACCTTTCTGGCGATGTTGTCAGGGATTGTCGGCGGTGGCGTGGTCTGCGCGCTGTCGCTGGATATCTCACCGGCGATGTTCCTGTCACTGCTGCAATCGGACATTGGCGTTCAGCACTTTGTGGTGGGGATCGTCAAAGCGCCGATTTTTGCATTCCTGATTGCCGCTATCGGCTGCCTCGAGGGCTTCAAGGTCAGCGGCAGCGCCGAGTCCGTCGGCGCACACACCACGTCCAGTGTGGTCCAGTCGATTTTCGTGGTGATCGTGCTCGACGCCGTGGCTGCGTTGTTTTTCATGGAGATGGACTGGTGAGTCGGTTACCCCGAGCGCCTTCAGAGGCGGTGATTGAAGTCCGTGGGCTGTGCAATCGCTTCGGCCGCCAGAGCGTGCACGAAAACCTCGACCTGGACTTGTACAAGGGCGAAATCCTTGCCGTTGTCGGCGGTTCCGGCAGCGGCAAATCGGTGCTACTGCGCAGCATTGTCGGCCTGCGTCAGCCCAGCGAAGGGCTGGTGAAGGTCTTCGGCAAGAACTTGCCGAGCCTGTCGGAACACGAGCGCTCGCTGGTCGAGCGGCGGTTCGGAGTGTTGTTCCAGAAAGGTGCCTTGTTTTCTTCGCTCACTGTGACTGAGAACGTCGCCCTGCCCCTGATTGAACACGCCGGCCTGAGCCGTGCCGACGCCGAGCACCTGGCGGCAGTGAAAATGGCGTTGGCCGGGTTGCCGTTATCGGCGGCCGACAAATACCCTGCGTCATTGTCCGGCGGCATGATCAAACGCGCAGCCCTGGCCCGCGCCTTGGCCCTGGACCCGGACATCCTGTTTCTCGACGAACCCACCGCCGGCCTCGATCCGATTGGCGCTGCGAGCTTCGATCAACTGATCCTGACCCTGCGCGATGCCTTGGGACTGAGTGTGTTTCTGGTGACCCACGACCTCGACACGCTCTACACCATCACCGACCGGGTGGCAGTGCTGGCGCAGAAGAAAGTGCTGGTGGCGGACGCCATCGACAAGGTGTCGGAAACCGATGATGCGTGGATTCACGAATACTTCCATGGCCCTCGCGGCCGCGCGGCGCTGACGGCCGCTAACAAACTCAAGGAGGTCTGACATGGAAACCCGAGCCCATCACGTATTGATCGGCCTGTTCACCGTCATAGTGGTGGCAGGCGCCCTGCTCTTCGGTCTGTGGCTGGCCAAGTCCAGCGTCGATACCGAATTCAAGGATTACGAAATCGTCTTCAACGAGGCGGTCAGCGGTTTGTCCAAGGGCAGCGCGGTGCAGTACAGCGGGATCAAGGTCGGCGACGTGGTGATGCTGCGCCTGGACCCGAACGATCCGCGCCGGGTGTTGGCGCGGATTCGCCTGGGCGCAGACACTCCAATCAAAGCAGACACCCAGGCCAAACTGGCGCTGACCGGGATCACCGGGACCTCGATCATCCAGCTCAGCGGCGGCACACCACAAAGTCCGACGCTCAAGGGCAAGGACGGCAACTTGCCGACAATCATTGCATCGCCCTCGCCCATTGCCAGGTTGATGAATGACAGTAACGATCTGATGGAGGGCGTGAATGTGTTGATGCACAACGCCAATCAGTTGTTTTCCTCGGAGAACGTCGCGCGCATCAGCAGCACCCTGGAGCACCTGGAGCAAACCACCGGCACCATCGCCGACCAGCGCGGCGATATTCGTCAAGCGATGCAGCAACTGGCTTCGGTTGGCAAGCAGGCCAGCGCCACCCTGGAACAGACCACCGCGTTGATGCGCAACGCCAACGGCCTGCTCAACGATCAGGGCAAGCAGATGTTCGGCAGTGCCGAGCAAGCCATGAAGTCCCTGGAACAAAGCAGCGCGACCATCAACACGTTGCTCTCCACCAATCAAGATTCCCTCAACAACGGCATGCAGGGCCTCAATGGCCTGGCACCGGCGGTGCGTGAGCTGCGCGATACCTTGAGTTCGTTGCGAACCATTTCCCAGCGGCTTGAGGCCAATCCCAGCGGTTACCTGCTGGGCAGTGACAAAAACAAGGAGTTCACGCCATGAAGCTGGCTCATCTCGCCCTGTTCGCCGGTTTTGCGTTGGTTGCTTCCTGTTCGATTTTCCCCAAGACCGAGCCGTCCGATGTCTATCGACTGCCGTCGGCGCAGCGCGACGCATCGGCCCAACACGGCACGCCGCAGCGCTGGTCATTGCGGCTGGCCAAGCCTCAGACCAGCGAAGCCTTGAACAACTCGAAAATCGCCGTAATCCCTCAGGGTGACCTGATCAGCAGCTACAAGGCTTCGCGCTGGAGCGACCCGGCACCGGTGCTGTTGCGCAATCGTCTGCTCGATGGTTTCCAGCGTGACGGTCGGGTGCCGTTGCTCAGCACCGATGACAGCAATTTCCAGGCGGACCTGGAACTGGGCGGCAACCTGCAAGCGTTCCAGACCGAGTACCAAGGCACGGCGGCGAGCGTGGTCGTGCGCCTGGATGCGTTGCTGGTGCGTGGGTATGACCAGCGAATCCTCGCCAGTCGACGCTTTGAAGTGCGTCAGCCGTTGATCGATGTGAAGGTGCCGGCGGTGGTGACCGGTTTTGGCCAGGCCAGCGACCAATTGACGGCGCAGGTGGTGGCTTGGACGGTGGAGCAAGGTCAGAAGGTTGCGCCGCCGCTGAGACCCTGAAGCCACCGCTGAACCCCTGTGGGAGCGGGCTTGCCCGCGATAGCGGTGTGACATTCAACGTTGATGTCGACTGTGCTGACGCCATCGCGGGCAAGCCCGCTCCCACAGGGTTTTTGGTTTAGCCGAAGAACCAGTAACAAACCCCGATCGCGCCGAGAACGCCGGCAAGTTCGGCCAGCAACGCACACCCCACCGCGTGCCGTGCGCGCTGAATGCCCACCGCGCCGAAGTACACCGCCAGCACATAGAAGGTCGTTTCGGTACTGCCTTGAATCGTCGCCGCCACCAGCGCCGGGAAGCTGTCTACCCCGGAGGTCTTCATGGTTTCGATCAGCATTGCCCGTGCGGCGCTGCCGGAGAAGGGTTTGACCATGGCCGTCGGCAGCGCATCGACGAAGCGCGTGTCCCAACCGGCCCACTCCACCAGATGACGAATCCCGTCCAGGCCGAAGTCCAGTGCCCCGGATGCCCGCAGTACGCCCACGGCGCAGAGCATCGCCACCAGATACGGCAGCAGGTTCTTGGCGACGTCGAAGCCTTCTTTGGCGCCTTCGACGAACGCTTCGTAGACCTTCACTTTGCGTAACGCACCGATCACCAGAAACAGCATGATCAGCCCGAACAGCGTCACGTTGCCGAGGATCGATGACAAGCCCGCCAGAGCGGTCGCTGAGAGCGTCGCCAGCAACGCCATGAAGCCACCGAGGGCCAAGGCGCCGGGAATCAGGTAAGCGAGCACCACCGGGTCCCACAGGCGCAGACGCTGCATGAACGCCACCGACAACAGACCGACCAGGGTCGAACAACTGGTCGCGAGCAGGATCGGCAGGAACACCAGGGTTGGATCGGGCGCGCCTTGCTGGGCGCGGTACATGAAGATGGTCACCGGTAGCAGGGTCAGGGATGAGGCATTGAGTACCAGGAAGAGGATCTGCGCGTTGCTGGCGATGGTGTCGCTGGGGTTGAGCTCTTGCAGCGCCTTCATGGCTTTGAGGCCGATCGGCGTGGCGGCGTTGTCCAGCCCCAGGCCGTTGGCGGCGAAGTTCAGCGTGATCAGGCCGATAGCCGGGTGACCGGCCGGCACTTCCGGCATCAGGCGCAGGAACAGTGGACCCAGCGCCTTGGCCAGCCATTCGACGATCCCGGCTTTCTCGGCAATTCGCAGAAAACCCAGCCAGAGAGTGAGGGTGCCAAACAACAGGACCATGACTTCGACCGACAATTTGGCCATGGCGAAAATGCTTTCCACCATTGCCGCGAAGATCCCGGCGTTGCCGCCGATCAGCCATTGCGCCAGCGCCGATACGGCAGCCACGATGAAGAAGCCAAGCCACAGGCCATTAAGCATCAGTCAAATCCCCCGGAAGATGCGGCGAATGATAGCGGGGTAGTCAGAAACGACAAACCCCGGATTTCTCCGGGGTTTGTTTAGTACTGCTAGCAAAAGATCAATGTGAGAGCGGGCTGTGGCGAGGGGGCTTGCCCCCGTTGGGCCGCGCAGCGGACCCAAGACCTGCGAGCGCTGCGCACTCGAACGGGGGCAAGCCCCCTCACCACACAAGCCCGCTCCTACAGGTTTTTGCGTCAGTTGCTGGAAATTTCGCCAACCGGCAGCTTTTCCTTGCTGCGCCAGTGCGGCAGGGAGTTCCAGTAGCGCTGGCCCTTGGCGTCGTCGTACATGCCTTCCCAACGCGAGATGACCAGCACGGCCAAGGCATTGCCGATTACGTTCAGTGCGGTACGGGCCATGTCCATGATGCGGTCGACACCGGCGATGAACGCCAAGCCTTCCAACGGAATGCCGACGCTGCCCAAAGTAGCCAGCAGTACCACGAAGGACACACCCGGTACGCCGGCGATGCCTTTGGAGGTGACCATCAGCGTCAGTACCAACAGCAATTGCTGGCTGATGGACAGGTCGATGCCGTAGAGCTGGGCAATGAAGATCGCCGCGATGCTCTGGTACAGGGTCGAACCGTCGAGGTTGAACGAATAGCCGGTCGGCACCACGAAGCTGCAAATGGCTTTCGGCGCGCCGTAGGCTTCCATCTTCTCGATCACGCGCGGCAGCACGGTTTCGGAACTGGCGGTGGAGTAGGCCAGGACCAGCTCATCCTTGAAGATGCGCATCAGCTTGATCACCGAGAAGCCGAACAGGCGAGCGATCAGGCCCAGCACCACGAAGGCGAAGAAGGCGACGGCGAAGTAAACCAGAACGACCAGTTTGGCCAGCGGCAGCAGGGAGGCGAAGCCGAAGTTGGCCACGGTCACCGCGATCAATGCGAACACGCCGATCGGGGCGTAGTTCATGATCATGTGGGTGACTTTGAACATGCTTTCCGATACACCCTGGAACATCTTCACCAGCGGCTCGCGCAGGTCCGATTGCAGGCTCGACAGACCGAGACCGAACAACACGGAGAAGAAGATGATCGGCAACATCTCGCCGCGCGCCATGGCCGCAAAGATGTTCGACGGGATCAGGTTGAGGATGGTCTGGACGAACGCGTGTTCATGCTGAACCTCGGCGGCAGTGGCCTGGTACTTGGAAATATCCACCGTACCCAGGGTGCTCATGTCGATGCCGCTGCCCGGATGGACCACGTTGGCCAGCACCAGACCGACCAGAATGGCGATGGTGGTGACGATCTCGAAGTAAAGAATGGTCTTCAGACCAATACGCCCGAGTTTTTTCGCGTCCCCTACGCCAGCGATACCGACGATCAGCGAGGAAATCACGATCGGGATCACGATCATCTTGATCAGACGGATAAAGATATCGCCTGCCGGTTGCAGAATATTGGTGATCCACCAGGCTTTTTCGGCACTGAAATGGTTGAGCACTGCACCAATTGCTATCCCCAGAACCAGACCGATTAGGATCTGCCAGGCGAGGCTAAGCTTTGCCTTCTTCATATCTTTACCCTTACTTGCGTTTGACTCAGACCGATGCAAGAACTGAAACGCTCAATGGCGAACAAATCTGGCATCGCCCCCGTATAAGGTCCCCGCGAGCGAGCATTTACAGCTCTCAGGCAGTGAAAAAAGGCGCAACTATTCCGATGCCGCGAAGCGCCGTCTAATGCCGTAAACGCCTACCCTATGCCGAATCGGCATGAGATTTTCTAACTGAAGTCCGCGTCCCAAGCGGTTCGAAGGCGACATTTCGGCGGGCATAAGTGCCGTGAGCCGGCCATTTCAGCGCAGGTGGATGTTTTTTAAACAGACGTAAATTTAGGAAAAAGCCTACGTTGGACTGCGAATTCTCTTCCAGAGGAACTCGGAGCTTTCTCGATATACGGTCACGAAGAAACACCGCGAAACGGTTTGGCGGGGAATATGCAGCAAGAACAGATGAGCTGAATGCTCTAGATCAACGTTTTGCACGTTGAAGCTCTCCGCAAGTCCGTCGAGCGGTTTTGGCCCCGGCGAACTTGCGTCGCAGCTTTACCTGACCCGGCCCGTGAGCAGGTACTCCCTGTACCCGTAGGTCACTCCGACCCTGAAACAGCCAGAACGTCCCGACCCCTTGGTCATGCGTCTACCGTCCTCGGGTAGCGCAGTGGAAAGAAGCGCGGTGGCCTCTTTCGTGTTTCGAAACTCAGTACCAATTCGGATCTTTCTTCAGTTGCTCCATCAATAACTGCCGTCATTGGCCGCCATTGCCATGGCACTGCCGCCCAGAAGCAGGGCGGCTGCCACTGTCTTTAACGAAATGCTCATGTTCAGCCTCGACCGCGGCGGCCAAAGAAGAAGGAAGCAATGAACATCACCAGGAATACGACAAAGAGAATCTTGGCGATACCCGTGGCGGTGCCCGCGATACCACCGAAGCCCAGTACTGCAGCGATGATGGCAATGATCAAGAATGTGATTGCCCAGCTCAACATGGTGATTCTCCTTACGCGTTCTGTTTAAAGGTGCTGCTGGTGGTGCTTTTCCCGGCGCGTCGAGCGCGCCAAGTTCGTTTGCTTAAAACACCCAACGTTCCTGAGGCGTCTCATCCACAGGCTGGGCCTGGTCGACATCCATCATTCGCATCGGGTCGCTGTCAGCCAGGCTGCTGCTGACGGCGCTGAAGTGGGTTTGGGGAGTGTGTGGAATCGACAGGTGCGGCGTCTCTGGCTGCTGACTCTGTTCCCAACGCAAGTACTGTTGGCCGCCAATCAAGGTGATCAATAGCGCTAGCAGGGCAAACAAGCCTTGCTGGAGGTGCAATGGCGAGAGACGCAATTGGACGGCACCTTGGCGATTCATCCTGAAGTTCCTCCCACGCTGGGGTAGTGATCTTTGGGGCGCTGGTTCATTAAATGCCCTGGTTACCCAGATTCCTGCAGCCTGCATGCCACCTTTTTGTTGGTATTAATGCGTTATAAATCAATAAGTTGGATGATTTGTGAAAATCGTTTTGAACGCATCCTGCACGATGGCCCTTCTGAGGTCGTGCGTAATGCACGATGAACTCGCGAAAACTTTCAATATTTTTGGAATTGAGGGAAGGGCACAGATGTCAGAAAGGGACGCAGGCAATCGCCGAAGGACGGTTTATTAATAAAAAATTAAATAAATCAATGAGTTATCTTGTTGATAAGTAGATGGCTGCGCTGATTTGGCTGAAATCGACCACAATCAATCATGCAACTTGCCCGATTTTTTCTGGGCCTAACCAAAATCAACAATTAAAGGAGCGCAGGAACATGGAATCAGCCACGGAGCATCAAGGCCGCATTCTGCTGGTGGATGATGAATCCGCCATCCTTCGAACCTTTCGCTATTGCCTCGAAGACCAAGGCTACAGCGTGGCCACCGCGACCAGCGCTGCTCAGGCCGAAGCCTTGTTGCAGCGCCAGGTTTTCGATCTGTGCTTCCTCGATTTGCGCCTGGGTGAAGACAATGGGCTCGATGTGCTGGCCCAAATGCGCATCCAGGCACCCTGGATGCGGGTGGTGATCGTCACTGCTCACTCGGCCGTGGACACTGCCGTGGATGCGATTCAGGCCGGTGCCGCCGACTACCTGGTCAAGCCTTGCAGCCCCGACCAATTGCGTTTGGCCACCGCCAAACAGCTGGAAGTACGGCAACTTTCGGCACGCCTGGAAGCCCTCGAAGGTGAAGTGCGCAAACCCAAAGAGGGCCTGGATTCGCACAGTCCGGCCATGAAAGTGGTGCTCGAAACCGCACGCCAGGTCGCCAGTACCGACGCCAATATCCTGATTCTCGGCGAATCCGGCACCGGTAAAGGTGAACTGTCCCAGGCGATTCACGGCTGGAGCAAACGCCAGAAGAAATCCTGCGTCACCATCAACTGCCCATCCCTGACTGCCGAGTTGATGGACAGCGAGCTTTTCGGCCACAGCCGGGGCGCCTTCACCGGTGCCAGCGAAAGTACCTTGGGTCGTGTCAATCAGGCCGACGGCGGGACGTTGTTTCTCGACGAGATCGGCGATTTCCCCCTGACCTTGCAGCCAAAATTGCTGCGTTTCATTCAGGACAAGGAATACGAACGCGTGGGCGACCCGGTAACCCGCCGCGCCGACGTGCGAATCCTCGCAGCCACTAACCTCAACCTGGAAGACATGGTTCGCGATGGTCGTTTTCGTGAAGACTTGCTCTATCGCCTGAACGTCATCACCTTGCACCTGCCGCCGCTTCGCGAGCGCAGGGAAGACATTCTGAACCTTGCAGACCGCTTCCTGGCGCGCTTCGTCAAGGAATACTCGCGTCCGGCCCGGTGTTTCAGCGACGAGGCCCGCGAAGCGCTGCTCAGCTACCGCTGGCCGGGCAACATTCGCGAGCTGCGTAACGTGGTGGAGCGCGCGAGCATTATTTGTCCGCAGGAGCGGGTAGAACTCAGCCACTTGGGCATGGCCGAGGCCCCGGCCAACCACACGCCGCGCATTGGTGCTGCATTGAGCCTGGATGAGTTGGAGAAAGCTCACATTGGCGCGGTCCTCGCCACGGCCGACACGCTGGATCAGGCGGCCAAGACCCTGGGTATCGATGCTTCGACCCTGTACCGCAAACGCAAGCAGTACAACCTGTGAGTCGTAACCGATGAAACTGGCGATGACGTTGCGCACCCGGCTGTTTCTGAGTATTTCCGCGCTGATTACGGTGGCGCTGCTTGGGCTCTTGCTCGGGCTGGTCAGCGTGATGCAGATGGCCGGGACTCAGGAAGCCCTGCTTCGTGACAACTTCGTCACGCTGGATCTGGGATTGAAGCTGCGTCAGAGCCTGGGTGATCAACTGATCATCGTGCTCGGCGAGACCCCTGACCCTGCGGCGTTCGAGGCCTCCAGGCAGCACTCCCTCGAATTGCTTGACGAAGGTATTGCTCGCGAGTCGTCCAGCGAAGGAGCCCCGTATGGTTTCAGAAAGGCCAAGGCTGATTATCAGAGCTTGCTGCAGGCCTTTGATCTTTCCCGCGTTCCGGTACAGGTAGTCAGTGATGACGGGGATCTCACGGAAAAATTCAATGCCTTGCGAAACGGTTTGATCTCTGAACAGAAGCGCGCGCTGGAAAACATCACTGAGATCGAACGCAAGGCCCGGGAGCGGGCACTGTTAATTGCCGGCCTGCTTGGATTGGTCGGGGTGGCGGTGTTGTTTATCGGGTTCATTACCGCCCATGCGATCGCCCGGCGGTTCGGGGCTCCGATCGAGGCTCTGGTGCAGGCAGCTGACAATATCGGCCAGGGCAATTTTGAAGTGACTCTGCCGATTTCTTCCGCGGTGGAAATGAACCAGTTGACCCGGCGGTTCGGAATCATGGCCGAGGCCTTGCGTGAGCACCAGGCGACCAATATCGACGAGCTGCTCGCCGGCCAGCAACGTTTGCAAGCGGTGCTCGACAGCATCGACGACGGGTTGCTGATTATTGATCGTCAAGGTCATCTCGAGCACCTCAACCCAGTGGCCCAGCGCCAGTTAGGCTGGGACACCGAGCGTCTCGGCCAAGGGCTGGGCACAGCGCTTGAGCGTCCCGAACTGGATGCACAACTGCAATTGGTGTTGCGCGGCGGCACTCTGGAGCGGGCGCCGGACGACCTGAGTATCGAGGTCGATGGCGAGTCGCGATTGCTGACGTATAGCCTGACGCCGGTCAGTCATACCGAAGGTCATATTCTCGGCGCTGTGATGGTGTTGCACGACGTCACCGAACAGCGTGCTTTCGAAAGGGTACGCAGCGAGTTCGTCTTGCGCGCCTCCCATGAGTTGCGCACACCGGTTACCGGGATGCACATGGCATTCGGTCTGTTCCGCGAGCGGACGCATTTTGCCGCAGACTCCCGCGAAGCCGACCTGCTGGACACCGTCAACGAAGAAATGCAGCGCCTCATGCAGTTGATCAACGACCTGCTGAATTTCTCTCGCTATCAAAACGGCCTGCAAAAACTCACGCTGGCACCGTGCTCCATCGAAGACTTGCTGGATCAGGCCCAGATACGCTTTGCCGGCTCGGCGCAGGAGAAGGGTATTGAGCTGCTGGTGGAAGTGCAGGGACCATTACCGCGGCTACAAGCCGATCAGGCGCAACTGGAACGGGTGCTCGACAACCTGATCGACAACGCCTTGCGCCATACCTCTCACGACGGACTGATACGTTTACAGGCCCGGCGCCATGGTGAGCGGATGATTATCAGTGTCGAGGACAATGGCGAGGGCATTGCCTACGGCCAGCAAGGACGGATCTTCGAGCCTTTTGTCCAGGTCGGCCGCAAAAAGGGCGGTGCCGGGCTTGGTCTGGCGCTGTGCAAGGAAATCGTGCAACTGCATGGCGGGCGGATGGGTGTCTATTCGCGGCCGGGTCAGGGGACACAGTTCTACATGGCACTCGCGATATAAGCCGGGGCCATTCAGGCTTCGTCGTCCAGACGTCGCGTGGTCAGTCGGCGGCCACGGGTAATCAGTTCGATGAACTGCACGGCGCTCAGTGCGTGGGCAAACAACCAACCCTGGCCGAACTTCACCCCTTCGCTGCTCAGAAACACCGCTTGGGCTTCATGTTCGATGCCTTCTGCAATCACCTTGAGTTGCAGGGCCTGAGCCATGCGAATGATGTGCGGTGCCACGCCGCTGCTGGCGGCATCATGGCCCAGTGCGTCGATAAACGCCTTGTCGATTTTCAGGCAGTCCACCGGTAGGGTTTGCAGGTAGGCGAGGCTGCAATAGCCGGTGCCAAAGTCGTCGATCAGCACCTGATGCCCGACATCCCGCAGGGCTTGCAGGTTTTCTCTAGCCACTACCACATCCACCAATCCGCGCTCGGTCACCTCAAAGGCAATCTGCCTGGCCGCTACCCGGTGCGCACTCAGCAGACGCGCTATCACCTGACCGATACGCGGCACCATGACATCGCAGGCCGCCAGGTTGACCGAAATGTACAGCTGCGGATTGGAGCGCAACAGTTGGCCGAGCTGTTCCAGCAGGCGCTGCAATACGAAGTCGGTCATCTGGCGGATCTGGCCGGTATTCTCCGCCATCGGAATGAACAGGTCGGGACTGGTCAGCGTGCCGTCCGGTCTTCGCCAGCGCAGCAGGGCTTCGGCGCCGACGCAGTTGCGGCTGTCGAGGTCGAAGATCGGTTGATACAACACCTGCAGCTCGCCTCGCCGCATGGCGCCTTGCAGTTCGGCATCCAGCGACTGACGCTGGCGTACCAGCAAAAACACCAGAATACCTACACAGGCACTCAGCGCCAGGCTGGCCGGCAGTAGCCACCACCATACCGCCGGTACATGCATTCCTGTGCGTGGGGTGATCAGTACCAGTTGGTATTCGGGGGTGTTAGTGGGCATTCGGTAAATCAGGCGGGTATGGGTAACTTGCAGCGCATCGGGGCTTTTCGGGGGCCAGGGTTCCGCGGGGGGCCAGGGCTGCGCGACACCGAGTACCGGAATCGCCCGGGTGTCGTGGTCAAGCACCACCAATAGGCTGCTCCCCGGAGACAGATCGACCATGTCGGTCAAATGCCCGCGCGATGTCGCAACCCGGAAGTTGCCACGCCCAAGCATCAGCGCGGCGCGGTTCTCATCGGGTTCGGTGGTGGTGTTCAGCCAATAGCTGTAGGTGGGCCCCTTGATGTCCGGCGGTCGGATCAGCGACAGCCCCTCTTGGCGGGGGCGGTTGGAGCAGGTTCGCGAAGTGTCCATGTAAGCGGCTTCATAAACGAAGCGGTAATTGAAACTGACCTGCTGCAGGGTGGCGATCATTTCGTCATCGCAGCTTCGCAGCGGCTGGGCTTCCAGGTCATCAAGGCTTTCGCGCAACTGCCCGAACAGCTGCTCCAGGCGGACCAGAAAGCGTTCTCCCTGGGCGTTCATTTCCTGGCTTTCGTTGTGCTCGACTTGACTCATCGCCACGAACAAACTGCCGACTGTTAGAAGCGTTGTGCTCAAGGCAGTAGCCAGCATCGCCAAAAACCAAGGGCGATAGAACCAGCTATGCAGTCTCTCCCGAGCAGCAGGCATCATGGAATATCCGAAGAATTACCAATGAGTTATAGCTGCTGATTTGGAAAAAGCGCTGACCGTCGGGCGGGCGTCATTATTTTGTCTGATTCAACACCTGAAGAATCGCCGCGGTTTGTGCGTCCGGTGTACCGTCGAAACGGGAAGGGCGAAAGTGCAGCTGAAAGGCTGCCAGTACATTGCGTGTCTCTACATCCAGTTCGCCGGTTTGCGGCGTGGCATAGCCCATGCGGGCAAGCTGTCCCTGAAACCAACTGATGCTTGGCAGTTGCACGGCGAACTGCGCTTGTTGCCGCGCCACGGCCTGCTCGTTCGGCCAGATCCCCAGGCCTTCGGCAGCCAGGCGCTTCCAGGGAAACAGCGGGCCGGGGTCGAGCTTGCGCATCGGTGCGATGTCGCTATGACCAATGATATGGCGGGGGCTGATGCCTTGGCGCTTACTGATGTCCTTGAGCAGGAAGATCATCGACTGAATCTGGGCTTCGCTGTAGGGATACCAAAGACGCCCGTTCGGGGTGTCCTCAAAGCCCTGATTAACGATCTCGATACCAATGGAACTGGAGTTCAGCCAGGTCCGGCCTTGCCATTCGCTTTCGCCAGCGTGCCAGGCCCGGAAATTTTCATCCATCAGCTTATAAATAGTGGCGCGCTTGTCGTCGCTAATCAGGTAGTGGCTGCTGACCTCGCCATGGGTCAGCAATTGCAGCGAAGTCTCCAGGGATGCGGAGGTGTAATGCATCACCACGAACTGGATACGACTGTCGTGATTGGCCGAAGGGTGGCTGGTATCAATTCGGGGGCCGCTGGCACAACCGGCTAATAGAAGCAGCGACACAATAAGAGCAAGACATTTCATGGTGGGAGGCAATACGCGCGAGACAATAATGCAACAGTGTAACGTAATGCCTTGCGGCGCTGACGGCAAAAACGCTCCTTTAAACAAAATGGAACAATTGGCAGTCAGCCCAGTTCTACTCGATTCCGGCCATTATTTTTCGCCCGATATAGCGCCTGATCGGCTCTTTTAAGTACCAGATCGCTATGTTCGCCCGATCTGAAGGCGGTCAGTCCCATGGAAATGGTGATGGTGACTCGCTCGCCCTTGAAGTGGAACGGGCAGGCTTCGATCGATGCGCGCAAGGTTTCCAGCAGTTTCGCGCCCACCGCCGGCACCGTGGCAGGCATCAACAGTACAAACTCTTCACCGCCGAACCTGGCAATAAAATCAGTCCCGCGCAGACGCTTGCGTAGCACGCTGGCGATGATTTTCAGCACCTTGTCACCCGCCAGATGACCATAGTTGTCATTGATGCGTTTGAAATGGTCGAGGTCGAGCATTGCCAGCAACAGGGTATTGCCATGTTGTTGCCATTGACCGATTTCATGCTCCAGGCGCTCGCTCCAGGCTGCTCGATTCGGCAGGCCGGTCAAAGGATCGATCAAGGCCTTCTGGCGCTGCTCTTCGAGATGCTCGCGGTAGCCCAGGGCTTCCTGCTCCATGTGGGCAACCCTTTCGGCCAGGCTTTGCAGGCGGGCTGCTACTTCCTGTTCACGCTCGTCGCGCTGCTTCTGGTGTTGGTCCATGGTGCCGAGCAGGCCTTCGAGATGGTTTTCCAGCACATGCTTGAGATCATCAAGGTCTGCCGCTTCCTGCATGCTGCTTTGTAAGCCATCGACTTGCTCGCGAATCTGCGTGTCCATCTCCCGCGCGGCCGAGCGGTTGTCGGCGTGGCCGTCGCTCGCAGCTTGCAGGTTGCTCTGAAACGACTCAAGGCGTTCGTTGAGTTGCTGCAAATACGCTTCGAATTCGTGCTGGCCACTGTCGGTGATCGCCAGCATTAACGTTGCCAGATCATCGAGGATCGGTATCAACTCGTACCAGTTCAAGCCATTTTGAAGGCGATCGCGCATCGCCTCGGCTTGCGGACGATGGCGCTCGGGCAGCGCCAAGTCATCGAGAAGGCCCAGCAGCGTGTCTTCGATGTGCTTGGCGACGGAGCTGTAGGACGGCTCCGGCGAGTCCGGCAGGGCATACAAAATATCATGCTCGGACGGCTCTGGGTCGATGGCCATCGGGGTCAGTTCATCGGGATTGATTGCCGATGGAGCCTGAGTAGCCGGTAGGGCGATCGATGGAGCCGGCTCTTGTGGTTGCTCGACATTCAGTCGGGTTTGTAACTCCGGTATCTGGCTGCTCGTAGCTTCTGGCTCAAGGACGGGCGGGACAAACGCCACGACTTCAGCCGCAGGTGCCATTGATGTTGGCGCCTGAATTTGCGCTGGCTCAGGGCGCGCAGCGGCGGGCAGGGCGGCTTCTATGGTTGGCAACACCACTTGCGGCTTATCGACGGCTGGCGTGAGATTGGCCATCGCTTGTGGGGGCTCGGCCGATGCTGCAACCGGTTCGACAGGTTGCGGGGCAGGTATTTGCGATTCGGGGACAGCGAGCTGTTGCGCGGTCTCTTCCGTTTCCCTACCGAACAATCGCTGTAAGAAACCCGGTCGATCAGGTTCGGCAGGGTTCTCCAGCAGGTTCAAGGCTTTGCCCTGCAAGCCGCTCAGCTCGCTGAGCAGCAACGGGATTTCGCGAGCCTGACTTACGCGTCCGTCCAGTTGTTTGGCGAATTGTTTCAGCGGCCGGCTCACTTCCCGGGGCAGCGGCAACGCTTGCAGCTGAGAGACCAGCGACGTCAGGGCGGCACTGACTTGATCGACCCGGGTTTCCCGGCGCTGCTCGGAGTCGAGCACGGCTTTTTCCAGGCGCGGCAGCAAGGCAGCCAGGCCGGCGTCCATGTCATCGGTGCGTACGACTTCGCGCATTTCCTTCATGCATTGGTCAACGGCGCGATCGGTACCTTCTGCGGCCAGGGTGCTGCGCACCAGCCCGCGACGCAGCAGGTCGAGCCGGGCGTCCCATCGACGTTCCAGCTTTTCCTGTTGTTCGATGCTTTTGAGGTATTTCTCTTTCCAGCGCTGTGCTTCGTCGCTCATTCAGGCAGGACTCAACGCGGGCAATGCATCGGCCGTGAGCGAACCCGGCAGACGAATCTCTACCGCGACCGGCAGGTGATCGGAAATGGGTTGTGCCAGCACTTCGACCTTTTCAAGGGTCAGGGTAGGGCTGAGCAGAATATGGTCCAGGCAGCGCTGTGGGCGCCAGCTGGGGAAGGTCGCTTCCAGTTGCGGCGCGAGCAGGCCTAAATCACGCAACGGGGAGTTTTGCAGCAAGTCACTGGCATGGGTGTTCATGTCGCCCATCAGCACCTGGTGTTTATAACCGCCGATCAACTCGCGGATGTAGGCCAGTTGCAGGCTACGGGCGCGAGCGCCCAGCGCCAGATGCATCATCACCACCACGAGCGCTTCCGGACCTTCGCCGAAGCGCACCAGAATGGCCCCGCGACCCTTGGGGCCCGGCAGCGGATGATCTTCAATCGCCCACGGGCGCAGGCGGCTGAGCACGCCATTGCTGTGCTGGCCGAGATGACCGAGATTGCGATTGAGTTGTTGATACCAGTAGGGGAAGGCGCCGAGCTGCGCCAGGTGTTCGACCTGATTGACGTAGCCTGATCGCAGGCTTCCGCCATCGGCTTCCTGCAAGGCGACCAGATCGAAGTCGCCCAGCAGATTACCGATTTTTTGCAGGTTGTCGGCACGCCCGGTATGCGGCAACAGATGCTGCCAGCCACGGGTCAGATAGTGCCGATAGCGCTCGGTACTGATACCGACCTGGATATTGAAACTGAGCAAACGCAGACGGCTGTCCACGGGCAACCCCGTCGATTCCAGGTGATGCTCGTTGACCCGTGGATCATGCAGGCCAACGATGCGTTCAGTTCCCCAGCGGCGCATGGCAGGTGCCGCGCTTAGTTGGCGACGGCCTTGGTTGCCGCTCGCTCTTTGGCTACCAGTTGGTCGGCCAGTTTCAGCGCTTGTTCGGCACCGCCGGCAGAGCCGATGTCAAAGCGATACTTGCCGTTGACGATCATGGTAGGCACGCCGGAGATTTCATATTTCTTCGCCAGCTCTTTGGCCTGGATGATTTTGCCCTTGATGGCGAAGGAGTCGAAGGTGGCCAGGAACTTGTCCTTGTCTACACCTTGAGTCGCCAGGAAGTCCGCCATGTCTTCTTTGTCAGTCAGTTTCTTGTGTTCTTTCTGAATCGCTTCGAAAACTGCGGCGTGAACCTTGCTCTCGACACCCATGGCTTCAAGCGTCAGGAACATCTGGCCGTGTGCGTCCCAAGGGCCGCCAAACATGGCCGGGATGCGCACGAAGTTCACGTCGGAAGGCAGCTTTTCAACCCATGGGTTAATGACGGGTTCGAAGGCATAGCAATGCGGGCAACCGTACCAGAACAGCTCCACGACTTCGATCTTGCCAGGCACGGCCACCGGGACCGGGTTGCTCAGCTCGACAAAGGGCGCTTCAGGTTTTTCGGCGGCTTGGGCGGTCATGCCGAACAGGCTGGCAGCGACGAGTGCGGCGCTGATGATCAGATTACGCATGCTTTACTCCTGGACAAATTGGGTCGCCTCGCGCGACCTGTTTTCAGACAGATCCTGGCGGGCTTGGGTTTGTAGTGTAACGGCAGCGGCCACAAAAAAGGGCAGCCAAAGCTACCCTTTTTATGTTTGCATCGACGGATTAATCGAGTGTTAACGTTGCAAGAGATGTACACCACTCGCAACGCTCGATCGCAGGCCTTAGTGCAAGCCTTGAATATAGCTGGAGACGGCGGCGATATCTTCGTCGCTCAGCTTTTTAGCGATACTCTGCATCGGTTTGGTATCGCCGTCGTTAGTGCGGCCACCTTCTTCTTTTCTGAAGTCGGTCAGTTGCTTGCCAACGTACTGAGCATGTTGGCCGCCCAGATGCGGGAAGCCGGCGGCTGCGTTGCCTGCGCCGTTGGGCGAGTGGCAACCGGTACATGCTGGCAGCCCTTTGGCCAGGTCGCCACCACGGAACAGTGCTTCACCGCGAGCCACGATTTTAGGGTCGGCGGCGCCAACACTGCCGTTCTGCTTGGCGAAGTAGGCTGCGATATCAGCCAGGTCCTGGTCGCTCAGGTTGGTCAGCAGGCCGGTCATTTCCAGTACCGTGCGTTTGCCGGACTTGATGTCGTGCAGCTGCTTGTTCAGATAACGCTCGCCCTGACCTGCCAGTTTCGGAAAGTTTGGCGCCATGCTATTGCCATCCGGGCCATGACAGGCGCCACATACTGCGGCTTTCGCCTGACCAGCAGTCGCATCACCTGCAGCATGGGCAATGCCGGAGATCCCCACGGTCAACAGCAGACTCACGATCAATTTGTTCATCAGCTAATCCAACTACGGCTAAGGGTTAAAGAGTTATGGACCGGGATCACTCGCTCATCCAGTGGATGATGGCCTGGTAATCCTCGGCACTGCAGTCCATGCACAAACCACGCGGCGGCATCGCCTTGAAACCCTGGGTCACGTGTTGCACCAGCGTCTCCATACCTTTCGCCAACCTCGGCGTCCAAGCTTCCTGATCGCCCTTGCGGGGCGCCATGGGTAGTTGGCCGGAATGACAGGCACCACAAACACGGTTGTACACAGCTTCCGGATCCTGTGTAGCCTGAGCGCTGTAAAGCGGCATCAAGACACCGGCAGCTAGCAGCCATTTCGTCATAAAACGACCTTTTCAGGGTTGAGAGCGTGCTGCGTTCTAGTGCGCAATCAAGGTCAATCGCTCTCGTGAACTTCATCCTACGCTGGGACAAAGCGCACACAAAATCTGCGGCATTATATACTGGCGTCACTGAAACGGAAACGACACTGCTTGCCGCGTCCATTCCCGGCGCCGCCCACATCGGAAATCCCATGCAACTCAAGAACCCCATCCTCGGCCTGTGCCAACAGTCCACCTTTATGCTCAGCGCCGCCAAAGTCGATCAATGCCCCGACGACGAAGGCTTTGAAGTGGCCTTCGCCGGGCGTTCCAACGCCGGTAAGTCCAGCGCGTTGAACACCCTGACACACGCCAGCCTGGCGCGGACCTCGAAAACTCCGGGTCGCACGCAGCTGTTGAACTTCTTCAAGCTAGACGATGAACGCCGTCTGGTCGACCTGCCGGGTTACGGTTACGCGAAAGTGCCAATCCCGTTGAAGCTGCACTGGCAGCGTCACCTTGAAGCCTATCTGGGTGGTCGCGAGAGTTTGAAAGGTTTGATTCTGATGATGGACATCCGTCATCCAATGACCGATTTCGACCTGCTGATGCTCGATTGGGCCATCGCCAGTGGCATGCCGATGCATATTTTGCTGACCAAGGCAGACAAGCTGACCTACGGCGCGGCGAAAAATGCGCTGCTCAAGGTTCAGGCGGAAATCCGCAAGGGCTGGGGCGATACGATCACTATCCAGCTGTTTTCGGCACCGAAACGAATGGGCCTGGAAGACGCCTACACGGTTCTGGCGGGCTGGATGGAGTTGGCGGACAAGGGCGCTGAGGCTGCCGAGTAAAGCTCTCCAGACAAATATGCAGGCAAAAAAAACCCCGGACTTCATATGGGGAGGGAGAAGTTCCGGGGTTCAAGCTCCGGACCGCTAGGGCGGGGTCCAGATATCTGCCAACACTTAACACAACATAGGAGCATCGAAGGGCTTCACCAGCCATTCAGTATCTCTGAGTGGCGGTTCACGGATTTAGTTCAGACTATTTTCAAAAACCATTGGAAATAATCGATGTCATTTTCCGCACTATAGCCCTTCGTTATTTTGTGCTGCGGTATAAGGCCGCAGCACGGGCGTCTTTCAAGCCGATCAGTGCGCTTCATCCCAGTTGTTGCCTACGCCTACCTCGACCAGAAGCGGTACATCCAGTTGTGCGGCGCTGCTCATGTGCACGCGAATCTCCTCACGCACCTGGTCGATCAAGTCCTCACGCACCTCAAGCACCAATTCATCGTGTACCTGCAAGATGACTTTGGCGTCCAGGCCTGACGATGTCAGCCAGTTATCCACCGTTACCATGGCTTTCTTGATGATGTCCGCCGCGGTGCCTTGCATCGGGGCGTTGATCGCTGTGCGCTCGGCAGCTTTGCGCAGTGCCTGGTTTTTCGCGTTGATTTCCGGCAAGTACAGACGACGGCCGAAGATGGTTTCGACGAAACCTTGCTCGGCGGCCTGGGCGCGCGTGCGCTCCATGTATTCCAGTACACCGGGATAACGGGCGAAATAGCGGTCGATGTAGGCTTGGGATTGTTTACGGTCAACGCCGATCTGCTTGGCCAGGCCAAACGCGCTCATGCCGTAGATCAAACCGAAGTTGATGGCTTTCGCGCTACGACGCTGATCGTTAGTGACAGCGTCCAGCTCGACGCCAAACACCTCTGCGGCCGTTGCCCGGTGTACATCGAGGTTGTTGCGGAAGGCGTGCAGCAAGCCTTCGTCCTTGGCCAGATGCGCCATGATCCGCAGTTCGATTTGCGAGTAGTCCGCGGCCAGCAGCTTGTAGCCTTTCGGCGCGACGAACGCCTGACGAATCCGACGACCTTCGGCAGTGCGAATCGGAATGTTCTGCAGGTTCGGGTCGATGGACGATAAACGTCCGGTGGCGGCAACGGCTTGCTGGTAAGACGTATGAATGCGCCCGGTGCGAGCGTTGATCTGCTCTGGCAAACGGTCGGTGTAGGTGCTTTTGAGCTTGCTCAGCGAGCGGTACTGCATCAGCACCTTGGGCAGCGGGTAGTCCTGTTCCGCCAACTCGGCCAATACCGCTTCGGCCGTCGAGGCTTGGCCCTTGGCGGTTTTGCTGAGTACGGGCAAACCGAGCTTTTCGTAGAGGATCACACCCAGTTGCTTCGGCGAACCCAGGTTGAATTCTTCACCGGCAATGGCGAACGCCTCACGCTCAAGGGCGACCAGTTTCTCGCCCAGCTCGACGCTCTGGATGCCCAGCAGGTTGGCGTCCACGAGCGCACCCTGGCGCTCGATTCGGGCCAGAACCGGCATCAGCGGCATTTCAATCTCGTTGAGCACTTTGCCCAGGCTTGGCGTTGCTGCCAGTTTTTCCTGCAAAGCAACGTGCAACTGGAAGGTGACATCGGCATCTTCGGCAGCATAGGGGCCGGCCAGCTCAAGAGAGATCTGGTCGAAGGTCAGCTGTTTGACGCCTTTGCCTGCGATCTCCTGAATGTCGGTCTTGCTTTGGCCCAGGTACTTGAGCGCCAGGCTGTCCATGTCATGGCGGGTGGCCGTCGAGTCCAGGACGTAAGACTCGAGCATGGTGTCGTAGGCAATACCCTGAACAATAATCCCGTTGCTCTGATCGCCACCGATGGCGCAGTTGGCGAGGATATTGGTTTCGAACTTGGCGTGCTGGCCGACTTTCAGCTTATTCGGGTTTTCCAGCAGCGGCTTCAACGCCAGCAGCACGGTGTCGCGATCCAGCTGTTCCGGCACGCCCATGTAGGAATGGGTCAGCGGAATGTAGGCCGCTTCGTTGGCCGCGACGGAAAACGACAGGCCCACCAGTTGTGCATGTTGGGCATCGCTGCCGTTGGTTTCGGTGACGAAGGCGATCAACGGCGCCTTGTCGAGCTTGTCCAGCCAGGCCTCGAAGTGCTTTTGGTCGAGGATGGTTTCGTACTTCGCTTCGGCGGCGCCCGGTTGTTCCGGGATGACTTCGACAATGTCCTGGCCCGATCGCTTCGCGTCGCGCTGGTTCTCTTCGAACCAGCTCTTGAATTCCAGCAGGGTATAGAGCTCGGCGAGCTTGTCGTGATCCGGCTTGCCCATTTGCAGGTCATCGAGACCGATGTCCAGCGGTACGTCGATCTTGATGGTTGCCAGTTGATAGGAGAGGAATGCCATCTCCTTATGCTCTTCGAGCTTGGCAGGCAGGGTTTTTGCGCCGCGAATCGGCAGGGTCGGGACGATGTCGAGCTGTGCATAGAGCTCGGTCAGGCCACCGTTCACGCCGACCAGCAGGCCGGAAGCGGTTTTGGGACCGATACCTGGAACGCCCGGAATGTTGTCGGACGAATCGCCCATCAGTGCCAGATAATCGATGATCTGCTCGGGAGCGACGCCGAATTTCTCCTTCACGCCTTCTACGTCCAACGCGCTACCGGTCATCGTATTGACCAAGGTAATGTGCCCGTCGACCAATTGCGCCATGTCCTTGTCACCGGTGGAGATCACCACCGGGCGGTTGGCGGCCGCGCTGCTGCGGGCCAGGGTGCCGATCACATCGTCCGCTTCAACGTTGTCCACGCACAGCAATGGAAAGCCCAAGGCCTTGACGCTGGCGTGCAACGGCTCGATCTGGACCCGCATATCGTCGGGCATGCTTGGACGATTGGCCTTGTATTCGGCGAACATCGCATCGCGGAACGTCCCGCCCTTGGCGTCGAATACCACGGCGAACGGGCTGTCCGGGTACTGCTTGCGCAGGCTTTTGAGCATGTTCAATACGCCCTTGACCGCTCCGGTCGGCAGGCCTTTGGACGTGGTCAGCGGTGGCAGCGCATGAAAAGCGCGGTACAGATAAGAAGAACCGTCCACCAGGACGAGGGGGGCTTGGCTCATGAGCAGGATCAACCTTTTCGGCGGGTCCGGCGCTAGAATAGCGGGACCGTTGACGACAAAGGGACAAGGTTATCATGCGCACACTAAATCGCTTGTTGCTGGCTGGTTTGTTTGCAATCACCCCATTGGCTGTCATGGCTGCGGACGACGCGCCCTCGGCGGACCCGGATGTAACGATCCGCACGGAAGGAGATAAAACCATTCAGGAATATCGGCAAAATGGTTTTTTGTATGCCATCAAGGTGACCCCGAAAGGCGGTAAACCGTATTTTCTGGTGCGCTCGGACGGGACAGATGCAAACTTCATCCGCTCGGATCAGCCGGATATGCTGATTCCGTCGTGGAAAATATTCGAGTGGAAGTAGTTTCTTAATTTCAATCGGCGCTGGCTCAAGCAGCGGCGCCCGTACTGGCAGTTTTAACCATGTCTGTGTTCACCCCCCTGGCTCGGCCCGAGCTGGAAACCTTTCTCGCCCCTTACGGGCTTGGCCGCCTGCTTGATTTCCAGGGGATTGCCGCCGGTAGCGAAAACACCAACTTCTTTATCAGCCTGGAGCAGGGCGAATTTGTCCTGACCCTGGTCGAGCGCGGCCCGGTGCAGGAGATGCCGTTCTTCATCGAGCTGCTCGACGTGCTGCACGACGCCGACCTGCCGGTGCCTTATGCCTTGCGCACCACCGACGGCGTCGCCTTGCGCGAGCTGGCCGGCAAACCTGCGCTGCTGCAGCCACGTCTGGCGGGCAAGCACATCAAGGACGCCAACGCGCAGCATTGCGCTCAGGTCGGCGAGCTGCTGGCTCATCTGCATCTGGCGACCCAGGCCAACATGATCAAACGCAAAACCGATCGCGGCCTGGACTGGATGCTGGAGGAGGGCACGCAGTTGCTTTCGCATCTGAATGCTGAGCAAAGCGATTTGCTGCAACGGGCGCTGGATGAAATCACACAGCAGAAGACGAAAATTCTGGCGCTGCCACGGGCGAACATCCACGCGGACCTGTTCCGTGATAACGCGATGTTCGAAGGCACGCACCTGACCGGGTTGATCGACTTCTACAACGCCTGTTCGGGGCCGATGCTCTATGACGTGGCGATTGCCTTGAACGATTGGTGTTCGGACGAGCAAGGGCAGCTTGATGGCGCTCGGGCGCGGGCATTGCTGGGGGCTTATGCCGCGCTGCGACCGTTTACCGCTGCCGAAGCCGAGCTATGGCCGACCATGCTGCGCGTGGCTTGCGTACGGTTCTGGTTGTCGCGGTTGATCGCCGCGGAGTCTTTCGCCGGGCAGGACGTGTTGATTCACGATCCGATGGAGTTTCAGTTGCGGCTGACGCAACGGCAGAAGGTCAGTACGCCGTTGCCGTTCGCCCTCTAAAAGCATCGCGGGCAAGCCTCGCTCCCACAGGGTTTGTGTCGTTCATAATATTGGCGAACGATACAAACTCTGTGGGAGCGTGGCTTGCCCGCGATTGGGGGCGACACAATTTTCGGAACTACAACGACTCCAAACACCCCGCCAAATCATTCCCCAGCTTTTCCAATACCTGCTCATACCCCTGAGCGGTCGCTGGCGTGTACCCGCCCAGCGCATCCAGTTCCGCCAGCTTCACTGGCAGCCCGGCCACCAGGGTTTCTGCCAGGCGTGGGCGCAGCGGTGGTTCGCTGAACACACAGGTCTTGCCGACTTCCTGCAACCGCGTGCGCATCGCTGCCACGTGTTGGGCGCCGGGTTGCACTTCGGCAGCGACACTGAACACGCCGGTGTGCTTGAGGCCGTAAGCGTCTTCGAAGTAATCGAAGGCTTCGTGGAACACGAAATAAGGCTTGCCCGCAATGCCCGCCAGGCGAGCCTTCAGGCGCAGGTCCAAAGCATCCAGACGCTCATCGAACGCCTTGAGGTTGCTCTGGTAGCGCGCCGCGTTGGCCGGATCGGCGGCGCTCAGATCGGCGGCCATTTTGGTGGCGATCACTCGGGCGTTGATCGGTGACAACCACAAGTGTGCATCCAGGCTGCCGGGGCGGTGATCGTGGTCATGCTCGTCGGCTTCTTCGGCGTGGGAGTGGTTATCTTCGGCGAAGTGTCGAAGTTTCAGGCCAGGCAAACTCTGCACCGCGACGCTGGGCAACGTACGACCTTTCAGTACGCGAGGCAGGAAACCTTCCATGTCCGGGCCGATCCAGTACAGCAGATCCACCGATTGCACTTTCCGTACATCGGAAGGGCGCAAGGCGTAGTTATGGGGCGAGGCGCCGGGCGGCAGCAAGACTTCCGGAACCGCTACGCCGTCCTGCACCGCTGCGGCGATCAGCTGCAGGGGCTTGACGCTGGTGAGGACTTTGACCTCGGCTTGAGCAGAGCCGATCAGCAGGAAAGTTGCGAAAAATGCGACAAAGATGGAAAAAAGTCGGGACACGATGACCACTCGAAGAGGCGAGAACGGGTAACATAATAACGTCTCTCACAAAACTCGTCGCCGCTCATGCCTAAAACACCGATTGCCAGCCGTCCCCACGACCACTCTCATTGCGTGCATAGCGCATTGTCTGAGGCCGATGCCTTGTGCGCACGTCAGGGGCTGCGTCTGACCGCTTTGCGCCGGCGAGTGCTGGAACTGGTATGGCAAAGCCACAAACCGTTGGGTGCCTACGACATTCTGGCGGTACTCAGCGAGCAGGACGGCCGCCGCGCCGCGCCTCCGACCGTGTACCGCGCGCTGGATTTCCTACTGGAAAACGGACTGGTACACCGCATCTCCTCGCTGAACGCCTTCGTCGGCTGCAATCACCCGGAACACGCTCACCAGGGCCAGTTCCTGATCTGCCGCGAATGCCACGCCGCCATCGAACTCGAACAGAAATCCATCAGCGACGCGATCATCAATAGCGCCAAAGATGTCGGATTTATCGTCGAGGCACAGACCGTTGAAGTGATCGGTCTCTGCTCGGGTTGCCAGGGGGCTTGATGAGCAACGCGCTGATTCGCCTTGAGCAGGTGGCTGTCACCTTTGCCGGGCAAAACGTGCTGGACAACATCGAACTGAGCGTCGAGCCGGGGCAGATCGTCACTTTGATCGGCCCCAACGGTGCCGGCAAAACCACGCTGGTGCGCGCAGTGCTCGGTCTGCTGAAACCGGACAGCGGTAGCGTCTGGCGCAAGCCGAAGTTGCGCGTCGGTTACATGCCGCAAAAACTCCATGTTGACCCAACCCTGCCGCTGTCGGTGTTGCGCTTCTTGCGTCTGGTGCCGGGCGTGGACCGCGCTCGCGCCTTGGCCGCTCTCAAGGAAGTCGGTGCCGAACAGGTCATCGACAGCCCGGTGCAAAGTGTTTCCGGTGGCGAAATGCAGCGAGTGCTACTGGCGCGAGCATTGCTGCGCGAACCGGAATTGCTGGTGCTTGATGAGCCGGTGCAAGGCGTCGATGTGGCCGGTCAAGCCGAGCTCTACAGCCTGATTACCCGCTTGCGCGACCGGCATGGTTGCGGCGTTTTGATGGTCTCTCACGATCTGCATTTGGTGATGAGCACCACCGACCAGGTGGTGTGCCTGAACCGCCACGTCTGCTGTTCCGGGCATCCCGAGCAAGTCAGCGGCGATCCGGCATTCGTCGAATTGTTCGGAAAAAACGCCCAAAGCCTGGCGATTTATCACCACCACCACGACCACGCCCACGATCTGCATGGCTCGGTGGTCAGCGCGGCCCCGTCGGCCTCTACTCACGTTCATGGAGATAGCTGCAAGCATGGCTGATTTTCTGCTCTTTGCCCTGCTTGCAGGTCTGGCCCTGGCGCTGGTCGCGGGCCCGTTGGGGTCGTTCGTGGTCTGGCGGCGCATGGCCTATTTCGGCGACACCCTGTCCCACGCTGCGCTGCTCGGCGTGGCGCTGGGTTTTCTGCTGGATGTCAGCCCGACTGTTGCCGTCACGGTAGGCTGCTTGTTGCTGGCGGTATTGCTGGTGACATTGCAACAACGGCAGCCACTGGCGTCCGACACGCTTTTGGGAATTCTCGCACCAAGTACGCTCTCGCTTGGCTTGGTGGTACTAAGCTTCATGCATGAAGTGCGGATCGACCTGATGGCCTATCTGTTCGGCGACTTGCTGGCGATCAGCCCGACTGATCTGGCCTGGATCCTCGGCGGTAGCGCGGCGGTGCTGGTCGTGCTGGTCACGTTGTGGCGACCTTTGCTGGCGATCACAGTGCACGAAGAGCTGGCCAAGGTAGAAGGTTTGCCAGTGGCAGCCTTGCGCCTGGTCCTGATGTTGCTGATCGCGGTGGTGATCGCGGTGGCGATGAAAATCGTCGGCGTGCTGCTGATTACTTCGTTACTGATTATTCCGGCGGCTGCGGCACAGCGTCACGCCCGCTCGCCGGAGCAGATGGCACTAGGCGCGAGCCTGCTGGGCATGCTCGCCGTGTGTGGCGGGCTGGCGTTGTCCTGGTTCAAGGACACCCCGGCCGGCCCGTCGATTGTGGTGACGGCCGCCGCGCTGTTTCTGCTGAGTTTTGTCCTGCCCCGTCGAGGGGTGTAGACTTGCTCGTTTTTTGCGCAAATAGAGAGTCGCAGGAATGAAGCTGTTCGCCTCCCGTTATCTGCTCCTTGTCGCATTTTCGCTGCTGCTGGGCGCTTGCCAAAGCACGCCACCGGCGGCCACCGAGGCCCCCGATGCGCGGGCCACGGCTATTGCACAACTGGAACAAAGCCTGGCCAGCAGCGAACTGGCCACCGCCGAAGGACAATTGGCGGCCTTGCAGGCCGAGTCGCCCAACGATCAATCCCTCGAGCAATACCAGCGGCAATTGGCCGAAGCTTATTTGCTGCGTAGCCAGATCGTGTTGCAAAAAGGCGATGTGAATGCCGCAGCCACTGCCCTCAGCCGTGCCCGGGTGTTGATGCCCAAGGCCCCGGCGCTGACCGGTGGCGTCAACAGCGCCATTGTCCATGCGCGCAAGGCTGAACTGGATAAAGCCGAAGCGGCCCTCAAGGCTGCCGAAGCCAAACCTCAGGCCAAAGTCATCGACCCCACGGCTGAAAGCACCACGGTGGCATTGAACCTCACCGATATGAGCAAGCTCCGTCGTCAACTGGATGCCATCGCCGCCGATGTGGTGAACTATCAGTGCGACGTGAGTATTCAGGCTCCACGCACTCAGGACTATCCTTGGTTGGCCACGTTGCTGACCAAGCGGGTGAAGAAACTGGATTCGGAGTTTGATCTGAAGCTGGAGAAGCAGATTCTGCGCAACATTCCGGCGCAGATGGTTCTGAGTCCGCGCAAGCCTTAAAAGCTTCGCGGGCAAGCCTCACTGCTGTAGGAGCGAGGCTTGCCCGCGAAGGCGTCCTTCCATTCGATAAAAATCCTTAAGCCGAAATCACCTTGGCTTTTGCGCTGTGTCTTATTTCTGACCTTTGATCGCGTTATTGCCAAATGACAGGTTGAATGCGAAATAAATGCTAAGAACCTCTATACGGACAGGCTAAAATGCGCGCCCGGCTAACCGCTGATCCTTTTCTAACGCGCCCACAAGGTTCGCTACGTGATCGAGTTTCAAAACGTCCACAAAACTTACCGCGTCGCCGGTAAGGATATTCCCGCCCTGCATCCGACCAGTCTGACGATTGAGAATGGTCAGGTCTTTGGCCTGATCGGCCATTCGGGCGCGGGAAAAAGTACCCTGCTGCGTCTGATCAATCGCCTGGAAAACTCCAGTGGCGGCAAGATCATCGTCGATGGCGAAGAAGTCACCGCGCTGGACGCCAATAGCCTGCGGCGTTTCCGTCAGCAGGTCGGGATGATTTTCCAGCACTTCAACCTGCTGGCGTCCAAAACCGTGGCCGACAATGTCGCGCTGCCGCTGACCCTCGCCGGTGAACTGTCCCGTAGCGAAATCGACCGGCGTGTGGCGGAGTTGCTGGCGCGGGTCGGCCTGTCTGACCATGCGAAAAAGTACCCGGCGCAACTGTCTGGTGGTCAGAAGCAGCGTGTCGGCATCGCCCGCGCCCTGGCAACCAAACCGAAAATCCTGCTGTGCGATGAAGCCACCAGTGCCCTGGACCCGCAAACCACAGCGTCGGTCCTGCAACTGCTGGCCGAGATCAACCGCGAACTGAAACTGACCATCGTCCTGATCACCCACGAAATGGATGTGATCCGTCGGGTCTGCGATCAGGTGGCGGTGATGGATGCCGGCAAGATCGTCGAGCAAGGTTCGGTGGCCGAGGTGTTCCTGCACCCCAAGCACCCGACCACCAAGCGCTTCGTGCAGGAAGACGAGCAGATCGACGAAAGCGAACAGCGCGATGACTTCGCTCACGTACCGGGGCGTATCGTGCGTCTGACCTTCCAGGGCGAAGCAACCTACGCGCCGTTGCTGGGTACCGTCGCCCGGGAAACGGGCGTGGACTACAGCATCCTGGCCGGTCGTATCGATCGCATCAAAGACGTCCCTTACGGGCAATTGACCCTGGCCGTCACCGGTGGCGATATGGAAGCGGCATTTGCTCACTTCACTGCAGCTGACGTCCACATGGAGGTGCTGCGCTGATGGAAGTTCTGATGAGTTTCTTTTCCAATATCGACTGGTACGAAATCTGGCTGGCCACCGGCGACACCCTGCTGATGCTCGGCGGTTCGCTGTTGTTCACCGTGCTTTTGGGATTGCCGCTGGGCGTGCTGTTGTTCCTGTGCAGCCCGCGTCAGTTGCTGGAAGCCAAAGGCGTCTACGCGATGCTGTCGCTGGTGGTGAACATTCTGCGTTCGCTGCCGTTCATCATTTTGCTGATCGTGATGATTCCGTTCACCGTGTTGATCACGGGCACCTCGCTGGGTGTCGCCGGTGCGATTCCTCCGCTGGTGGTGGGTGCCACGCCGTTCTTCGCGCGACTGGTGGAAACCGCTTTGCGTGAAGTGGATCGCGGCATCATCGAGGCGACCCAGGCCATGGGCGCGACGACACGTCAGATCATCATCAATGCCTTGCTGCCGGAAGCCCGCCCGGGCATCTTCGCGGCGATTACGGTGACAGCGATTACACTGGTGTCCTACACGGCAATGGCCGGTGTGGTCGGCGCTGGTGGCCTGGGCGACCTGGCGATTCGTTTCGGTTACCAGCGTTTCCAGACGGATGTGATGGTTGTGACGGTGGTGTTGCTGTTGATGCTGGTTCAAGTGCTGCAAACCGTTGGCGACAAATTGGTTGTCCACTTCTCACGTAAATAAGTCATGAGCCGGCCATTCGCTGGCAGGCGCCAAACGGGCGCCGCAAGCGGGTACCCACAAGGAGTTAGCTGAATGAAAAAACTACTCGTCGCGTTCGCTGCCGTTGCAGCCTTTTCCGCACACGCTGCCGACACCCTGACCGTCGCGGCCACTCCGGTGCCTCATGCGGAAATCCTCGAGTTTGTTAAACCGGCCCTGGCCAAAGAAGGCGTGGACCTGAAGGTCAAAGTCTTCACCGACTACATCCAGCCGAACGTGCAGGTGGCCGAGAAACGTCTGGACGCCAACTTCTTCCAGCACCAGCCGTACCTGGATGAGTTCAATAAAGCCAAGGGCACCAACCTCGTCAGCGTTGCCGGTGTGCACCTGGAACCGCTGGGCGCTTACTCCAGCAAGTACAAAGCCCTGACCGAGCTGCCGGGCGGCGCCAACGTGGTGATCCCGAACGACGCCACCAACGGTGGTCGTGCGCTGTTGCTGCTGGCGAAGGCTGGCCTGATCAAGTTGAAGGATTCGAACAACATCCTGTCGACCGTGAAGGACATCACCGAGAACACCAAGGACCTGAAATTCCGTGAACTGGAAGCCGCGACCATCCCGCGCGTGCTGACCCAGGTCGACCTGGCGCTGATCAACACCAACTACGCGCTGGAAGCCAAGCTCGATCCGTCCAAGGATGCGCTGGTCATCGAAGGCAACGACTCGCCGTACGTGAACATCCTCGTTGCCCGTCCGGAGGACAAGGACAGTGAAGCAATGAAGAAACTGGTTGCTGCGCTGCACAGCCCGGAAGCGAAAGCCTTCATTCTCGAGAAGTACAAAGGCGCGGTATTGCCAGCGTTCTGATCAGCTGATGTAACGAAGAAGGGGCGCAATCACTGCGCCCCTTTTTTTGTGCCTTGTCCCGTCCTGAATAAGGTTTACACCTGTTTCAGGACTAGACATGAGACACCGTACCTGTGGGAGCGGGCTTGCCCGCGATGGCGGTGAAACAGGCGACATCGATGTTGAGTGATGCTAAGTCATCGCGGGCAAGCCCGCTCCCACAGGGTATTGTGTTGCTTATTCGCGCTTGAGCATTACCGGCAACTGCGTCACCAGTTTCTGGTTGTTCAACGGTGCACGAATGAACCCGCGTTGAGTCCCGTCCGGGCCGATCACCGCGAGGTTGCCGCTGTGGTCGACGGTGTAGTTCGGCTTGCTGGTGTCAGCCGGAATAAACGGAATGCTCACCGCATTGGCCAGCTTCTGAAGGTCTTCGACCGAGGACGCAGTCAGCCCGATGAACTGGGGATCGAAGTAGCCCAGGTATTGCTTGAGTTGCTTGGGCGTGTCGCGGTTCGGGTCGACGCTGACCAAAACGACCTGCAACTTGTCCACAGCATCCGCCGGCAGTTCGCTCTTGATCTGCCGCAGCTGGGCGAGGGTGGTCGGGCAGATGTCCGGGCAGAAGGTGTAGCCGAAGAACAATACACTCCATTTGCCTTTCAGCTCGTTGACCGCCACTGGCTTACCGTCCTGATCGGTCATTTTCACGTCTGGCAGGTTACGGCTCTGGGGCAACAGGATGATCCCCGCATCGATCAGTGCCGTCGGGTCGCCCTGGTTTTTTCCGGTCAGTACTTTATTGATGGTCAGGCCCAGGATCAGCGCGATCAGGGCGACGAGAATGAAGACGGTTTTCTGGGTTCGAGTCATAGGTTCAACAGTAAGTAGTGGTCTACGAGCAGCGCGATAAACAGCAGGAACAAGTAGTAAATAGAGTACTTGAACGTGTTGATCGCCGCGTGCGGCCGAGTGCCACGGTACAGCACCACGGCCCATTGCAGAAACCTCGCGCCCAGTGCGAGGGCACACATCAGGTAGAGCACGCCGCTCATGTGGATCACATAAGGCATCAGGCTGACGGCCAGTAGCGCAAAGGTATAAAGCAGAATGTGGACTTTGGTGTAGTGCTCGCCATGGGTCACCGGCAGCATCGGAATGTCAGCCTTGGCGTATTCCTCTTTGCGATGAATCGCCAGTGCCCAGAAGTGCGGCGGGGTCCAGGCGAAGATGATCAGCACCAGCAGCAACGGTTCGGCACTGACATGACCGGTGGCGGCGGTCCAGCCGAGCAGCGGCGGGGCCGCACCGGCGAGGCCGCCGATGACGATGTTCTGCGGCGTCGCACGTTTCAGGAAACCGGTGTAAACCACGGCATAACCGAGCAAGGACGCGAGGGTCAGCCACGCGGTCAACGGGTTGGTGAAGGCCAGCAGCAAAGCCTGGCCGAGCAGCGCCAGCACCAGGGCGAACGTCAGCGCAGCGCTCGGAGATACCCGACCTTCGGCCAAGGGCCGCTTGTGGGTCCGGGCCATGACCGCGTCGATGCGCCGGTCCACCACATGGTTGACCGCCGCCGCACCGCCGGCACACAAGGCGATCCCCAGATTGCCGAACACCAGCACCGTCCATGGCACCCCGGCGCGCGTCGCGAGAAACATGCCGACCAGCGAGGTGATCAGCATCAGCACCACCACTTTCGGCTTGGTCAGCTCCAGATAATCGCGCCAGATTGCCTGACTGTGACGTTCGCCGATCAGGGTCGCCATGGCATTTCTCCTTTTATTGTTATGGGGCCGGCCGAGTGTTTACGCGGGCTGAGATGCCAGCGCACTGGGGGCTGATGCTTGACCCGAACCAGACTGGTTCGCGCGTGATAATTGACCAGCACCATCGTCAGTAGCAGGGCTGCACCACCGGCGTTGTGGGCGACGGCCACCGGCAGCGGCAAGTGAAACACCACGTTGCTGATGCCCAGGGTGATTTGTGCTGCAAGGGCGATCAGCACCATGGCGGCCAGACGCGTCATGCCGACGACCTTCAGTTGCCAGGCCAGACCGAGCAGAACGAGGGTGACCAGTAGCGCGCCGATACGGTGAGTCAGGTGAATCGCGGTGCGGGCATCGCTGTCCAGTTGCCCGCCCAGGTAATTGGGGCCGATGTGTTGGGTCAGGTGAAAGCCGTTGGCGAAATCAGTCGGTGGCAGCCATTGTCCGTGGCAGGTCGGAAAGTCAATGCAGGCCACCGCCGCGTAATTGGAACTGACCCAGCCACCCAGGGCAATTTGCAGGATCACCAGCAGCAACCCGGCGGTCGCCCAGTGCTGCAAACGCCGTGGTACGGTCAGCGCCGGCAACACGCCGGACAGGCGCAAGGTCAGCAGAAACAACAGACTCAACGTCGCAAAGCCACCGAGTAAATGCCCGGTGACCACTTGCGGCCAGAGCTTGAGCGTCACCGTCCACATGCCGAATGCCGCTTGGGCGAACACCACCGCCAGCAAGAATAACGGTAATTTCACCGGCTGCCCCGGGTGATGACGATGGGTCCAGGCGCGGCCCGCCAGCACCGTGATCAACAGCCCCAATGTGCCGGCGAAGTAGCGGTGAAGCATCTCGTTCCAGCCTTTGTGGGCTTCTACCGGCGTATCGGGAAAATGCAGTTCGGCATGGGCCAGTTGGGCTTCGCTGTTCGGCACGCTGATAAAGCCGTAGCAGCCGGGCCAGTCCGGACAGCCAAGGCCCGCGTGGGTCAGGCGCGTGTAGGCGCCGAGCAACACCACAATCAGTGCCAGCAAGGTGGCAAACAGCGCGAGGCGAAATCCAGGTTTGGCCATGACGATGCCCTTATCCGATGTTCGACAGTTTCAGCAAATGGCGCAGGTCGTTGAGCAGGTCCTTGCCCTTCACCGTCGGGTCGTAGCGCAGCACCAGATTGCCGTGAGGGTCGATGATCCACAGGTGCGGCGTGTCATTGCTCTGAGCGCCTTTGATGTAGGTCGGCGAGTCCAGTGAATAACGTTGCAGCTGTGGGTACTCTCGTTGAAGTTTAGTCTCGTAATCGCTGTTCAGCGGCTGCGCGATGGCCAGCGCATGGCTGGCGCGGGCAGCATCGCGACCGAGGCCGATCTGTATCTGGCGCGCCAGATACACCAGCTGCTGGCAGTCCACCGAACAGTCCTTGGGTGCTGTCACCAGCAACTGCCAGCGGTCTTCTTGCGCCGGTACGCCGATGTCGGCACGGGTCTGGCCGTTGCCGATCAGTTCACCGTGATAACTGCGGCCCTCTGGCACCCAGAACTGCAATTTGTACATGCCGGTGGCGAGGATCATCGGGCCCACCACGCCCAACAGGATCAGTAACAACTGCAAGCGCCCGCGCCGACGATTTACCGGCGTTTTCGCCTCAGACATGCCGAGTGGATTCATGGCCGCTCCCATTATTGTTCTCCTTTGCGTTGTGCCATCCGAGATAGAGGTAAAGGCCGAGCAGGGCGATCGACAGGGCGAACCACTGCACGGCATAAGCCAAGTGTTTTTCCGGTCCCATGGCCACCACCGGCCAATCGGCCTGGTAGGTCGCGGGACCGCTTTGCGCGCGTAATTCGTAGGCAAAGCCGTCACGGTCAAGCGCTGCCCAGAGCCTGGCCGGTTCAATGGCGGTGACCAGTTGTGGCCAGGTCGTGGCGTCTGGGTCGGCGTGCAACTGGAATGTTGCGCCGGGGGAGACGTAGACCCAGGCGTCGAGGCTCAATGCCTGAGTCGGTGTGGTGAATGACGGCGGTGTGCGCCGATCCGGCCACGGCAACCAGCCGCGATTGACCAGCAGCCAGAGCCCGGTTGCCCGGTCATGAAACGGTTGTAGTAGTTCGACCCCGACCTTGCCATCGCGCTGACGGTTGTCCAGCAGCAGGCTGTGTTCGGCATCGAACTGGCCGTGCAGGCGAACCCGGCGGAAGGCCGGATCTTCGGTGTGTTGCAGTTCGGTGCTGGCCATCGGTTCGGCCGTCCGGCGCTCGGCGTAGCTTTGCAGCAGCGCGCTTTTCTCCGCGCCCCGGCCCAACTGCCAGAACCCGAGCGACACCAGCAAAGGCAGCAGCATCGCGACCACCAGGGTCGGCATGAGGCCCGGCCGGAAGCGCTTCATGGCGTCGCCAGAAAGTCGGTAGTCGCGATAGCTATACTCAGATGCATCGCCTGTCCCCCGGAGTGTCACCATGCTCAAAACAGCCATCGTCCTGATGCTGATTGCCACGGTTGTCAGCCTGTTCAGCGGCCTGTTTTTTCTGGTCAAGGACGACAGCCACTCGAATCGTCTGGTCATCGCCTTGAGTGTTCGTGTTGCGCTGGCCGCCACCACTGTCGGCTTGATCGCCTGGGGTTTTTTCAGCGGCCAGTTGGTGTCTCACGTGCCTTGGTAGTCATGAAAGCCAAGGCTCAGAGCACGTAGACGAAAACGAACAGACCGATCCACACCACGTCCACGAAGTGCCAGTACCAGCTCGCCGCCTCGAAGGCGAATTGATGGTCGGCATCGAAGTGCCCGCGCATGATCCGCATCAGCATGACGAACAGAATGATCGTGCCGATGGTCACGTGGGCGCCGTGGAAACCGGTGAGCATGAAGAAGGTCGCGCCGTAGATGCCGGAGCCCAGGGTCAGGCCCAACTCGTGGTAGGCGTGCATGTATTCTTCGGCCTGAAAGGTGAGGAACCCGCAACCGAGCAACACGGTCAGTGCCAGCCAGATTTTCAGTGCGCCGCGATGGCCTTTCTTCAAGGCATGGTGAGCGATGGTCACGGTGACGCTGGAACTCACCAGCAGCACGGTATTGAGCAGCGGCAAACCCCAGGGGCTGATGACTTCCTTGGGTGGAGGAAAGAGTTTCGAGTCCGGATTGTTCAGTAGCGGCCAGGTGAATTCAAACGCTGGCCACAGCATGTGGGCGATGCCTTTGGTGCCTTCACCGCCCAGTGCCGGACCTGCGACGTTGCGCACATAAAACAGCGCACCGAAAAAGGCGATGAAGAACATCACCTCCGAGAAAATGAACCAGCTCATGCCCCAGCGGAACGAGCGGTCCATCTGTGCACTGTACAACCCTTGGCGACTTTCCTTGATCACCGTACCGAACCAGCCGAACAGCATATAGGCCAGCAGCAGGCCGCCGACGAAAAAGATCAGCGGGCCGTGGGATTCCGGCCGCGCAGCCTTAAGGTCGTTGAACCAGGTGCCCAGGCCGAACACCGTGACCAGCATGCCGCCCGTGGCGATGATCGGCCATTTGCTCTGGGCTGGAACGTAATAATGTTCGTGAGTTGCCATTTATTGTTCTCCTTATCGGGCACGCTTTAACGCCTAGCCGCCGGTGCTTACTGCAACAGCCACGGGCGGATGACGTGCGGTGATATCGAACAGCGTGTAGGACAGCGTCAGGTGCTTCACATCCTTGGGCATGTCGCGGTCAACAATGAACCGTACCGGCATCTCGATGCGTTGACCGGGCTGCAGCACTTGCTGGGTAAAGCAGAAACATTCGGTCTTGTGGAAGTACGCTGCGGCTGCGCTGGGCGCGATGCTCGGCACCGCTTGGGCGCTCATCGGGCGATCGGTCGGGTTGTGGGCGATAAAAATCATCTCGTTCACCGCCCCCGGGTGTGCGACCAATTCATCGCCCTTGGGATAGAAGTCCCAAGCCATGTCGGCGGCGTTGGTTGACAGAAACTGCACGCGAACCTGCCGCGAGACGTCGACCGTTTGCTCGCCTTCATACTGCCCGGCGGTTTTGCCATTGATGCCGAACGCCTGGCACATCACGTCGTAGATCGGCACCAGGGCAAAGCCGAAGACAAACATCGCCACCACCACCAGTAACAGGCGGGTGACCAGTTTCTTCGTCGAAATCGAATCAGCCATGATTTCTAACCTCCATCGACGTCCCTGTGGGAGCGGGCTTGCCCGCGATAGCGGTGTATCTGACACACCGCGCTGGCCCTATCGCAGGCAAGCCAGCTCCCACAGGACCGACGCGTCTCATTTCACTTCCGGCGGCGTGGTGAAGGTGTGATACGGCGCCGGCGACGGAATGCTCCACTCCAGGCCTTCTGCCCCATCCCACGGTTTGGCCGGTGCCGGCTCGCCACCACGAATGGTCTTGATCACGATGAACAGGAAGAAGATCTGCGTGGCCCCAAACATGAAAGCGCCGATCGACGACACCATGTTGAAGTCGGCGAATTGCAGGTTGTAGTCCGGAATCCGCCGCGGCATGCCCGCCAGACCCACGAAGTGCATTGGGAAGAACGCCATGTTCATGCCGATGAACGAGAGCCAGAAGTGCAGCTTGCCGAGGGTTTCGTCGTACATGTGGCCGGTCCATTTCGGCATCCAGTAGTAGGCCGAGGCGAAGATCCCGAAGATCGCCCCCGGCACCAGCACGTAATGGAAGTGTGCGACCACGAAGTAGGTGTCCTGGTATTGGAAGTCCGCCGGGGCGATGGCCAGCATCAATCCGGAGAACCCGCCAATGGAGAACAGGATGACGAACGCCACGGCGAACAGCATCGGCGTCTCGAAGGTCAGCGAGCCTTGCCACATGGTGCTGGCCCAGTTGAACACTTTGACCCCGGTGGGCACCGCGATCAGCAACGTGGCGTACATGAAGAACAACTCGCCCACCAGCGGAATGCCGACCACGAACATGTGGTGCGCCCAGACGATGAACGACAGGAACGCAATACTCGCCGTGGCGTAGACCATCGAGGTGTAGCCGAACAATGGCTTGCGCGAAAACGCCGGGATGATCGAGCTGACGGCACCGAAGGCCGGCAGGATCATGATGTACACCTCGGGGTGGCCAAAGAACCAGAACACATGCTGGAACAACACTGGGTCTCCGCCACCGGCGGCACTGAAGAAGCTGGTGCCGAAGTGGATGTCCATCAGCATCATGGTCACGCAGCCGGCCAATACCGGCATCACCGCGATCAGCAGGAACGCGGTGATCAGCCAGGTCCAGACGAACAGCGGCATTTTCATCAACGTCATGCCGGGGGCGCGCAGGTTGAGGATGGTCGCGATCACGTTGATCGCCCCCATGATCGAACTGATCCCCATCAAGTGGATGGCGAAGATGAAAAACGTCACGCTTTCCGGCGCGTAGGTCGTCGACAGCGGTGCGTAGAAGGTCCAGCCGAAATTCGGCCCGCCACCGGGGGTGAACAGGGTCGATACCAGCAGCAGGAACGCTGCTGGCAGCAGCCAGAAACTGAAGTTGTTCATCCGCGGCAAGGCCATGTCCGGCGCGCCGATCATCAACGGGATCATCCAGTTGGCGAGGCCGACGAAGGCCGGCATCACCGCACCGAACACCATCACCAGGCCGTGCATGGTGGTCATCTGGTTGAAGAATTCCGGCTGGACGATTTGCAGTCCCGGCTGGAACAGCTCGGCACGAATCACCATGGCGAACGAGCCGCCCAGCAGGAACATGGTGAACGCAAACCACAGGTACAGCGTGCCGATATCCTTGTGGTTGGTGGTCAGCACCCAGCGCATCAGGCCTTTGGCGGGGCCGTGGGCGTGGGCGGTGCCGGTATGAACATGCTCATCGACTACAACTGTCATGTCCTGTCTCCTGCAAACGGATGGGCTGGGCGGGCCGGGGCGTCATGCCCCGAGCGGTTCCTTACGTACGCAATAGACCGGCTCATTTGCTTTCCGCCTGTTTCAGCTCCAGCACTTCTTTAGGGGTGACCATGTCGCCTTTGTTGTTGCCCCAGGCGTTACGTTCGTAGGTCACGACCGCTGCGATATCGACTTCCGAGAGCTGCTTGCCGAACGCCGCCATGGCGGTGCCGGGCTTGCCGTGGAAGACAATGCTCAGGTGATCCTTGATCGGTCCGGTGGCGATTTTCGAGCCCTTGAGTGCCGGGAACATCGGCGGCAGGCCCTGACCTTCGGCCTGGTGACAGGCCACGCAGGTGGTGTGATAGACCTTGTCGCCGCGCTCCTTGAGCTCGTCGAGGGTCCATTCCTTGCTGGTCAACTCTTTGAGCTGCGCAGCTTCCGCCTTGCGTTCGCCCAGCCAGGTTTCGTAATCGGCCTTTTCCTTGACCTCGACCACGATCGGCATGAAGCCGTGATCCTTGCCGCACAACTCGGCGCACTGGCCACGGTAGATGCCGGGCTTTTCGACACGGGTCCAGGATTCATTGACGAAGCCCGGAATCGCATCGCGCTTGACCGCGAAGGCCGGCACCCACCAGGAGTGGATGACGTCGGCGGAGGTCACCAGAAAGCGCACCTTGGCACCGATCGGCAGCACCAGCGGCTTGTCGACCTCCAACAGGTAATGCTCGCCCTTGGCTTCCTTGTTGTGGATCTGATCGGCGGGAGTGGTCAGGTTGCTGAAAAACTCGACGTCCTGACCCAGGTATTTGTAATGCCACTTCCACTGATAGCCGGTGACCTGGATATCGATATCCGGCTCAGTGTTGTCGTACATCTTGATCAGGGTGGCAGTTGCGGGGACCGCCATGGCCACCAGAATAAGCAGCGGTACGATGGTCCAGAGAATTTCGACGGTAGTGCTTTCATGAAATTTTGCGGCCACCTGCCCGGTAGAGCGGCGGTGGAGGATCATCGACCAGAACATGGCGCCGAAGACGATGATGCCGATCACTACACAGATCCAGAAAATGGTCATGTGCAGATCGAATACTGCGTGACTGATTTCAGTCGCTCCAGGCGCCATATTCACAGTCCAGGCCGCTTGCGCCTGACTGAAAATCGACCACAACAGGAGGCCCATCCAGACATGTGGATGTCGCATCATTGCGGGTTCCCCTTATAGTTCTTTTTATCCCGCCGGCTTTCACCTGCGGCAAGGGAGCGGCTTTTTCAGACTACGAACTTGAATCGCCGAGCCTTGCTGCATATGCAGTCGGGCGTCATCAGCTAACTCCATTCAGAACCGAGTATAGACAGCGACTGCCACCTCGCAACGCGATGGCGTAAATCAATCGAAACAGGTAGCACTTGCGTTCCGGGTCACGAATGGAGAAGGATGCAGACGAGTGGTGGCAAATCGATATAACTTCGATGTCTCAAGGATGAAATAATTATGACAAATGCGTCTTAGCATTTTTCGCAAGCCAGCTAAGTTATGTCTTCCCTATTTCATTGCCTTTGTTTCCTGGAGTTTTCATGAACACCGCCGCATTGCGCGAGCAGATCCAAAAAGCCCAACAACACGAGGCCGAGACCGGCCTGTTAACTCGTCAACTGGAAACTCAACTGCCACACCTGCATTCCGCCATCCAGCTACCGGATGTCGACGCCAAGGGCGTGATGACCCGTTTTGTGGCCGCTTACATAGAGCAAGTACCGGACCTGCTGGACGCAGCCAATGAAGTCGCACGGGAAGCGGGCATCGAATCGCAGATCAAACCGGTGCTGACAATCGCCGAGCAGTTTTTCCTCCAGCCGCCGGCGATCATGGCCGGTCACGTCGGCCTGGATGGCCTGCTGGATGAAGCGTATCTGGCGCATCGGTTGGTCGAAGAGGTCAACGACCTGTACATCAAGCATTTTGGCCAGCCATTGATCCCCTTGGACATGACTGTGGCCAACCTGATTGCCCACCAACTGATCGGCGAGGAATTTGCCAATCAACTGGATGAGGCGGTGCATCACGCTGTGGATGAGATGCTTAACGATGAAAGTTTCGCGCTGGAGTCGGTAGAAACCTACCGCGAGAAACTCAACAGCCCGGACACCGGCGCCGCGTGGAAGCGGTGGCCGTGCCTGTCGCGCCAATTGGGCGTGGGCCTTGAGCTGGATCAGCCAGCGGCTTGATTCATCGGTAGCAATTGAACACCTGTGGGAGCGGGCTTCTGTGGCGAGGGGGCTTGCCCCCGTTGGGTCGCGAAGCGGCCCCAAAAGCTTTGCGACTGCTTCGCAGCCGAACGGGGGCAAGCCCCCTCGCCACAGTTGCTCCCACATTGTTTTTAAGCGGCTGAGCCTACTCCGGTCGTGGTACGTAACCGTCCTTCAAGCCTGCGCTTCAATCCCCGCGCTTCAATTAACAGCTTCGACCCCTTGGCCGCATTGGCCCGGCCCCACTCCTCCAGCAACTCCAGACACGAGTGATCGATGTAACTCAGATTATTGAGCGGCACATGCACCGTTGCGCCTGCCGGAATGCTCCCCAGCACTTGGGTCAGCGCCGGTACCTTGAGGAAGGTCGCCGCCCCCACCAGTCGCAACTCCATCTCGCCGTCCGCCGGAAGATCGATCAGGCTGATTTTCAGGCGCGAAGCCTTCCAGGCCAGTTTGGCCAGTGTCAGGCCGAAGCCGATCAGCACGCCGGTCAGCAGGTCGGTGAAGATGATTGCCAGTGCGGTCGCCGCATAGGTGAACATCGGCATCCGGCCATAACGGCCCAGACCGCGAAAGGCCTTGAGGTCTACCAGTTTGAAACCGGTATAAACCAGAACCCCCGCCAGACTTGCCACCGGAATGCTTTGCAGCACGCTCGACAGCAGCAGCACGAAGGCCAGCAACCACAGACCATGGAACACCGCCGACAGTCGAGTAGTAGCGCCGGCCTGGACGTTGGCCGAGCTGCGCACAATTACCCCGGTCATCGGCAGCGCACCGAGCAGGCCACACAACATGTTGCCCACACCTTGCGCCGACAATTCGCGGTCGAAGTCCGAGCGCTGGCCGCTGTGCATGCGATCCACGGCGGCGGCCGAGAGCAGGGTTTCGGCGCTGGCGATAAAGGCCACGGCGAAGGCAGCGATCAGCAGGGTCGGGTCTGCCAGGTTGAGCAGGTCCGCCGGGCGCAGCCAATCGATGGCTTCCGCCAGGTTGGCCGGGACCTCTACGCGTTTGACCTGCAATGCGAGCACGAGGCTGGCGACCGTTGCCAGGCCGACCCCAAGCAATGCTCCAGGAACGAAACGCAGGGAGTGCGGACGGAATTTTTCCCACAGCCACATCACGGCAATGGTCGACAGCCCGAGCAAACCCGCTTGCCAGCCAAACGAAGGCAAAGCCTGAATCACTGCAGCGGGGAAGGCCGCCAGATTATCCAGCCCCGAGGGTTTGGGCACCGCGTCGAGCATCACATGCACCTGTGACAGCACGATCAGCACCCCAATCCCGGCGAGCATGCCGTACACCACCGCCGGCGCGGTGACCCGAAACCAGCAACCCAGTTTCAGGCGCCCGGCCACCAATTGCAGAAAACCCGCCAGCAGCAGGATCGGCCCGAGCATGGCGATACCATGCTGGCGCACCAGTTCGAACACCAATACCGCCAGACCCGCCGCCGGGCCGCTGACTTGCAGCGGCGATCCGGCAAGCCAGCCGACCACCAGACCACCGATGATGCCGGTGATCAGACCTTTGGCCGGCGGCAGCCCCGAGGCGATGGCGATACCCATGCACAAGGGCAGGGCGACCAGAAACACAACCACCGAAGCCAGTAGCTCCCGTGGCAGAACAGCTTTTAGTTGAGCAGCACGCATGGTGACTCTCCCGAAGTTTTCTTCAGGCATGGCAAAGCAGGCTGCCAGATCAGCAGCCTCGGCTAAACCACACGGAGGATTTAGAAGCGCGCTTTAGGCGTCGCCACCGGAATCGGATGACTGCCATCGAGCGGCAGGAAACACCCCTGATCCGCGTCGTAAGCTTTGATTTCGCTGGTTTCGATGTTGTAGACCCAACCATGGATAAACAGCTGACCATTGGCCATGCGCGAGGCCACCGACGGGTGTGTGCGCAAATGCTGCAGCTGAGCGATCACATTCTCCTCGGTGAGGATATGCATGCTCTCGTTTTCGTCAGTGCAATGGCAGTTGTCTTGAACCATGGTTTTCGCCACTTCCGCATGACGCAGCCAGGCCTTTACCGTCGGCATCTTTTCCAGGCTCTGCGGGTTGAGCACTGCACGCATGGCGCCACAGTCAGAGTGCCCGCAGATAATGATGTGCTGTACGCCGAGAGCCAGCACCGCGTATTCGATGGCGGTGGAAACACCGCCGTTCATTTGCCCATAGGGCGGCACGACGTTGCCGACATTGCGGGTCACGAACAAGTCGCCAGGGGCGCTTTGGGTAATCAGTTCGGGAACGATGCGTGAATCGGCACACGCGATGAACATCGCTCGAGGCCGCTGGGCCGTGGCGAGTTTTTTGAAGAGTTCTTCCTGCTGTGGAAAGATCTCGTGATGAAAGTGCAAAAAGCCATCAACGATATGCTGCAGCGCTGCATCGGCGGTTTCCGCCTCGGGTTGGGCTGAAGCCGACGCAGCCAACGGCTGTTTATCCTTGTCACTCATGATTCATCCTCTTTGGCGGAGTCAGGGAATTTTCCCGTTTTGTCCGGTATGAAGCCAGTGGCTGTTTAAAAAACGTCCAGGTCGAAAGGCCAGACCCGTCAGTCACTCGATGAACAAGGTAGCGGTTGAAACTTAACTCAAACTGAATAAAACGCTCTAGAACGAGTGTTCCAGGTCACCAAAGACGTGACCAGCCTAAACGCGGCGTATCGTTTTCTCTACTCAACCATAGGGCCAATTGCCCTTAAATCAACGACATTTGGCGACCCGGCGGACAAAAGGCTTCGCAATCCAGATTGAAACCTTCCCGACGATTGAGCCCCAGGCGCTTGATGGTTTTGGCGAAGCGCTGCGCCAACAGATCCGCAAACGGTCCTTCACCGCGCATTCTGGCACCGAACCGGCTGTCGTAGAGCTCACCACCACGGCTTTGGCGGATCAGGCTCAACACATGAGCTGCGCGCTGAGGATAGTGGGCAGCCAGCCACTCTTCGAACAGTGGCGCCACTTCCAGCGGCAGGCGCAACATCATGTAGGCCGCGCTTTGCGCGCCGGCCGCATGAGCTTCGGTCAGCAGGCTTTCGAGTTCGCTGTCGTTGATCATTGGAATCATCGGGGAGCACAAAACGCCCACCGGAATCCCGGCCTCATGCATCACCCGGATGGCCCGCAGTCGTGCCTTGGGTGCCGCGGCGCGAGGTTCGAGAATGCGTTTGAGTTCATCATCCAGCGTGGTCAGGCTGATCATCACCGCCACCAGCCTTTGTTCGGCGAGTTCGGCCAACAAGTCCAGATCGCGAAGAATCAGCGAGCCCTTGGTGATGATGGTCACCGGATGGCGGTAACGCAGCAGCACTTCAAGAGTCTTGCGGGTGATTCTGTGTTCACGTTCGATGGGCTGATAGGGATCGGTATTGGAACCCAGATTGATCGGCGCGCATTGATAGCCGCGCTTGGACAGTTGTTCTTCCAGCACATCGGCGGCGTTGGTTTTGGCGATCAGTTTGGTTTCGAAATCCAGCCCCGGTGACATATCCCAATAGGCGTGGCTGGGCCGTGCGTAGCAATAGATGCAGCCGTGCTCACAGCCGCGATAGGGATTGATCGAACGATCGAATGGCAGGTCTGGCGAGTGATTGCGGGTGATGATGGTTTTCGCCGTCTCAATGCGCACCTCGGTGCCTTGGGTGATCGGCGCTTCCTGATACCAGCCGTCATCCTCGGCCACTGAACAGTTAGGCGCGAAGCGGTTGTGCGGGTTGGTGGCGGTACCGCGGCCGCGGGGTGGCAGAGGCGTATTCATCGACAAAAGTCCAATGGCTGTATGTGCATACAGTATCCGAAGGTCAGGTGACAGACTAGTGCCGTTCGGCAGCTTCATACCTTAGATAACCAAATTAACTAACAAGATGAATTGTGCCTCCGCAGCAGTCATCGCGAGTAACAGATATAAAGTGGTGCGCTTACAATAAATGTCATTACTATCCATTCCACACGAAGTTGTCGTGGATCAATAATTAGAAGGATCTAATCATGTCGCTTTTTAATCAGCGCGGTATTTTTTTACAACTGCTGGCGCCCAATATCACCAGCCCCCATGAAGCCCAGGTATCGATGCAACTTGCACGTAAAGAGTTGGAGTGGGATGCGGTAAATAAGGTGGAGACCACAGCACTGGTCGACTCCGTCTATGTGACAGCGGTTTCCAGCGATGCTGGCCGGTCCTTCACGATCAAGACCATCAACAGCGATGTGGACGGCGACGGCGATATTGATAATGATGACAGGGCCAAACTTCTGGCTTTGGCCAAGGCTTATTCCAGCATTGTAAATCCCTGAAATTTATAGTTGTTGTCAAGCCTGCATGAGTGTACGTGCAGGTTTGCTTTATCTCCCTTTACTGATTCAGTCCCGTGTCGGAGTTAGTCTCGAAACTAATGCATCACTGAAAGTCAGAGTTTTTCTGTATATAACGTCAATCAGCGAAGTCGGTACTTTGACTGCAACACCCTGGATGACCCTCTGTGTCGGAAATCAGCTATTTATTCACGATTCTTTGACAGTGGCCTCACAGGCCTTTGACTGCCCCAGGTTCAGGATGTCGGTTACTTCTCCACACTTTACGGTCAACCTGAGCATGCCCCTACTGCGCCTTTTACCCGCGATGCTCTTTTTGTCGCTGGCCGCATTTTTCAACCTGACGCTGGCCTACGCTGACGACTCGGCTTTACCTCGGCCCTCGGAGTGGGCTCAACCGGTAGAGGCCAAATACAACCTTTTTAAAATGTCCCCGACGCTGTATCGCAGTGCATTGCCCGACCGCACAGCGGTACCGTTGCTGGAGAAACTCAAGGTCGGCACTGTCATCAATTTCCTGCCCGAGTCGGACTCGACCTGGTTGTCCACACCCGGAATCACCCGGATACAGTTGCCTTACCGCACCAATCACGTGGATGACAGTGATGTGATCAAGGCTCTTCGCACGATTCAGACCGCCGAAGCCAAAGGCCCGGTACTGATGCACTGCAAGCATGGTTCTGATCGCACTGGCCTGATGGCTGCGATGTACCGAGTGGTCGTGCAGGGCTGGAGCAAGGAAGATGCCTTGAATGAAATGACCCAAGGCGGCTTTGGTGACAGCACTCATTTCAAGGATGGTGTGCGTTACATGATGCAGGCCGATGTCGACAAACTTCGTACGGCACTGGCCAATGGTGATTGCAGCACGAGCCCATTTGCCAGTTGCTCGATGAAGAACTGGTTCAAATCGGCCCATGTCGAGTAAGTAATACCTCCCACTGCATGGCGCAGTGGAAGGTTGTTTCCAGCACTTAGTGTTGCTCGTCTGGCTTCTTCTTCAACTTCGGGTTCGGAAAAAACTGCACGGCCTGGACCTTGGCGTCCGGCACCTTGAGTGCCGAAGTATTGACCCGCGTGCCCAATTCCTTGGGCACGGACAGACCTTGTTCATTCAGCGTATCCGAATAACCGCAGGCCACGCACTCGCGGTGCGGGACTTCGTCTTCGTTCCACATCATCAACTTGTCCGGCTCGCTGCAGGCCGGGCAGACTGCCCCGGCGATAAAGCGTTTTTTGGTAATCACAGGTCCCTCACTCATGCTGCCGCGTCCTCACTCAGGCCGCTGTGGCGCAAGAGTGCGTCAATCGATGGCGCACGGCCACGGAAGTCGACGAACAGCACCATTGGTTCCTGGGAGCCGCCCCGCGCCAGGATCGCTTCACGGAAGGCGCGACCGGTCTCGGCATTGAGTACGCCGTCTTCTTCGAATTTCGAGAAGGCATCGGCCGACAATACTTCAGCCCACTTATAGCTGTAGTAACCCGCCGCGTAACCGCCGGCAAAGATGTGAGCGAAGCTGTTGGGGAAACGGTTGTAGGCCGGCGGACGCATGACCGAGACCTCATCGCGCACGCCTTCGAGCACTTGCAGCACACTGCGACCGTCGCCGTGGGTGGCGTGCAATTCGAAGTCGAACAGCGAGAACTCCAGTTGGCGGACCATCATCAGGCCGGACTGGAAGTTCTTCGCCGCGAGCATTTTCTCCAGCAAGTCCTGAGGCAGTGGTTCGCCGGTTTCATAGTGACCGGAAATCAGCGCCAGGCCTTCTGGCTCCCAGCACCAGTTTTCCATGAACTGGCTTGGCAGCTCGACCGCATCCCAGGCCACGCCATTGATGCCGGACACGCCAGCATGCTCGACGCGGGTCAGCAGGTGATGCAGGCCGTGACCGAATTCGTGGAACAGCGTAGTCACTTCATCGTGGGTCAGCAGGGCCGGCTTACCGCTGTCGGCCGGGGTGAAATTGCACACCAGGTTCGCCACCGGGCTTTGCAGCACGCCGTTGATTGTGCGGCGATGATCGCGAGCGCCGTCCATCCAGGCCCCGCCGCGCTTGTTGGCGCGGGCATACAGGTCGAAGAAGAATCGGCCGACGTGCTGGCCGTTTTCCTTGATTTCGAACAGGCGAACGTCCGGATGCCAGGTGTCGAAGCCTTTCAGCTCGGCGATCTCGATGCCGTACAGGCGCTGGACGATGCTGAACAAACCTCCCAGAACCTTGTCGATCGGGAAGTATGCGCGAAGGGTTTCCTGGGCGACGCTGTAGCGCTGTTCGCGAAGTTTTTCCCCGTAGAAACCGCTGTCCCAGCTTTGCAGGTCCGGGCAACCTTGTTCGGCGGCGTAGGCCTTGAGCTGTTGCAGATCCTGGGCGGCGAACGGCTTGCTGCGTTTGGCCAGGTCGCGTAGGAAACTCAGTACCTGATCGTTGGACTCGGCCATTTTGGTGGCCAGGCTCAGCGCCGAGAAACTGGTGAAGCCCAACAATTTTGCCAGCTCCTGGCGCAGGTCGAGGATTTCTTCCATGACCGGGCCGTTGTCATTCTGACCGGCATTCGGGCCTTGGTCCGACGCACGGGTGCAGTAGGCGGCGTAGACTTCTTCGCGCAGGGCGCGGTCCTGGGCGTAGGTCATCACCGCGTAGTAACTCGGGAATTCCAGGGTGATCAACCAGCCATCCAGCTCTTTGGCTTGTGCGGCGGCGGCCATTTGCGCCTTGGCCGACTCGGTCAGGCCGGCGAGGGCGGCTTCGTCGGTGACGTGCTTGGTCCAGGCCTGGGTGGCGTCGAGCAACTGATTGGAGAAGCGGCTGCCCAGCTCCGACAGTTTGCTCTGCACGTCGGCGTAACGCTTTTGCTCAGGCGCAGGCAGGTCGATACCCGACAGACGGAAGTCACGCAGGGCGTGTTCCAGAATCGTTTTTTGCGCCACGTCGAACCCGGCGGCCTCAGGGCTATTGGCCAGCGCTTCATAGGCCTGAAACAGTTCACGGTTCTGGCCCAGCTCGGTGGCGTAGGCGCTCAAGGCCGGCAGGCAGGACTCGTAGGCTTCGCGCAACTCGGCGCTGTTGCACACGGCATTGAGGTGGCTGACCGGGCTCCAGGCGGCGCCCAGACGATCGTTGAGCTCATCCATCGCCAGCACCAGGCCGGCCCAGGTCGGTTGTGTGCCTTGGGTTTGGAGGATATCGACGATGGCGGCGCGGTTGTCAGCCAGGATCTTTTCAATGGCCGGTTGCACGTGTTCGGCACGGATCGCCGAGAACGGCGGCAGGTCGTAGGACTGCAGAAGAGGGTTGTTCACGCTCACGGTTGGCACCTTGGCTGGAAAACATGCGGGAAGAAACATGGCCCCATCTTAATTACAATCGACGCTCACCGCAGCTATCAGCAAAAGAGAGAGAGCCTATCGTGACCCTTCGCAAGTATCAGAACCACACGCCGCTGCTGGGCAAAGGCGCCTTTGTCGACGGCTCGGCGGTGGTGATCGGCGACGTCGAAATCGGCGAAGACAGCTCCGTCTGGCCGCTGACAGTGATCCGCGGCGACATGCATCGCATCCGAATCGGTGCACGCACCAGCGTGCAGGACGGCTGCGTGTTGCACATTACCCACGCCGGGCCATTCAACCCCGATGGCTTCCCGCTGCTGATCGGTGACGATGTGACCATCGCGCATAAAGTCATGCTTCATGGTTGCGACGTGGGCAACCGGATTCTGATCGGCATGGGCAGCATCGTCATGGACGGTGCGGTGGTCGAGGACGATGTGATCATCGGCGCTGGCAGCCTGGTACCCCCGGGCAAGCGCCTGGAAAGCGGGTTCCTCTACGTCGGTAGCCCGGTGAAACAGATCCGGCCGCTGACTGACAAGGAAAAAGCCTTTTTCACCTACAGCGCGGCGAACTACGTGAAGCTCAAGGATCTGCATCTGGCCGAAGGCTACGACCAGCTCTAAGCCTCTTGATAATGGAAAGTGTCTCGCTATTGCCCAGGAATTTTCATGCATTACCAAACCGTACTGTTCGACCTCGATGGCACGCTGACCGACCCGCGCGAAGGCATCACCCGCTCCATCCAGTTCGCCCTGAGCAAATTGGGCATCGATGAACCGGACCTGACCAGGCTCGAGCACTTCATCGGCCCGCCGTTGTTGCAGGCGTTCATGCAGTTCTACGACTTCGACGAGCCCAAGGCCTGGGAAGCGGTGAACTTCTATCGCGAGCGTTTCAAGGTCACCGGGCTGTATGAGAACCGGGTGTTCGATGGCGTCATGCCGATGCTGGAAACCCTCGGTGGGCAAGGGCGACAGCTATACATCGCGACTTCCAAGCCATGGATTTTCGCCCGGGAAATCGCCCAGCACTTCGACTTCGCCAAGCATTTCAAAGTGATTTACGGCAGTGAACTGGATGGCACGCGGACCAACAAGGTCGAGCTGATTGCGCACTTGATGAGCGAAGAAGGCCTGGACCCGGCCAATACCCTGATGATTGGCGACCGTAAACACGATCTGATCGGCGCTCGCAGCAATGGACTGGACGCGGCGGCGGTGGGCTATGGGTTTGGCAGCCGGGAAGAGCTGAGCGCCGAAGCACCGGCGTATCACTTCGAGACGCTGGATGAACTGCATCAGGCGTTTTTGCAGCGCTGATCAATGCGCCTTCGCGGGCAAGCCCGCTCCCACAGGGGATTTGTACTTTGCCAAAGGGCTTTGGCATATACCGATCTAATGTGGGAGCGAGGCTTGCCCGCGAAGAGGCCCGTTCAGCCGCCGGGGCTCTTTGATCCCGCCAACACGTTCAACGCTGCCTTACGCTCCCCAAGCGGCATTGCGCCCAATTTCTCCACCGCCGCATAAAACCTCACCCAATCCCCATCGACCTGCCCGAACAACGCGGCAAACGCCGGTACCCATTGGTCATACAAACCAAACGGGAGCAGTCGGGCATTGTTCATCGGGGTGTTGATCCAGGTATCGTAGCGTTTGTTCCCGGCCCATTGGCTGTCGCGTAGCGTCCGGTATTCACGGTGCAACTGTTCGAACTCTGCGGCTTTGCGCTCGCGCATTTGCTCGGCAGGCAGTGGCAGGGCGTAAAGTCGTTCCAGCCTCTTGCGGGCGTCCAGAATCAATTGGATGAACTGGTCGCGTTGCTGCTCCAAAGCTCCGTTGTCCGGTGGCATGCCTCGGAATGCGCGCCATTGCCGAGTGCCTTCCTGCTCGACGAAGGTGGCGAAGGACTCGTTGAACTCGGTGTCGTCTTTCACATAAAAACGTTGATGGGCAAGCTCATGGAAAATCAGCGTAGCCAGCCGTTCGTCGCCCCAACCCATCATTGAGCTCATGATCGGGTCGTTGAACCAACCGAGCGTCGAATAGGCCTCGACGCCGCCAATCGACACGTCCATACCTTGCAAGCGTTGCAACGCGGCCTCACCGCGGGCAGCACTCTGGCTGTAATACCCGCGATAGGCGACGCAGCCAGCGACGGGGAAGCAATGGTTTTGCGGCTTCAGCGAAAACTCCGGCGTGACAAAGACGTTCCAGACTACAAACGGTCGGCCGATGTCGGCGTACAGGCGGTAGCTCTGGTTGTCCGGCAGGTGCAGATATTGGCTGGCGAATGCCCGGGCCTTTTGTGATTGCGCCAGATGCGCGCGCAATTGCTGATCGCGGCCGGAATCGGCAATCACACTGGAAACCGGCTCCCGTGCCCGCAGCAAGTGCAGCTGACCACTGGCCAGTTGGCCGTAATAGCTGATGCTGGTGCAGCCGTTCAATAACAAAAGAAACATCCCCGGAAACAAAATGCGTAAAACGCGATCAAGTAACCCAAGGCTTGGACGCGGCCTGATCAAAATAAAAACATCCCTGGAAAGTCTGCCCGCAAGACTATCCCGCCTATTGGAGCTCCGCTATGCGTAAGTTGATGCTGACGGGAGGCCTGCTGATGCTGGCCGGTTGTGCTGGACTGCCCACCCCTGATCCGTCGCAGGCATGGATCGATCTGGATTCACGGCAGGAAGACACCGCGCTGCAAGCGGTGGAAGTCGATGACAAGGCTTCCATCGATAAGCGCTACTTCGAGGTGCAGCCGGGTAGCCATGAGCTGACGGTTCGCTACTTGTTCGCAGTCCAGCCGACCAACATTGGCCCCGACGCCGAGCCGCTGTGGCGCGACTGCCAGTTGAATGTGAAATTCAAGGACTTCAACGCCGGTCAGCGGTATCAGCTGCAAGCGGGATATATCGGCTTTCGGCCGTGGGCGAAGCTCTATGATCAACAGCGAAAAGTGATTGGGCAGGGCACACCGGCAGGCTGCCAACGTACTTGATCGACGCTATGCTGAATTATCAGTCCTTGGGAAATTCATCATGCGCAGGTTGTTGCTGTTGCTCGCTGCAGGCGCCTTTGTCGGTTGCACGAGTCCGTTGCCGGCGGTCGATCCGCAGATGGCCTGGGTCGACTTCGCTACGCCGAGCCCTGGCGGGAAACTGCTGATGGCCGAACGGCTGGACAACCAGCGGCTGAGCGACGGGCGTTACTTCCAGGTCACCCCGGGAAGCCATGAGCTAAGAGTACGTTTCGATTTTGAAGTGTTTGGCGGCGGCTCGGGCTTGATGAATGCTCCGCTGGAGCGGCTGTGCTATCTGACCATCAACTACGACCATTTCGAAGCCGGCCAGCGTTACCTGCTGGAAGCGCGTTCTATAGCGTTCACCCCCAGCGCCCGGCTGTATAACGCCAAGCGGGAGATTGTCGCCGAGGATCGACTGACCAACTGCGTCATGTGAGACGAATCAGCGATCATTTTTTTGGTAGATGATTTTTTTGGTGCCACCTTCGCATGAGCCGACCACCATGTTCTGATCGTGAACTTCGTCGTTGGTGACGATTTCCAGAGTGTAGGACGAGACGTTATTGGCCTGGATCTTGGCTTCGATCTCGGCCTTGAGTTCCTCACAGGATTTCGGTGCCGCGAGGGCCGATGTGGCCAGCGTGCAACAGATAACCGCCAAGGCAAAACGTTTCATGGTTGAAGCTCCCTTAAGGCAGCGCGCATGGTGATGCGCTGAAGCTGCTGTCATTTATTCGACCACAGTTTTGTCTGTCAGGTTATGTTTCAGGGCAAAAAAAGACCGCAACCTGCGGAAGGGAGCCCGCGAAGGCTGCGATCTTTTATCAGCTATCAACCCTTTATCAGCTGACCAGCGTCGCATCCAGGCTGATTTTCGCATTCAGCACTTTGGACACCGGGCAGCCTTCTTTGGCTTTGTTGCTCAGCTCCTCGAATTGCGCCTGGGTCGCCCCGGGGATTTTCGCCTTGAGAATCAGTTTTACCGCTGTGATTGCGAAGCCACCGTCTACCTGGTCCAGAGTAACTTCGGCAGTGGTGTCGATGCTGTCGGCTTTGAGGCCGGCATCGCCGAGAATCATTGAAAACGCCATGGAGAAACAGCCCGCGTGAGCCGCGCCGATCAGCTCTTCCGGATTGGTGCCTTTGCCCCCTTCGAAACGGGCCTTGAAGCCGTAGGGCGCGTCTCTGAGGACACCGGTTTCCGTGGAAATCGAGCCGATACCGGTTTTCAGATCACCTTCCCAATGAGCCGATGCTTTCTTTGTGATAGCCATGTCTGCCTCCTCAAGATCCGGCGCGAAACGTCGCGCCTTCGTGGTTTTCGGTTACCAGGGTTCTGAGGATAGACCGTCAGGCAAAGTTCACCTCATCTGATCGGTCCTCTAATCGCGTAGGATTTTTGTCTCTCCTATTGAAACTCGGGTATATGCCCTCATTGCATAGAGCACGCTTATAGATTCGGCAGGTTTCGTTCGTGAAAAAACCTGCTTACCCATTGGAGAAGCAGATTCATGAAACGATTGTCTGATATCAAGTTTTCGACCCTCGATCTGGTGCCCGTGCGGGAGAACGGCAGTGCGGCCCAGTCCCTGCACAACTCCCTGGACCTGGCGCAGCACGTCGAAAAATTCGGCTACAACCGCTTTTGGGTCGCCGAGCACCACAACATGGACGGGATCGCCAGTTCGGCGACCTCGGTCCTGCTGGGTTATTTGGCTGGCGGCACTTCGACCATTCGTGTCGGTTCGGGTGGCGTGATGTTGCCCAATCACGCGCCGCTGGTAATCGCCGAGCAGTTCGGCACCCTTGAAAGTCTGTATCCGGGTCGGATCGACCTGGGCCTGGGTCGCGCGCCCGGCTCCGATCAGATGACCGCCCGCGCCTTGCGTCGTGAGCGCTCCGGCAGCGCCGACGACTTCCCGGAAGACGTGGCCGAACTGATGCGTTACCTCGGCCCACGCACGCCAGACCAGCGGATCATTGCCATGCCGGGTACCGGCACTAATGTCCCGATCTGGTTATTGGGTTCGAGCCTGTTCAGTGCACAGCTGGCTGGTGAGCGCGGTTTGCCCTACGCCTTCGCCTCACATTTCGCACCGCGCTTCATGCATGAGGCGATTCGCGTTTACCGCAACCACTTCAAGCCTTCAGCGGTTTTGGATAAGCCTTACGTGATGCTCGGCGTGCCATTGGTGGCTGCAGACACTGATGAGCAGGCCGATTACCTGGCCACTTCGGTCTACCAGCGGATTCTCGCGTTGATGCGTGGCCAGAGCCTGGTACAACGCCCGCCAGTGAAGACCATGGACGGCCTGTGGCTGCCCCATGAGAAAGAAGCGGTCGGTGATTTCCTTGGCCTTGCGATGGTCGGCAGCCCGCAGAAAATCCGCGCCAAGCTGGAAGTGCTGATCGAACAGACTCAGGCCGATGAGCTGATTTTCACCTGTGACCTGTACGAACATGCCGATCGCCTGCACTCCTATGAGTTGCTGGCACAGGTCATGAAGGGCTGAGGCGCAAACCGCACCCACAAAAAAGCCGACGTCATTACGTCGGCTTTTTCATTTTCAAGGGAAGTCAGCCCTGCTTGTAGACGATTTGCCTGGAGCCTTTTTCACAGGTGCCGACGACTTTTCCGTCAGCAGCAGCGCCTTTGTCGATGATCTCCAGTGTGTAATTGGAAATACCCTTGGCATCCAGTTTCGCTGCGATTTCGGCTTTCAGCTCGTCGCACGACTTGCCCTGGGCAAAGGCTGTTCCCGCAAGGCTCAACAAACCTACTGCCAAAATAAACTTCTTCATCGGTTGCACTCCTTGGTCGGAACAATAGGGTGAGGACATCCAGCCATCGGCCGGAGGCGCTCGCCACGTAGCGCTTTGCCAATCCCTATGGCAGTCGGCCGGCGCGCAAGTTCAGAAGGCTAGCTTAAGCTCAGCTACTGGCAATCCGGAATCCGACTTTGAGCGTCACCTGGAAGTGTGCAGCTTTCCCGTCCTTGATGTGCCCACGGGTTTCGGTCACTTCAAACCATTCCATGTACTTGAGGCTTTTGTTGGCTTCGGCCAGGGCATTGTTGATGGCGTCTTCAATGCTGGTGGTGGATGAGCCAACCAGCTCGACTTTCTTGTAGGTGTGATGGTCAGTCATGGCGTTCTCCTTAGGGTGTGAAATACAGCCTAGCAGTGATTTTTTGTATTTCTTCCTTGACTGATCCGCAGGGATGTTCAGATTTACTGCACTTTCTCGCACCCCTGAAGTCCCAACCAACACACGCAACTCAAACAATGCAGGAGAGCCACCATGGCCAATACCTCGTTACGCAACGCCTCATTGCAAAGCATGGAAGCCGAGATCGAGAGTCTGCTGAAATCGTTGGAAAGCCTGAAGGACGACGCCTCGGACGAGTCGCGTAAAACCCTTAAAACGCTGAAAATCAACGCCGAAAACGCGCTGAAACATTCGCGTCATTTGCTCTCCGATGCCTATGAAGAGGTCAAGGTCAAAACCCGTGAAACCGGGATCGCGACACGTGACTACGCCCAGGAACACCCTTGGACTACCGCCGGTGTCGCCGTTGGTGCATTGGGCCTGCTCGCGGCCTACCTGCTGTGCAGACGCGGTAATTAAGGTGCCTGGCGCAGTTCGTTTTTAAGCCATTGCGCCAATTGCCGAGCGCGCCCGTCCGCGGCGCGCTTGGGTAGCCACAACGCCAGTTGCGCCGGGGTTTCACAGAAACCCCATGGCGCAACCAGGCGACCGGCTTTCAAATCCTCGGCCACCAACGGCTCAGGAGCGATGGCCACACCCAGCCCGGCCACTGCCGCTTCCAGCAAGTAATACAAATGCTCAAAGCCCTGACCGTACTTCAGCGCCTTGGTGTCGAGGCCGCTTTGCTGTGCCCAGCTCGGCCAGGCTTGCGGGCGTGAGGTGGTGTGCAGCAAGGGTTCGGTCAACAGTGCGTTTGCCGGTGCATTCTGCAGCCTTTCGTAGCCGACGAATCGCGGGCTCATGACCGGGCCGATCCGTTCGCTCGCCAACTCATAGACCTGCATGTCCGCCGGCCAGGGCGGCTCGGCAAATACCAACAAGGCATCCAGGCCGGGTCGCCGTGGATCAAGATCGCCTTCGCCAGCCGACAGATGCAAACGCAGATCCGGCAGGTCCGCATTGAGCCGCCCCAAACGCGGAATGAACCAGCGCGCCAGCAGGCTGCCCGAGCAGCCGAGCACGAACGGCGCATCGGCGGTGCTTTGGGTCAGTTCGGCGCAAACGCTGCGCAATCGCTCGAAGGCTTCACCGCTGACATCGCGCAAACGGACACCGGAATCTGTGAGTTTCAGGCCGCGTCCATCCTTGATGAACAGACTCACGCCGAGGTGTTCTTCCAACACCTTGAGTTGTCGGCTGACCGCACCATGAGTGACGTGCAGCTGTTCGGCGGCCTGACTGACGCTGTTCAGGCGGGCAGTGGCCTCGAAGGCGCGAAGGGCGTTCAGCGGAGGAAGGTCATGGCTCATGGTATCTGTGAGTTTTCCTGACAGGTTGTGGCGATCTTATCGGTTTTCAGTACGGGATGTCAGGGGTAGAGTGAACCCCATCGTCACCTCTCGAATACAACTGGAGCGACCCATGACCCAGACTAATCTGCGCAACGGCCCCGACGCCAACGGCCTGTTTGGCGCGTTCGGTGGCCGTTACGTCGCCGAAACCCTGATGCCGTTGATCCTCGATCTGGCCCGCGAATACGAAGCGGCCAAGGAGGATCCGGCGTTCAAAGAAGAATTGGCCTACTTTCAGCGTGATTACGTCGGACGTCCAAGCCCACTGTATTTCGCCGAGCGTCTGACAGAGTTCTGCGGCGGCGCGAAGATTTACCTCAAGCGCGAAGAGCTGAACCACACCGGCGCACACAAGATCAACAACTGCATCGGCCAGATCCTGCTGGCGCGGCGCATGGGCAAGAAACGCATCATCGCTGAGACCGGCGCTGGCATGCACGGCGTGGCGACCGCCACCGTGGCGGCGCGTTTCGGCCTCGATTGCGTGATCTACATGGGCACCACCGACATCGAACGTCAGCAAGCCAACGTGTTTCGCATGAAGCTGCTGGGCGCCGAAGTGATCCCGGTGGTCGCTGGCACCGGCACCCTCAAAGATGCGATGAACGAAGCCCTGCGTGACTGGGTGACCAACGTCGACAGCACCTTCTACCTGATCGGCACCGTGGCCGGTCCACACCCGTACCCTGCCATGGTTCGCGACTTCCAGGCTGTGATCGGCAAGGAAACCCGCGAGCAGTTGCAAGCTCAGGAAGGCCGTCTGCCCGACAGCCTGGTGGCATGCATCGGTGGTGGTTCCAACGCCATGGGCCTGTTCCACCCGTTCCTCGATGACAAGAGTGTCGAGATTATCGGCGTTGAAGCCGCCGGTTACGGCATCGAAACCGGCAAGCACGCGGCCAGCCTGAACGGCGGCGTACCGGGTGTTCTGCACGGCAACCGTACTTTCCTGTTGCAGGACGACGACGGCCAGATCATCGACGCTCATTCGATTTCCGCCGGCCTCGACTATCCGGGCATCGGCCCGGAACACGCCTGGTTGCATGACATCGGTCGCGTCCAGTACACCTCGGTGACCGACGATGAAGCCCTCGACGCGTTCCACAAATGCTGTCGTCTGGAAGGGATTATTCCTGCACTGGAAAGCGCTCATGCCTTGGCTGAAGTGTTCAAACGCGCACCAACGCTGCCGAAAGATCACCTGATGGTGGTCAACTTGTCCGGCCGTGGCGACAAAGACATGCAGACCGTGATGCACCACATGGAACACTCTCAACAAGAGCAATCCAAGCAGGAGAAACACGGATGAGCCGCCTGCAAACGCGTTTTGCCGAACTCAAGGAACAGAACCGCGCCGCCCTGGTGACCTTCGTGACCGCTGGCGACCCAAGCTACGACACGTCTCTGGCGATCCTCAAAGGCTTGCCGGGAGCAGGTGCCGACGTGATCGAGTTGGGCATGCCTTTCACCGATCCAATGGCCGATGGCCCGGCGATTCAACTGGCCAACATTCGTGCCTTGGGCGCCAAACAGAACCTGGCGAAAACCCTGCAAATGGTTCGCGAGTTCCGCGAAGGCAATAACGAGACGCCGCTGGTGCTGATGGGTTATTTCAACCCGATTCATATGTATGGCGTGCCGCGTTTCATCGCTGAAGCCAAAGAGGCCGGCGTCGATGGCTTGATCGTGGTCGACATGCCGCCCGAGCATAACGGCGAGCTGTGCGACCCGGCACAGGCGGCGGGCCTGGACTTCATCCGTCTGACCACTCCGACGACTGATGACGTGCGCTTGCCGACGGTATTGAACGGCAGTTCCGGATTTGTTTACTACGTGTCGGTGGCGGGTGTGACCGGTGCGGGCGCGGCGACTCTGGAACATGTCGAAGAAGCCGTCACCCGTCTGCGTCGCCATACCGATCTGCCGATCAGCATCGGTTTTGGTATCCGCACACCGGAGCAAGCGGCATCCATCGCGCGTCTGGCCGACGGTGTGGTGGTGGGGTCGGCACTGATCGATCACATTGCCAATGCCTCGACGCCGGATCAGGCTGTGGAGGGCGTACTCAGCCTGTGCGCAGCCTTGTCTGACGGCGTACGTAAAGCGCGGGTCAGCTGAAGGTAAAGTGCCTGATACAGAGGAATTAGGGCCTCGCGGCACAGACTAAACAGCAAGACCGAGGGCTTCAGGACTACGTTCTGAAGCCCTTTTTGCTGTATGGCTGTGAGGAAAGACCTGATGAAAATGCCGAAACGTCTGATTGCCAGCCTGGGCGTGCTATTGACCCACAGCTAAGCAATCAGACGACCCACTGTGGCGAGGGAGCTTGCTCCCGCTGGGGCGCGAAGCGGCCCCAAAATCGACCAGGCACCCTATCGCGCCGGCTCCGCCGTCGAACGGGAGCAAGCTCTCTCGCCACAGAGGATTTTGCTCTCTCGGGGTCTTATGTTTCAGGGCAACTCCAACCCACCCGCAGCCTTGTGCAGCTTCCGCAAATGTTCGCCAACCTGCTTCAGGTTGGCTTCGTTGGCGGCCATCTCGGCGGCTCGACTCGGTTCGAGCAACGCTCTCACTTCCTTGTCGAGATCCCCGGTCAGCGCTTGCAGCTGCTTCTGGCGCAGGTTGCTTTCCGACTCCAGGCGCGTCCACTCGTTTGGTTGCGGCAAACCATAACCACCGGTGCCGAGCAATTCGGCCGGACGGCTGAGGAAGCCGCTGTTGGCGAGAATCTCCTGCAAGGTCGCATTGGCCTTATCCATGCCGCCATCCTTCAATTCCCGAGCGCCCAGGTAACGTTGCTTCACTTCGTCCTGGGCCAACACCATCTGCTGACGAAAACTGGCCTGCTCCAGCAGCAGCAATGCGGCGCTGGTGCGTAAGTCAGCCTGATCAATCCATTTGCGGCGTTCCTCAGCTTTCAAGGACAGCCAGTCCTCGACCTTGTCCTGCTTGATCGGCAAATGCTTCTTCAGCACTTCGAACATCGCTTGATAACGCTCGCGGAAGGAGTCGAAGCGATAGCCCAGGCGCAGTGCTTCGCGGGGATCGTCCAGCACGCTGGTGTCCGCCAGTCCGCGGCCCTTGAGCACTTCCAGCAAACCGTTGGGCATGATGCTGTCGAGGCCAACCAGTTGCGCATTGTTGGTGCTGCTGCGCAGTAATTTCAGGCCTTCTACCGCGCAGTTGTTGGACAGGAAAAAATAGTTGCCGTCGTAACTCCAGTGCATCTCCGCAGCGTGTTCCACCACGTCTTCGATCTCGCTGTGCGACAGGTTCAGCGGCACCGATGCCAGGCTGCGCAGTTCGGTCTTGGTGTATTCGTCGATCACCTGGGCCAGCGGCAAGACAAACAGGCGCGATGGGTATTTACCCACCAGTCCATCCCAGCTCGACAGTTGTAAGTCACCGACGAAGGCGCGGTAGGACAACACCAGATGCTGATCCAGATCCAGTCGACAATCCGGCCCACGCGGCCGACCCGGTGCACAGATCACCAATCGCAGCATGCTGTGGCCCCAGCGGCTGACCCAATTCTGGTTGGCTTCTGCCAGTAGATAGTCAACAGCGTAAACCCGCTCCGGATCGACCTGGCCCAGGGGCTGCTTGGCGAAGTCGTTACCCGCATTGAGGAAGGCGAATGATTGGGCGCATGTGTCTTTGGCGGCGGGCGCCCAACCGAAATGTTCTTTGTAATAGCGATACAGCGCAGGGCGACGGCAGGCATAGCTTGGGTCGAGGAGGAAATACTCCATATTGACCGCGACGAACTCCTTCGGGCTGCTCGTCTCGTAGATGTCCGGGCTGCGGGCAATCTGCCGGTTGTGTTGTTCGCGCTCGCCGCGTCGACCGACGTATTGCGGCCAGCCGGCCAAATCCAGCAGACGAGGGTCATCGCTGAGGGTCCAGCGTCGCTCCGTCTGCCCACGGCATTGATCGGGGATGCCGATCAGCCCGGAGCTGCTGTTACGTTGCATGCAACGCTGGATCAGTGTGCGCTCGGCAGCTGGCCATAGGCGCGCACGGTCATAAATATGGGTGAGTTCGTGCAACACCGTGGCGAGCATTTCCCGGCGCACGGTACCGTGGGGACGGTAAGTTTTTTGGGTCGCGGCGCTGCCGTTGGTGAGGCTGGCGAGCAGATTGCGATTCAGGTCCAGCTCGGACACCAGCGATGCCTGACCGTAAGCATCGCTCGGCATGTCGTCGGTCCAGCCAACATCAATGCGCTGGTCCAGTTGCTCGATGAAGCGCGGCGGTAACGCCTGTATGGCCTCATCAAGCAGCGCCTGACTGGCCTGCTGTTGCGCGGGGGTCAGACCGTCGGTCTTGAGCCGTAGTTGCAGGCCGGCCTGAGCCGTATTGCCGAGTAGCAATACAACCCCGGCCAACAGCCAGGCGCCTAATGACTTCACAGTGCGAGGATAGCTTCGGCGAGAACCTGATCACTGGCGTCGCGGGCTTCCGGTACGCGGGTGCGCAAGGTGTCGAAGGCCGCTTCCAGGTGCGCGCCGCGGATTTCACCGTCGCTGGCGACGAAACTGGCCGCATCGTCGTGGGCTTCACGGACAATCTTCGAATCACGGATGGACGTGGTGGTATCGGACGTGAAATCAAGTGTGCGCTGGGTGGCGTTGATGAGGATGTTACTGGTGGCTACCAGGGTGTGCGCCTGGGCCACGTCGGCCAACAACAGCAGGCCAAGGGTGGCAGCAATCAGCGGGCTACGCATGGAACGACTCCGGAGGAACAAGGGATAACTATTGGACGAGAATTGCCTCTGCCAGTTCAAGGTCGCTGGCATGAAGTTTTGGCTGGGTCCGGCGCAGGTAAATCAAGGCGGACTCCAGTTGCGATCCTCGCAGTTGACCGTCACTGGCAATGAACGCGGCAGCGTCATCCCGGGCGGCGATCAGCAGTTTATGGTCGAAGGGTGCGGAGGTCACCATGCTGGAGGCATAACCACTGGCCACGGTGCCTTGCGTAGAGAGGTTGAAAGCGTCGAAGGCATGGGCCGAACCCGACCAGCAAGCCGCAAGAAAAACCGCAGTGATCGACAGATTGGAAAGAAAACGCATGAGACTCTATAGCTGAAAGCGAGTCCCAAGGCTAGCGCAATGCCCGGGCTAGAGCCAGTGCCGAAACATTGGGACACCTGTGGGAGCGGGCTTGCTCGCGAAAGCGGTGTGTCAGGCGACATCAATGTTGGATGTGCTGACGCCTTCGCGAGCAAGTTGGATCGCCGCACCGCCGCTCCCACATGGATTGCGTTTAACTGACCAGCGTTAGGGCGTGTCCCGCGTCAGAGCTGTCGCTTAGATCGTCAGGATGGCCTGGGCCAGCTGTGCGTCAGTCGCATTCAGTTGTGGAGTCTGTTGGCGGATGTGGTCGAGCGCGCTTTCCAGTTTCACACCACGAATGGCGCCTTCACTGGCGACGAAGCTGGCAGCATCGTCACGAGCAGCACGGACGATTTTGTCGTCGCGAAAGGAAGACGAGACATCCGACGTTGCGTCAGAGGACGCCTTCAGTCCGCCAACAATGGAATCGGTGGTCACGATAAAACTGGTGGCGTGGGAATTGGCAGCAACGGCAAGCAGGGCGGCAGCGCTGAGCAGACGTAGACGGGACATGGGGTAGCTCCTTTGGATAGACCGATTTAGAGGTGGCTCAGGATCAGACGCCTGTCGTAAAGCGTTCGCCACGTTCTATCTGGATATTAGGCCTGTGCACCTCGGTTAGAACAGTCCCGTCTGTTAATGGAGAAAGCTAGCGCCAGAACGGTTTGTCCACTTCGTTGAGGCGGTCGGCATGCTGATGCCCAGATCTGAGAGCTGTTGATCATTGAGTTGGCCCAGTAACCGTCGGGTGCGAGCCCTTCCCAGGCTGTCGGTGAGCGCTCTCAGTAATCCTCGAAGTCTGACCAAGCAGGGCTTCGCTTGCGGTGTGACGATGGAAACATTTAGTAAGTTATTTATGGGCGCGGTCCTTTTGCCAACTTGTCGGGATTCATGGTGACACCCTTACGCCTGCGGGCACAGACACACTCCAATGAAACTGTACTGGTTAAATTTGTATAAATTGCAAACTGTACATATTGGCAGCTATCTCTTCTGTACGGCCCAATATGAAAGCTCTAAAACGACAAAGCCCGTCGTGGTTTCCCACGACGGGCTTTGTTTGTTCAATTCGGGGTGCTGGCGGTGGATCCGGAGGATCAGAGCCAGCGACGCTAACTTAGCGCCAGAACGGCTTGCTCAGCTCTTCGTAGCGTTGTGCTTCGCTAATCCCGGCGTCAGCCAGCAGACGCGAGTCCAGACGAGCCAGTTGATGGCGGCTGGTGATACGGCGCTGCCACAGCATCAGGTTGGCGATAACGCGCAGAGGCATGGAAGCCTGGGTTTTTGCAGCAGTATCTTCGAAGAACAGTTCGGAACTGAGTGTACGTTCCATGGTTGACATCCTTCCGCTTATGGCGGGATTAGGTAGTGGTTTAACTGATGCCAATGATCCTCTCGTTTGGCCAGTCTCTGTAGATACAGTTCACCTGTATTGTGAGAGACCAGTTAACTGTTAAAAGGCAGTGTACTGGTCTAAATTGAGGCAACTGTACCTGTCTGCACTAATACAGTGCGTTTTTGCTCAATTCAGCGCAAAAGGTAGGAAAATACCGTAGGAAAAGACCGGTACAGCAGTACAGTTTTTGACGGTGTTGAGTGTTATCACCGCGAGCTGACGAAACTGTGTTTGCGTCAGCTGCAATCTGTATCAATTACACCGCCAGCATGCGCCCGGTTTCTTCCAGGTTTATGTGCCAACTCAGGGCATCGCGAAGGATGTGCGGGGTATGCCCGCCGACTGCGCAAGCGGCAGTGAAGTAGTTATTCAAGGCTGCTCGATAGTCCGGGTGAACGCAGTTGTCGATGATGACCCGGGCGCGCTCACGCGGGGCCAGGCCGCGCAAGTCGGCCAGGCCTATCTCGGTCACGAGAATGTCGACGTCATGTTCTGTGTGGTCGACGTGGCTGACCATGGGCACCACGCTGGAAATCGCGCCACCCTTGGCAATCGACTTGGTGACAAAGATCGCCAGGTGCGCATTGCGCGCGAAATCGCCGGAGCCACCGATGCCATTCATCATCCGCGTGCCGCAGACATGGGTGGAGTTGACGTTGCCATACAGGTCGAATTCCAGCGCGGTGTTGATACCGATGATACCCAGGCGTCGCACCACTTCGGGATGGTTCGAGATTTCCTGGGGGCGCAGTACCAGCTTGTCCTTATAGTGCTCCAGGTTCCCGAATACATCGGCATTGCGCCGACTGGACAGGGTGATCGAGCTGCCCGAAGCAAAGCTCAGCTTGCCGGCGTCGATCAGATCGAAGGTCGAATCCTGCAGCACTTCGGAGTACATGGTCAGGTCTTCGAACGGCGAGTCAATCAAGCCGCACATCACCGAATTGGCGATGGTGCCGATACCGGCTTGCAGCGGGCCGAGCTTGTTGGTCATGCGCCCGGCAGCCACTTCTTGTTTGAAGAAATCGATCAGGTGATCAGCGATGGCCTGAGTGTCACTGTCCGGCGGCAAGACAGTGGACGGCGAGTCAGACTGATTAGTGATCACGATCGCGACGATTTTTTCTGGCGGTATCGGGATGGCGGTGCTGCCGATGCGGTCGTCTACCTTCACCAGCGGAATAGGCGTGCGGGTCGGCCGATAGGTCGGGATATAGATGTCGTGCAGACCTTCGAGATTCGGGTTGTGAGCCAGGTTGATCTCGACGATCACGTGTTTGGCGAAAATCGCGAAACTGGCCGAGTTGCCTACCGAGGTGGTCGGCACGATATGGCCCTGCTCGGTGATTGCCACGGCTTCGATCACTGCGATGTCCGGTAGCTTGAGTTGTTGGTTACGCAGTAGCTCTACGGTTTCCGACAGGTGCTGGTCGATGAACATGACTTCGCCGGCATTGATCGCCTTGCGCAGGGTGCTGTCCACCTGGAACGGCATACGTCGCGACAGTACACCGGCTTCAGTCAGTTGTTTGTCGAGGTCGTTGCCCAGGCTGGCACCGGTCATCAGGGTGATTTTCAGCGGTGCGACCTTGGCACGCTCGGCCAGGGCATGTGGCACGGCCTTGGCTTCGCCGGCGCGGGTAAAGCCGCTCATGCCGACAGTCATGCCGTCCTGAATCAGAGCGGCAGCGTCGGAGGCGCTCATTACCTTGTCCAACAATGAAGGCAGGCGAATACGGTCACGGTACATAATTGTTTTCTCGGGGCAGCGGAAGCAAGGTACGCAGTCTAGTGAATTTGATCAGTGCCCGTCCCGCTACCAAGGTCGCATTCGAGACGTCTATTCTGGGTCTTTCAGACAAAACACCGTTACAGGATCGGTAACAGCCACAAACAAAAACGCCCCGACGAGTCGGGGCGTTCAGGTTGCCGAAGGGTATTACTCGACGGCTTTAACCATGTCTTCGATGACTTTCTTGGCATCGCCAAAAACCATCATGGTCTTGTCCAGGTAGAACAGTTCGTTGTCCAGACCGGCATAGCCGCTGGCCATCGAGCGCTTGTTGACGATGATGGTCTTGGCTTTGAACGCTTCCAGAATCGGCATGCCGGCAATCGGCGATTTCGGATCGTTCTTGGCCGCCGGGTTGACCACATCGTTGGCACCCAGCACCAGCACCACGTCGGCCTGACCGAACTCGGAGTTGATGTCTTCCATCTCGAACACCTGGTCGTAAGGCACTTCGGCCTCGGCCAGCAATACGTTCATGTGGCCAGGCATCCGACCCGCAACCGGGTGAATCGCATACTTCACGGTCACGCCGCGGTGAGTCAGCTTCTCGGTCAGCTCTTTCAATGCGTGCTGCGCGCGGGCAACCGCCAGGCCATAGCCCGGAACGATAATCACTGTGTCGGCGTTGGTCAGAAGGAAGGTCGCGTCGTCAGCCGAACCGGATTTCACCGGGCGGGCTTCTTTCGAGCCTGCCGGGCCGGCGGCATCTGCTGTGTTGCCGAAACCGCCGAGCAGCACGTTGAAGAACGAGCGGTTCATCGCCTTGCACATAATGTACGAGAGGATCGCACCGGACGAACCGACCAGCGAGCCGGCGATGATCAGCATCGAGTTGTTCAGCGAGAAGCCGATACCCGCTGCTGCCCAGCCGGAGTAACTGTTGAGCATCGACACCACGACAGGCATGTCGGCGCCGCCGATCGGGATGATGATCAGCACACCCATCACGAAGGCCAAGGCCAGCATCAGAGCAAACGCGCTTAGATTGCCGGTCAGCATGAAGGTGATGCCCAATGCCAGCGTCGCCAGACCCAACAGCAGGTTCAACTTGTGCTGGCCGCTGAACTGTACCGGTGCGCCCTGGAACAGACGGAACTTGTACTTGCCCGACAGCTTGCCGAACGCGATCACCGAACCGGAGAAGGTGATTGCACCGATGGCCGCGCCGAGGAACAGCTCCAGACGGTTGCCCGCCGGAATCGAATCACCCAGGTGTTTAACGATGCCCAGGGACTGCGGCTCGACCACTGCCGCGATAGCGATGAACACTGCGGCCATACCGATCATGCTGTGCATGAAGGCGACCAGTTCCGGCATCTTGGTCATTTCAACGCGTTTGGCCATGATCGAGCCGGCAGTGCCGCCGACCAACAGACCGACGATGACGTAACCGATACCAGCGGTGGCGAGCTCTGCACCCAGCTTATAAATGAGGCCCACGGTAGTGAGGATCGCCAACGCCATGCCGAGCATGCCGTAGACATTGCCGCGCCGCGACGTGGTTGGGTGCGACAGGCCTTTGAGGGCCTGGATGAAGCAGATCGACGCGATCAGGTAGAGCGTCGTTACCAGATTCATGCTCATTACTTGGGCGCCTCTTCTTTTACGGCTTTCGGGGCTTTTTTCTTGAACATCTCAAGCATCCTGCGGGTGACAAGGAAGCCACCAAATACGTTCACCGCCGCCAGAGCCACCGCCAGGGTGCCCATGGTCTTGCCCAGTGGTGTCACGGTCAAAGCCGCCGCCAGCATGGCGCCGACGATCACAATCGCCGAAATGGCGTTGGTCACCGCCATCAACGGTGTGTGCAGTGCAGGTGTAACGTTCCAGACCACGTGATAACCGACATAAATCGCCAGCACGAAGATGATCAGGTTGTAGATACCGGGGGAGATAAGCTCTTCCATCGTCTGAATCCCTGCTTAGGCGTTTTTGCGGATGACTTGGCCGTCGCGGCACATCAGGCACGCAGCGACGATGTCGTCTTCTAGGTTCACTTCGAACTGGCCTTCTTTGTTGAAGACCAGCTTCAGGAAGTCCAGCAGGTTGCGCGCATACAGTGCCGAAGCATCGGCCGCGACTGCGCCGGCCAGATTGGTCGGGCCGCAAATGGTCACGCCATTTTCGACGACCACCTGATCGGCCACGGTCAGCGGGCAGTTGCCGCCCTGGGCTGCCGCGAGGTCGATGACCACCGAGCCGGGCTTCATCTGCGCCACGGTTTCGGCACTCAACAGCGTCGGCGCCTTGCGGCCCGGAATCAGTGCGGTGGTGATGACGATGTCAGCCTGCTTGGCGCGTTCATGCACGGCCAGGGCCTGGCGCTGCATCCAGCTGGCCGGCATGGGGCGTGCGTAACCGCCGACACCGACGGCGCATTCGCGCTCTTCATCGGTTTCGTACGGCACATCGACGAATTTCGCACCCAGGGATTCAATCTGTTCTTTCACCGCAGGACGCACGTCGGACGCTTCGATGACTGCACCCAGACGTTTCGCCGTGGCAATCGCCTGCAAACCGGCTACACCAGCGCCGAGAATCAGCACGCGCGCCGCTTTCACGGTGCCCGCAGCGGTCATCAGCATCGGCATGAAGCGTGGATAGTAGTGGGCGGCCAACAACACGGATTTATAACCGGCAATGTTCGCCTGAGAGGACAGCACATCCAGGCTCTGGGCGCGGGAGGTGCGCGGTGCGGCTTCCAGCGCAAACGCAGTAATGCCGCACTCGGCCAGTTTGGCAATGGTTTCATTGCTGAACGGGTTGAGCATGCCCACCACTACGGTGCCGCTCTTGATCAGCGTCAGCTCGCTGTCGCTGGGGGCGACCACCTTGAGAATCAGCTCGGCGCCAAACGCATCATTGGCACTGCCAATGGTCGCGCCTGCCGCTTCATAAGCACTGTCGACAACGCTGGCATTAATACCGGCGCCGCTTTGCACAGTGACTTTATGACCCTGGCCGATCAGCTTCTTGATGGTTTCCGGGGTTGCAGCAACCCGTGTTTCACCCGTCTGGGTTTCGAGAGGAACACCAATGTGCACGTCAAATCTCCTGCGTGATCTTATTGAGTAAACCCAGGCACTTCGGATGGTGCGGCTGGGGCGGCCGATCAGCACGATCCCGCCAAAATCAGGGCGGGGCGCGGCATTTTGCAGGCGAACTTTGTGCCCTTCAAGGGATTATGACGGGTGACGGAAAATTAACTACAAGTCACCCCGTGACCGAATGTCGCACCGATCGGTGCAATCCCTTGCAGGCCGTGGCTTGTGAGGATTATGTCCAAAATTCCAGAATTTACACATCGGCCCGGTGAATGAGTTGTCATTGCCTACCAATAGAGGCTCAAGGCCACGTATTCAGGCCTTTGTAGGACGTTTGTGCTACTCCTCAGTACAGTCTGCCAATATGCGACAAATACTTACATCTGTAGTGCTTTTGTTTTCCTGACTACCGGGTCAGCTAATAAAGGGGAGCCTTTATCCTTCTAGGCTGTAGCTTTGTGCCTGATTCACCAGCCAATCGCGAAACGCCTTTAAAGAGGCTGATTCGACTTTTCGCTCGGGAATCATCAGGTAGTAGGCCTTAATGCTCGATAGTGCCTGGGCGTTGGCAATCACCAGGCGCTTCTCTGCCAATTCGCGCTGAATCAGGAACGGTGGAATCAGCGCGATCCCCATATCGTGCATCGCAGCTTGAGCAAGCATGGAGAATAGCTCGTAACGCGGCCCTGTCATGTCTCGCGGGATATTCAGGTTTTGAGAGTTGAACCACTGGCGCCAGGCATAAGGGCGTGTGGTCTGCTGAAGCAGGGGCAGTTCGGCGATTTCACTGGGGGTCAGGTTGGTTTTTTTTCCCAGTAACGTGGGGCTGCACACTGGCATCGGATTTTCGCCCATTAGCCTGTGGGATTCGGTACCCGACCAGTCGGCGTCGCCGAAATAGATCGCGGCATCGAATTCGGTGTCGGCAAACAGGAAGGGGCGGGTGCGGTTGGTGAGGTTAACCGTCACTTCCGGATGTTTGTGCTGAAAATCCTTGAGTCGCGGCAACAGCCATTGAGTGCCGAAGGTTGGTACCACCGCCAGCTCGATCACGTTGGCGCCTTGCTGGCCCATCACTGACAAGGTGTCCCGTTCGACCGCGTCGAGTTGGGTGGCCACTCGGCGGCTGTAGGAAAGCCCGGCCTCCGTCAGCTTCACTCCGCGCCGGGAGCGTCGGAACAGTTCGACGCTAAGGAACTCCTCCAGGCTGGCGATCTGTCGGCAAATCGCTCCCTGCGTGAGGGAAAGTTCCTGGGCGGCCTTGGTAAAGCTCTCGTGGCGCGCTGCCGCTTCAAAGCTGATCAGGGCAGTTGTACTGGGGATCTTCCGGCGCATGTACGTCAACCTCACTAATACATCGCATATAAGCTATTTTGCGACGTTACGGAGTGAGAAATTAGCACAACAGTATGCAAAATCCTCGTTTGTCGTGAAGCTAAACCCGGCCTAGGATCGGTCCACGTTATTTGACCCGATTCGAGAGGACTCACTCATGGGCGGTAAAGCTAGCTTCAACTGGATCGATCCCCTGCTGCTGGATCAACAGCTCACTGAAGAAGAACGCATGATTCGCGACACCGCTCAGCAATTCGCTCAGCAGAAGCTCGCGCCGCGCGTTCTCGAAGCTTTCCGTCATGAGAAGACCGACCCGGCGATCTTCCGCGAGATGGGGGAAGTGGGGCTGTTGGGTGCGACCATTCCTGAGCAATACGGTGGCAGCGGCCTTAACTACGTCAGTTACGGTCTGATTGCCCGTGAGGTCGAGCGTGTCGACTCCGGCTATCGCTCGATGATGAGCGTGCAGTCCTCGCTGGTCATGGTGCCGATCAACGAATTCGGTACCGAAGCACAGAAGCAGAAATACCTGCCGAAGTTGGCGTCGGGTGAATGGATCGGTTGCTTCGGTCTGACTGAGCCTGACCACGGTTCCGACCCGGGTGCGATGATTACTCGTGCACGCAAAGTGGAAGGCGGCTACAGCCTCACCGGCAGCAAAATGTGGATCACCAACAGCCCGATCGCCGATGTGTTCGTGGTTTGGGGCAAGGACGACGCGGGCGACATTCGTGGTTTTGTTCTGGAGAAGGGCTGGAAAGGTCTGAGCGCACCGGCGATTCACGGCAAGGTTGGCCTGCGTGCATCCATCACCGGCGAGATCGTCATGGACAGCGTATTTGTCCCTGAAGAGAACATCTTTCCGGATGTCCGGGGCTTGAAAGGTCCTTTTACCTGCCTTAACTCGGCGCGTTACGGCATTTCCTGGGGCGCACTGGGCGCTGCCGAGTTCTGCTGGCACACCGCTCGTCAGTACACCCTGGATCGTAAGCAGTTTGGTCGTCCATTGGCGGCCACACAGTTGATCCAGAAGAAGCTGGCTGACATGCAGACCGAAATCACCATGGCGCTGCAAGGCTGCCTGCGTCTGGGCCGTATGAAGGATGAAGGCACGGCTGCCGTCGAGATCACTTCGATGATGAAGCGCAACTCCTGTGGCAAATCCCTGGATATCGCCCGCATGGCGCGCGATATGCTGGGTGGCAACGGCATCTCCGATGAATTCGGTGTCGCTCGGCACCTGGTCAATCTGGAAGTGGTGAATACCTATGAAGGTACGCATGACGTCCATGCACTGATCCTCGGTCGCGCGCAGACCGGCATCCAGGCGTTCTATTAATAGGAGAACGGCCATGGGCGCGCTTTCGCATCTACGGGTACTGGATTTATCGCGGGTACTCGCCGGGCCTTGGGCCGGGCAGATCCTGGCGGACCTTGGCGCCGAAGTCATCAAAGTCGAGCGCCCGGGCAATGGCGATGACACGCGCGCCTGGGGGCCTCCGTTCCTTAAAGACGCCTATGGCGAGAACACCAGCGAGGCGGCCTATTACTTGTCCGCCAACCGCAACAAGCAATCCGTGACCATCGACTTCACACGGCCAGAAGGGCAGCAGCTTGTGCGTGAGTTGGCGGCGAAGTCGGACATCCTCATTGAGAACTTCAAGGTCGGTGGCCTAGCGGCTTATGGGCTGGACTATGAATCGCTCAAGGCGATTAATCCGAAGCTGATCTATTGCTCGATCACTGGATTCGGTCAGACAGGTCCATATGCCAAGCGTGCGGGTTATGACTTCATGATCCAAGGCTTGGGCGGTCTGATGAGTTTGACCGGTCGTCCCGAAGGAGATGAAGGTGCGGGCCCGGTGAAAGTCGGTGTGGCGCTGACAGATATTTTGACCGGGCTCTATTCCACGGTAGCGATCCTGGCAGCCTTGGCTCATCGGGATCAGGGCGGGGGCGGTCAGCATATAGATATGGCATTGCTGGATGTTCAGGTGGCTTGTCTGGCCAATCAGGCGATGAATTACCTGACTACAGGTAATGCGCCTAAACGCCTGGGCAACGCGCACCCGAATATCGTGCCTTATCAGGACTTTCCTACGGCCGATGGCGACTTCATCCTCACCGTGGGTAACGATGGGCAGTTCCGCAAGTTTGCGCAGGTGGCTGGTCAGCCGCAGTGGGCGGATGATCCGCGTTTTGCGACCAACAAATTGCGGGTGGCTAACCGGGCAGTATTGATTCCGCTGATCCGCCAGGCGACCGTGTTCAAGACTACTGCCGAATGGGTGGCGCAGCTGGAGCAGGCAGGCGTGCCATGCGGACCGATCAATGATCTGGCTCAGATGTTTGCCGATCCTCAGGTTCAGTCGCGTGGGTTGGCCATTGAGCTGCCTCATGCTTTGGCCGGGATGGTGCCGCAGGTTGCGAGCCCGATTCGTCTGTCCGAGACTCCGGTGGAGTACCGTAGTGCGCCTCCTTTGTTGGGTGAGCACACGCTGGAGGTTCTGCAGCGGGTGTTGGGTCTGGATGTCGGCGTCATTGCTGGGTTCAAGGCGTCTGGAGTGCTCTGAGCATTCCTTCTATATATAGCAGGGCTGGTTTTGCTCTCCTATATAGAGGGGAATGTGCAGTTTTCCGGCTTTCCGCAAGTTATTGATAGAAAAGCGTAATCAGGGGTTGACGGCAGATTCTGGAAGTCTATAATTCGCCCCACTTCCGGCGCAGTCGAAACGGAAAACTCCTTG